>CAYPZD010000085.1:0-22415 GCA_964415055.1 uncultured Verrucomicrobiota bacterium | reverse complement strand
GCCTCGGATTTGCCATTTGAACCCCTCTTTTTGAAATCAAAGTTTCACACCGATCGGGAAAAGGTATCCTTGTTGGAGCGACTATTTGGAAGAAAAGAATTTCAGTGTATCCAAGTGGATTACATCGATTCCACTGCTGTGAAAGATTTTGGAGATCTGGTGAGTGAGCCAATGACATTTCGAGTTGCTTCTGAACCCTTGGGAGGTGGTAAGGTTTTTGAGTCCATCCAATTTCAATTTGAGAAAGTAAAAAGTGTATCCATTTCCGAACAAAATCCCTTGCTGCCTTCTCTGAAATCTATCGATGGCTTGAGAGTATCTGATTCACGTTTCAAGGATCAGCTGTCGAGAGATAGTATCTCCTATACCATTCAAGATGGCACCTGGCCCAGGCGGGATGCCGAAGTTGTCAGGCAAGCCCTTGAGCGTGCGTTGAAGCTGAAGCAATAGCGGATTTGGAATAGATCAAGGTGTGAACTTGCGGTTCTACATTCCGAGAACGCAGGAAAGCTTTTTGGGATTCACCTGAAGGCAAAGCCATTGAGCGGTCAAAAAGAAGTTATGCCGTCAAGTTCGAATACGATGGATCCTTTCGCATCGAAGGAGTGGTTCCCGGTCGCTACTAACTGGAGCTTCAATTGAAGGAACGTTATCGAGAAGGACCGAACCTGACTCATGTCAACACTATTGCTGAAGCTCGTCGAACGGTTGTCGTTACTGCCGAGGAAGAATCCTTGCAGCAGGAAGATATTGATTTGGGAGTTATTGAATTATTGGTCGATGATGGCAATTGAGAAAATGATATCTTGGTCCCCAAAACCAAGGCTTTGAAATACCGTGGTGACTATTTCAATGACGATCACTTCTGAAAGTTTAAACACTCCATGATCGAAGCAATTGTGTTATTGCCGTCGCATTGCTGAGTTGACGTTCTGTCACGATTGGCTCTGGACTGCGGTGGCTCGACACCGCCTTGGATACCTCAAGGAAACGTTGCCGTTGTCTTTCTTTTCAGTCCTCTTGCGTTGTCCCGATTTGCGGCCGCTTGGGCGAGAAGTGGTGGTTTGCTATTCGAATACTGTTTGAGCTTTCGGAGCGTATCCAAAGCGGCGTCAAGCCGCGCGCACTCCAGATAGCGAATGCGTTCAAGTGACTTTTTCTGCGAACGTGGTTGTCTTTTCACACATTGACCAGACTCCCCTCCTTGCGGCAGAGTTGGATTTTAAAATCATGAACTCAAATTTTTTATCAGGTGTGATCGAGGGTTTTTATGGGACGCCGTGGACCCCGTCGGAACGTCACATGGTGCTCGGCTGGATGCAGGCGTGGCAGTTGAATACCTACCTTTATGCCCCGAAAGATGACTTGAAGCAGCGCCTGCTGTGGCGCGAGGATTATACGGTCGAGGAAGCCGCTTTATTGAAGGACTTGATTGAGGCGTGTCAGGCGCGGGGGATTCGGTTTGTTTATGCTTTGAGTCCTGGGTTGGACATTGCTTACGCACGGGATGCCGAAGTTGACACACTGAAGCGTCGTATGGATCAGGTTCGTAAGTTGGGTGGTAATCACTTTGCGTTGCTTTTTGATGATATCCCGGACTCCATGCGTGAGGAGGATCGTGTAAGGTTTGGTTCTTTTGCTAAGGCCCAATGTCATGTGATGAACTCGCTTTATCGCTGGATACAACAAATGTCGATTGACGATAGCCGTGTTTTGTTTTGTCCCACACCTTATTGCGGTCGCATGCAAGGTGCCGGATTGGGAGGGGATCATTACCTGGAGGAAATCGGTGATGGGCTTGATCAGGGTATTGACGTTTTTTGGACCGGGCCCGAGATCATCTCCTCAGAGATATCGGTTGAACACGTCGAGAAACTGAATCTGATCCTCAAGCGGCAGCCCTTAATTTGGGATAATCTGCATGCCAATGATTACGATGGGACTCGGTTTTATTGTGGACCTTACTCTGGACGCCCTTTGGAGTTACGGGGTGCTGTCCGGGGCATTCTGCATAATCCAAACAACGAAGCGCCGCTGAACTTCGTGCCTTGGAATACTCTTTCGGATTATTTACATGCCGACACGGATTGGGATCCACGGGAATCTTACCTCGGCGCGATGAAAGCGTGGCATGCGAGTTTTGAATCCGCCGGAACTCCCATTTCCTTTGAGGATTTGGTGTTGCTTGGGGATTGTTTCTACCTGCCGCAGGAGGAGGGAAGTGAAGCAGCTCAACTATACATCGCCGCCAGAAATTGGCTGGCCGCTGATGTGGAAGACAGGCAATCCAAATTTGAAACTTTCCGCCCCTTGGCCACGCGCTTGCGCAATGTGTGTGCTGAGATCGTCAACCTCAAGGATCGAGCCTTGTTCTCGGCGCTTTGTCGTAAGACCTGGGATTTGCGTGAAGAGATGGATCTGATGTTGACCTGTGGTCGTTTGATGGAATCTGATTCCAATGCCTGGTTGCATTCGGATTATCATCTGCCGGGCACCTACCGTGGCAGCATGGTAAATAAGTTACGGGGGCTTTTGGATCAAAGTGAAGATGGTTCATTTAAAGCCCGTGAGTCAGGAGATTATTAGCGAATTTCGATTAGGCGGGTTTGCACAAACTTTCATCTGCGGTTTTGAATGACAATCTCGGCGAGATTGTAGGTTGATTTTGGCTCTGCCAAGAGCAAATCAAGTTCGGCGTCAATGTCCTTGGCACGGGAATCTTCATCCGCTTCGGTGGCTGGACTTACTTTCCAGAGGGGTTTGCCATGATCCGTAACCAGGCAGGAATCACTAGCCTCGGTCATGCGTTTGACTTTGCGGGTCTCACGCGCCAGTTGGCGTAATGTGATTGTTGTCATATGTCAGACATTAATGTCTGACATGTGCGTAGTCAATGGGATGTTCGTTGTTCCCAAACAGATTTCGCCGGTAGACCGGACTGTCTCGATCCACCCATGAGTGATAGCGATGTGGCGGTCGCGTGTTGGTTAGTGCAGGTTGTTCCTGAGTGAGGTCAAATGTAGAGAGGGATGCTTCAAGAGGCCTTTCGAGACGACCCGATATACCAAAGGCCTCAAACGTTTCTGGACGAATGGAAACTTCCATGACAAGAATCGCGGCATTCAAGCATGAGTGCATTCAAGATTCGACAGGGGAGTATGGAGGATCTTCAGGCGGCGTATTACATTTGCCTGAAGACCGGTGATCATGGGGCCGATGGTGAGGCTTTGTATCGGGATGATCCAGATGCGTTGGGCCGCATCTTTGTAGGGCCGTATCTGGCGTTTGAACCGGAGCTCAGTTTGATGCTGGAGGATGATCAGGGGGTATGTGGGTATGCCTTTGCTTCTTTCGATTCAAAGAGATTCTATGATCGATACGAACGAGAGTGGCGTCCGAAGCTTTGCAACGAGTTTCCCATGCCCGATGGTGATCCCAAAACCTGGACGCATTCTCAGGAGGTGCATTCGTGGTATCATGATCCCGATTACTATTGTCCGGAACCTTACGATCAGTATCCTTCGCATCTTCACATTGATTTCCTGGACCGCGCCCGTGGGCATGGTTTCGGACGTCGAATGATGGAGGACCTGATGCAACAGCTAAAGAAGATGGGATCGCCGGGGGCACATCTTGGGGTGAGCATGCGGAATACCAGGGCGTTCGGATTTTATCATGCGCTTGGGTTTGAAGAATTGGCGCGTGTCGGTGAGCCTGGTGAAGGGTGTGTTTATTTAGGAAAAAAACTGTGAAAGCATTGACTCAATTTCTGGATCGCTACCTGGTGCCGCCGCTGACCAAGCTGAGCGAGAATACGTATCTGTCGGCCATTCGCGCAGGGATGGTGGCCATCGTGCCGCTTACGATCATTGGTGGTCTTTTTCTGGTGATTGCCGAAATGCCCTGGCCCATCTGGCAGTCATGGGTGGCGCCCTATCAGGGATTGTTGGAGATTCCAGTGTCGGCCACCTTTGGGATGTTGGCGGTGTTTGTTTGTTTTGCCATCGCTTATGATCTGGCGAAACGATTCAAACTGGAGGCATCGGTCAGCGCGAGCATGGCCACCCTGGTTTTTCTGATGGTGCAACTCCAGCGCGGTGAACCGACGGAGGAGGGGCTTGGACCGCTGGTGTTGAACATGGACGGTTTGGCGTCTGGAGGATTGTTCACCGCTATCCTTTTGTCGCTGGTATGTGTGCGGGTTCAAAAGGCGTTGAATGATTACAACCTGGTCATTCGCCTTCCCAAGAGCGTGCCGGAGGTGGTTTATGAATCCTTTCTCAGTTTGATTCCCATGACGTTCCTGGTGATTTGTTTTTTCACGATTCGATTTGTTTTGGGGGTGGATATCAATGCTCTCCTTCAACAGGCGTTTTCACCCTTGCTGTTCGCGTTGAACACGCTGCCGGGAATTCTGGTGTTCACTCTGCTGCTGACCATGCTTTGGTCCATAGGGATTAATGGAGACAATACGCTTGATGCGGTGGTTGCCCCGATCTTCTTAATGTTTCTTGCAGCCAACGCGGAAGCCGCTCAAGCGAATGAACCGTTACCATACATCACGGCGTTGGGATTTATTACCAGCTTCGTGAATGTGGGTGGAACCGGGGCGACGATTGCACTGGCTTTGGTGATGCTGAATTCCAAGGACGCGGGATATCGTCAGATCAGTCGGGTGTCAATGCCCACGCAGATTTTTCAGATCAATGAGCCCATTTTCTTCGGGTTTCCGATTGTGTTGAATCCGGTGTTCATGGTGCCTTATGTGCTGTGCGCTTTGTCTCTGACAACCGTTACTTTTTTGCTGATGGATTATGGAATGATCAACAAGCCATTGATTGCCGTGCCCTGGACGACGCCTCCGGTGATTGGGCATTTTCTTGTATCTGGAGGAGATTGGCGGGCGGCGGTGTGGGGTGCCATATCGATTCCGATGTGCATGGCCATCTATTACCCCTTTGCCAAGGCGGCGGAACGACAACGCCTGAAGGAGGCTTCCGAATCTGTAAAGGAGGCATCATCAGATGAAGGGAAATCGTGATGGTGTGATGATGTTGTTGAAGTAATACTAACGGCGCCACCGCAATTGCGAGATTTTCGAGATTGCACAGATTTTCGCAGATTATGGTGAAAGCCTATTCTTATTAGCAGTCACGCACCTTACTTCGACAAAAGCAAAGCCATCCCCCATTCTCCTTGTTTTCAATCTGCGATAATCCGCGCAATCTGCGGTTCAATAAAAAATCTGCGTTCAAAGTTTGGTTCACCGAAATAGATGAAACTGGAGGTAATCGAAAAACGTGCGACTGAAAAGCGATATGAGTTACCGCTTTTGTTCGTGCATGGAGGTGGAGCATCGGCTTCGTGTTGGGATGCCTTTCAAACGTATTTTACGGAAGCAGGTTTTGATACATATGCGCTTAGTTTGCGAGGGCACGGTAAGAGTCCTGCTGGGGGAATACTGAATTTAATCGGTTTCAGGCACTATTTGGATGATATACGTTCCGTTGTGGATGGGTTGGATCGGCATCCCATATTAATAGGGCACTCATGGGGAGGGTATCTGGTTCAAAAGTAACTTGCATGTTATTCGGACTGTCCAGCTGCGGCGTTGCTGTCTTCACCCGCTCCGGAATGGGGGTGGGGGCTGACGTGGCGAATGTTCAAGATGCATCCGTTCCTGGTGACCCTGGGGCACCTGGCTTTTTATCCACACATTGTTTACAGTCGCAGAGAAAGTGTGCGGAATTACCTTTTTCGAATGGAAACTCCCCAGGATCAAATTGACGACTACCTCCGTCACGTTCAGCCCGTTTCGTCCCGTATGTATTTGGAGACGATTTTCAGCCGACCAATATCCAGTCAATCCCCATGCGAAGTCATGGTTCTCGGGTGTGAAGGGGATGCCTTATACCCTGATTCGGTCATTCGGCGTACGGCAGCCAGCTTCGGGGTTGAACCAGTGATATTGCCCGGACTTTGTCATATGCTGATGATTGATGAGGAATGGAAGCAGGCCGCGGTACCTGTTTTGGAATGGTTGATTTCCTTTTCTCAAAGCAGCAAGAATGAGTTTGGGGATTCACTTAGGACTGTTTTAACGTGACAGTAAAGACACTGCCTTCAGGCGAGGATTTTGTGATTCTGATGTCCCCCCCCATGCCTTCGATCAAACTTTTGCTGAGAGCCAGACCCAATCCGGTGCCTTCGATGTATGTTGAGGACTTTTCCACGCCAAGGCGATCGAACGGGGTGAAGAGGCGGTGGTGTTTTTCATGGGGAATTCCCTGTCCAGTATCACAGACATGGATGAGAACTTTCTTCATGTCGTCGATCTGTTCGACTTCAATTTTCAATTCTCCCTGGGCGCGATTGTATTTGATTCCATTTGAAATCAGGTTGAGGAGAACTTGTCGCAGCCGATTGTAATCGGCATGTGCGTGTGCTTCCGTGGGGTTGGTCGGTATCAATGTAACGTCTTTTTCCCTGGCGGTGTCCGACATCAATTCGAAAACCTCGTCCATCAAGGTCCGGATGTCTACCGAGGTCATGTTATAGGATGTTTGACCGGATTCGATTTGGGAAATATCCAACACATCGTTGATCAGAATCAGCAGGTGCTTGCCTGCTTTGTAGATGCGTTTGGCATTATGGTTTTGATCGGGATTCGAATCGGCCAACAGCAGTAGGTGCGAGAATCCGATAATGCTGTTGAGGGGCGTTCTGAGTTCATGGCTCATGCGGGATAGAAACATGCTTTTTGCCTGATTGGCTTGATCCGCTTCATCCCGGGCTTTTTGTAACTCAGAGGTGCGTTCGCTGACTATCTGTTCCAGGTTTTCTTTCAAAGCCAGAAGTTTTTCTTCGGCTATTCTTTCGTCTGTGATGTCGTAATTGACCCCCAACATGCGCGTTGGGTTTCCGTGTTCATCACGATTCACTTTTCCAATGCCGCGTATATAAGCAACCTTTCCAAATCGTAAAATACGGAATTCGATGTCAAAGGGTTTCTTGCCGTTCAATGCCAATTGAACTTCGGCATTGGCGGGGGGAAGATCTTCCGGATGGACAGTTTGCTCCCATGCTTCATAAGCTCCCTTGAAGTCCTTTTCATTGACACCAAATATATCGAACATGGACGGGTCCCATTTCAGTTCGTTTTTGGTGATATCCCAATCCCAGATACCGAATTTTGCTGTTTGCAGGGCCAATTTCATGCGTTCTTCACTGGCTTCCAAGGCGGCTTCGTGGGCCCTGCTTTCGTTCAATTCCTTTTGATAGCGGGCGTTGAGCTGTATGTGCTGTTGTTGTATGACGGCCAGTTGATGAGCCCCTTCCAGAACGTTTCGAACTTCATTGTATTGCCAAGGTTGTTGAATATAGAATTGCATTTGAGCCGACTTGGCCATTGCCATTCCTTCTTCGAAATCTTCCTGTCCCGTCAATATCCACTGGGTGCAGCAATCCTCTTCAGAGAATGTCAGTCGAGTAAAGTCATTCAAGACCGAAGATTGCAGAGGGGATGTGGTGATCGCTGTGCAAATGAGTTCATTCTGTAGAAGGTGTTTTGCCTCTTCAGTGTCTGTTGTGATATGCACATCAAAATGGGGGCTGACAAGCGCAGCAAAAGATTCTCCTTCGGGTTGAACTCCGAAGAAGAGGACATTTCGTTTTACTACATTGTTCAGGCTTCCTGACATGGTGCATGTATTTGTTTATGACAATAGGTGTTTTTTGTTTTCGAGACGAAAGGGGAGATTTGTCTGGATGAAGTAGTGCATCTTATAAGTGTCCTTATCATTTTCTCCGTGATATCCCTTAATTTTTCAAAAAGAAACGGAGTGGTCATTTCAATTGTGACATTTCCATGATAATTGGAATGCAGGGAAGTCATCGGTGTCGTCGTTTGTCATGGTTTTTATCCTTTTTCCATCGAGTCGCTTTTTGTTCACCTTGGCTTGCATTTGCCATGGAGGTGCCTGTCCGAACAGACCAAGCACCCTGATGTGGAAGTCTTGGGACAAAGGAGGTTCGGATAACAGTTCAAGACGCTATACTGATGGCCAAAAGTGTTTGCGTAAATGGGCCCACCGATGCTTCAAATTTTCACGCCCTTCGCAATCGCGGGATAGACGCAGTGACGCAGAGGTTTTCTGAAATTACTTTTGGTAAACGTTCTCAGGCATGCGGCTCATGATAAACGCTCCTCTGCCGGTAGCGTTTCACCTGTAAGTTACACAAACTGTTTCATTCAGCTTCGCGAAGTTTTTCCTGCAAGTCTTGCAGGGATTTTGAAAACGGCAGTTCTGCGCCGCTCTTCAAAACGATGCGATGGTCTCGGCGGCCTTCGGATTTGAGGGTGGCCACTTGGTTGAGCCGGATCATCAGCTTGCGGCTCACACGGTAGAATTGACGGGGATCGAGTGTCTCTTCCAGCTCGCTTAATGTGATGCGTGCCAGATGTTGTTTGTTTTCAGTATGAACTGCCGCATAATTGCCATCGGCCTCTATCCATTCGATGTCGTCCACGGGAACATAATCTATTCTACCCTGTGACCTGACTTCAATGCGCCGAATGAACGGTTTGGGCTGGTCGGTCGATTGCAATTGCTGGAGCAACTTCTCCAGTCTTGGATCTTCTTCGGATTTCTGGTGGGCGTTTTGACGGGATCGTACGCGGTCTACCGCAGTTTGCAGGCGTTCTTTCTGGACGGGTTTGAGGAGGTAATCGATGGCATTGATTTCGAATGCCTGCACAGCGTGTGCATCAAATGCGGTGACGAAGATGATTTCCGGCAGCTTATCCATCTGTTTGTTCAGTGCCTGAACGACTCCAAATCCGTCCAACTCCGGCATCTGGATATCCAGGAACACGAGGTCCGGTCGGAGCCGCTTGATTTGATCCACTGCCTCATGACCGTCTTCACATTCCGCAAGGATCTCCAGATCGGAAATGGATTCCGTCAGCATCCGAACGCGTTCACGTCCCAGGTTCTCGTCGTCAACGATGATGGCGGTCAGTTTCATGTGGATCTGGATGGTAGGGAAATCGAGACGCGTGTTCCACCTTCTTTCCGATCTTCAATTTGCAGTGAAAAGTTACCTTTTCCAAAAACCCCCTCGAGTCTTGCTGAAGCATTGGACAAACCAATGCCAGTTCCTCCTTTGGATGGGGTTTTCCGGCCGACTCCATTGTCATCGATAGTGAGCTTGAGTTGATCGTTTGAAAGTGTTGCGGTCATGTTGATCTTGCCCGATGCTTTCATCGGTTCGATGCCATGGCGAACCGCGTTTTCAAAAATGGGTTGAAGCAGCATCACGGGAAGTTGAACACTCCAGCATTCTTCGGCGATGCATTCCTCGTATTCAAATCGGTCTCCGAACCGCACACGTTCGATGTCGAGGTAGGCTTTTACCAGCGCCATTTCCTCACGGAGCGTGACCATATCTGTTTTCTCCAGTTCCAACACCCGGCGCAGGAGCAGGCTCAGATTGCCGATCATGGCATCCGCTTTGTCTGCATCGCGGTGGACAAGCGTTGAAATGGCGTTGAGAGCATTGAAAAGAAAGTGGGGTTGTAATTGAAGTTTGAGGGCGTCCAATTGCGTTTGAGTGAGGCGTGCTTGCAGGTTTAATGCTTCGCGTTCAGTTTGCTGAAGACGCTGACTCGAACGATGCAGTGTGTGAGCGGTTACAATGATCCAATAGAGCGGAATCCAGATGGGCATGCGTGTGGTGGCACCGATCAACGTGCTATGGAGTATGTTTCCGGTCTCAGGTGGTGGAGGTAGCCTGGTAAAGGCATTCCTGTCCTGGGGATTCCCGTGAGGATCTGCTTTCTGGGGAGGAGGTGGAAAAGGGCGAGTATTTTGGACCGATGCCTGGATCCTTGGAGGAGGTCCATTCCGTTGTGGTTTGAAGGTATCAGGAAGCAATGGGCCGATGACGGTGATTACCAGGAATTGGGTTAGGAATGCAAAAACGACCGAGAGCAAGGCATGGGATGCTCCTGCCGAAAGCCATTTGTCACGACTTAAGGGGATGTGCTCGGAGAGGATCGGGACAGTCGGACTCAGCAACAACCACGGCCCCCAATAATGCAGCGCATATCCAATGGCTTCCTTCCACCGTCCTTCATTGGAAATCGCCATCTGACAGGTGAAGATGGTCATGACCAGCAGCCATATGCCAAACAGCCACGCAAACGATTGGATCGTTTTCGATGCGAGGGAGTCGGCGGTGGGTTTGGTCATTTTGGTTATTTCTCACGCCCGTCTCGCTGTCGCGGGACTAGAGGCGCGGAGACGCAGAGATTCTGATTCGATACTCCTGTTCCTGTCGTCAGCTTGTTAAAAAATCAGGGGGCGCCCCTGCTTGGAGGCATCCCCTGAAAACTTATTTGAGAATTTTCAATCAGTCGAACACAAAGGCGTTTTCAGCCGTATAACTTGGGCCGGTTTGTCCGCCCGGACCGGGAAATGAAACCGAGATGGCTTGCGCTCCGGCCGGAGCATTGGACGGGATGTTCAACATTACCGTGATCGCATGATTATTTCGACTGATGAATTGAGCCTGAATGCCTCCGATCGTGATCGTGGACGGATTCACCTGGGATGGAGGAAGCGGTGGCATGAAGTTTGAGTCCATGCTCAATGTCAATCGAACATTGGAACCTCGCGCCGCACTTTGTGGATCGACCTGAATATTTGTAGTGGTACCAGTGTTTTGATCAGGACCTTGGGCATCTTGACCTGCTCCCGCGTCACTGCTTCCGGTGGCATCGTAATCTTCGACACCGGTTAGAATGACTCGATAGAAAGCAGAAGGGTGGTCATTGGTGGAGAGAGAGCTTGCGGTTTCCGTGCCCTGACTGTTCTCACTGTTGGCGGCGATGGACCAATTTTTGAAATCCGCACTCTCTTCAATGCGGTAGGACCCGCCCTCGATCGATGTCCAGGTGAGCGTGACCTGGTCCGGTGCCGATGTCATGTCGACAATGTTCAGGGATGATTGCGCACCGCCTTGGTATTCCGTTGTTACATCTTCGGTGATGCCTCCATTGATCGCGCCTCCTGTTGGATTTCCGTAGAAGGTGCGCCCCAGATTGTATGGGTATTTGGGGGTGCCGTCCGCTTCGATGGTGACAAAGTAGGCGTACGTGCCCTCAGGATACTCGGGGGTGATGCAGAAACGGCCGTTGTGCACGTCCAGGTCGAAATCCACTCCCTGCGTGTATCCGAGTGAGCCGAGGTGATCGTAGTCTTCAATGTAATGCCCTAATGCAATACTTGAAGTGCTTGGTCCATGGAGGCTTGATGGGAGATCCGCACTGCGGCTTTGGCTGGTGGCTGCCCAGGCTGGTAGCTTGGTGCGTCCCGTGGACGACAGATTGTCGGTTCCGTTCGATCCGTCACGTTTTTGGTATCCGCTACGCATACGGGTTACATTACTGTTTGGGTCGTTGGGGTCGCTGTAACCATAGGGGCCGTATAGCGGATACCCGTCGCTCAACCAGGCCAGGATCGGGGAATGTCCGGGAGCGGTTGAGCTTTCAGTATAGGTGTTGGTGGATGCGTGATAATCAACATGATCGCCCAATTGATGACGTAGCGCGGGTGGGTTGGCATGGTAATGGTATTGGTTACCCGCCTGGTGCGCGAATGCGGCATCGAAGGTGACGCCTTCATTGACATAAGCGTCACGGTTCCACACACCGTCACCTCGGACACCGTTCACGGGACTGCCGTCCGTCTGGCTGGAGGTTTGGTAGGAGAACGTGTCCCGGCTGTCGAACATCGCCACCCCGTCCACGAAGTATCCGATGGCGCCTGCTCCGGTGGATTGGTGACTGGAGGCGGGTGAAGGATTTCTTGGGATGCGGAATGTGGTGCCGGTGTTGGACGGGAAATTGGGGAAGTTCTGGGTTTTGGCTTCGTTGAGGAACCATGGGCCCATCACATGGCTGCCGAGACCGGTGGTTTCAATATAGACCCAGTTGGCGGAATGACTGATGGATTGAATGCCCGCATACGTGGGTAGTGATTGTGTGCCCTGACCGCGACTCCAGGTGGTTGAGGAGTTGCCGCTGTTTTCATTGTTCAGATCAGTGTAAAGCCTCGCATAAGTCCTGGATCCTTCGGTGTGCCAGGATGAGAGTTGTGGGTCGGCATGGCTCGCACAAATGGCAGCGAGCCATGCGATGGTGGTTAGTCTCTTTGTTTTGTTCATCATTTGAATCGGTTGATGTTGTTTGTCCTTTATTGAGTTGCCGCGATCGTTTGGTTGCGATCGCCCGTTTGATCCAGTTTGGGATCTGTGAGTGTTTTTAGAAATGCCACCAGTGCGGTTTGGTCGACTTCGGACAGTCCAAGTCCGCCTTGTGGGTGTTTGGCCAAATTGGGATCCAGCGTTTCGGAGCGTTGGATGCCTGAGCTGTAATGCTGCACCACTTCTTCGAGAGTCTCGAATCGCCCGTCATGCATGTAAGGGGCCGTCAGCGCGATGTTACGCAAGCTCGGTGTGGCGAATTTGCCGTTGTCGGCGGGATTGTTTGTTGTTGTTTGTCGTCCAATGTCCGTGGGGTGAACATCCAGCCCGTTGTTGTGAAATCCGTGATCCGTGAGCAACGGGCCTCCGTGGCAGTGAAAACAATCGGCTCCGTAGCGACCGCTGCGGGGTTCGTTTTCGGTGACGAAGAGTTCGAATCCCCGTTGTTCTTTTTCGGTGAAGATGGCTTTCCCCTGGAGGACTCGATCAAATTTCGAATCGTAAGATGTGAGAGTGAGCAGAAAGTTTTCCAATGCGAGAGCGATTTTCTCTGTGGTGACACTTGGGGCACCGAAGGCTGCTTCGAATTGTCGTTGAATGTCTTCATCGTTCTGCAGTCTTGCAACGACGGATTCGAGCGGCATATCCATTTCCAAATGATCCTGAATCGGCATCAACACCTGTTCGCGAAGACTCTCCGCCCGCCCGTCCCAGAAAAATCTGCTTTTCCATGCCAGGTTGAAGACGGGCATGGATTGACGTTTGCCTTTTCGATCTTCCACCCCGGCGCTGAACTGATTGGGATCGCTCAATCCGGCATCCCTGCGATGGCAGGAAGCACAGGAAATACTGAGATCTGCCGACAATCGTTTGTCGTGAAAGAGAGTTTCGCCGAGCTGGACTCTGGATTGGATGAGCGGATTGTCTTTGGGAAGGTTGGGGATGGGGAAGCGACGACTCGTGTTGAAACTCGCGGGCACATATTCATCGGGCAAGTAAAGCGGTTCGACGTTTGATTTACTTAATGCTTCAGGCAACAAGGATTGAACGGCTTGGATGCTGAACGCGTTTTCGAAATTCCTTTTAAGGGCTGCTGCAATGGGGTCTCCCGGTCTTGAGTGGGTCGAGTTGCCGAGTTTTACAAAATCAATCAAATGTTCTCCGTTCAAGAGTTGACCGATGGAAAGGTTGAGAAGGATTTCGGTGGAGCCTTCCATCCTGATCGGTGCATGGATGGTGATGGGGGTGAGGTTGTGATTGTTTGCAAAGTGGTAGGAGAAACCTTTGGTAAACTTGCTGCCAGCCTCTCGGTAGAGACCTTCGATGGCGGTGAAAATATAACCGCCCTGCCAGTTCCAGTAGAGCCCCGAGACATTTGGGTTGAGCGGGTGGTTTGCGGGATGAATCCATGGATTCGATTTGTTCCTTTCCTCGCTCAAGCCGACTTTGAAATGAATCGAAGTGTATGCTCCGTCGGGGATGTTGGACAGCATGAGAGAGGTTTCCCTTTGTCCGACATCAAACCAAGCCACTGAATCCGGAAAGGATTGGAAATGCCCTTCGCTTGTCTGGAGAGTGAAATCGCTGAGGAACAGGCTCAATCGTGAAATGGAATAGATCTGCCCTGCGTCGTTGGAATATCGCAACGAATCCAGCGCCAAGGGGCGGTCGTCTAACGTGGGGGAAAGCGTCAACCTCAGCTGTCCCGCGCTTGCGCTCCAGCAGATCAATGCTGCCGCGATGATGAAGCTGTATCTGTTCATATCGGATGTAATTTTGGCTGGATGGTTGCCGAATTCCATCAGCAAGGGGTGAACCGGAACCTTGGAGGGATGAATGAGAGCATCGATGGGGTGAGTTAAAAATGATTGACATGGTCATATAAAAAGGTCAAGTTAGTCATATGAAAGTTAAGACAGCCGATCTGAAGGCCAATTTATCGAGCTATGTGCGTCGGGTTCGAGAATCAGGTGAGCCGGTTGAAATCCTTCTGAGAGAAGAAGCAGTGGCTTACCTGGCGCCCATCAGTGGAGAACTGAGGCAGACTGCGAAGCAAATACAGGACACGAAAGCCCTGGAACGTGCATTCAAGGAAATCGGTCTGACATGCAACATGGGGCGCGTCGGTTCGAAGCCCTCCGATGTGGTACCTGCGCCGGTTGTTGCCGGTGATGCTCGCACCGATGTGAACACCGTCGATACGATGCGAAGCGAAAAGGATTGGTAGTCAACAGGGGATTCATTGTGGAACTCTTTTTTGATACATCCGCTATTGTGCCGATTCTGATTGAGGAACCTCATTCAGAAAAAGCGATCCAGGCCTGGACCAAGGCGAAAAATGTCTGGGCCTGGAGGTGGTTGCAGGTCGAGACGGAAGCGGCTTTGAGTCGGCGGAAAGCGCCTGCTGTTGCCTGGCAAAAATGGCATCAGATGAGCGCCGTTTTCGGTTGGTTGGATATCGATGACAGACAGTATTCGCAATTAAGAGTCTTTAATCGAACTTTACGATTGCGGGCGGCCGACGCCGGGCATCTCTACACATTTCACCTGGCAGTCCCTATCCTGCCCGAACTCAAGCTGGTCTGTTTTGATCAGGAAATAATCCGAGCAGCTGAAGTGCTCGGCCTGGATTGTTTTTCAGTGTGAAAAACGGGCCATCTTGAATTCCCGCCCATCCTTCCATTCTATGCACCGAAGCCCCATAAGTGGCAACATTTACAAGGGGGGAGTATTAGCTGCATCAGCATCCGGTCTCTTGACCATCACCAACGCCGACCTTGTCGCCATCCTTGGCGTGGAAACCGATTTTATCCTCCGAGGCTACTCCCAACGCGGGAGTTTTCGAAGCCTCGATTACGATCAAATCTCAGTAAAGAAAGTATAAACCACAGGGCAACCATACCTCCATACACACGACTTAAAGACGTTGAAAACGCCGCCAACTTCATGGCCCTGGTCCAGGACAATTTCGAGATCCTGGCTGGTGAAACCGCGAAACGGGAACCGACTTATCTGAACGGGGTGCCGACCACGGTTATTGGGCCTCCGACAACTGGGGATCATGTCGTCGATGAGTTCTGGCGTGATGCCCTGAGTGGGGAATGGGTTTGTTCGGTCGCCGGGACACCTGGGACGTGGAAACAAATCCGTCCTGCGGCCGTGACGGTCGATCCGGCTTCAGGGACGATCCCGACGGCTTATTTGATTTGGAACGTCACCGACGGAGCGTTGAAACGCCACGCTGGTGGATATTCGTGGGAGATTGGTGTTGGGGCGGATACATCAGCCAAGGTTGGATTTCATGGCGCTACGCCAACTGGGCAGAGGGCAGGAGCCTATCAAGCCGTAGCAACGGACCTTGCCAGCGTCATCACCCTGGCCAATGAACTCCGCGCCGCGCTCGTGGAAAAGGGGTTGATTAAGGGGGGCGTTTGATTTGCGTGATTACCTGATAAATGCTCGTAGTCGAGCCTAAATGGCTCCGGGAACTATTTCATGGGATTAAAGCCAAGCAACAACAACTGGTCTTTAGCCTCCTCCAGCGAATCAGCTGCGTTGATTGCATCCAGAGTTTTAAAAAGAATCGGTTGAGAATCCTCTGCCGGATTCAATTTTGGATCGTCCGTTTCTGAAAGCTCTTTCCTCAATTGTTCCATGCGCTGATGTTGTCGACGGTAAATTGATAGCTTTCCACAGAAATGTTGTCTACTCTCAAACCATTGACCGTTGCTATCCCGTACCACCGCCAAGCTCGGTCAAGGCGGAGTGGTGTATTGTAGATGGCAAATAGCCATTTTGGCTCGAACTAGCAGGATTGGGGCAGGCTCGATTCATCGTTTGAAAGGTGGACAATAGATCTGTTTTTCGTTTAATCAATGTACAACCTCCACAAGTGCAGTAGAGTGCTTCGCTGGATTCGACCATTTTTCACGGTTGACGTCAGATGCATCAAACTTAGGCATTGCTTTCCGCCGACCAGAGTGTCTATTGAAGTATGACTTTACCACTGAAAGGGTTTGCTTGAGTTCTTCCCCTAAATTGGATCGAGTTGCTTTTCTCGGTAATTATCTCCCGCGACTTTGTGGAATCTCGACTTTCACTCACGATCTCTGTGAATCAATATCACAGGCTGCCCCGAAGGCTGACTGTTACGTGGTCGCCGTCAACGATCGTCCAGAGGGATACGAATACCCCTCAAGGGTGCGATTCGAACTCCGAGACAAGGAACTTGACTCGTACCGACTAGCAGCCGATTACCTGAATTTCAACAATGCCGATTTGCTATGCGTGCAGCATGAGTTCGGAATCTATGGAGGCTCTGCCGGAAGCCATCTGCTTGCGTTGCTGAATGAGGTGCGCATGCCCGTTGTGACCACTTTGCACACGATCCTGCAGGAACCGAATCACGCTCAGCGCAAGGTGATGGAGGAGCTGATCGCCCGTAGCGACCGCCTCGTGGTGATGGCGGAGAAGGGTGCCGAGATTATGCGGGGGACTTACGGGGCGCCAGATGACAAATTGAATGTCATCCCGCACGGCATTCCCGATCTAGACTTTGTCGAATCGAGCGCCAGCAAAGCGCAATTTGGAGTGGAGGGACGCCGCGTGCTTTTTACCTTCGGTCTGATTGGCCCGGGCAAAGGGATCGAGTATATGATCGAAGCCCTCCCTGAAATCGTGAGAGAGCATCCCGACGTGGTTTACCTCATCCTCGGAGCCACCCACCCGCAGCTGCTGGCTAACGAAGGGGAACACTATCGTCTGACTCTAAAACGGTTGGCCGAGGATTTAGGCGTGGCATCTCACGTCATCTTCTACAACCGGTTCGTGTCGCTGGATGATCTGAAGGAATTTATCGGCGCGACTGACATTTATGTGACGCCTTACCTCAATGAAGCCCAGGTAACGTCTGGCACGCTTGCCTACCTGTTCGGAGCCGGGAAAGTGGTCGTTTCAACTCCTTACTGGCACGCGAGTGAATTGCTGGCTGATGGGCGCGGTGTTTTGGTTCCTTTCCGGGACGCGGGTGCCATCGCCCAGGGGGTTCGCGATCTGCTCGCCGACGCGCCGCGGATGAAGCGGATTCAAAAGGATGCCTACGCCATAGGGAGGGAGATGATCTGGCCGGCGGTGGCAAGGAGATATCTGGGTGCCTTCAAGCACTCGCGTGTAGCCAGGCAGGAAACGCCGCGGACGGCCTTCGCAAAGTGGACGATTGACAGTCGCCCCCGGGCGTTGCCGCCACGGCGCCTCGATCACTTGGTTCGCATGAGCGACTCGACCGGCATCTATCAGCACGCAATATTCAACGTACCCAACTTTCACGAGGGCTATTGCACCGATGACAATGCGCGAGCGTTTATCCTCTGCAAACTCCTCGACGAACTCGGAGATGCGCCTTCCTCGGACAGTCTCAACAGACTCACCACTAACTACCTGGCGTTTCTTGCCGCGGCCCTGGACTGGGAGAGCGGACGGTTCCGGAATTTCATGAGCCATAGCCGACATTGGCTCGAGGACGCCGGCAGTGAAGACAGTCACGGGCGGGCGCTCTGGGCCACCGGCACAGGTGCGGGCCGTTCGCGGGACAAAGGTCACGGAAAACTCGCCGCCCAGCTCTTCAGGCGCGGGCTGGAAGTGGTGATGGAGTTCACCTCTCCGCGAGCGTGGGCTTTTACCCTGCTAGGCATCCACGAATACCTCAGGCGAGGCACCAGCGATTCGTTCATCGACGCGATCCGCAATGGGCTGACAGAAAAACTGGTAAGCCTCTGGCGCGTGGCCAGTCAAGAAGACTGGCCCTGGTTCGAGAACAGCCTGACCTACGAAAACGCGCGTCTCAGCCAGGCGCTCATTCTGAGTGGCCAGTGGATGTCATGCCCCGAAGTACTCGATATTGGCCTGAACTCCCTGCGTTGGCTCGCTTCGGTCCAGACCACGTCGGTTGGCTGTTTCCGGCCCATCGGCAGCAACGGGTTCTACCGGCGCAACGGAACGCGTGCGGAATTCGACCAGCAGCCCGTCGAAGCCCAAGCCATGGTGGCGGCATGCCACGAAGCATTCCGTGCTACCGAGGATCCGATGTGGACGAGAGAGGCCAGGCGTGCCTTCGAGTGGTTTCTAGGCCGTAACGATCTCGACGTTTCTCTGTACGACTTCACCACGGGCGGTTGCTGTGACGGGCTGCACGCTGACCGCATCAGCGACAATTTCGGCGCCGAGTCCACCCTCGCCTTCCATCTCGCCCTCGCCGAAATGGAAAGCACGAAACTACTCTTTGCTGCTCCGGTTGCCAATGCAGCCGAGGCGAAATCATTATGAGTGCTATCCGGATTCGTCGCCATGAGGTGATCTTGCTACCCGAGAGCGCCCGAGTTATCATCCGTCCCTTCATTCCCGGGAGCGCTCACCTCGTGACGACGATCATCGGCCGCACGCTGGCTCTCACTGAGGAGGAGGTCGCCTGTCAGCTTGACGCGGTTAGGGCAGAATTTGATGATCGACACATTGACATCGAGTCGATCTTGCTGACCCACTTTGAGAAAGTGCGCGGGCGCGTGTTCACCCAGCGCCCCCTTTCGCGAGAGAGGCGACTCCTGATAGGCGCTTTGTTTTCGGGTGAGTACGCTCTCGAGTCCGCCGCCATCTTCAATCCGTCGATCGTGCCACATCCCGATCAGAGCGATGCTCCTGAGGGCGGGCTGCGATTCATCATGAGCCTGCGTGCCACCGGCGAGGGGCATATCTCGTCCATCGAATTTCGCGCCGGCACAATAGATGGTGAGGGGCACATCGCGTTCGATCCCGTCTCCCGGTTCGTCACCGCGCCGGACATCATGCCCGATCCTGACTATGACAGAAGGAGCTTCTTGATCAAGCTGCATGAGATGGGGGTTGACGATTTCCACATCGGAGCGGTTTTGAATCCGCTTTCGGAGCGTTTCACGCGCAGCGATCTGAACAAAAGCGTGGCAACCGTTCGACACGAATTCAAACCAGCCACCTACGAACTGAATCACACCCTCGAGTGCATCCAATGGCTGGCGGACTCGAACTACGAAATACGCTTTCCCGAGCAGCTCGCCATCAGCGAACGCATCATTTTCCCCGTTTCGGCCAATGAAACGAACGGGATTGAGGATGCCCGATTCGTCCGTTTTGTCGATGACGATGAGACTGTAACTTATTACGCGACCTACACTGCCTACAATGGCAGTGACATCCTCCCCCAACTGATCCAGACGAAAGACTTTCTCAATTTTCGCGTCCTCACTCTTAATGGTGAAGCGGTGCAGAACAAAGGGATGGCGCTCTTCCCACGGCGTATCGGGGGGCGCTACGCGATGCTGTCCCGACAGGATGACGAAAATCTCTTCATCATGTACTCTGATAGCCCACATTATTGGAGCGATCCCCAGGTGATCCTGCGCCCCGCGGCGATGTGGGAGTCGGTGAAAGTGGGCAACTGCGGTTCGCCAATCGAAACCGCCGCCGGCTGGCTGGTGATCACCCACGGCGTCGGTCCGATGCGTAAGTACTGCATCGGCGCCATCCTGCTTGATCTTGATGACCCGACCAGAGTCATCGGCCGCCTCCATCAGCCGCTGATCTGTCCCGAGGGGATCGAGCGTGAGGGCTACGTGCCGAACGTCGTCTACAGTTGCGGTTCGCTGATCCACGGCAGGGACCTCATCCTCCCATTCGCCGTGAGCGACCGTGCGTCCGTGATTGCCAGCGTCTCTCTGGACGATCTTATGACGGCACTACAGTCCGGCAAGGGACCCGTTCCCTGTTCGAAGAGTAAATCCAATGCCAACTCCAACTCCAATGCCAACTCAACTCCTTAGAGGCCGGTCGATCTCGCCGGGTTTCGCGGAGGGTTTTATCCACGTTCAGCGCATTCTGGCGAGTCCTTCCGGCATACCAGGAGACGAGGAAACCTACTGCGTTGATGAGGAGATTTCGCGGCTTGATCTGGCCACTCGGAGTATCTCGGACGATCTTCTCGCATTGGCTTCCCGGGTGGCAAAGGAGATTGATTCGAAGCTCGCCGAGGTTTTCAACTTTCACAACATCATGGTGAATGATGGTGCTTTACAAGAAGAATTGAAGAAGGAGATCGCCGGCAACCTCGTCAGCGCAGGCAGTGCGGTAAAGAAGGTGTTTCTCCGCTGGGAGAACCGGTTCTTGCTCATGGAATCGCAGATCGCCAAGGACAAAGGCGACGACATGCGAGATCTTTCGAACCGGCTCAGCAACGCTTTGGCGGGAATCACCATTCACCCGTTGGAGGGAATCCCCCCCGGCTGCGTGCTGGCGACGACGCGCCTCCTGCCATCGGACACGGTGTTCCTAGGCAGTCGATCCGCGTCTGCCGTGCTGCTGGAATATGGAAGCACCGGTTCTCATGCGGCATTGTTTGCCCGAGAGTTGGGGCTCCCTTGTATTTCGGAACTGGCCAATCTTGTCGCTACCGTGCCGGAGGGGGCTGAGATCCTGGTCGACGCGAACGAAGGTATCGCAACGATTCATCCCATCCATAGCGGACGGATCATCTTCAGGGAGAAGGTGCGACGGTCGGAGCAAGCCTTTCGAAAGGCCAGGGTGCAGGCGATGATGCCAGCGCTGACTAGGGACGGTGTGACTATCCCCGTCCTCGCCAATGTCGGATGCAGAAACGACACCAAGCTCGCTATGGAGAATGGCGCGGACGGGGTGGGCTTGTACCGGATCGAACAAGCTTACCTCGGACGCCTGAAGCCACCAAGCGCTGAGGAACTCTTTGATGAAATGCAGCAGACACTCAATCCGGCGAGAGGCAAGAGCGTCTGCGTAAGGCTTCTGGATATCGGTGCCGACAAGCCCCTGCCTTATTTGAAGTTCATGGCCGAATCGAACCCATCTTTAGGACGCCGCGGTGTTCGATTGCTGCGCGAATTTCCCGAGCTTCTGGATACCCAACTGCGAACGGTTCTCAAACTGTCCAAGGAATTCGATATCCGGCTGCTCGTCCCGATGGTCACACTGCCGGACGACATGTTGATCGTGAGTGAACGCCTCTCCAAACTCGCTTCGGAAATGCTGGTAACTTCTGTTCCCAAACTCGGTGCGATGATCGAGACTCCCGCTGCCGTCTTTTCGGCATGCAAGATCGCGGCGCATTCTGATTTCTTGAGCTGTGGTACCAATGACCTCACCCAATACACATTCGCCGCCGACCGTGAGAATGCGGCTGTGGAGCGCTACTACCAGGACTCTTCAGAAGCCATCTTTAGACTGATAAAGATCATCCATGACGACGTGGCAGGATTCCCTCTTTCTCTGTGTGGTGAGCTGGCGGGGCGTCCCGACCACACAGCTAGACTACTCGGGTGTGGCATAAAGTCGTTCAGTGTCGCACCACCATTAATTCCTTTTATCAAGAAAGCCATTGGTGCTTCCGTTATCAACTGTGAATCCACACCAATTTGACTCCGTAATAAAAATGAATTGGTTGTTTCGAATCGTGTGTGTAGCGAATTCCTAATTTTCGGAATTTGAACGGATATTGAACACTTGCAAATTTTCGAATAACATTTTGCCTATGCTTGTGTTACTGCAATTGTTAATTGATTTACTGAGAGTTTCCGTTACGTGACCAAACCGGGCGAAATTAAGGCCGTTCTTGCAGAAAATATGATCTTGAAACCACCACCGCCCGCCACCAAGGTGGGGCAAGGCTGGATTTCAATGAGTGTCGAGCGAAAGTTACCCGAAGCGCTATTTAATGACGAAAGCACCCACCCAATTTTTCATGCTGCGGCCACAACGTTTTCCGTGGACTTTCCCAAGTAAAGCTCTACATTACCTGTATCCAGGTCATAGGCAATTTCCTTCACGCGATGGTAATAACCATTGATAAGAACACATTCACCAACTCGCGGAATATTGTCTAGCACCACCCCCTTATTCTCAATGTGCCGATAGCTATCATCCACGTCATCGAGAAACTTAGCTCTAATATGTATTCCCTTTTCCATTAATTACCTTTCCATGAGCAAATATAGCACAATTAAGATTCTTGCCTAAACCTTTTTCATGCTCCGAATCCGCGCCCTTGAATTCGACAACGGTCCCGGCGTCTCCCCCCTCCCTAGTGTAGTGTCCGG
>CAYPZD010000084.1:0-22703 GCA_964415055.1 uncultured Verrucomicrobiota bacterium | reverse complement strand
GCGACACCGTAACCGTAATTGCGGTTTACTTTCAAAGAACTTTCTTACAACAAATGATTCGTAGTTGTCATTGTGAGGTTAACGTTTGGTGTCTGTCGTGCAAAGGATGGAGTTCAAGAAAAACGGCCGGCACCGTTGGGTGCCGGCCGGGTTGTGATTGTTTTGTTGTTCGAATTTTATTCGGCCACGGCTCTGGCGAATCCTTGCGGGGCTTCGGTGGTGGACCAGACGCGGGGGCTTTGGCTGTCGTCGGCGACGTCCGTCCAGGGACCGGTGACTTCGTCTGCCATCTGGAGCATGCCGATCCATTCGATGGTGACGTTGGCGCCATCGCTGCTGATCTGGATCTCAGGTGTCACGTTCTGGACTTCGCCAGCTGATTGATAGGCCTTGATGGAGTCCGGATTGGACGTGTCGTTGACCAGATGGATCTTGCGGTCTTTGACCGAGTAGAATTCCAGCATCAACCCGTCTTCCTGATTGGTTTCCGACTGGAACCAGAGGATACGAACGGGATACAGACCATCCCTCGGAGCCACGATGTCGAAGATCTGGCTGCGACCGTAGTAGGTCGGAACGCGTTCAACGTCTCCGGTGTTGTCGTAGAGGCTCAGCAATGGTCCGCTGGGGTCATGGGTTGCCGTGACCTTGTGGCCGCCTTCGGAGAACAATCCCAGTTGATGATAACCTGCGGACAACTCGAGGTAGGTTTTGAGTTCCAGCACGACACCTTCCAGGGCGGGCGCACCGATGTCCGACAGAACTGGGAAGAGTTGATCATCTGGGAAATTCAGCACGGCGTCTTTTTCGTCGGCCAATGCATACCAGTTGACCACTCCGTCCACCGAGACAGCTTCACTTTCCCATTCACTGAAGTTGGTCGTTACTTCGTTGTAATAGCCCAATCCAGTTTCGTCCTCCAGTTCACCGGCCAATTGCAGTTCGGCGGTTTCGGCAAGGTTGTTGTGCACATTGGAGACCTCCAATGGCTGCCAGGAACTGATCATGGTAAAGGTGGCGATAAAGCCGGGTTTGCTGTCATTGGTCAAAGCACCGCGACTGCTCACCGGCAACGCGGTATATTCCATGACGTTTACCACGAATGACTGACTCTGAGTGCTTCCTCCCACGGATGCGCTGACAGATACTTCATGCGCACTGCCGGGAGCCAAAAGCTGAGGAAATCGTCCGTTGACGGTGGTGATTCCGTTGGCTTTGGAAGCGCTCACGATGGCGTTTGCTCCTCCGATGGAAGCAGAGATGGAGTTGGGATCCACTGTGTTGTCGCCTTCGTCTGTCAACTGTAGGGTGAATCCATAGCCGTTTGCGTTGAAGCTGTTCTCAACTCCGAATCCGGAACCGACTCCCTGAGTCAGGGTCATGGCGGCGGATTCCACCCAATCAACCTGCCACCCGTTGGAAGCACCTTCCTGGAAGGCGGACAGGGCGATGGTTTGCCCGGTGGATATTCCCAGATCGGACAGATTCAGTGTAGCGCTAATGGTGTTGCCGGATGCCACGTAGGAGTAATCTTGAACGATTGCCGTTTCGTCATCGGCGGGATCGTAGACATACACACCATTCGGAGCGCCATCGCGCCAACCGAACTGAACCACCAGATCCGCACCGAGGGGGCTCTGAAGGTTGGTGGCGTTGCCTTCGTATTCACTATTGGTGCGACCGGTGGCAGGATTGTTATCGGTATCGATCAACCAGTGATAGTAGTAACGATTGGACATGCCTTCGGTCGTTTGATCCACCGTCGGAGCAGCCCAACCCTTGGTGGTCATGAGCAATCGGAGTTGATCACCCGCAACCCAAGCGTTGACTTGAGTGACATCTCCGCTCGGATCGGCCATATCCTCGGCAGGATCGGATACGGATGCCGATGCGATACCTCCTCCATTGATCGCAAGCGTTGCGGATTCGACCCAGTCGACTTGCCAGCCATTTGAGGCACCTTCCTGGAAAGCGGATACGCCTATGGTCTGCCCGGAAGCCAATCCAAGGGAAGACAGGGGAATCACGGCTGCGACCGTGTTGCCACCGATCTGGTAGGAGTAATCCTGAACAATGGCAGTTTCGTCATCGGCCGGATCGTAGACATACACTCCATTGGGAGCACCATCCCGCCAACCGAATTGAACCACCAAGTCAGCTCCAATTGGACTTTGAAGGTTGGTGGCATTGCCTTCGTATTCACTGTTGGTGCGGCCGGTGGCGGGATTGTTGTCTGTGTCCAGCAACCAGTGATAGTAGTAACGATTTGTCATACCTTCCGCAGTTTGATCCACGGTAGGTCCGGCAAAGTTCTGAGTCGTCATGTAGAGGTAGAGAAGATCGCCCACTACCGCAGCTTGAACAGAAGAGATGTCTCCGTTGACATCTTCCATATCGGCTGGATCAGTCACTGTGGCGGTGGAGACCGAACCGCCGTTGAGCGTCAAGGTATCGGATTCGATCCAATCCACTTGCCAGCCGTTTGAAGCACCTTCCTGGAAAGCCGAAACGCCGATGGTCTGGCCTTGAGCCAATCCGAGAGCTTCCAATGAAAGAATCGCCTCAATGGTGTTGCCTCGAACAAGGTAGGCATAGTTGCTGACGATGGCCGTTTCATCATCTGCGGGATCATAGACATAAACGCCATTTGGCGCACCGTCACGCCAACCGAACTGAACGACCAAGTCGGCCCCAATCGGATTTTCCAGGTTCGTTGCATTGCCTTCGTATTCACTGTTGGTGCGTCCGGTGGCAGGGTTGTTGTCCGTGTCCAGCAACCAATGGTAGTAATAACGATTGGTCATGCCCTCAGGAGTTTGATCCACTGTGGGAGCAGCAATCCCATGAACTGACATGGATAGATGGAGAAAATCTCCGACGACGGTTGCATGGATACCGGAAATATCACCACTGGTATCGGCCATGTCAGCCTCGTCCTGAGCACGGGCGCTGTCCAGTCCGGCGCCGCCACCGGGAGCAGCCAGCGTCATTTGAGCGGATTCGGCCCAGTCAACCTGCCAGCCATTGGAGGCGCCTTCCTGGAAAGCCGATACGGCAATGGTCTGGCCTGTAGCAATGCCGAGATCGTCCAGATTCAAAATCGCGGTGATCGTATTCCCCGATGCGACGTGCGCATAGTCTTGCACGATGGCGGTTTCATCGTCGGCTGGGTCATAAACATAAATGCCATTCGGAGCCCCATCACGCCAACCAAACTGAACCACCAGGTCTGCCCCAATCGGATTTTCCAGGTTCGTTGCATTGCCTTCGTATTCGCTGTTGGTGCGTCCGGTGGCAGGGTTGTTGTCCGTGTCCAGCAACCAATGGTAGTAATAACGATTGGTCATGCCATCAGCGGTTTGATCGGTTGTCGGAGCTGCCCATCCATTTGCAGTCATTGACAGATGCAATTGATTTCCGACGACGAAGGAAGAGATCTGGGTCAGATTACCGCTTGGATCCTCCATATCATCTCCGGCATCGGCCACCGCCGAGCTGGCAATGCCGCCGCCATTCACAGTCAAGGTGTCGGATTCAATCCAATCCACCTGCCAACCATTGGAAGCGCCTTCCTGGAAAGCGGAGAGAGCAATGGTCTGGCCCTCAGAAATACCAAGCGCGGAAAGCGGGATGACCGCTCCGATGGTGTTTCCACCTATCTGGTAAGCAAAATCACTGACGATGGCGGTTTCGTCATCGGCGGGATCATAAGCATACACTCCATTTGGAGCCCCGTCACGCCAGCCAAACTGAACCACAAGATCTGCACCAATCGGCTTTGCCAAGTTGGTCGCGTTTCCTTCGTATTCACTGTTTGTGCGTCCGGTCGCCGGATTGTTGTCGGTGTCGATCAACCAATGATAGTAGTAGCGATTGGTCATGCCGTCAGCCGTTTGGTCCACTGTGGGTGCTGCGATATTTTGTGTGGTCATGTAGAGATGCAACTGATCACCCACAACGGCAGCCATGATGGAAGAAATGTCTCCGTTCACATCCTCCATGTCGGCTTCGTCGGCCACAAATGCCGTGGAGGAAGAACCTCCATCCAGGGTAAGCTCGGCTGATTCGATCCAATCCACTTGCCATCCGTTGGAGGCGCCCTCCTGGAAAGCTGACACCGCAATGGTTTGACCTTTGGCCAATCCGAGGGAAGAAAGCGGAATGACGGCATTGATAGTATTGCCACGAGCAAAGTAGGCATAATTGCTGACGATAGCCGTTTCATCATCGGCGGGATTGTAAGCGTAAACACCGTTGGGTGCCCCATCACGCCAACCAAACTGAACAATCAGGTCGGCACCTATCGGTTTTTCCAAATTGGTGGCATTGCCTTCATATTCGCTGTTGGTTCGACCGGTGGCAGGATTGTTGTCGGAATCAATCAACCAATGATAATAATAACGATTGGTCATGCCTTCGGGAGTTTGATCAGCGGTTGGAGCCGCGGTCCCGTGAACTGTCATGGTCAGGTGCAGGAAATCGCCAACGACGGCGGCCTGCACACCTGCTATGTCACCACTGGAATCCGCCATATCGGCAGGATCCTGAATAGAAGCGCTTTGTTGAGCCATCAATTGGACCTGTGCGATCAGTAAAATGGCGCTCATTATAGCCCATGCAACACGTGCATGCCCCACGAGGCGGCCAGCCCTTGCGCGTGAGGTTTCGGTTAGGTTATTCATACGTTTCAAGGTTTAGATCCTTAATATGTTATTTTGGAGACATGAATGTCATAACTGAATGACCAGATGGGAGCAAACCCAAATTAACTTGCATGAACGCAAGATATTCCAATCCCATGAAAACCGAAAAGGAACTCTGTAATGAGTGCTGCTTCAGAAAAGATCAAACCCTGCTTCTCCACCATGGGAAGATGACTTCCACAGCGGTCACAACCAGAAACACCAGGCTGATCAAAGCGTTTAACCTGAAGAAAGAGTAGCCGATCCATTTCAAACTGCGTTTGCGAGCCAGCCAGTGTTCCAGCAGCAGCGCGACCAGAATCAACGATAAACCGACCAGATAAGCCAGTTTGAATCGTTCGATAAATCCAAAAATCGCCAGCAATCCCCACATGATCATGTGGCTCAAAAACGCCGCCTGAAGGGCATTTTTAACTCCCCAGGCCACCACCACGGAGTGCAATCCGTGTTTGCGATCGAATTCATGATCCTGCATGGCGTAGATGATATCGAATCCGATCAACCAGAAGACCACCGAAATACTCAGGAGGACCGGCGACAATCCAAGGCTCTCACGAACAGCCAACCACGCCCCGATCGGAGCCAAACCCAGGGCAATGCCAAGATAAACGTGGGTGTAATCCGTGAACCGTTTGGTCAGGGAATAGAAGCACACCACAAACAAGGCAACAGGAGAAAGCACGAAGCAAACGGTATTGATATAATAGGCAGCCATCAGAAATCCGCCACCGCTCAATAGCAGCAGGAACTGCGCGCTCCACAAGGAAATCGCGCCGGTTGCGAGGTGTCGATTGGCGGTGCGGGGATTAAGTTTGTCAAACTTACGATCGACGATCCGGTTGAAGGTCATGGCGCAAGTTCGGGCACAGACCATCGCCGCCAGGATGAGCAGGAACGTGCGCCAACCGGGCCAGCCCCGATTATCCCTGGCAGCCACAAGCATGGAAGCAAGGGCAAAGGGCAATGCAAAGACGGTGTGGGAGAATTTGACAAATTCCCCCCATTTGGTGATTTCTCGAATGATCCTCGACACCGGGTTCATGCGGCATCATCGGACGTCGTCATCGGCCAACCTGATTCCAGCATGGCTTTGTATCCACCCACCAGCGAGTGAACATTCGCATAGCCCATTCTTCGGGCCACATCCGCAGTCAAGGCCGAGCGAAATCCCCCGCCGCAATACATGATGAGTTCGGTGGATTTGTCCGGAAATTTGGCTTCGATATCGCGCTCCAGAATTCCCTTCCCCAGGTGAATGGCGTCTGCAGCGTGTTGTTTGTCCCACTCACGGTCTTCCCGGACATCGACCAGGATGACGTTTTCACCGGAAGCAAGGAGTACACGGGCCTGTTCCACCGACAACTCACTGACGTGTTCACGAGCTTCGTTCACGAGCTCCAAAAATCCAGGCGAATGTTCCATATTGGTGAGGAGTTAACCCGAAAAAGCAAAATTGGCAAAGCGTTTTCAGAACGCATCCGGTAAACATGCGCGTTCGATTCTTAGATACCGGAGGGGTTGGTTCCACCCAACCCCATGCTTCTTACTAGTCAACTTTCATCCACAAAAGACGTGAACCGCGGGAAGCCATAGGTATTCATAGAACTGCAGCGTTTCCAAGGTGGCTTGATATCAATTTGCAGGCGATAAGGATTGAAGTGGGTTCAAGCAGGAGCTTGCCCCTCCAAAAATCAGCGAGGTCCTATGCCTCTACCTTTCGGTGAGAAATTGCTCCCATATGGATGCAAACCACTCACGATCCGATGGCAACAGTTCGTCCTTCTCCACCAACATTCCATGGCTTCGGGCCACATCATAGTCCTCCATTCGCAATGCCACTTCGAACCATGCCAGGTGATAACCCGATTTAAACTGCGGAGGGAGCGCGCTTTCAGGCACCTGTTTCAAGTGTCCCACCGCCTCGTCATAGCGATGGTTGAGAGCGAGGGCCAATGCATGGTTGATCAATGCTGCATGATATTTTGAAGGTTTGGAAAGGCGGTTGGCAGAGCTTTCGTTCAATTGTTCCCAGGTCAATCGGACGGCGGTATCGGATTCACGCCGGTTGCTCAGCAACAATGCCGCATAGTTATTACGATAAACAGGATTCTTGGGTTCCAATTGGTAAAGTTGCTCAGCAGCCTGCAGGAATAATTCCGAATCCCCCTGACTCGATGCCAATGGGAACACTCTCTCCCAATACGATTTTTCGCCCTTCATCTCATCGGAGCAACCACGCAAAATGCTCAAGGCTTCCGAATCATAACCCAGCGTTCCGAGTTCTTGAGCGATATAGAATCCGACGGTTGCAATCTCATATTCTACCCGGGCGGCCTTTCCCATCATCCTGGCGGCCAATTCGAGCTTCTGTTCCCCCAAAGCCGCACGTCCTTCCATGAAATAAGTAAATCCTTCCAGTGTATTGGACGCCAGGGGATGTCGCCGTGCCTGCACGGCCAGGTTGTTGAGACTTTGCCAATCTCCGCGATCGATCAGAATGTTGGCATAGGCAACCCAGACCGGCTCATAGTATCCAAAATCCCCGGCATAGGTTTTCAGGTATTGGATGGCCAAATCATCTTCCCCAATCAAGACCGCAAAATCCACGAAATGAACCAAATCCTTGGCATGGTCCGGGGGCAGATTATAGCGTCTGAACTGCTCGATCGCATTATCCCTTTCTCCATGTTCGACGAGCATGCTCCAATATTGCAGATGATGCACCAAACGATCGGCGCCACGGGAGATCATATAATCCATGGATTGCCTAAACTCATCGATCTCTCCTCTTGCCACGCTGACCTCACAATTGAGGGTATGCGCCAGGAAAGCATGTTTGGGATGATTCAGGTGAGATCGAAGCGTGTCGATGTATGACAATGCGGATGCGGGAGAACCCCAAATCGACATGTAAGCCGCATGATAGAGTTTCAGTTCGGGTTCCGCTTCCAGACGCGAGGGATCCATGCGCTCAATCCCCTTGCGGAAACCGGCAATGTTCCCCATGTGAAACGCGCTCTTAAGATACTTCACCTCCATTTCCGGAGTGAGTTTTTCCAGCTGTTGGCTTAGAAACAATTGGTTGATTTCATGCAGCTGGTAGTAATCAAACACATCGGTGACGACTTCCAATGAGGTCAGGTTGGTTTGATTCAACTTCAGATACCACCACCCATTTTGCGCGGCCTCGCGAGATTTGCTCTTCTGCAAATCTTCGTCCATCAGAAACTGAAAATACTCGCGCTGATAAACCTGATTCCCCGGATCATTGGCAATCGAAGAATGCCAGGCATGCACCGCATCTTCAAACCGACCGGCATCCATGGCTTTGTAGGCCGCCCGGCGCAGGGACCAGGATTGAAGTTTATCCAGCAGGCTGATTTTAACCACCGGATTGAAGTCCAAGGGGGTCGCGGTCCAGACTTTGACGAGCCCCAATGGAACCGTAACAAGGATCAACAACATGCAAAGCAAGCCCCAACGCAACCAACGCGTGTAGTAGAGCAACCTCAACAGAGGCACATCGTAATCCGTAACAAATTTTTCTATCTTTCGACTGACTGCCGTTTTCTTATCTCTCATTGTTTTCGTAATCGAATGTCCAATTCACATTCATATTACTTCAGAGTAGAGTGCAGATCAGAGACTAAGAAAAACGCTGTTCGAGTGCAAGCAGGATTTTGTTGTGCACACCACCAAAGCAGCCATTGCTTAAGATGGCCACCACATCACCTGGTTGCACCCCTTGAGCGACTTCGGCGGCCATTTCGTCGGCACCGGGAAGGACCTTGGCGATCTTTCCCCTTTGTTCGATGGATTCGATTAAGGCTGGTAAATCAAGTCGCTCATCTTTCTTCAACAAATGCTCACGAGCCACCCCGCCAAGGAGGGTCACGTCTGCTTCTGAAAAGGCTTCGATCAATTCTTGCTGGAAAATGTTCCGTCGGGTGGTATTGCTGCGGGGTTCGAACAAGGTCCAGATCCGGGCATCCGGATAGGCCTTTCGAAGGGTTTGAATGATTTTTCGAATGGCAGTGGGATGATGGGCAAAATCGTCAATGACCGTCACATCGCCCGGGGTGCCAATGATTTCCAATCGACGTTTCACCCCCTTGAAAGTTCGCATGGCGCTCTCGATGACCGAAGCGGGCACGCCGCAATGCTGCGCACAGGCAATCGCAACCAGGGCGTTTTCCATGTTGTGCTCCCCGATCATGGGCAAATGGTATTCATTGCCATTGACCCGAAAATGTAACACCCCCTTTACCATGTCGATGACCTCCGCGGTGAAATCCTGATCACCCTCCAATCCGAAACGTTTGACAGGGCAAAAGTCCACATCCAACAACGGCGCGACGTTCGGATCCGTTCCATTGGCCAGGAGCAGTCCGTTGGGCGGGACCAGACGTATGAGGTGCGAGAAGGTCTTCTGCACGGCCTGGAGGTTTTCGAAGATATCTGCGTGATCAAACTCGATGTTGTTGACGATGGCTACTTCGGGCAGATAGTGCACAAACTTGCTGCGCTTGTCGAAAAAGGCGGTGTCGTATTCATCCCCCTCCAACACGATCCAATCACTCGATGTCAACCGGGCGCCCCGCTGGAAATTACCCGGCAAGCCGCCTATGAGGAAGGAAGGGTGAAACCCGGCGCACTCCAGGATCCATGCAATCATGGAAGTGGTCGTCGTCTTGCCATGTGTGCCGCTCACCACAATGGACCGCTTTCCCCGGATGAAAAATTCCTTCAACAACTCCGGCAGCGAACAGTAACGCCACTTTTGCTCCAGCACATATTCCACCTCGGGATTTCCCCGGGACATGGCGTTGCCAATCACGATCCAGTCCGGTTGCTCGCCAAAATGATTCGGATCGTAGCCCTCATGAACCTTGATACCCGCCTGGGACAGGAAAGTCGACATCGGTGGATACACATTGGCATCCGAACCAGAAACCCTGAAACCCCTTGATTTCAAAGCCCCTGCACACGAAGCCATCGCTGTTCCGCAAATGCCGACAAAATATATATGATCGCCTTCCTGAATCACCCAGCAAGCATGTAGCAATCAGCATCATGATTCCAAGAAGGATTTCATAAGAATCAGACTACAGGGCTGAAAAGCAATTGATGTGAGAATAAGTTATTGGATTTTTTCTCATTCATCAATTGACACATCACACGTATGACATATTGTATGACACATGATTTCGGTAAGGATTGATCCCACACTTGAAAATGAACTTAGCTTAGTAGCCAAGGAGAAAGGAATGTCCAAATCGGAATATCTGCGGGGATTAATCATTGAAAAATTGGAGACTGAACGTGTTCATAAAAAGACGCCATGGGAACTGGGAAAGCATGTGTTTGGCAAATTTGACAGTGGCCGATCCGACCTTTCAAAAAATCGCAAAGCCATTTTGAAGGAAAAAATACGTGAAAAGGCGTGCCGTCATTGACTCCGGACCTTTGGTTGCTGTTTTTAACGCAAAGGATGCATTCCATCCTTCTGCGCTGGCGTTTTTCAAGTCATTTCAAGGAAACCTTTACTCAACAATCGCGGTATTAACCGAAGTTAACTATCTACTTGATTTTAATATCCAGGCACAACTGGCAATGCTGGACTGGGTCTTGTCCGGAGGGTTGGAAGTCATTGAATTGGATCATTCGGACCTGAAAGCCATTCGGCATTTGACTCAGAAATACGCGGATTTGCCGGCTGATTTTGCGGACACGTCTCTCATTGCTGTCGCCGAAAGAATGAACATTGAATATGTGGTAAGCATTGATAGCGACTTCTACGTCTACAGAACTTTATCCAACCGATACCTTACGAACCTCATGGAGACCGGATAACAATGCGCCATATAACCAACCGATATCCTGTGCCCCTCCCAGAGTTCCAGGTCTTTTGTTGATGCAAGTTTCCCAAAAAGCAGTCTGAAAAACCGGGAGCAATCAGTCCATTCACTCCTCTAGAAGCAAACCACACTCAAACGACTCGCCCCGACCGCCGACTTGACTTTCCAAGTGTGGATTCGCATGGTGATTCTGTTTAGATTCTGAATTGAAAATGAATCGTTCCGACTGGGAACGAACCGAAACATTAAATATGAGCAGCAACAATACATTGAACACACTGAGGGAATTCACACTGGGCGGCGGAGGCCAGGGTCAATTACATAGCTTACCAGCCTTGGAAGAAGCCGGGATTGGCAGCATTTCACGCCTGCCTGTTTCCATCCGGATCGTGCTGGAATCCGTGCTCCGCAACTGTGACGGAGTCAAAGTCACCGAAGAAAGCGTCCGGCAACTCGCCAACTGGCAACCCAAAGCCGAACGCACCTCTGAAATACCCTTTGTGGTCGCCCGCATTGTGCTACAGGATTTCACCGGTGTGCCGCTGCTGGTGGACCTGGCCGCCATGCGTTCAGCCGTCAACCGCCTGGGCAAAAACTCCAAAATCATTGAACCGCTCGTTCCGGTGGATCTTGTGGTCGACCACTCCGTGCAAGTGGATTTCGCCGGCACCGCGGATGCCATGGACCGCAACCTGGACAAGGAATTCACCCGAAACCGCGAACGCTACCAGTTCCTCAAATGGGGCATGCAGGCCTTCGACACCTTCAAGGTCGTTCCTCCCGGCATCGGCATCGTGCATCAGGTCAACCTTGAATACCTTGCGAAAGGGGTGCTCAGCGCGGACAACGTTTACTATCCGGACACCCTGGTTGGCACCGACTCACACACCACCATGATCAACGGGCTCGGAGTTGTGGGTTGGGGCGTGGGTGGCATCGAAGCCGAAGCAGGCATGCTCGGTCAACCTGTTTACTTCCTGACACCCGATGTCGTAGGGGTCAACCTGACCGGCAGCCTGCGCGAAGGGGTCACTGCAACCGACCTTGCCTTGACTGTCACCGAAATGCTGCGCGCGGCCAAGGTGGTGGGCAAATTCGTTGAATTCTACGGCCCGGGCGCCCAGGCGCTGCCGTTGGTCGACCGCGCCACCATTGCCAACATGGCTCCCGAATACGGCGCCACCATGGGGTTCTTCCCCATCGATGGTGAAACCGTCAACTACATGCGTGCCACCGGCCGTTCCGAAGAACTCTGCGCCACTTACGAAAATTACTACAAGGCACAAGGTATGTTCGGCATCCCCAACAAAGGAGACATCGACTACTCCGTCGATCTCGAACTTGACCTGGGAACCGTCGAACCCAGTGTGGCGGGACCCAAGCGCCCGCAGGATCGCATCGTGTTGCCGGACCTGAAAAACAGTTTTCAATCCATGTTCTCCAGACCGGTTTCCGACGGCGGATTCGGCAAAGACGCAGCCGCTCTGGAATCCACCCAGGTATCGGCGGAGAACAATGGCTCCGGATCGGTGGAACTCAAACACGGCAGCGTTTTGATCGCCGCCATCACCAGTTGCACCAACACCTCCAATCCGGGGGTCATGCTCGGCGCAGGATTGCTCGCCAAGAAGGCGGTCGAAAAAGGACTTAAAGTCAACCCTGCCGTCAAGGCTTCCCTGGCTCCGGGTTCCCGCGTGGTGAGTGATTATCTCGAGCAGGCCGGACTTCAAACTTATCTGGATCAACTCGGATTCAACCTGGTCGGTTACGGCTGCACCACCTGTATCGGCAACAGCGGCCCGCTGGCCAAACCGATCGAAGAAGCCGTCGTCAACAACGATCTCGTTGCGGCATCGGTCCTGTCCGGAAACCGCAACTTCGAAGCCCGGGTCCACCAGAACATCAAGGCAAACTTCCTCATGTCACCACCTCTGGTCGTCGCGTTTGCCCTGGCGGGTCGCGTGGATATCAACCTGGAAGAAGAAGCCCTTGGCACCGATTCCGAAGGTAATCCGGTCTTCCTGAAAGATCTCTGGCCGAGCCTGGAGGATATCAAGACCTTGTTTGCCAAAGCCATGGATCCTGATGTGTTCCGCAAACTCTACACCGACTTCGCGGATCAGAATCCCAAGTGGAACGAAATTCCATCCTCCGTGGGCGATGTGTATGAGTGGGATCTGAAGAGCACCTACATTCAGGAGCCGCCCTTCTTCACCGATTTCGATCTCGAACCCGGCACGATCACTTCCATCGAAGGCGCCCGTGCTTTGGGCATCTTCGGAGACAGTGTGACCACCGATCACATCAGTCCCGCCGGAGCGATCAAACAGGATTCACCTGCAGGACGCTTCCTGGGTGAAAACGACGTGGCTGTGACCGATTTCAACAGCTATGGATCCCGACGCGGCAATGACCGCATCATGACCCGCGGAACATTTGCCAATGTGCGCATCAAGAACCTGATGGTTCCCGGAGTGGAAGGCGGTGTCACCAAACACCAACCTTCCGGCGAACAAACCAGCATCTACGACGCCGCGCAACGTTATGCTCAGGACAAGACTCCTTTGGTCGTACTGGCCGGTCAAGAATACGGAACAGGCAGTTCGCGTGACTGGGCCGCCAAGGGTACCCGACTGCTGGGTGTGCGTGCCGTGGTGGCCGCCAGCTTTGAACGCATCCATCGATCCAATCTGGTGGGCATGGGTGTGCTGCCCCTGCAATTCGAAGACGGTCAAAATGTCCAATCACTCAACCTCGACGGCAGTGAAACCTTTGACATCGTCGGACTCGGCAACGATCTGAAGCCACGCCAGGAACTGCAACTACGCATCACCCGCGCCAACGGTGAGCAGGTTGATGTGCCCCTGCGCTGTCGCATCGATACCGATATCGAAATCGAATACTACCGACACGGAGGCATCCTTCAGTACGTCCTCCGCCAATTGGTGGCCAAGGCTTGATGCAGCCAGCCAGATGAATGAATTCACGGGCGTCTCCCATCAAAAGGGGACGCCCTTTTTGTTGGTTTCCCCAATGATTCCCAGCCAGAATACCGCCAGCGATGACGACACCATTCAATGAAATCGATTTGAAGTTCATGCGACGCGCACTGCTGCTGGCCAAGCGCGGTTATGGTCGTGTATCGCCCAATCCCATGGTGGGAGCCGTGCTGACACGACGGGACACCATTATTGGCGAAGGCTGGCATCGCAAGGCGGGAGAAGCGCATGCGGAAGTCGCGGCGCTGAATGACGCAAAACGACGTAAAAACAAAATCAAGGGAGCCACGCTCTATGTTACTCTGGAACCCTGTTCCACCACAGGAAGAACGCCCCCGTGCACCCAGGCCATTTTGGATGCGGACATCAAACGGGTAGTCGTGGCATGCCTGGATCCGAACCCAAAACACGCCGGTCGCGGCATTGCCTTACTGGAAACAGCGGGACTGAACGTGACAACCGGAGTTTTGGAAGACAAAGCCATTGCGTTGAACCAATCCTTTTTTCACTGGATCCAGGGTCAGCGCCCCTGGGTAACCGTCAAAGCCGCCATGACCCTTGATGGCAAGATCGCAACCGCTTCTGGAGAATCCAAATGGATCACAGGCCCGGAAGCACGCAGGCATGCCATGAAATTAAGGTATGGTATGGACGCGATGCTGGTGGGTATCGAGACCGTGCTGGCGGATGATCCTTCGTTAACGGTTCGACGGGGCACATCCGATAAACCTTCCAAACCACTCCTGCGCCTGGTGCTCGATTCCAAGGCGCGCACCCCGCTCGATTCCAAGCTGCTCACAGATCCCTGGAAAGAATGGACACGGGTCGTCATATCCCAATCTGCCCCCAGAAAAAGAGCAAAAATTCTGCAAGAAAAGGTCGAAGTGTGGGAATCACCCAACCGGGGCCATGTGGATTTGAACTGGTTATTGGATCGATTGGGAGCAGAAAATATCACTTCATTGCTGGTGGAAGGCGGAGGCCAGGTCAATGCGAGCTTCTTCGATCAACAGCTCGTTCAGGCGGTGGCATTCTACTATGCTCCCAAGGTATTGGGAGGTGAGCATTCACGGCGGGCCGTCAGCGGAAAGGGCGCTCAAACGATCCAGGAAGCGATTCGTTTGCAAAACGTGACGTGGAAAAAGGTGGGGCAGGATCTGGTGATGCAGGCCTTGGTGGAGACAGCACAGCGGTGAATCGGGTTTGTTTTTTATCCGCAGATTTGCGCAGATGATCGCAGATATGATTGAGTAAATCTGCGGATGCCCAATACACAGCGGTAGCTCAGGTATCCTGGCAGTCTTGAGTAACTTGAGGGTTCGGAACCATCCCACCCGTTCTGGCAAACCAGAAGGCCGGTCCGATGCCGCCGCCAAAAAAGAAACCATAAGCCACTCCCCACGCCACCGCGCCCCAAGGCATCCCCATGGTGGCATGCAACCAGGAACCGATGAAATAGCCGCTCGCATTGGAAATCGTCAGCACCATCCATACCCGGTGCCATTCCTTCATGTTCCCGAGAAACGCACAAATACAGAGCCCCATGGCCAGTGATCCAAACACTGCCGCCAGTGCCTCGCCTGTTTTGTTTCGCATCGCCATCCAGACCACAATCCACAGAATGGCATAAGCGGCAAACGAAGTTGAAAAAACCTTGAAGAAGCGCAAGCGCGCGCCTGGGCCGGGCGTCAATCCTTTCATGACCTCGCACCCAATTCCAAGATAAAGAACCAACCAGGCAACATAAGCCCCCGCCTCTCCCAGCGTGTTGTAGAACCATCCCCCGAGAAACGCCCACGATCCAAAAACCGCCAAACTCGCCAATCCAAAGCCCAACACTCCGATGCGCCAGGCGTCCCAAATGGTTTGAGTGGGTGGTTTTGTTGGCGCGGCGATGGATTCAGTCTGATCGGTCATATTTCAATGCTCTCCAGCGCCAGCAGTTTTTGTTTCCACTCGATGCCCCCGGAAAAGCCGCCCAATTTGCGGTTGGCTGCCAGGACCCGATGACAGGGGATGATCAAGGGGATCGGGTTGGCTCCGCAGGCGCCGCCGGTGGCTCTGACTGCTTTTGGTTTGCCAATCTTGTTGGCTATTTCGCCATAGGACAGGGTTGCCCCATAGGGAATGGAACGCAGGGCATTCCAGACACTTTGTTGAAATGGGGTGCCTTGCTGTAGATCAAGTGGCGGAGCTGACGCAATGTCCGGTTGCTTTCCTTGCAGATAGCTTTTCACCCACTGCCGGGTGACTTTTTGCCAGGATTGAATCTGTTTGGACGGACGCACCCCGGTATCAGCGCTTGTCTCAACGGGAAACCGACCGGGAAACCAGATTCCCGTCAGTCCTGCCTCCGAATACGCGGCAACCCAGGTATCCGAACCCATTCGAAAAGTGTCGATGTGGATCGGTTCCTCCATAGGTCAGGGACGCATCACGGCAAATACGCCGCAAAGGATGAGTAAGAACACAAGGAACATCATCAGGAACCGATTGCGTGCAATGCGTTTTTCTCTCCGCAGCGGTTCGATCCCCTGCACGCCTCCGGCAGCCATATACTGCACCAATTTCTGATGATCTGCTTCTTCGGGTGCCGTTTTGGTTTTTGGCTCAGATTTTTTCCCGGTCCGACGACGCACCCACGCCATGGGATCGAGTTTTCGCACCCCCAGGGCATTGTAATGAGCCTCCGGATCCCTGATTTGCTCGGCGACACGCAGGTCATCATGTTCAACCGTTTCAAACAGCGCCCCCATGGAGGATTGTTCGGATGCATCGTCTGATCTACGCGGGATGACTGAAGTCGTTCGTTGAAACTTTGGTTCCAGGCTCGATTGCTTTTTCAGGCGCCGGATTTCGGCTTTGAGTTCACGGGCGCGGACGTTCAGATTGCGTGCCCGGGCGGAAATGGGATCTTTCCGAGCCTGCAGCAATTTGTTCAAAAGTGAACCTTTACCGGTGATGCGCATCATGACTTGTTATTCACTGATCGGCAGGTAGAGCATCAGGAACCTCCCTGAAGCCAAACAGCCACCAGCATGAACACGCCCACCAGTAACACCAAAGCCACGGGCCAAGTCAATGCCAACCCGATCTGAGCCCATTGTTTCCATGAAAATTGATCGAAATCCAGGGAGGTCAAAAGGGATTGAAGGCTTGATGGGGACTTCGGCTTGGGTGCAGGCTTGATTTTGGGTTCCGGTATGGATTCCGGCACAGCGACCTCCGCTTGCCCGGTTTTCGGATTGAGAAAGGGAAATTTCGGAACGGCACTGATCCATTCCTTGCGGGCATTCTCGATGGCAATGAGGGCGCGAGTGAGTTCACGATTGAGGTTATCCTCTTCCCAGGCTTCTTCAGACAAACCCTCAACCTTTTCCAAATGCTCACGAAACTCCACCAGGGATTTGCCCATGTCCTCAATCTGGCGGCGGGCCTTTTCTTCTTCTTCTTCCAACGTGGCGATCCCCTTGCTCAGGCTGTTCACCATTTCCTCACGTCCCTTGGTGAATTCGGCGCGGCGGCGTCTCAGGTCTTCGAGAGCTATTCTTTCTTTTTCAAGCTTCTCCTGCTCTTGTTTGAGCTCAATGATTCGCTGCTGGGTGGTGCCCACTTTGGCCTCAAGTTGTTCGCGTGCAGGAATGCGTTTGACCGAATCTTCCTGTGGCGCATCAGCCATGTCGGTGAGGGACATTTGCTGGGATTGCTGGAATTCCCTATCGATAAAATCGTTGTCGTCGTGCGGAGCCATTCTATTAAAATAATGACAACATGGTGATCTGTAAAGCGACCGAGGCCATTTTAACGCCAATCAGACCTACTTTTTCATCAAAACGGTCAAATTTCCATGTGCCGAAGCCGTTTGATCCCAATTCGGTATGGAATCAACCCCAATCCCAATGACAAAGCCATAAAACTCCCCCACCCCAGCATCACCACCCAGGGAACAGATTGTTCACGCCAGGGAGAACCGATGGCCAGGATGGCGATGCTGCCCACGATATACAGAAAACTCAGGACCAGGCAGAAGGTCCCCCCGAAACCACTCACGATTTTGCTGGGATTATCTTCTTTGAAATTGGGATAGATCACTCCCAGCCCCATGGCGAGCCCATTCAGGGTCAAGGCCATCACAGCGATCACAAAGGTAAAATAGCTGATCTGCCCCCAGGGCATGTTCAGCATGTGACAGGACATGAAAATCAATATCCCGGTAATGCTCATGGAAATCAGGCAGGCCAATGTGTATTTGATGCCAATGACCTTTTTCAAACCGATCGGAGCCATCCCAACGATCCAAAGTCGTTTGCCTTCAAGTGAGAACTGGGGAAAAACAAAGCGGGTGGTCAAGGTCGCCAGATTGAGCGAACACGCCCCCAGATTCATATAGGATATGAGATGGATCCAGAAGGGATTGTTCAATTTCGAGGAGAAATTCTTCAAATTCACAATGTAAGCGGCCAGCAAGCCGAAGAGCAGCAGGCTTTGCCCCCATTGACTGGTATCCCGCCAGAAGACCCTTACATCCTTCACCAAAACAGCGCGATGATCCTGAGGCATCCAAAACAACAAACCAAAAAAACGTTCCAAAAATCGGGGGGTCCAGGCTTTGGTTCGATTCCCTTTGTTGCGATTCAGCCACTGAACCCATTTCCAGCGGCTCACCACAGGTCCGCGGCTTTGCACGGCTGAAGCGGCCTCATAAAGGGGTGAGCCAGCCATCACGGTGGTGAACCGGCCCCAAAACAGCCCATAACTCAGCATGACCAGCATAAAAAATCCCGTGGCGCTGGTTGCCCCTTCACTCCAGGAAATCACGCCGGAAGCCAGCCAATAACTGGGTAAAAAGGCAAACTGACTGAACTGAGTGTTCTTCAACAAGCGGTCCAGCACCAGCATGACGCGGGTTTCCAGCATGTCATCGGTCACAACATCCGGTTTCAACCAGAAAGCCAGGGCCACCAAAGCCAAAACTCCCAAACCAAGCGTCGTGTATTGGAAAAAACGCCGATCCATGTAACGAGCCAATCCGATCGCGGACCAAGCTCCTGCAATGGCTGGAAGGATGACGAACATCAGGACCATGAACACTGTCACCGGATAAAAAGTCCAGTCCACTTCCTCCACCAAACCATAGGCAACGAGCAAGGGCGCGATCAAAAACAGAAACGCCCAGGATGCCACCACGGTCGATTCGAGGAATTTCCATTGAAAAATGGCATTGGGAGAGATGGGCAGGCAGTGAAGAAAATTGGTTTCACGATTCCGGAACAAATTGGAATAGCTGATGACCAGATTACTGATCAACAACAAGGCGAACAGGAAAGCAAACAAGATGAAAATCATGCGTTCCACCAGCAAGTCCCCCAGTCCGGGGAACGCGCCCACAAATCGCATCGCACGGTAAAAGAGAGCGAACGACAACCAGCAATAGCCCACGATAAACAGAAGAACAGTGGCGGATAACAGTTTGGACTGTAGAAGCACCCCCTCCAGCCGCCGCCAATTCTGCTTGAGATGAACGCCCGCCAGCAGAGCGAAAGCACTGCGCTCACGATGTGGTTCCGGATGGGTATCCTTTGCGTCCATGGTTCAGGAAAAATTGGCCGTCGACTCGGATTCCGTGGTCAAACTCAGAAAGCTTTTCTCCAAGGCGCCGTCCTGACCACTCTGACGCCTCAATTCCTCGCTGGTCCCCATGGCGATCAGTTTTCCCTGATGGATGATTCCAATTCGATCCGCCATTTCCTCGGCCACTGACAACTGGTGCGTGGATAGAAACACGGTCATTCCTTCTTGAGAACGTTCCTTCAGGATGTCTTTGACGATGCGGGCGTGTTGCGGATCAAGCCCCACCATGGGTTCATCAATCACAAAAACCTCAGGATCATGCAGCAAAGCGGATGCGATGGCCACACGCTGACGGGTGCCATGGGACAGCCCTTCGATGGGCTTATGCAGAAAGGTTTCGAGATGAAATCGTTTGGCCAATTGCTCTCCTTCAGTTCTGACACGGTCGGGATCAATTTTAAACAACTGACCGGTAAACCGCATGAACTCGAGCGGAGTCAGTTTCTCATACAGGAACGGGAAATCCGGGACATATGCCAAACGTTCGCGAGCTTTGAGCGGATTTTGCTGAATGTCGTATCCCGCTACAACGGCCGAACCGTGGGTGGGTTTGATCAAACCGACCATCATCTTGATGGTGGTGGTCTTTCCTGCCGCATTGGGGCCGAGCACGGCAAAGAACTCGCCCTTGGGAACCACCAGGTCGATGCCGTCGACGGCGATCAAATCGCCAAATTGCTTAACAAGCCCCTTGAGCTCAATCATGATTCCAACCGCTTAGCATACAGCCGGATAGTTTTCAAGATGTGATGAAGGATATTGAATCTCCGTTTTACAACCGTGACAAATGCATGCATATTATGCATTCCGTCAGGAATAAGATTCGGGCCTGAATCGTATGAAGGAATTTTTTGCGAAAAAACCGCTGAGCGGCAAAGTCAATACTTTGACCATCATCACCAATTCGTTGGCGATGATGTTGGTGCTTGGTGCCATTTTTGGTCTGAGTCTTTACCATTATAAGAACAAAGGCCTGAGCGAAAGTTCCGTACTGGCTAAAATCGCCACCAACAGCCTGGGTAGATCACTGCCTCCAGCCGACCGTGATGAAGGTGACCTGGCCCTCTCTGAGGTGTTCGCATATCTGGAACCTGATATCGGCGTTCAACTGTTTGTAGACAACGAGTTGCGCGGCCAATTCATGAACCACGAAGAGACGAACCCCATCAGGCTTCCGATGACAAATGACTCTCTTGACGAGGTCGACGAGTTTGATGGATGGACCACTCATGTAGCGGTTCCATTTGTTTTCACCTCGGATAGAACAACCAAAGGAACCATCTCCGTTTTCCAAAACGTTCAGGACGCACAGATCAAGGCAGCAACCACAACTGCCATTTTTGCTGTGATCGCCTCGGTCTCGGTGATCCTGGCTCTTCTGGCAGGTCACAGACTACAGCGGTTCATCTCCGAACCCCTCCTGCTGTTGGCAGAGGCAACCGACAAAATCGCCAACGAAAAGAATTTCTCCATGCGTGTCTACAGCCCGTCGAAAGATGAGATCGGGATGTTGTATCAAGGCTTCAATCGAATGCTGGAGGAAGTAGAGCACCGGGATGATATGATCCGAAAAACCAACGAGCAATTGGAAGATCGGGTCAAGGCCAGAACATCTGAACTGGAACAAGCACAGGCCGAAACCGAATCGATCAACAACCAGCTGTTGGAAGCCAACGAAAAACTGAAAGCATCCATCGAAGAAGCCAAGCAACTCGCGGTGGAAGCCCAGGCTGCCAGCAAGGCCAAGAGCGAGTTCCTGGCGGCGATGAGTCATGAGATTAGAACTCCGATGAACGGTGTCATCGGATTCACCAATCTGTTTTTGGATTCCAACCTGGATGAAACACAACGGGACTACGCCAACACCATCAAGAGCTCTGGTGAATCGCTGCTGGTGATCATCAATGACATTCTGGACTTTTCCAAAATTGAAGCCGGCAAGTTCTTCCTTGATTCGACTCCGTTCGACATGTCCGCCACCTGTAGCGAGGTGGTCGAGCTGCTTTCAGAGCAGGCGAATGCCAAAAACCTTGAACTCAAACTCTTTTACGAACCGGACGCACGCAAGCATCTGGTCGGGAACCCAGGGAGAACCAAACAGGTTCTGATCAATCTTCTGTCCAATGCGATAAAATTCACTGAGTCGGGCTTTATCCATGTCCGGGTAGAAAAAAGCGCCGTCGACAATCACCCGGATGGACTCAAAATCAGTGTCACCGACACCGGCATTGGCATTCCTTCCGACAAACAAAACCTGTTGTTCGAAAAGTTCTCTCAAACCGACGCCTCCACCACCCGAAAGTACGGAGGAACGGGACTCGGTCTTGCCATTTGCAAGGAACTGGTTTCCTTGATGAATGGCAAAATCGGATTCAAGAGCAAGGAAGGCAACGGCTCGGTTTTCTGGTTCAGCTTGCCGGCCTGGGAATTCGCCTCCGACCTTTCAAAATCTGCCACTGAACCGAATCGACTGGCGCAGGAAGGCGCAGGTAAATTTGATCTGGACCAAATGGAGCCCCTTCCCACCGGTTTCTCTGTCCTGCTCGTGGAAGACATCACCGTCAACCAGAAATTGGCTGCCAAAATTCTATCCCGCATGGGCTGCCACGTGGATCTCGCCATCAACGGCAAAGAAGCGGTCTCCATGGCGCGCAAGCAGACCTACGACATTATATTCATGGACTGCCAAATGCCCGAGATGGACGGCTACGAAGCGACCAGGCGCATTCGTGACTTCGAATCAGACAACAAAGTGCCTGAAAACGAACGCGTGCCCATCATAGCCATCACTGCCAACGCCATGCGTGGCGACCGCGAAAAGTGTTTGGAAGAAGGCATGAACGACTACATCGCCAAACCGATCGATGCCGGACAGGTGGGCCAGTTGATCGACAAGTGGCGACACAAACCCAATTCCACCACTTAAGGAAAACCACACTCCAATTGCCCCATAAAAGGCAACAAACAGTGCGGTTCTCTTTCTCCGACGACTTGTCAGTCTTACTTCATTTTCATATGATGCGGGGACGATGAATGTCCCAAATTCCATTCGTTTGAATTTCCCGACCGAAAGCTTCGGCAAATGCATCACGATCGTGTTGCTGATGGGTGCACCGCTGTTACCGTTGCTCAACACATCCCTCAGGGCCGAGGTTGATTTTTCCACCGATATACAACCCGTATTGAATGAGCATTGCACCTCCTGCCATGGCGGCGTGAAACAAGCGGGCAATGTCAGTTTCCTTGCTCGAAGCGCACTATTGAAACCCGCCAAATCCGGAGAAACCCCGTTGGTTCCCGGAAACGCATCGGCATCAGAAATCATCCGACGGATCCGCACCAACGATCCTGATGACCGAATGCCACCGCCAGAAGAAGGGCCTGCTTTGGATGAAACAACCCTTGCCAACATAGAAGCATGGATCAATGAAGGCGCCCCCTGGGACACGCACTGGGCCTAGAAGCTATCTCATAAATAAATATTGTACTTTTAACGATAAAGTATAGTGGTT
>CAYPZD010000083.1:0-22758 GCA_964415055.1 uncultured Verrucomicrobiota bacterium | reverse complement strand
TTTATTCAAAACTTCTCACTCGCTTTGGGCCAGTTTTTCAGGCGGCGGCCACCTTCATCGCTTAGATCCAGAGATTTGATGTGATCAGCAGAAGACCCTCCATAGTATGTTGCGTTCAGGATGACGCCATCCTCCAGTGATATCTCCATTAAATAACCATCGGTCAGTCCGCCATGTTCTTTCTGAAACGCGTGTTCGCCAACGAACATTGTGTCTGAGGAGGTGATCAAGCCTGCCCAAAGGGTTTCGTTTGGACCCGGGACGACCGTATAGCAATCCGTCAGGGAGTTCGCGAGTTCCGATCCATACAGGTAGGTCTTGGGGGCGGCTCCATCGGGTGACAGGATGGTAATAAAAGTCGCTGCCGTATTCTCCGCAATGGGTTTGGCATCGGGCGACAAACCAGGCAAATCGGGCGATGTCGTGGAACCTGCCAATACGATGCGGCCGTCGGGGAGCACTTTGACATCCCGGATCCGGTCATACCTGCTTCCACCGAAGTAGGATGAGAACAGGATCTCGTCGCCTGAAGCAGAGAGCTTCAACAGCATGCCATCCAGATCTCCGCCGGCAAAAGCATCCTGGAGTGCATTTGACGTCGGCCAATCGGAATGAACGCCTCCATTTGCCGCCAGGATCACATCACCGGCTTCATCGACCGCGATGGCTGTTATCGATCCATATCCGAATGGATTGGGGGAATCCGGCTTGTTGTACTGTTCGGGAGTTGAGGCGGAATAACCAATTTCAATGCCCGCCGACCAAATCCTGGTGGATCCATCTGACGAAAAATGATGAATCATGTAGACAGGACTGTCGCCGACTGAATAATCCGGTTGAAAATCCTCTCCGACACCTAATTGTGCGGCATAAACCGTTCCGTCAGGTCCGACGGCCACCGCTTCTGTCGAGTTCTCATTCGAATCACCCATGAAGGTGGACCATTGGATGGAATCTGCCTTCATGAAACCCATCATGAAGGAGAGGTAAAAGGTCAAAAGCAGCCACGTAGGGCAGCTGAAGTTTGTGGATTGATGCAATTGTTGCATAGTTGTTGGTTTGATAGAATGTGCTTGTTTTTCATTGATTTGTCCATTCATTCAAACAGGATTTTAAAATGTGCACATTCAGGAACAGTTACACCATCCAGGCAGTTTTATGGCTTTCCTGGATGTTTTTGACACAGGACATGCAAGGTGGGGGCAATGCAACTGATTCGCTCCATGAAAATGACTCAGGGCAGGAAATGGGTAACGAAGGATCTCATGAGACAAGGACTTTGGATTTGCTGGAAATTCCCGAGGGAGGGGGATTACAAATCGTTGCCGGGATCGGGATATACCAGCAAGCGGCAGTGATTCGGTTGAAGGTTTTGGAAGATCAAAGGATTGAGGGTGGATACATTTATCTAAAACACAGAAAGATTCTTGAATTAGAAGGCAGGAAAAACGGAGAGTTTTTCGATCTCACAGAATCCCATGGAGGAAAAGTGACAGGTTATCTCCGAATCAATCCCATGCATCCAAAGTTATCAAAATGGATTGATCCGTCAAAAACGAGATCCGAAGCATTTTCTGTGCATCACATGGAGGTTTTGTCACGAGAGAAAAGTGTCAATCCTCTGGTCGTTCAAAGTTTTGATCGTGATCATCCCATTGATTTGCTTAATGGAAATAACTGGGAGAGAGTAAATGTCACGGACGATGTGGATGTCCTATTATTAGAAGATGGTTCTGAGATGTTTTTGAACATGCATGTCGTGGCCACGAATGCCCACATGGGCGCATTTACAGGTTTGTTGAAAATGGACGGCGCGAAATCGTATCAACATAGGTCCACCGATTGCAAAATTGATGCGCGCCTGATGAGTGTTGGAGTATTGACGATTCAAGAGGATTGTCGCTCTTGTTGTGGTGCGCGGGCAACATTAAGTGGTTCTTTTCCTCTGAAGGGTGCAGAGAAGTATGAGCTTTTACAATTCGAGAGCGTCAACGGGAGGGATTGATTCAGGTAGAGGGAAGTAGGTGAGTCGATTCCTTAAACTTTGAAGGCGCAATTCCGGCAGCCTTCATCCATGGGTAACCCCTATCCCTTCTGGTCGGGGGCCAGTTTTACGGCAGAGCCGATTTGAGTCTTGTGTCGTCGAGGAGTTCCAGGGCTCGCTGTTGGATTTCTTTGGCGGCCTGGGTTTCTTGCATGGCGCTGGCGGTTTCGATGAGGATCAGGCTGTGCTCGACCAGGCGGTTTTCATTGTAGCGCTTGAAGTGGTCCCCGAAAATACTGCTTTTTCCATACCGTTGTAGATTGAATTCGTAGGTTTCTTTAACCGTTGCAAATTCGTTGAGGAAGGTCCCGTCGTATTTATCTGCCAGATTATAAACTGTTTGGCGAACGATGGGGTTGTTGGATGCAATCCAGCATTCTGTTGTTCGATGGTCTTCTTGGCTCACCTGCATACGGTTGTATCGGTTGCGCTGATAATTCCCTTGAGTCTGTTTTTTATTTTTCTTCATATCAGGGATTTTCTTTGGACTCCGAATTTGGTAAATCCCTCAGCGGATGTTGGTCATCGATTTCATTCTAAACCTGGCTGCCTGGATTTTGCTGGTGAATGGTTCCATGCAGTTTGGGAACCGGGAGGATCTGCAGCGACCTCTAACGCTGCTGGGAACCTTGAAAGTCCCCAAACCCTCTATCCGCGAAGCATGGGTGCTGGTTTCTGTGGCTGTGGTCATTCTGTTTCTGAAAGCTCTCCTGTTGCATTATCTCGGCGCTCCCCAGGATACGACGATGCATTTGAGTTTTCTTCTACTCAATGTCTTTTTCAAAACGGGTTCCTTCGTGTCCATGGGTTGGATGGGGGTGGCCAGTTTTCTGAAGTTTACCCTGATGGCATACATATGGTTGTGGGTTTTATGGAGTCTTAGCAGGAAGGATTTGGCTGAAAATTTGGTGGAAAGTTTTAGGTCCGGGCTGGGATACCTGACGAGAGTGCCGTTCGCTCTTCAACCTGTTTTGTTGATTCTGATCGGCATGATAGGGTGGGGTGTTCTGGGATTGTGTTTCGGAGCGTTTGGCGTGTTGCCGACATCCATTCCTTTTCCGCTTCTCATTTGGCAGGCTTTCTGGATCTCTCTGAGTGCCTGGGTGGGGGTTTACTGGTTATGGGTATTATTGATGGTTCTTTACCTCATCCACAGTTACGTTTATCTCGGGAAGTGGGAAGGCTGGGATTGGCTCGAAGGGGTAGGGGATAAGCTGCTTTTGCCCCTTAAAAAGTTGCCCTTGCAGTGGGCCCGCATTGATTTTGCTCCGTTGCTGTTCTTGCTTCTCAACTGGCTCGTTTACTCGGCCATGGTGCGCTTGATTCTCTTTGCTTACCAGTCGCGACCGTTCTGATCTGCAGGATATTCCCCGTTTTTTCGAAAAAGTGTTGGTAATGTCGTGTGGGTTTGCGCATTTTGGTGCATTAAAGCGATTGCTTCATGAGTAAAACGTTCTATCTGACAACTGCTATCGATTACGTCAATGGGCACCCCCATCTTGGGCATGCCTATGAGAAGGTAATCACCGACGCCATTGGCCGGGTCCACCAAAGCCTGGGGGAATCCACATTCTTTCTGACCGGACTGGATGAGCATGGTCAAAAAGTTCAAAAGGCCGCCATGGAACAAGGGAAAGGTTCCCAGGAATATTGCGATGAGTTGGCGGAAAGCTGGCAATCGTTTGTCGGCATGCTGGGGCTGGATCATCGCGACTTCATTCGGACCACTCAAGATCGGCACAAAAAGGTGGTGCAAACCATTCTATCCAAACTGTACGCCGAAGATCATTTCTACAAAGCCACTTACGAAGGGTATTATTCCGCCAAACAGGAAACGTTCCTGACTGAAAAAGACCGTCGCGAAGACGGAACTTTCGACGAGATTTACGGTGAAGTGGTTCGTCTGGTGGAGGACAATTATTACTTCAAATTAGGTCGTCATCAACAGTGGTTGATTGATTACATCGAGGCCAACCCGGATTTCGTTTATCCCGAAAACCGTCGTAATGAAGTGCTTGGGTTTCTCAAGAACAACACGCTGGAGGACCTCTGCATTTCGCGTCCCAAATCACGGCTGAATTGGGGGATCCCTCTTCCATTCGATGAGGAATACGTCACCTATGTCTGGTTTGATGCCCTGACCAACTATGTGACCGTGCCGGCTTCCATGGGAGATCCGGCTTTGCCTGGATTTGACTTTAGCAACGACGCTCCTCCCAATTTATGGCCAGCCGACATGCACATGATCGGTAAGGATATTCTGAAATTCCACGCCGTTTACTGGCCCATCATGCTCAAAGCCGCCGGATTCCCGTTGCCCAAACAGGTGTGTGTGCATGGTTGGTGGCAAAAGGATGGCCAGAAAATGAGCAAAACCACCGGGAACGTGGTGGATCCGGTTGCGGTCATCGACGAGTGGGGCGTGGATGCCTTCCGTTATTACATGCTCCGGGAGCTGGATATTGGACCGGATGGCAATTGGACGGATGATGGTTTTCAAACCCGCTATGCGGCTGAGCTGGCGAATGGGATTGGCAACTTGGTGAATCGTTCGCTGTCGATGCTCAATCGGTATCGGGGCGGAGAAGTTCCGGCAGTTAGCAACGAGGTGGAAAGCGAAGTAAACAAGGCCTCTGAAGAGGTTGTTGAGCTGTCACGGCAGCACAAACTGCAGGGAGCTTTGAAGCGCACATGGGAACTGATTGCCCGCATCAACCAGTATATCGATCAAACCGCGCCATTCAAACTGGCCAAAGATCCGGATCAAGCCGAGCGATTGGGAGAGATTCTCTACACTCTGGTGGAATCTTGCCGGGTGATTGCCGTGCTGTTGAATCCTTATTTACCGGGAACATCCCGGAAGATATATGATCAATTGGCACTGACCGATACCCCCAATCTGTTCGAGAAATCCAAATGGGGAGGCCTGCAGGCAGGTCATGTCATTGGCAAACCCAATCCCTTGTTCCCCAGAAAAGATTTACCACCGAAAAAATAGTAGACGAGCGAGGAGTGGGTGTTTTGAACCGCAGATTTTACAGATTAACGCAGATTTCTGGTATTAGATGCAGCTTACCTCTCTTTGCGCCAGCATGATGCCTCTCTTATCTGCGAAAATCTGTTAAATCTGCGGTTAAACCCATCAACGCGCCTGTGGCTTGGTAATGGGGAAGTTGAAATAGGTGTCCGGGTATGGTTCGTTGTTGAGGGTGAAATGCCACCACTCGACCGGGTAGTTCCGGAAGCCGTGTTTTTCCATCAATTGATTCAGTAGCAATCGATTGGCTCTCTGTTGCGGGGGGATGTTTTGATAGCGGATACCCGCCTCTTCTCCAAAAAAATCAAAGGGTGTTCCCATGTTCAATGCTTTGATTTTTCCATTTTTGCGGACGGAACAGATGCTTAAATCCACGGTGCTCCCACGCGAATGGCCCGATTTGTCTGCAATGTAGCCTTTTGGAAAGAGTTCGGTCTTGTTCAATTGTGGGAAAAATTGCTGTTTGATTTTGTCATTCGTTTCAGGGCTTTTTGCCCATTCAACAAAACATTCGACGGCGTGTTGGGGGCGGTAGGCATCGAAAACCAACAGGGACAGTCCCATTTCGGCCAGTTCAGATTGTACCTTTTTCAACGCATCGGCTGCGGGGCGGGTGATCAGGCATTGTCCGTTTTTGTAGCCATCCACGATATCTCCAGTGAAATTGTCCGAACCCGCATACTTCAGATCCAGTTGTATCCCGGGTATATGCTCGGATAATACAACGAACTGATCGGGGCGGATGTTTGGATCGATATTTGAACGTTCCTCTGTCCAGGCAGTCAAATAAGTCAGTCCCAGTAATATGACGAGGCACATCATAGTGGTTCGATGTTTTGTGGTTACTCGTGGAATCATGATCAGCACAGCGTATGAGAGAAGACGGCAATGAGCAAGTTGTCGTTGCATCTGTGCTCTCAAAGTGTATGGTGTCGTTGTAATAACCTTCAAATGTGTCGTTTCTCTGCCGGCATCGTTGAACACAGAAAATGGATGAGTCAAAGTTATGAAAAACCATTCTGAACAGATCCTGCTGTTGGGCGGGAGTATATTTTTGGTGGGATTGATTTTTGCGGATATCCTGATTCAGCAAAATCCATCCAAACAAGTTTCTTCTGACGGCGTCGCAAGCGTGGCATCTGTGCCTCCTGCTCCCACTTTTCCCGCTCCAGCCCAAGTGGTCAGCGAGAATACCGTCCCTGCTGATGACCAGGAAATGGCTGCTGATTTAAAGGAGGATCCGCCTTTGCAAACAGGAGGAACATCTTCCGCGCCATCTCCCTCGTTGGCTGATGCAAGGGGTAATGCCACTGGGGAGCCGGATGCCTGGGGAGTCGAAAATCAACCGCCTCCCCCCATACAGCAGTCTGAACAGGAATTGGCGATGGATGCATCCAAAGATCGCGTTGCCTGGTATCAATCCAATACGTCCAACATCTCGTCCGTTCAGTTCAATGTTTTCTTCAATGCTCTTCGGCCTTATGGGCGGTGGTTCAAACACGCCAATCATGGGGCTTGCTGGATTCCTCAGGCAAGTCAGAGTGATGCGCAATGGCGTCCCTACTTGAGCGGAGGCAAATGGACTTACAATGATGGAGGCTGGCTTTGGGTATCAAATTATCGTTGGGGAGCTTATCCGTTCCATTATGGTCGATGGTTTCATACGTCAAAAGGTTGGGCATGGAAACCTGAGGGCCATTGGAGCACGGCATGGGTCAGTTGGCGGAACGGTGGGGAGCATTGCGGTTGGGCGCCCCTGGCACCCACCGACAAGGAAGTTTCGGCTGCGGTGGCTTCCACCTTAAAGTATCGGGTGGACACCGATCAACTCACGGCGGATCATTATGTCTTTGTTCCCAAGGAACATTTGCTGGATACTACTCCGACCAATGAAGTGTTGGGTTCAGAGCAGGCAAAGGAAGTTTTTGCTGATTCCTCAAAAAGTGATCACTTCTATATGGGCAAAGGGAGGCGATGGTTTAATCGGGGTGTGCCTGTTCAGGATATTACCTCAAAAATTCAAATGGCTGAATCCACTCGGCAAAAAGACGAAAAATACCAAATCCCAACCCGTCCGAATCAGCGTCAGACGGGAGCTTTTAACCCCGTTGCCGGCTATCGACAGATTGGTGTGGGAGCGGTTGTGCCTGGGCAAGGCGTGAGAGGCGGATCAAATCCCGTCGCCACTCCAGCTCAAAACCCGGCGCCTGTGCAACAGATGAACGCAACAAGGCAAGCTACCTCAAACGCGAGTGGCAAGCGCATGGATGCATTGGTGCGTGCGGAGCAAACGCCCACAGTGGCAAATTATAATCGTGTGCAGACCATGCCCGTCCGGCCGAAATATTCCCGTTAAAGGTGATGCTTTCCCTGGACGTCGAAAGCGGGTATTCATCTGCCTATGTGCGGGCGTTATTCATACACCGGTAATCCGAACCATGTCACGACCCGGCTGGGGATCAAATCTGTTCCCAGCAAGGCTCGATACAATGTCGCCCCCGGACAGCATGCGCCCGTGATCCGCAGCGTGGAAGGGCATCCTCCCATGATGGACCAATTGCAGTGGGGGCTGGTGCCTTTTTGGGCGAAGGATCCTTCCATTGGCTTTAGAACCATCAATGCAAGATCCGAAAAAGCTGAGACCACAGGTAGTTTTCGGGCGCCCTTTCGTTATCGGCGTTGTCTGGTGCTTGCCGACGGGTTTTTCGAATGGAAAAAAATCGGACGCGACAAGCAGCCCTGGCGTCTGTTGATGTCTGATGAAAGCACCTTTGCCATGGCGGGATTATGGGATCACTGGACCCGACCGGATGGTGCGGTGTTGGAAACGTTCACCGTGCTGACGACGGAGGCCAATGAATTGGTCAAAGATGTTCACGATCGCATGCCCGTGATTCTCGAGCCGGAAGCCTGGGCTCCGTGGTTGAGTCAAAAGGTCAATCAACCAGCATCCGTTCGCCCCTTCCTGAAACCTTATTCAGCCGACCAAATGAAAGCTTACCCGGTCTCGGATCGGGTCAATCGGGTTGCCAATGATGATCCCAAATGCATCGAACCCGTGGCAGTACCTCCGGAACAGACTGAGTTGTTCTCGTTTTGAATAACTTACATTTTTGTAATGCAACAGAAAGGTTGCGGATAGCTTCATGTGTTTAGTTATGGGTGTCAGTTAAAACGAAACGACATTCATTACAGAAAGGGATACACATGAAAAAGACGATAGCGATCATTTGTTCAAGAGCACGCCTGGGATTGCTGGGCGCATTGATGGTGGCCGTGGCGGCTTCGGCTGCGACCGGCTGGATGAAAGATTTCAAAGGTTCAGGCAATCGTCCAAAGGCGACCCTGAACATCAACGACAAACCTCTGGAACGTGACGGGCGTATGTCCGTCAGTTTCGCTCCGGTCATCCAGGATGTTTCGCCCAGTGTGGTCACCATTTCCACGACCACCGAAGTCAAGACCCGGAATGGTTGGAACAACAACGGTTGGGAGCAATTCTTTGGCCGTAATTTTCCAGGTTTCAGATTCCCTGATATGCCGGAATCTGAATCACGCAGCGGCCTTGGGTCCGGTGTCGTGGTTTCTCCGGAAGGATATATTCTGACCAATAATCACGTCATCGAAGGAAGTGACGAGATCAAGGTCATCCTCAGCCCCGACAACGAAGAACACATTGCCGAAGTGGTCGGGGTTGATCCCAAATCAGACGTTGCCGTTCTCAAAATTGATGCCGATGGGTTGCGGCCCATCGAACTCGGAGACAGCGATCAGATTCTGGTCGGGGACATTGTACTCGCCCTGGGAAATCCATTTGGTGTCGGTCAAACGGTCACCATGGGAATGGTCAGCGCCAAAGGTCGCGCACACATGGGCCTGGATTACGAGGATTTCATCCAAACCGATGCGGCTATCAATCCCGGTAATTCCGGCGGCGCCTTGGTGGATGCTGAGGGTCGTCTGGTCGGCATCAACACAGCTATTCTGAGTCGTTCGGGGGGTAATGTGGGTATCGGATTCGCGATTCCTGTCAATTTGGCACGTAGCGTGATGGAAAGTCTGATTGACCATGGCCAAGTGGTGAGGGGCTTTCTGGGCGTCAACATTCAGGACGTCAATCCGACCATGGCCCGCTACTTTGATCTGGAAAACAATTCCGGCGCTGTGATCGCCGATGTGGTCAACGACAGTCCTGCCGAAGCATCAGGTTTGAAAGCGGGAGATGTGGTGGTGACATTTGATGGCACAAAGGTGAAAGACAGTCGCCACCTGAAATTGATGGTTGGTCAGAGCATTCCTGAAAAGGAATATCCCGTGGAGATTGTTCGTGAAGGCAAGGTCAAGGAGTTGGCAGTGTCTTTGGGAACCTTGGATGCTGATGCTCCCCGCTGGGCTTCCCGTTCCTCAAAATATTCCAATCAGGACTGGCCGACAGACATGCGCTTAAGTGAATTGACTCCTGAACTGCGCCGTGAATATCAAGTGCCCTCAAGGGTGGATGGTTTGCTGGTAACCGGTGTCAAACAGGGGGAAGAAGCCTGGACAGCAGGCATCCGGCCCGGAGCGGTCATTCAGGAAGTGAATCGCATTCCCGTGGATTCGCTCAAGGACTTGGGCTCCGTCAAATTCGAAGAGGATGGGGTATTGGTCCGGGTTTGGATGGAAGGTAATTTCTTTTATCGTGTATTGAAGGATCGTTCGATGGGTTGATCATACTAAAAGCTCGTTGGGCGGTGTTTGGCTCAAACACCGCCCAACATTGTTTTGAAGTAGATGGCAAGATGAGTTTTCTATCCCCAATCATGGAGGGATCGGTTCCACCCGGTCCCTAATTTTCTCCTAATCGTGTCCCTAAGCAAAGAAGATGGAACGTGGGACGACTGAATCAATCGAATGCCCGTGGCATTTCCATCGCAGTCGTAACTGGGCAGCGGACAGTATCCAAAACGGCGATGACCCGCCACTGTCCAAAGGCATTGCCCGGTTCGGTGATCTGTATTAGGTTCCAGTCAGCTTTAACGCATTGAATGTACCATGCGCATACTTGTAGTAGAAGACGATAAGAAGATTGCTTCATTCCTTGAGAAAGGTTTGAAGCAAAGCGGCTTTGCTGTGGACGTATGCCATGACGGGGAGGACGGGCTTGATATGGCGCGCGGCTTTTCCTATGACGCGGCTGTGTTTGACCGGATGTTGCCGGGGATGGACGGATTGGAGATTATTCGGATCCTGCGTCAAGAGGGAATTCACACTCCGGTGCTCGTTTTGAGTGCCAAGGCTTCGGTGGATGATCGCATCGAGGGTTTGCAGGCTGGTGGGGACGATTATCTGACCAAACCCTTTTCCTTTACCGAACTGCTGGCGCGTGTTCAGGCGCTTATCCGCCGATCCAGCCAAAGCGCCGAACCAACACGTTTGGACGCCGGGGATCTGCGGATGGATCTATTGACACGGGACGTGTTCAAGGGGGATGAGAAAATGGAGCTGCAACCCAAGGAATTTGCCTTGCTGGAGTATTTGATTCGCCAACAGGGCAGGGTGGTCACTAAAACCATGATCCTGGAACACATTTGGAACTATCATTTTGATCCCCAAACCAATGTGGTGGATGTGCTGGTGTCCCGGTTAAGAAACAAGGTGGATCCAGAAAAGGAACGCATTCATACAATCCGAGGTGTTGGTTATGTCCTTAAACCCCGTTAGCCAGTACTTACGCACCTTTGGATTCCGTTTGAATCTTTGGTATGCAGGGATCTTCACCTTGAGTGGGGCTGCTTTGTTTTATTTTGTTTACTGGATGCTGGCCAATGCCGTGGTGCAAAAGGATCTGGAAGCCTTGCAGACCCAGCTTCGTGATTATTCCCGTATTTACAGGGACGGAGGAACATTGTCGCTTCAAGGCTGGCTTGAAGAACGCAAACGAACCGGCGAACTCAAATCCTTTTTCGTTCGGATCACCACACCATCAGAACGTGAAGTGTTTCTCGAAGCTTCCGAAAACTGGCTGAAATTTGATGCCTATCAATGGGGACCGGTGGTTCTCAAAAGCCGGGACTATCTGCGTATCCCTGAAAGTGAGGAGAAAGACCTGCTTCTGGTGGCATCCCAGCTATCGAACGGAAACATCCTCATGGCGGGAAAAAGCATGGATAATCGGGAGACCTGGTTGCGTCCTTTCCGTCGCGTGTTTTTCGGAGCCATGATTCCGGTGGTCATGCTGGGTTTTCTCGGTGGTGGTTTTTTGGCGTGGCGCAGCATGAAACCGGTTCGTCAGATGAGTTCGGCGGTTCAATCGATCATCGATACCGGGAACCTGGATAAACGTGTCGACTTGCCCAAGACCGAAGATGAACTCACACAGCTGGGACGTCAGTTCAATCAGATGCTCCAGCAAAACCAGCAATTGATCACCTCCATGCGCGAATCCCTCGACAACGTCGCCCACGACTTGCGCACACCACTCACCCGCCTGCGCAACGCCGCCGAATCCGCGCTCAGAGAGGAACCGCTTGAGATGGACCGCGCTTCGGAAGCGCTGGCCGATTGCATGGAAGAGTCGGATCGTGTGCTGACCATGTTGCATACCCTCATGTCAGTGGCTGAGGCTGAGGCTGGAGTAATGAAACTTAATTTGGCTCCGACTGATTTCGATGCCCTGGTGCGTGAATCGGTGGATCTTTATGAACATGTGGCAGAGGACAAATCCATTCAGATCGAAATGGACTCCAAACCCAATTCCATCGGCGTCGTGGATCCCCAACGGGTTCGTCTCGTGCTGGCCAATTTGTTGGATAATGCCCTTAAATACACACCGGAAGGAGGACATGTTCGCATCTTGGTGGATCGCATGGATGGCATGATGGTGGTTCAGGTCGAAGACGACGGCATGGGGATTGCATCATCTGATCTGGACAAGATTTGGGACCGGCTTTATCGCGCCGACAAGAGCCGTTCACAACGGGGCTTGGGGCTGGGACTCAGTCTCGTCAAAGCGATTGTTGAGGCCCACCGGGGTGTGGTCAGGGTTAAAAGTGAGCCCGGGAAGGGATCGGTCTTTATGGTGGCGTTCAAAGCCAGCGGTTTTTCCGAAGAACCCACCAGACCCCCATGCCCATAACCGCCATCAAAACGCACAGGATGTAAAAAACACGAAAAGCGTCAAAAAACGGCAAGTCGCATTGACTTGGGGGTGGTGGTCTTTCTAAGGTGAATGCCATCAAGGAAATTTCATGTTGGATGTCATAGAACAATTATTGGTATTGCAGGACCGGGACCAGGCAATCATGCGCCTGGAAGAAGAACTTGCACGTGTTGAACCCGAACGTAACGCATTGTTGGGGAATGCCGAAAGTTCGAAAAACGCCCTGGACCAGGCACGCAAAGCCGCCCAACAGGTGGAATCTCAGCGCAAGGATCTGGAACTGGAGGTGGAGTCCAAGAAAAAGCAAATCGAACGCTATGCCTCCCAACAGCTTGAGACGCGTAAAAACGAAGAATACCAGGCCCTGAGCAAGGAAATTGACAACTGCAAGGCCGCGATTGACGCGATCGAGGATCAGGAACTTGAACTCATGGAGACATACGATGTCAAAGTGAAGGAAGTGGAAGCTGCTGACAAGGTTGCCAAAGAAGCACAGGCACGTGCAGATGAGCAAGTGGCCCTGTTGGAAGAACGCGAGGCAAACCAGAAGAAGGAGAAGACCAAAGTAGAAGCCGAACGGGCCGAGTTGGCGACCAAGGTGGATGAGACGGTGCTTTCAAGATATGACCGCTTGCTGAAACGGAAACGCAACAAAGTCGTGGTGGGAGTGCACCGGGGTGTCTGTGGCGGTTGCCACATGTCGCTGCCGACTCAAACCCAGGTGCAATGCAAGGCTCAAAAAGAAATCGTCAATTGTCCCAATTGCGGACGCATCGTGTATTACACACGTGACATGGAACTGACCGTTTGAGCTGTTAAGATTTAAGAGAAACAGAACTTTGAGCAGGTGAAGATGAAACAATTAATAAAATACTCGATGCAGTGTTTCCTGCTGGTTTCCATTCTGGTGGGATGCACCACCGTGCCTGAAACCGGACGAAAGCAACTGATGCTTCTTTCACCACAGCAGGAAATGCAGCTTGGTTTCAGCAGTTTTGAAACCATGAAATCCAATGTGCCGATCAGCAATGATCCTGCCAACAATGCCTTGTTGAAAAAGGTGGGTGAACGCATTGCTGCCGTCGCCAATCTGCCAAATGCCCAGTGGGAATTCGTTTTGTTCGACAGTCCGGAAGCGAACGCATTCTGTCTCCCCGGAGGAAAGGTCGGGGTTTACACCGGTATCCTCCCCATCACACTCAACGAAGCCGGGTTGGCAACCGTGATCGGGCATGAGGTGGCTCATGCTGAAAACCGACATGGTGGAGAAAGGGTGTCTCAAGGCATGATTCAACAATTGGGCGGCACCTTGCTTCAATCGGGAATGGCTGCGCAAGGATACAAAACAGAAACCCAGGCTGTCGCCGCCACGGTTTACGGGATGACTTCTCAGCTGGCTTACACCCTCCCGAATAGTCGCTCTCAGGAAAGCGAGGCGGATTACGTGGGGCTGCTTCGCATGGCTGAGGCCGGGTATAACCCCGAGGAAGCCGTTAAGTTTTGGGAGCGTTTCCAGGCTTTCAACAATCAGGCAGGAGGCGGTGGAACTCCGTGGTTCCTGCGGACGCATCCCATGGATGAAAAACGCATCGCCGATCTCAAAGAATGGATTCCTGAAGCCAAAGCCAGGATGCGGACGGGAAACAACTAGCCAAACTCTTAAGATTTTCAAAACCAGGGCCGCCACATGAAATCGGCGCCTCGATGTATCAGCATTTATTGATCAATTTATGAATACGGGAATCAGTGCCATCAATGAAGAAGTCAAGGAAGCCAGCGCTTTCCTGCAACCATTGTTTTCGGAAATCAACAAAGTCGTCATCGGACAAAAATACCTGGTGGAACGCCTGGTGGTCGGCATGTTGGCCGATGGACATGTCTTGCTGGAAGGTGTGCCGGGATTGGCCAAGACCACTTCCGTCAAAGCCCTCGCTAATGGTTTAGATGTTGATTTCTCACGCATCCAGTTCACTCCGGACATGCTCCCCGCGGATGTGATCGGAACTCAGATATTCAACCCGCAGTCCGGAGATTTCTCAACCCGCAAGGGACCAGTGTTCGCCAACATCGTGCTGGCTGACGAAATCAATCGTGCGCCCGCCAAAGTGCAAAGCGCCCTGTTGGAAGCCATGCAGGAACGTCAGGTCACGATCGGTAGCCAATCCTATCCTCTCGCCGAACCGTTCCTGGTGCTCGCTACCCAAAACCCCATTGAGCAAGAGGGAACCTATCCGTTGCCGGAAGCGCAGGTCGATCGTTTCATGCTCAAGTTGAAGATCGATTATCCCACACGCGAAGAAGAGAGACAGATTCTCGAACTCATGGCGCGCACCGGAAGTTCTCCGTCGGCTCAACCGGTTGTGCAGGGTGAACAAATCGTTCGGGCGCGACAGGTGATCAATGACATTTACATCGACGACAAGGTCAAGGATTACATCGTCGACCTCGTTTGTTGCACGCGTGATCCGGAGGCCTACAACATGAATCTGAAAGAGTTGATCCAACTCGGAGCTTCCCCGCGCGCCACGATCTCCCTGACCCTGGCCGCCAAGGCATACGCCTTCCTTAAAGGCCGCGGTTATGTCACACCTCAGGATGTGAAGAGCATCGGGCTGGATGTGTTGCGCCATCGCGTGGCGGTGACCTTCGAAGCCGAAGCGGAAGAGCGCGACAGTGAATCCATCGTGCAGGCCATCTTTGATGCGCTGCCGGTGCCTTGATTCCATTTTGCTTATCTTGAACCTGAACCCGTAACTCAGCTCAATCTCGACAGATTCACCGGGATCCACGCACGGTATGATACCCAAAGACATCTTAAAAAAGATTCGCCAGATCGAACTCCGGACCAAACGTCTGGTGAGTGAGACCATGGCGGGACATTATCATAGTGTCTTCAAGGGGCAGGGCATGCATTTCGACGAAGTGCGTGAATATCAACCGGGTGATGACGTGCGCACCATCGACTGGAATGTCACCGCACGCATGAACCACCCCTTCATTAAAAAATTTGTCGAGGAACGTGAACTGACCTTGATGTTGATGGTGGATCTGAGTGGTTCAGGATTGTTTGGTTCCGGTGATCAATCGAAACGTGAACTGGCGGCAGAGATCGCGTCTGTGCTGGCATTTTCGGCCATTCGTAACAATGACAAGGTGGGATTGATTCTGTTCACAGACGAGGTTGAAAAATACATTCCCCCAAGGAAAGGGCGGTTCCATGTGTTGCGAGTGATTCGGGAAATCCTGTTTCATGAACCCGAGCGGCGTGGGACGGACATCAATCGTGCCCTCGAGTTTTTAAGTCGTGTGACCACGCACAAAGCCATTGCGGTGGTGATTTCTGATTTCATTGGCCAGTCTGCGCCGACACAAAGAGATATCTCCGCACACCTGATGCGTGAAGTGGTTCTTTCCGATGTGTTGAAGTATGCTTCCGTGACCGCTTTGCGTCAGGCCAATCGTCGTCATGATGTCGTGGCGGTTCAGGTGATGGATCGATTTGAGATGCATTTGCCGGCCATTGGACGCGTTCTGTTGAAGGACGCCGAAACGGGAGAAGTCATGGAGGTCGATACCGGCGATCCCCGCAAACGTGCCGCCTTCGCCAGTAAACAAAAGCGGGCACAACACGAGTTGGGACGTTTGTTTCGCTCGGTGGGCATTGATTCCATTCAGTTGACCACCGACGAAGATTATCAACTGGCATTGGGACAGTTCTTTGAAACAAGGGAAAAGAGGAGGCTGAGAGGATGACCACGAACAGTCCCGCACTCATTGTTCCGGATACAACGGCAGCATCGACCAACACCATGCCGTCTGAACTGCACGACATTCGTCCCGCCCTGGAGATTGTGTCGGTTTGGGAATATGTGGGATGGGCGGTGGCCGTTTTGGTTTTGATCCTGATTGCTTATTTTCTAACAAGATACTTCCTCAAAAAACGCCGTGAAAGCAAGGTGATCGAGGCATCGCGCCCCGCTGTTCCCGCTCATGTATTGGCCCGGCAGCGACTCGAAGCTTCACTGGATCATCTGCACGATCCCCGGGCATTTTGTATCCTGGTATCCGAAGCCATTCGATACTATCTGGAAGATCGCTTCGATCTGCGTGCGCCGGAACGCACGACCGAAGAGTTTTTGATAGAACTCCAATCGTCTCACTCTCTGAATTTTGAGCATAAACAAACCCTGGAAGCATTCCTGCAACAATGCGATATGGCCAAGTTTGCCAAGGCGGACATGTTGGGGCAGGAGTTGAAATCACTCTACGATATCGGCGTTCAGTTCGTGCGTGAAACCGAACCTGAAACCGTGTCCGCTCCCGGAGCCAAGGTTTCGGAGACGCCGGAGGTGGAAACAGGGGATTCCAGAGGAGGAGGAGCATAGCAACACATGACGTTCAACTTCGGCCATCCATATTTTTTGTTGCTGCTTTTGTTGCTGCCTTTGCTTGCCTGGATGCGCAAACTCAAGGTGAAGGAATCCGCGTTTCTATATTCTTCCGTGACTTTGCTCCGGGGGGTGGCCAATTTGCAGCGTTCCAGTGCCCGGGCCATGTTGATTCGCATGCGCTGGTTGATCCTAATCCTTTGTATCCTGGCGATGGCACGACCCCGTTTGAGTGAGGGGAAAACGTCTGTCAAGGCGAGTGGTATCGATATCGTGGTTGCGGTCGATCTCAGCATGAGCATGGCCGCCATGGACTTTGAGCGCAATGGAGAACGCGTGGATCGTCTGGATATCGCCAAGGACGTGCTGGAGGGCTTCGTCGAAAAACGAACCAATGACAGACTTGGGCTGGTGGCCTTTGCCGGCCGGGCCTACATCGCAGCTCCGCTGACCCTGGATCATGACTTTTTCCAAATCAATCTGGACCGACTCAAACTGGGCATTGTTGAAGATGGCACGGCGATCGGCTCCGCGCTCATTGCAGGGTTGGAACGTCTGAGTGATGTGGAATCCAAAAGCCGCATCGTGATCCTCATGACCGATGGTCAAAACAACGCGGGCAAGGTGCCTCCATTGACAGCCGCGGAAGCGGCGGAGGCCTTGGACGTCAAGGTTTACACCATCGGTGTGGGCACCAAAGGCACCGCGCCTTATCCTCAGAAGGATCCTTTTGGCAGAACCGTGTTCGCACAGATGAAGGTTGACATCGATGAGGATACACTGAAAGGGATTGCCGAGAAAACCGGGGGCAAATACTACCGGGCCGATAACAGCGAGGCCTTTCGTCAGATTTACGAAGAGATCGATGCCCTCGAAAAGACAGAGGTCGAGATGCAGCAATACACACGTCACGAAGAACTGGCCGCATGGTTCATGCTGCCTGCTTTGGTGTTGTTGCTGTTGGAAATGATTTTGAACCATACGATCTGGAGGAAACTTCCCTGAGCCATGGATGACAGTTTTCAATTTGAAGAAGTAAGGATGCTCTGGCTGATGGCAGTCACGGTGCCCGTCTTGATCGCCTTTCTGTGGTGGGCCTGGCGCAGGAAAAAAGTTCTGATCTCGGAATTCGTCAAATCAAGACTGCTGGCATCCCTGACCGTCGGTGTTTCCTGGAGAAAGCAAAATGTGCGATCCGTTCTACTGACTTTTGCCGTTGTGCTGTTGTTTGTGGCCCTGGCCCGTCCTCAATGGGGTTTTTCCTGGCAGGAAGCCACGCAGCGTGGACTGGATATTGTCGTGGCCGTGGACACATCCAAGAGTATGCTGGCCGCGGACCTCGCCCCCAGCCGTTTGGAACGCGCGCGCCTGGCGGCCCTGGACCTCATGGATCTGGCGAAACAGGATCGGCTGGGATTGGTAGCTTTTGCCGGCAGCGCGTTTCTGCAGTGCCCGTTGACTCTGGATAATCAAGCCTTTCAACAAAGCGTGGAAATCCTCGATCCCGATGTCATTCCCCAGGGCGGCACGTCGCTTTCGGAAGCGATTGAGAGTGGTTTGACGGCTTTTGATGAAGAAAACAACAACTATAAAGCCATCATTATCCTGACCGATGGTGAGGATCATGATGAAGGGGCGGTGGAAGCCGCAGAGGATGCGCGGGACGCGGGATGTCGCATCTTTACCGTTGGGTTGGGAACTCCTGAGGGCGAGCTGATTCAGATCGTCGATGAAAACGGGCAACGAACCTTTGTCAAGGACGACGCGGGGAACACTGTTAAATCCCGCTTGAATGAAACTTTGTTGCAGGAGGTTGCCGAAGCGGGCGGTGGATCCTACATTCACATGAGAGATGCAGCCACCCTGGCAACATTGTATCGCACCAACTTGGAACCGTTGCCGAAAGCCGAATTGTCCTCGCGTCTGGTGCGGCAGTACATCGAACGTTTTCAATGGCCTTTGGGACTGGTCATTATTCTGTTGATGTGTGAGATTTTCATTTCCGATCAACGTAAAGTGCCGCGTCCAAACAGCGCCATTCGCTCAAGCAATGTCATCGAATCCTCATAGAGACACTGAGTGGATTGAAAAACCGCGCGACATGTGGCATAACCGATAAGCAATTGAATGAAGCATATGTTCGATTTCAATAACATAAAAGAGATCTTGAGAAGCCTGCCGCTCCGGGGAGCGGTCATGGTTTGTCTGAGTTTGGGGTTCATGCTGGCTGCGCAGGCCGATTCACCGCGCAAAGCACGTGAATACATGGAGCGTGGACAATATGCGGAGGCCATGCGTATCTATGATGAGCTGGCAGTAAAGCATCCCAAGGACAGCCGCTACTACTACAATGCCGGTGTGGCAGCCTATAAGGCCATGAAGTTTTCCGAAGCCCAGGAGTATTTCGATGCGGCAAGCATTTCGCAGGATCTGGATCTGCAACAACAATCATACTACAACCGCGGCAACGCCCTGTTCAAAGCCGGCGAAGAAGAGGCTAATTTCGAACGCAAAACCCAGATGTGGAAGGAAGCGATCGATCAGTTTGATCATGCCTTGAACCTCAATGAAACCGATCAGTTGGCTCAGGATAACCTGCAGTTCGTGAAACAACAGTTGGAAAACCTGCAACAACAGCAACAGGAACAGGACCCCGATCAGAACTCCGACGAAAACAAGGACGAGGAGAACGAGCAGGACAACGAACAACAGGACGAGCAGAATCAGTCGGACCAGGACCAGCAGGATCAGGATCAACAAAACCAGGACCAGCAACAACAGGACCAGGGCGAACAGGATCAACAGCAGAATTCTTCCCAGGATCAGGAAGAGCAGGAACAGGAACAGCAGGACGCCTCTGATTCAACTGAGGAGGAACAGGAAAAACAAGACGCTTCCCAATCCAAAGAAGGGGAACAGGACGATCAAGAGCAAAACGCTCAACCACAGGAAGGCGAACCTTCCGAAGAAATGCCGCAGACCACCATGACGCCTCAGCAGGCCATGCAGTTGTTGGAATCTGAAAAAGGCGAGACCAAATCACTCATCTTTCGTCCTCCCGATAACCGTCGTCCCAAACGATTCAAAGATTGGTAGTGTGTTTTTTCTACCAACCGAAAAGTGTTTTTATGCTTCGATCACGACAGACAGTTCATCAACAAGCGAGTCAAAGGATGTTTCCAAACAGGAATCCTTTGAGTGCTTATTTATGTAATGATTGTCTCAAGAGCGCGTATCTGGTCATCGTCCTGCTGCTGGTCGCAGGGTGGGGGGGCACTTGTGGGGAAACGCTGGCGGCGCAAGTAGGAGCTGTGGTGTCCCCCAATCCTGTTGCAGCGGGAGAACCCACCGTCTACCAGCTTCAAATCGCCAATGCCAAGGCGGATCAATTGCCCGAATTCCCTCAAATTGATGGTTTGGAAATCAGTTACGCCGGTCAGAGCAGTAGTTCGCGGACTGTCTTTTCAGGGGGGCGCATGCAGGCATTCAATACCCTGATTTACCAATGGCGAATCGTGCCTCAAAAAGAAGGTGTGTATTTGATCCCGCCACTCGAAGTGGTGGTGGATGGCAGCAAACAGCAAACGACGTCCGTCCAGTTGCGTGTTTCCCAGGCCGTTGATTACAGTCAATACGCATTCATTCAACTGAATCTTCCCAAAAAACAATTCTATGAGGGAGAACCGTTCGCATTTTCCATCGACCTCTATGAACTAAACGCCAATGTCCAGCAAGCTCCCGATCTGGTTTCCGATGGCTTTGTTGTCGAACGGATCTCCGACAACCTCCGGCAGACCAGAAAGGTGATCAACGGCAGATCTTACAACGTGTGGAGTCTGGACTATATTGCGCGTCCGGTTCGTCATGGTGATCTTCAACTGGGACCGGTCAGTTGGCAGGCCAGTCTGGTGTTTCGTCAGCAAGGTCGATCACGCGGTATCTTTAATTCCATCTTTGATGATTTCAATGCCAAGCGACGTGACGTTACCCTCAGGGCGGAAGGGCAAGAACTCAAAGTCATGCCGCTTCCCGCTGAAAATCGTCCGGATTCGTTCAATGGTGCGATTGGAAATTACACGATGGACGTCAAGGCCACCCCCACCGACCTGACTGCGGGGGATCCCTTGACGATCACGATCAACATCCGTGGCACCGGTCCACTCGATGCGGTTCCCATGCCGCCCATCGACCATTGGGAAGGATTCAAAGCCTATCCGCCAAGCGCCACCACCGAGGCGGTCGATAAAACAGGATTGAAGGGAAACCGTGTTTTTGAGCAAGTCATCATCCCTCAAAGTGGAGATCTTAAAGAATTGCCCCCTTTGGAGTTTTCGTTTTTTGATACCACTAAAAACACCTACACCACCTTGACCGAACCTGCCATCCCTTTGAACATTAAAGCCAATCCCAACGCGCCTTCCATGCCCACCCAATCGCTGGAAGTGACCGGTGAATCAGGATTACCCAAGCCAAAAGCCAAGGACGTGGTGCCCATCAAACCATTCCTGGGTGACGTGGTGGTGAGTCAGAAGCCCTGGATCTTGAACCCGACTTTTTACTGGTTCCAATTGACCCCTCTGGCCCTGCTTGGGATTGCCTGGGGCATCAGGCAGGTGAGTGAAAAATCAAGCAAAGACGTGCGTGGACGTCGTAAGAGAAAGGCAGATCAGTTTATCAAATCCAAACTGCCCGAACTGGACAGTCTGGCAAAGTCCAATGACAGTGATGCTTTCTTCGAACTGATGTTCCGCTTAATCCAGGAGCGCCTGGGACAGTGCCTGGATCAACCTGCGAGTTCGATTACCGAATCGGTGCTGGATCAACCGGATAGGATCCAGGGTCTGACTCAAGACGACGAACAGCAGTTGCACACCCTGTTTCAAGCCTGTAATCAGGCGCGCTACGCGCCCGTTCGTTCTTCGGAAGCTCTGGCTGAGTTTGCCGGACAATGTCGTTCCTTGCTGACTCGATTGGGCTGACCATGATAGTTTTGGATCAACCATTCATTCATAGTGCCCCTTTAACTGCGATATGACATCCATTGCCAAAATACTTGCTTCGAGTTTCCGACTGGGGATGCTGTGTGTCAGCCTGGTCGCTTTTGGTACGGCGCAGGCACAGGAAGAGGTGTCAACTCAGACACCAGTCGAAGAAGTGCCCGTTGATCCTGTGGCGCAGGAATACCGGAAGCTGCTCGAATTGGATGATGCGGCCTTGAACGAGGTGGACGAGTGGATTCGGAAGGCCAATCAGACGCAGGATGGCGTCAATGATCCTTCCCTGATCAATCTTCCCGCCAAGATCGAACAGCGTTTGAAACCGGTTCGAAAGGCATACGACGAGTTCATCGAAAAGCATCCCGAACATGTTGGCGTCCGACTTGCCTATGCCAGTTTCCTGACAGATCGGGGTGATGAAATGGCCGCCGCTCCACATCTGGTCAAGGCCACCGAGCTTGATGCCAGGAATCCGGCAGCCTGGAATAATCTGGGAAATCACTACGGACACATGGGGCCGGTCAAGAAAGCCTTTGAGTGCTATGAAAAAGCCATTCAATTGAATCCGGATGCAGCCGTGTATTACCATAACTACGGCACCACGGTGTATTTATTCCGAAAGGACGCCAGGGAGCACTTCGGTTTTTCCGAAGAAGCAGTTTTTGATAAAGCCCTGGAACTTTACGCGATCGCACTTAAGAAGGATCCGAACAATTTTGATCTCGCAGAAGATATTGCACAGACCTATTACGGGATTCGAACCCGGGTGGGGCCCAGGAAAATGGCGCGACCAAATGAAGCCCTGGAGGCGTGGGATTACGCGCTCAAGATTGCCCCGGGTGAGAACGAAAAACAGGGGGTCTACATTCACCAAGCGCGTATTTTATTGGGATTGGATCAAGTGGGGGCAGCACGAGAAGCATTGGATAAGGTGAATCTTCCCGTTTACCAAAACCTCAAGGAACGCATCCTGAGCAACGTTCAGGATCGCACAGAAGAAATCCTCCCACCCGCCACCCTGCGCTAAACTGGCAACGTCCCCCAAGTAGCTGTCTTCGCCAGAAGGTGGCCCGCCAACGTTTGAATTGATCCAAAGGCTTTTCGATTATTTGGTTTTTGGGGTGATCTTTGGGTTTTCCATTGAGTGGCTC
>CAYPZD010000082.1:20906-23438 GCA_964415055.1 uncultured Verrucomicrobiota bacterium | reverse complement strand
ACCTCCATCGCTTACCCCAACAACCTGATCTATGCCAAAGCTCAATTCATCGAAGTTTCGGATGCCTTTGATCCTGCGTTGGGATTTGTCCGCAGAAAAGATGTGCGAGGTTACTACACCTACTTCAGCGTCAACCCTCGGCCCACCCGACCGGCCTGGTTGCGGCAATACCATGTGACCTACACCACTGAACATTTCACCGACCGTTCCAACTCACTGGAAACCGCCGAACACCGCATCACTCCCCTGTGGCTGGAGTTGAATTCCGGCGATGACATCTTCTTCAGTTACACCAGAGAGTTCGACGGACCGGACGCAGACTTCACCATCCTGGAAGACCTAACGATCCCGGCAGGTGAATATTGGTGGGACCAATATCGGGTGGGCATCGACTTTGCCAGTCGCCGCAAAGTTTCGGGCGAACTGAACGCATCCTACGGCGACTTTTACATGGGAGACCGCTGGCGCATGGGATCAGAAGTAGCCTATTACCCCTGGAAACGACTGGGATTAAGCATGGACTACGCCTACAATCATGTCAGTTTTCCCAACGGCGTTGCGGATGCTCATATTGCGGCGGGCCGGACATTGATCAATTTCACCACCAACCTGACCTGGGCGCACCTGGTTCAATACGACAGTCTCTCGGATTCCGTTGGATACAACAGCCGCCTGATCTGGGAATACCGTCCCGGATCCAAAATCTACGCTGTCTTCAATCAAAACTACCTGGCGGAAAACCTGACTTTTGCCCTGCGCGAAACAGAGGTTACCCTGAAACTTGGCGCCATTTTTAGATTCTGAAGAACGAGAGTCTCCCCGAGTGATAAAAAACAACGGGCTGTTATCTGTTAACCGCAGATTGTGCAGATTTTCGCAGATGTGTCTGTTGGTTTTGAATGTTTTACCACATTCAAACCATTCATTGATAAAAACCTGTGCCTCAAAGTCCCCTTACCTCCGTCGCCTTCTGGTGGATCGGATCTGTGCTTCTTGCGGGTAGTTGTTTCTGGCTGGGGAATCCCAGACACTTTCATCCGTGTCATCGTAAAACTTGCGGGTTTGCCAAAATTTTTGCTGCAGTTCGGACACCATGGATGCATACGCTGTGTTCCCCACCAGGTTGTTCATTTCGTTGGGATCTTTGGCCAGATCAAACAATTCCCATCGGCTTTGGGCTTCGGCGTCATTGCGTGGCCGGTCGAAGTAGAGCAGTTTGTGCGTATCGGTCCGGATGGCACTGTGCTTGGGCATGCCGTGACCTCCATCAATGTATCGATAATAGATCGTGTCACGCCATCCCTTGGGCGTTACCCCGCCATTTGTGAGGATGGGTAGAAAACTGATGCCATGAACGTCCCAATCCGTCTGGATCCCTGCGGCAGCCAAAAAGGTCGGGGCATAATCGATATTCTGAACCATGGCCTTCGCACGCGTGCCGGGCTTCACCTTGCCGGGCCACCGAATGATCAAAGGCATCTTGAGGGATTCCTCGTAAGCCCAACGTTTATCGAACCATCCGTGCTCTCCCAGATAAAATCCCTGATCAGCGCAATACACCACGATGGTGTTTTTGCTCAACCCCAGCTCATCGAGTCGATCCAGCACACGTCCGACATTCCGGTCCACGCCAGCCACACAACGCAAATAATTGCGCATATACCGCTGAAATTTCCATCGAACCAGATCCTTCCCTGTGGGTGGGTTGGCTAAAAAGGCTTTGTTTTCCTCTTCAAATGCGGCGACATACGCCTTGCGTTGGGCATCGGTCAGGCGATTGACCACATTCAGGTCCCTTTCGGTATCGAACAACATGAGATCGCTTGCCATCCGCATGTCGGCATCAATTCCCATCTTATGGTTCGCTGCTGAAACGCGTGTCTTGTAGTCATCGAACAAACTATCCGGCTCAGGAAACACGGTGTCTTTGTAGATTTCCAACTCCTTGAGGCTGGGTTTCCAGTTTCGATGTGGCGCCTTGTGCTGCACCATCAGTGCAAAGGGTTTGGATTTGTCATGCTTGCCCAACCATTCCAAGGCAATATCGGTCACCACATCCGTGGAATGCCCTTCAATCCGACGGCTGCCAGTGGCGCTGTAAAGGTCCGGATTATAATAACTCCCCTGCCCGCTGAACACTTCCCAGGCATCAAATCCGGTTGGTTTGGTCTTCATGTGCCATTTACCAAAGATTGCGGTGGTGTAGCCATTCTTTTGCAGCGCTTTTGGCCAGGTAGGGCAATCGGGATCCAACGCTCCAGCCAGATTGACAATGCCGTTTTTATGACTGTGCAATCCCGTCATCACAGTTCCACGAGAAGGCGTGCAGATACTGTTCCCGCAGAAACTGTTTTCAAACAACATCCCTTCCTTGGCAATCCGATCAATGTTGGGCGTAGGTGGCAGGTCCAATCCGTAATTGTATGCGGAAATGGCCTGTGTCGTCAGGTCATCGCTGAAAAAGAAAAGGATATTGGGACGCTCCTGATCCGCTCGAACAGACAGGCATCCAAGCACGACAAACATCAAAGC
>CAYPZD010000082.1:1513-20806 GCA_964415055.1 uncultured Verrucomicrobiota bacterium | reverse complement strand
GACGCTCCTGATCCGCTCGAACAGACAGGCATCCAAGCACGACAAACATCAAAGCGAAGAATCGTAACCGGGTGATCATCACCAAAGCCTATTCAAAGATCAGATTTGCGAAAGGAAAAATTCGTGGGATCACTCAACTGTGTCAATCTACCGCATCGGCGACTTCTTCATCCAGAGGAAGACGCATCAAATAAGTGGAAACGCCAATCCCGACCGCCAGCAAAATCAGCAGCAACCACCACCGATCCTGAACAAACCAGGCAGAAATCATCAGCGTGCTCCACAGAATCAGGATCGTTTTGTTGCGCGCTTTGCGGGGAATACCGTGTCCGCCCTGATACCGCCGAATGGTTTCGCCGAACCAGGGATGATTCAGCAGCCACGCATGAATCCTTTTGGAACCCCGCGCATAGCACGCCGCCGCCAACAACAAAAACGGCGTGGTCGGCAACAATGGGAGGAACATTCCCATCACGCCCAGCCCTACAAAGAGCGATCCCAATCCAATAAACAGGTATTGCATGCTTTTTCTTCTCTAATTGGTCCGTCTGCGTTAATTTTTGAGCCACCATGAACAACGTCCAAACGGAGCGTATCTTTCAGGCCTTGGACGGTCTGGACATTGAACTGCCTTCCTGGGGATTTGCTGACACCGGTACACGGTTCGGAAAATTCCATCAGGACGCAGCCGCCATCGATATTTACGACAAAATCAAGGATGCTGCAACCGTTCACCGCCTGACCGGGGCATGCTCCACCATGGCTGTCCATGTGCTCTGGGATTTCAATGCCGAGCAAACACCTGAGACAGTCTCCCGGGCAGCCAAATCCGAAGGCATCCGCATCGGCAGTATCAATCCGAACCTGTTTCAAGATCAGGTCTACAAACTGGGTTCTTTTGGCAATCCGGATGCCGGCATTCAAAACCAGGCCCTTCAACATTGCCTGGACAGCATCGACATCGCCACCCAATGCGACAGCCGGATCATCACCCTTTGGTTCGCCGACGGCACCAATTATCCGGGACAGGATGACATTCGCCGCAGAAAACGAGCGTTCGAGCAACACCTCCAAAGCTGTCACAAGGCTCTTTCAAGCGACCAAACCCTACTGATCGAATACAAACCCTTTGAACCCGCTTTCTACCATACCGACATTGCGGATTGGGGCATGTCCCTTCAACTGGCTCAAAAAACGGGATCACAAGCCAAAGTGCTGGTAGATACCGGTCACCATTACGCTTCGCAGAACATCGAGCAGATTGTGGCTTGGCTTTTGGATGAAGGGCGTTTGGGCGGATTTCATTTCAATGACCGGCGTTACGCAGATGATGACCTGACACTGGGATCCATCGATCCTTACCAGGTCTTTCGCATCTTCGCGGAGATTCATGGTTACGCGCACGACACCGGCAGCGCTCCTGAAATTGCTTATATGGTCGATCAATCACACAACCTGAAACCCAAAATCCAGGCCATGATCCAGACCGTCACCTGGGCGCAGGAACTCTACGCCAAAGCGGCGCTGGTGGATTTCAACAAGCTGCGTCAATATCAATCCACAGGAGACATCATCGAGGCCGAGCAATGCCTGCAACGTGCTTTCATGACCGATGTCACCGGTGCCATCAAGGACTGGCGCAATCAACACAAACTCCCGAAAAACCCGCTTCAGTCTTTCCGGGAAAGTGGTCATGAACAAACCATCGCCAAGGAACGGAAAGAACGCCGCGCCCAACTTGGATTAAGCAGCGCCAGCTCCTACGCCTGATATTTCATGGAACCACTCCGAGCCGTTCATCTCAGCAAATCCTACGGAGGCACCCATGCCCTCAAAGACGTGTCCATGGACATTCGTCCGGGCGAAGTCCACGCCCTGTGCGGTGAAAACGGGGCGGGTAAATCCACGCTCATCAAGATCCTGAGCGGCGTCATCCTGCCCAACGAAGGAACAGTCCAATGGGATGAAACACCCCTGCCCCTGGGGCGTGTTCATTCGGTGGAAGCGCATGGCATCCTGGCCGTGCATCAGGAACCCGTTGTTTTCCCGCATCTCAACGCGATGGACAACTTGTTCGTGGGCCGCGAATCCGCCGCTCTCCGGGGAGCCTGGCTGGATAAATCCACGATGCGCACAAAAGCCCGCGAAATACTCGCCAACCTGGGAGAAGAACTTTCCCTGACACAACCCGTCGGCGACATGTCGCTCGCACAACGTCAAATGGTCAGCATCGGCCGCGCCCTGTTGCACCAGTGCCGCATCCTGATTCTGGACGAACCCACCGCTTCCCTCTCCGCTCGCGAAAGTGAATCGCTGTTTGAAAAGGTCCACACACTGAAACAACAGGGAGTCGGCATACTCTATGTCAGTCATCGACTGGAAGAAATTTTCCGGCTGGCCGATCGTGTCACGGTTCTGCGCGACGGGGCCTGGGTCACCACCGCGGACATCGCGTCCCTGAATCAGGAAACATTGATCCAACACATGGTGGGCAGAGACATCCCCTCAAAACAAAGGAGTGACGTTCCCTCAGAAGATAGTGAACACCGCCCTCCTGTCCTTGAGATCAAAAACCTGTCACGTGAAGGTGTGTTTGAGAACATTTCCTTCGGCATTCAACCCGGCGAAATCCTGGGCATGTCCGGGCTGGTTGGCGCCGGACGTTCAGAAATCGCGCGCGCCATTTTCGGCATTGATCCTTTTGATGCGGGTGAAATCATTTACCTGGGCTCTCCTTTGAGTAAAGGATTCACCATTCAGGACACCATCCAGGCAGGCATGGCCATGGTGCCGGAAGATCGACAACAGCAGGGACTCGTCCTGCCTCTGTCCGTCGAAACCAATTTGTTACTGCCTTCTTTGAGTGAGTTTCAAGGCCCCCTGGGTTTGAAACCAAAGCCCATGCGAGCCACCGGTCAATCATTGATTGAAAAACTGGGGATCAAGACTGAAACCCCGGCCCACCCGGCTCATTCGCTTTCCGGCGGCAACCAACAGAAAATCGTTATCGGCAAATGGGTCCATCGTCACCCGAAGCTGTTCATCCTCGACGAGCCCACCCGAGGCGTGGATGTCGGAGCCAAACATGAAGTTCACCGACTCGTCCGCGAACTCGCGGCACAAGGATCCGCCGTGTTGTTGATCTCCTCGGAACTCCCGGAAATCCTTTCTCTCAGCGATCGCATCCTGGTTCTGTGCGAAGGAACCATCCGGGGTGAAATCAAAGGAAACGAGGCCACCCAGGAACAACTCCTGAAACTCGCCCTCCCCGAAGAAACAAGGAGGTCGGCATGACGGACACAACAACCGCCAACACAACACCACCACTCAAGCGCGCGCTGATTTTTCTGTTGAGCCATCGAGCGGCCGGATTATTCCTGTTCATCCTGCTGCTGCTTGGAATCGTCAGCGTGGTGAACCCTGCATTCCTGGAAGTTCAAAACCTCAAAGACATCGCCGTCCAGGCAGCGCCGGTCTGCATCATCAGCTGCGGGTTGATGCTGGTGCTGGTTTCCGGGGAGATTGATATTTCCGTTGGTTCCATGATGGGGCTCCTGGCGGCATGCATGGGAGCGATGGTGTCCGAATCACGCGGTCACCTTCCCCCGGGCACGGCCATTGTCCTGACCCTCGGCATCGGTGTCGTCATTGGACTGTTAAACGGTTGGCTGGTGGCCTATGCCGGGGTGCCTTCCATCATCGTGACGCTGGGCATGCTCACAGCGCTTCGGGGTGTCACCGAAATCGTGATGGGAGGTTCCTGGATCACCGATCTACCGGACGGCATCCGTTTCCTCGGAACCGGCGCCTTCATGGGCGTCCCCATCAGCCTCTGGACCGCTTTGGGTGTGATCCTGATTTCACTGTGGCTGATCCATCGAACCGCCATTGGCCGCCGTATCTACGCAATCGGCAGCAATCCGCACGCGGCCTACCTGGCAGGGCTCCCCATCAGACCGCTCAAACTTTTTGTCTTCGCCTGGACCGGTCTGCTCACCGGAGTAGCCACCCTGGTCAGTGTGCCGCAACTGTCCGTGGTCGATTCGGGCATCGGGGTGGGGCTTGAATTGTTGGTGGTCACTTGCGTCGTCGTGGGTGGCACGGCTGTGAGCGGCGGATTGGGCAACCTCAGCGGAGTGCTCTGCGGAGTCATCCTGATGACGATGATCTCCACCGTACTCATCTTCATGAAACTCGGCGAAAACGCCACCTACTGGTCACGGGCCATTCAGGGATTGTTCATCCTGGGAGCCATCATCGCCGATCACTGGATTTCACGTCAGCGCAAGTCATGAAACAACGCATCCTCAACATGATTTGGCAGCCGGAGACGTTTCTCATCGTTCTCCTCGGCATCCTGTTCGCCGCCATGGGTCGGCTCGACGCCTCGTTTTTACAGTGGGAAGTCCAGCGGGCACTTTCCTCGCATGTCTGGGAACTGGCCATCATCGCCATCCCGATGACCTTGATCATCCTGACTGCCGGCATCGATTTGTCGGTGGGTTCCGTCATGGGACTCAGCGCCATCACCACCGGTATGCTTTTTCAAAAAGGACTGCCCCTTCCCCTGGCCTGCTCGGCTTCCTTGCTGGTCGGGATTTTCTGCGGTTTCCTGAACGGATGGTTCATCACCCGCATGAAGGTGCACCCATTGATCATCACGCTGGCCACCATGGCGGCCTATCGGGGAATGGCCGAAGGCATCAGTCACGCCAAGCCCGTTTCCGGATTCCCGGACTCCTTCACGTGGCTGGGACAGGGTGACTGGTTTGGACTCCCGGTCGCGGCATGGGTTTTTGCGGTGATGGTTGGGCTCGTCCTGTGGATGATGCACGGTCGGGCATTCGGTGTCGGCATCTACGCGATCGGACACAATGAAACCGCCACCCGTTTTTCAGGATTGCGTGTGGATCGTTATCTGGTCGCGCTCTACACCTTCTCCGGGTTCGCCTCCGCGCTGGCGGCAGTGTTGTTCGTGGCCCGACGCAACACCGCAAAAGCCGATGCGGGCATGGGAATGGAACTCGGTGTCATCACGGCGGTGGTCATAGGTGGCGTGAGCATTTTTGGCGGTCGGGGTACCTTGATCGGGGCCTGCCTGGGTGTGTTGTTGATTCATGAAACCCGTGAATTTGTCAGTTGGCATTGGAACCGGGACGAATTGAACCTTCTGGCGCTGGGAATTCTGCTGATTCTTTCGGTTGTCTTCCAAAAACTTTTACGCCATAAACAGGGCTCAGCCCTATGAAATTGAGCAGACAAAACATTTCCAAAGGATGGATCACCACAGCTTTCACCGCCGTTTTGGCGCTTCTCTTCACAGCCTGTGGTCCCGGCGCTTCCAACAACGAATCCTCGGAGGCATCCGCATCCTCTGGTGACAATGGTTCCAAAAAGATCACCATCTGTCTGATTCCCAAAAAGAAAGGATTACCGTATTTCACATCCTGCGCAGCCGGGGCGGAATTGGCGGCTGCCGACCTGGGGAATGTGGAATTGATCTACGACGGCCCGACGGATGGCTCTCCCGAAAAACAGGCGTCCATGATCGAACAATACACCCTGAAAGGCGTCGATGTGATCGCCGTTTCCCCCAACGATCCCGATGTCGTCGCGCCCGCCATGCGCAAGGCGCGCGAGAAAGGCATCAAGGTTCTTTCCTGGGACGCCGACGCGGTGCAGGATGCGCGTGATTACTTTGTCAATCAGGCGACCGCACAGGCCATCGCACACGGTATGGTCGACACCATGGTTTCGGACATCGGCGGGCCGGAGGTCAAAGCCGAAGTCGCCATCGTCACCGCTTACCTGACTGCTGCGAACCAGAACGTCTGGATCGATCACATGAAAACCCACATCGCCGACACCTACCCGAATCTCAACCTGGTCGCCATCAAACCATCCGATGAAGACCAGAAACTTGCGTTCAAGGTCACACAGGACCTGATGAAGGCCTACCCCGACATCAAAGGATTCTTCGGTATCAGTTCCGTCTCATTCCCCGGCGCGGCGGAGGCGGTCAAGCAGTCGGGAAAATCGGGCGAAGTCATGGTCACCGGCCTGGCCACACCCAACAGCATGAAATCTTATGTCAAGGATGGCACGGTCAAATCAGTCGTCCTTTGGAACACTTCCGAACTTGGCTACCTGACTGTCATGGTGGGTGAAGCGCTGGCCACAGGCAAACTCTCCTCAGGTGACACAACCTTTGATGCTGGTAAACTGGGTGAAAAGAAAATCGCTGGCGATCACGTCCTGCTCGGAGACATTCTGGTATTTAATCAGGGAAACATCGATCAATACGATTTCTAGTCCAACCGCTCTCCCCCACCCCAATCTGAAGACCAACCCGGTATGATCGAGACGTTCAGGAGTTTGCTCGGCATGGGTGCGATCCTGGCCTTGGCATGGGCCTTTTCGCGTCATCGCAGACAATTTCCATTGCGCGTCGTGATCTGGGGATTGGGACTGCAATTGGCCATCGGAATTTTAATCCTGAAGACCCCCATTGGGCTGAAGATATTTGGTTTTGCTCAAAAAGCCGTCTTGAAGCTGAACGACGTCTCACAGGTGGGGGCCGCCATGATCTTTGGTCCGCTGGCCAGCACCGAACAGCTCGCCAGCGTGTTCGGTCCCAACAACACCTTCATCTTTGCTGTGTCCATCACAGCCACCATCATTGTTGTGGGAGCCTTATCCTCGCTGCTCTACCACTGGGGTGTTTTGCAGTTCATGGTGCACTGGATGGCCCTGATCATGCGTCGCCTGATGGGAACCTCCGGCAGCGAAACACTGGCCACGGCAGCCAATTGTTTTGTCGGCCACACGGAAGCGCCGTTGGTGATCAAACCTTACATCCAGAAAATGACCCAAAGCGAACTGATGGCGCTCATGACCGGCGGCATGGCCACCATCGCGGGAGGTGTGCTGGCGGTTTATGCACAATTTGGGCGCAACGCCGGATTCCCGGAACTGGCGGGGCATCTGGTCACGGCCTCACTGATGAGCGCTCCTGCCGCGTTGGTCATTGCGAAAATCCTCATCCCCGAAACCGAGACCAGCGAGACAAGCGCCAATACAAAACTAGCCGACACCAAAACGTCCACGAACAGCATCGATGCCCTCTGCAAAGGAGCACGGGATGGTGGAATGTTGGCGTTGAACGTCATGGCCATGGTACTGGCTTTCGTGGCCATCGTGGCGCTGGCCAACTTCATTCTGCAGTGGCCACAAACCCGCATGGGAATCTCACAACCCATCTCATTGGAAACCATCTTCGGATGGCTCAACGCCCCCTTCGCATGGTTGATCGGCATCCCCTGGGAACATTGCACCCTGGTCGGCGGTATGCTGGGGGAACGGATTGTCTTGAACGAACTGTTCGGATACCTGTCCCTCACAGGCCATCGTGAGGTGTTGGACGAGCGCACCTTCCTCATCACCAGCTACGCCCTCTGCGGATTCGCCAATTTCGGCAGTGTCGCCGTGCAAATTGGTGGACTCAGTGCCCTGGTCCCCGAACGCCGGGGAGAATTTGCACGGCTTGGGTTGTGGTCCATGTTCGCCGGATTGCTGGCGTGTTACCTGACCGCGACTTTGGTGGGCTTGTTGGTTTGATCAGATGGACTAAAATGAGTTCCATTCTCATAATGTCATCATAGTCAGCGAAAAAAAACTGGACATCCATTTGTTTTCATTAAAATATCGGCGTTATTATCACGTTCACCTTGAGCCTGTTTATGAACTTTATAACTCGATTAGTCATATTGTGTACTGGTGCGATCTGCATGAAAACCAACCTTCATGCGGCACTGACTCTGACTCTCCAGGAATCTGACGGCAACGTTGTGCTGACAGGTTCCGGCTCGCTTGATCTGAGTTCGGTCACCAAAGGAGAAACCGAGTATACCTACACCACGTTCAATGGTACTTCAAAAGCTAATATTAAGCCCAGCACACCGGCTGTGATCATTGGCTCTAGTACGGCTGTCGCAGTTGATTAATATCAGAACAATGAAACTTTTGAAGGTGACCCTTTAGTATCCGGACCATCCAACTTTGGGAGTGGATCTACATTATTTGATTCTCCTGATAGTTCCAGCGGGGACGGTCCATTTGGCCTGACTCATCTACTTGGCGGCTTTATGATTGCAGTTCCTGATGGATACACCTCTGGAAACGCATTGAATGGTTCCAGCACCTGGAACTCAACAACGTTGACCGATATGGGAGCCACTGTGGGCACCTACCAATGGACGATTCTGAGCGGTGACACGATCACCCTAACCGTCGGTGCCGTCCCGTAACCCGGCACGCTCGCTTTTTCATTGGCATTTATAGCGGGTGCCGCCTTGGTTTATCGCAAACGAGGCGGAGTCCAGCACGGCATTCACTAACACCTTTTCCAAGCTCCACTTACCCAACATCTTTACTTTTAAATCCTTCCCTCGCCTGAGGGAGGGATTTTTTCATACCTCTTTGATCTCGATAACTGGAAATCTTCCTGGATCAGCTTATTGCAAACCTTATTGCATTGCGATATATACAATGCATTTGCATTTTTTAATACTCTTACGCAATTCTTGCATCGCAATGCTTTTACTCTAAAACTATGAAACAACCCTTTCAACTGATTCTTGCAACCACCCTGATGGTATGCCTGACACCTTCTCTTCAAGCGGCACTGAGCATGTCGCTCTATGAATCGGACGGAAACGTCATATTGGCAGGTACAGGCTCACTTGATTTGGGCCCTAAAGTCGTGACAGATGATGAAGGTGAAGAAACGGAGCATAACTACACAAAATTCGATGGAACCTCATCTGCAAGCATCAAGCCAAGCGATGCCAATTTTGTTTTAGGCTCATCGTCAGCACAAGCAGTCGACATCTACTACTTCAATACAGCCGACGACATCGGTATAATAGGGCCTTCCAGTTACGGAGCTGGATCCACCCCCTTTACATCGCCCGACAGCCACACAGGAAATGCTCCCTTTGGCCTGAGCAAGCTTTTGGGATCACCCCGTATTTCTGTCCCTGACGGATACGTATCGGGTGCCGCTTTAAGCGGAACCAGCACATGGAACTCGACCACTTTAGCAGCCATGGAAGCGACCGAAGGCACCTATCAATGGACGATATTGAGCGGCGACACCATCACCCTCACCGTTGGCAACGCGGTGCCGGAACCGAGCACTTACGCTTTCTCATTGGCATTTCTTGCGGGAGCTGCCTTGCTTCGAATCAACCGAAAAAAGAAATAAACGAATCCTCCCATATCGGGACTTTGTCACGTTAAAGTTTCCTCCCCGTAAACCTTTTGGACTGCGGTGATCACGGCACCGCTCTGGATACACCAGGGAAACGCAACCGTTCCCATAAACCATCAGCACTCCACCTCTTAACGGAATCTCGTGGCGTGGTTTTCCACCTCCGTAGAATTTGAATACCGCTTGGGTAAATGGAGCGTATCCAGAGCGGTGCTGCACACCGCAGTCCAGAGTTGCCACAGCGTGTGCGTGCAACCAATGGACGGGAAGTTTGCCTTGTGGGTCAGTTGCAGATCTTACGGCTGGATACATGTCTTGCTTCTGTTAGCATCCGTGCATGCAATTCCCAGTTCATCCTGCATGGATTCTATCAGCACCAAGGAAGGTGTGGATTCGGCTCATCTGCCTTCTTCTTTTTAGCCTGGCCAATGTGCACGCTGCCGACAAACTGGTCGTTTTGACCTTTGACGATTCCAAGGCATCTCATTACACCACCGTTCGTCCGATCCTCAAAAAGCACGGATTCAAAGCCACATTCTTTATCACCGAGGGATTTACCTTTCGGACCAACAAGGATGATTACATGACCTGGGAACAGGTCGCGGGACTGCATCAGGACGGATTCGAGATCGGCAATCACACCAAGGATCATATCGGCGTCTCAGCCGACACCCTGGGTATTGTTCGACAGCAAATTCAATACATCAACGATCGCTGCATCGAACACGGCATGCCCCGACCGATCAGCTTTGCCTACCCTGGCAATGCGATTCATAAAAATGGACCGGACATGCTGGGAGAACTGGGATTTATCTGGGCACGCCGTGGCGGAGCCCCGGAGTTTCCTTATGAAGATGGCCGGGGAAGCGCTTTTGAATCGGGTAAAGACAGTACGCGTTTGCTTCCTTCCGCCGGAGATGCACGTCCGCACTGGTCACTGGACGACTTCAAACGAGCCCTGGCCACCGCTGAAAACGGAGGCATTCCGATCATTCAGTTTCACGGCGTCCCCGACCGGGATCATCCCTGGGTATCCACCCGCCCTGAGATGTTCGAAGCGTACATGAACCACCTGAAACAAGAGAACTACACGGTCCTTGCGCTGAGAGATCTGGCCAGTCACGTGGATGTCAAACAACAGCCCGACGATCCCTGGGCCATCATCGACACCCGCAAAGCAGCCCGTAAGGAAGCCTATGTAAAAGGAATGGTTCGTGATGCGGACACGGGCGAGGATCTGCCAGCGCGGATCTATATAACGAACCAGGAAGGCGTCCGGTATTACCCAAGAAACATTTCAAGTCGCGGCAGTTCGGTGGATTATCGCAAGCAGAACTGGAACAACGAGGATGCCACCGAGTTCCACACCACACTCGCAGCGGGCGCGTTTTCGGTGGAACTTCCCCCAGGCACGTATCAGTGGATCATTGAACGCGGGAAGGAATACACCCCTGCCCACCGTGAAATCGTCATCAAGGACAAACAACCACTTGAACTGGAATTCAAACTCAAGCGTTGGATCAACATGGCGGAACGAAACTGGTTCTCAGGCGACACCCATGTGCATCGTGCCATGCATGAACTCCCCAACGTCATGATGGCGGAAGATCTCAACGTGGCGTTTCCACTGAACCATTGGGTCACCCGTGCGTTTCAAGCACCGGCACAAGGAGATAAAAACCTGCGCATCGATGATCCCCCCACACTGATTAAAGTGGACGACACGCACGTCATCTACCCTCTCAACACGGAATATGAGATCTTCACCGTCAACGGCAAAGGCCACACCCTTGGCGCCGTGTTTCTCCTTGGACATCAGAAACCCATTGAACAAGGCGGTCCCCCCATGAAATCCATCGCCAAGCAGGCACACGCCCAGGGCGCCCTGCTGGATTTGGACAAGCACAATTGGCCATGGTCCATGGCTCTTGTACCGATCATGGATGTGGATTTGTTTGAGCTTTCCAACAACCATATCTGGCGCACCGAGTTTGGATTCACCGAATTCGGTGAACCCATGCCCTCTTACATGAACATTCCTGAAAAGGGCGGTAAAATGGGGGTAAAGGACTGGATGCTCTACGGTTTCCAAAACTACTACGCACTCCTGAACGCCGGATTTCACCTGCGTCCCACCGCAGGAACAGCAAGTGGCGTGCATCCGGTCCCATTGGGGTTTGGTCGCGTGTATGTTCATCTGGAGAAAGGTTTTTCCTATGATCAATGGTTCAAGGGACTCGATATCGGACGCAGTTTTGTCACCACCGGACCGATGTTGTTTGCACGGGTGAATGATCAACATCCCGGATTCCGGTTCATTACCGACAAAAACAAACAAACCGTCTCAGCCCAAGGTGAAGTCATTTATGATCACCCCATCCAGACACTGGAATGCATCGTCAATGGGAAAGCAGTGGCCACTCAAGCCGTTACCAACACGCCAACCGAAACAGGGGCATATCGTTCGGTATTCAAGTTCGAAATCCCCATCGAAGGAAGCAGTTGGGTAGCCATCCGATGCTTCGGCGAACCCGAGCCCGGACGCACCCGTTTTGCCCACACGGCCCCGTGGCATTTCATCCATCCGGAAAAGCCCCTGCTGCCATCTGTGGAGGAAATAGATTTCCTCATCGACCGCGTGGCATCCCAAATAGAGCGCAGCAACGAAACGCTCCCCCTGGAAGCAATCAAGGAATATGAACAGGCGATGCAAGCATACCAGGATATCAAGGCAAAGATCATCGAGACATCGGCAAATTGACGTGGTATTCAGGTTATGGATTATCTCTTTTTTAACCGCAGATTGTACAGATTGTCGCAGATGCGCCTTTAAAAGATGTGCACGCAATTGAGTGATCGATTGCCACTTGATGTGATTCGTAAAACGGCAAAACATCTGGTTACATAATTTAAAGGAACCTTCAATCTGCGAAAATCTGCGCAATCTGCGGTTCTTAACAAATTTAAAAGTCCCACACGGGCTTTTGATGCTCGTTGCTATTGAAAGACTTCGATTTTACAAGTTTTGTTCTCCTCAACTGGCTTGACCTGTTGCCCGATCCTTGAGACATATGAAGGACATGAAACACCTCACTCTTGTCGGCCTAGGAATGGTTGCGCTGGCCAGCGGCGTGACCGCTCAATCGTATCAACTTCATTCCTTTGAAAAGATCCAGTTGACGGATCGGTTCTGGAGCGAAGGCGCCACCTTTGGCGATTTCAACAAGGATGGGAACCAGGACGTCGCATCGGGTCCTTATTGGTGGGCCGGACCGGACTTCACCGCCCGCCACACATATTACTCCGATTCACGGGCATGGCAGAAGCAAAACAAAGATGGTAGCACGCAGACCATCCCCGGATATGAAGGAGCGCTGGGCACCAAGAACACTTACTCCGATAATTTTTTCGCGTTCTCCCACGACTTCAACGCGGACGGTTGGGACGACATCCTCATTCTAGGTTTCCCCGGCCAGGAATCATCCTGGTATGAGAATCCTCAAGGCAAACCCGGATACTGGGCTCGCCACATCATTCTGGATGTCACCGACAACGAATCCCCCACCTTTACCGACCTGACCGGTGATGGCAAACCCGAGATTGTTTGTGGATCAGGAGGTCACTACGGTTATGCGAGCCCGAATTGGGAACACCCCGAAAAACCATGGAAATTTCATCCGATCACCCCAAAAGGGCCCTGGCAAAGATTTACACACGGTATGGGAGTGGGAGACGTAAACGGGGACAAACGCATGGACTTCCTCGCCAAAGAAGGTTGGTGGGAACAACCCGAACAACTCGATGGTGATCCCACCTGGAAATTTCATGCCTACCCCTTCAGTCCCGGCGGTGGAGCCCAGATGTATGCCTACGATGTGGACGGAGATGGTGACAATGACGTCATTACCAGTATTGCGGCACATGGTTATGGTTTGACCTGGTACGAACACATTCCCACACCGGAAGGGATCACGTTCAAGGATCACACCTTTATGAACAAGGAGCCATCCGAGAACCGATACGGCGTCAAATTCTCACAACTCCATGCCATCGATCTGGTCGATATGGACGGAGATGGACTGAAAGACATCATCACCGGCAAACGATTCTGGGCCCACGGTCCTCATGGCGATGCAGAACCCAACGCGGCGGCTGTTCTTTACTGGTTCAAACTGGAACGCACCAAGGACGGTGTGGACTTCGTCCCGCACCTCATCGATGAAGATTCAGGCATTGGCACACAGGTTTTGGCTCAGGATATCAATGGTGACGGATTGCCGGAAATCGTGGTCGGCAACAAAAAAGGGACCTTCATTCACAAACATACCGCCGTCAAAGTCGATCGCGACACGTGGTTGAAATCACAACCCAAAGCCCAGTATTAAATGGCCACTGCCACTCTTAACCGGTGAAATCGACCGGAACCATCAGTCAAATCTGGGCGTTTCGCTCCATCGAGCGCAAACTGTTCTTTGCATGTTTCCTGACCATAGGGTTTGGCTATGCAGGTTTTTTCCTGAATGACCTGAAACAGGCCAGCGAAACGGTGCAACGAGGCATCCTCCCCCTGGTCGTGTTTGGCATCAGTCTGCTCATCATGCACGGCTGGTTCCTGGTGACCCGGTTCAAAGGGGATCCGGTCATTCTGGGATCGGTTGTTTTTCTGGGGGGCTTTGGGATTCTGGCCCAGTATCGAATGGGATTGTTCGATTTTGAGCATCCATGGAGACTCAGTCACTTCGCCTACCCTATCGGAGTGATCCTCATGTTGTTTGTCATCGGCATTTTCAAAAATGGCCGATACCAACTCCTGCGCTCCACGGGATGGATCGCTGCGGCCGTATCCATTTTCATCGTAGCGGTTTTGATAGCCACCGGATCGCGCTACCGCGGAGCTTACTATGCTGCGGGACAATTGACTCCGACGGAGATTCTCAAACTGCTGATGGTTGTGTTCATGGCGGGCTACTTCGCAACGAGAGAAAAAGAGATCCGCAAAGCAGTCAACGGAGGCAAAGCTTCCATGTGGTCCATCCTCTGGCCCGTTGGAACGGTTTATCTGGTTTTGATGGGACTTTTGATGATCCAGCGGGATCTCGGCATGCTGGCTGTGTTGACCATGACCTTGTGCATGGTGTTGTTCTTTATCACCGGACAATGGCGCTACATCATCGCTTCCACCACCGCAGTGATCCTGGCTGGCGTGCTGGCCAACACATTCATCGCCCATGCAAGAGGCAGGATTCAGACCTGGATGAACCCGTTCGGGGATCCAACAGGAAGCGGTTGGCAGATTCTGCAGGGCTTGTCGGGCATGTTTGCCGGCGGTTTGTTTGGCGCAGGTTTTGGTAAAGGCAATCCGGAACGCATCCCCATTGCGGAATCAGACTTTATTTATGCCGTTATCGGCGAGGAACTCGGATTTGTGGGATGCATCATGGTGGTGGTGTTCTACCTTGTCTTCTTCCGCCAAGGCTTTCGGATTGCACACCAAACAAAGGATTATTTTGGTTCGTTGCTTGCAGCTGGATTGGTATCCATCTTTGCGTGTCAAACACTGCTCAACATTGGCGGTGTGACCAAAACAATCCCCATGACCGGTATCCCCCTTCCCCTGATCAGTCACGGAGGCAGCAATCTGGTCACCGTATTCCTAGGGCTGGGCCTACTGCTCAGCATCTCCGAGAATCAAGGCAAAGCGGTAAACAAACCAACAGCCACCAAAAAACCCGAAGCCAAATCGGGTCCCCGGAAATCAACTGCAAAAAAAGCCTCCAAAAAACAAACCAAGCCCAAACGCAGGTGAGTCATTTCGTAGCTTTTGTAAACCGCAGATTGGACGGATGAACTCAGATTTTCGTGCTTTGTGGTAAAAATGAACAACTCAGAGATGATCCATAAAGTATTGGGCCATCCGTTTCCTGCCGTAGGGCGTTCCGGCAGCGCCATGTCCCACACCGGGCATTACCAGCATGTCGAACGGTTTGTCGGCTTTGATCAAGGCATCCACCACTTGCATGGTTGAAGCCGGGTCGACATTCCGATCCATTTCCCCAAGCAACAGCAACAAATCACCTTGAAGTCGATGAGCCTGAGTGACGTTCGATTGCTCGTCATAATGCGCCCCGACGGGCCAGCCCATCCAAAGTTCATTCCACCAGATTTTGTCCATGCGATTGTCATGGCATCCACAATCCGCCACACCCACCTTGTAGAAATCACCATGCGCAAGAAGACCTCGCAGGGTGTTCTGCCCCCCCGCCGAACCTCCATAAATTCCCACACGATCCAGATCCATGTAGGGATATTTTTCGGCAGCAGCTTTCATCCAGGCAATTCGATCGGGAAATCCCGCATCGCCGATGTTTTGCCAGCACACATCGTGAAAGGCTTTGGACCGATTGGATGTTCCCATGCCGTCAATCTGCACGACGATGAATCCAAGTTCCGCCATGGATTGGGCACTATGGAATGATCTGAATTCCTTGGGCACAAACGAACCATGCGGCCCGGCATAAATTTTTTCGATCACGGGATAGCTTTTCTTGGGATCAAAATCACTTGGTCGGTAAATCACACCATAAATATCCGTCACACCATTCCTCCCCTTCGCCTCGAAAGGTTCGGGGCGTTGCCACCCGGTCGCTTCCAATTCAGATATTTCTGAACGTTCGATCTCTGCAATCAACCTGCCGGTCTCCGCTTCACGTAACTCCACCACAGGCGCTTGATCCACTCTGGACCAGGTATCGATGATGAACCGGTTGTCCGGAGAATTATCAACTGAATGTGTGCCGTTGCTTCGAGTCAAGCGGACCAGACCGGTGCCGTCAAAATTCACCCGGCAATGGTGGATGTAGTATGGATCCTGTGAAGGATCGATGCCGCTGGCCTGAAACCAGATTTGCCGCTTTTCCTCATCCACACGATCCACCCGTCGCACCACCCAGCTTCCTCGGGTCACCTGATGTTTCATGTAACCGGTGGAGGCATCAAACAGGTAAAGGTGATTCCATCCATCGCGTTCGGACATCCAGAGCAGCTCATTGCTGGACTCCATCATATTGAAGTAATTCTTATAGGCATAATCCACGAAAGTATCACTTGCCTCCTCCAGCAAGGTGCTCACCTGACCGCTGCCAGGTTCCACAGCAATGACACGCAGGACCTGATGCCCCCGTTGATTGAACAGAAACGTGAACCGTTCGCTGTCTTCGTCCCATTGCAATCGTGAGATGGACCAGGGATTGGCATACAAGGCATCATTCAACGGAATTTCCTTTTGGAGTTTCAAATCAAACAAAGCGGGCTTTTCAACGGGCATTTTGTCGCCAGGTTTCAAATAGGAATAGGAATGCAATTTGGGCTGCAGTTGATCTTTTGGCGAAGATTCAATCAGATGGACATGACGTTCGATACCTGGCTCAAACCGCATGGCCACCAGCCATCGACTATCCGGCGACCAAAAAACCCGGGGAACACCCTGTTCCGGTTCCTCACGCTGATATTGCATCCCGACAAAACGCGCCCGTTCGGCTGTCGGTTGATAACTGTCACCGGGATTTCCGTCATAACTCAGAGGAACAGAGTCACCCGAAGCTACATCGGTCAGCCATAGATTGTGTTCCTTGACGAATACCTTCCATTTTTCATCAGGCGAAGTGGTGGATCGATCCCCACCGGGTCGACGTCCACGAGTCCCTCGTCCTCTGCCACGGTTTTCATTCGCAGCAAGGTCCCCCTCCGTTTCCTCAGGTTGATCCACTTTGATGAGGTGGGTGTATTTGGGATTCCACAACCACCAGGCATCCCTGCCCTCCAGGCGAATTCGATCCGATCCCTTATCAAACACAATCCTTTCCACCGGCAAACGCTCTGCTTGTACGCTGGTGCCGATCAACTCAGACATCGCTGCCGCAACTAGCGAGTGATCGAAGGCTTGCCCCTGTTTTCCGGTGGTGGCATCCACCACTCGAAAGACTGATTTTCCATCCGCCAATTTTCTCTTATACCAAAACTTGTCACCGTCACTGAACCAATGTGGTTCCACCGAATCCCGGGTAAGTTTCCCTCGAAATTTCCTGCCAACAGCCAAAGCCTCCTCAACGGAAGAAGGATCAGGGGTGACACCACTTTGTTGACTTCCCGGTTCAAGTGGTTCGTCGTGATAAAATCTCCAGTTGGGTTTGTAATCCTCGGGCAAGTCTGTCTTTTTCAAACTGGCCCGAATCATGTCAATGGGGATGGCGTTCTCTTTGAGAATGGCATCATGAAATGCCCGCGCAGGCATATCCCCATCTTCAACCAATTCACCGTAGAGAGAGCGAATCTGCAATCCACCCAGCATGTATGCCGCCTGATACAAGGGAATGTATCCGCCCTGAATTGACCGTCGCACTTCGGCGGTGGCATTTCTTCGTTCGTGACCGACGTTTTCCACCAGAAAATCAATGGCTTCCTCTGCGGACATCCGCCCCAAATGAAAACTCAATGAGAAAATAATGCGGGCACAACGATGAGACCGCCAAAACAACATACCGATGCGATCCTCCGGAGATTCATGAAATCCAAGATCCCATAACAGCATTTCCCAATAGAGCGCCCAGCCCTCCACCAAAAACGGCGTGCGGAACAATTGTCGATGGGTGCGGTAGCGATCGGCCATGAACAACTGAAGATGGTGGCCCGGAATCAATTCATGATGAACGGTTGCCTTGGAAAAGTGAACATTGTTTCCGCGCATACTCATCATTTTTTCGGAATGCTCCATCGTGTCGGTCGGATACGAAACCGATATGACCTCGCCTCCTGTGAAGTAAGGATTCACCTTCTGCCGCTCCGGTGTCATCATACGCATCCGCCACACTTCCTTGGCCAAGGGCGGAATGGTCAACAGATCGCGTGCTTCGAGGAAATCGATGGCTTCATGTGCGAGTTTCTTGATCAGTTGGGGTTGCTCTCCTGGAGGAACGAACTTGGTTTTGACGTAATCATAGGCCGCTTTCCAATCATCCCCAAAACCAAGGTCCCGGGCGGCACGTTTGCGTTCGCGATCACACCATTCATACTCTTGGTAGGCGATCTCGATCAGTTCCTCGGGCGAATAAGCGATCATCTCATATTCAAGGGCCTCCATCAAAGCATCCTTACCGATGGGATCCCCCAACAGTGGCGGATCCTCTCCTTCCACAAACCCGGCGATTTCCTTGCGCACGAAATCGGCAAAACCATCCAGTTCCTTGTCCACCGATTGATACGGGGTTTTGACCCACCATGAAAACGAGGGATGATACCCTTCATAAAACCGATACCAATCCCTCAATGCATTCTGATAAGTATCCACCCACTGGGCAACACGGCCAGCAAGAGTTGGGCTGATCAAATCCGGATTGGACTCCAACTGTGTCTTCAACTCTTTGCGATGATTCTGAACCGCCAGTTTGAGTTGATTCAAAGTGGTCGCCAATGCCTCCGGCTGGATGGGCTCCACGCGCTGGCGGGCTTCAAACAAATCCAGAATCACCTGGCCAAACGGCACCCACGGAGCGATCTCCATGTGTCGATCCCGCAGACGATCCAATTGACGTGCATCGAATACGAGTTGGTTTTGAAACATCAGGTAATCGATCTTTTCCTCCCGGGATAAGGCGTCGTAGGAAATACCCTCCAATGCCTCGCCAAACGACGCATACAAGGCCTTCATGCGCACATGACGCGCCTCGGACATTGACCATGGGTGAAACCGTCCAAGAACACCGGCATCCTCCCGATAAGCCTCGATCAATCCACGCACCGGTGGAAGGGACGGATCCATGTCAATCTGACCGGCAAACACCGGTTGCAACCCGGTTCCAATCAATATCAACCAGGCCGCAATAGAGCATCGCAAAGAATTCATCAAAGGTTCAAAATGCATGAGAGGACCATAGCCAAGCGGGGAATTGAATTGAAGCCCGAATATTGGTCATTCGGCCCCGCTATTCATAAATGAGTTCTTAAGTCTGGTGTAAACCGTCTTCCAC
>CAYPZD010000082.1:0-1413 GCA_964415055.1 uncultured Verrucomicrobiota bacterium | reverse complement strand
TTCGGCCCCGCTATTCATAAATGAGTTCTTAAGTCTGGTGTAAACCGTCTTCCACCTGCAAAGTATCACCATGTCCAACTCAACAAGCAGAATCAGGAGGCTCATCTTGACTGGTTTGGCAGCTCTGAACTTGTCCGTTACGGCTGCTGAACAACCTAATATCGTCCTGATCATGGCGGATGATTTAGGTTGGGCGGATTTGCATTGCCAGGGGAATCAGGATGTGGAGACGCCTCATCTGGATCAATTGGCGACCGAAGGCATCCGTTTTACCGATGGTTACGCTGCGGCACCGGTTTGTACGCCAACGCGCGCGGCCATCATGACCGGACTATCCCCTGCCCGATTGCACATCACCAATCACGCTCCGGGAAATCCCGATTACATTTCACCCGACTCACGGCTGAAAGGGGCTGAATGGACCACCTACATGAGTCTGGCCTATAAAACTCTGGCGGAGTATTTGAATGAAGCCGGATATGACACGGGGTTCATAGGAAAATGGCACTTATCCCACCACAAGGGAAGCGACACGGTGGGTCGACTGGAACCAAGACTTCGCCCTGAGCATCAGGGATTCAATCTCAACGTCGGAGGATGCGACTACGGGGGGCCCCCCAGCTATTTTGAACCTTATCGCATCCCGGCGATTACCCCGCGCAAGGAGGGAGATTACCTGCCGGAACGTTTGGCCGATGAATGTATTTCGTTTCTGGATCAGGAACGAGAGGAACCATTCTTCCTGTGCTGGTGGAATTACTCCGTCCATTACCCGATCCAGGCACCGGAGCATCTCATTGAGAAATACAAAAAGAAAGAGACCAAAGATGACCCCGCCTATTTGGCCATGATTGAAGGCATGGATACGGCCATCGGAAGGGTCTTGAAACACATCGACACTTTGGGAAAACGTTCCGACACACTTGTTGTCTTTACGTCAGACAACGGTTCTTTGTTTAAAAACCTCCCCTTAAGATCGAGCAAAGGCTATCTGTATGAAGGAGGCATCCGGGTGCCCTGGATGATTCGGTGGCCAGGAAAAATTCAGGAGAACATTGTGTCCAACACTCCGGTCATCAGTACGGATATATTCCCGACACTCCTTGACGTTGCAGGGATCCAGCTCCCCAGGCAAGCGGTGTGTGACGGGGTGAGTTTGGTTCCCATGCTGAAGGGCGAATCGACGCTTCAACGCCCTTCCCTCTTTTTCCATTATCCAAATTATGCCTTCCATAAACGAAACCGACTGGGCAGCGCGATTCGGAAAGGAGACTACAAATTGATCCATTATTATGATGACGACTCTGTTGAGCTCTACAATCTGACACAAGACATGGCGGAAACCCAAAATCTGGCAACGTCTCAATCCGCAAAAGCCGCCGAACTGAAAAGCGATCTACAACAATGGCTCAA
>CAYPZD010000081.1:0-24940 GCA_964415055.1 uncultured Verrucomicrobiota bacterium | reverse complement strand
GCTCCGGGGATCAATCTTCCTTTTCTGTATGATCCTCTTGTTCGGCCACTGCTTCTGTATGATCCTCTTGTTCGGCCACTGCTTCATCCACGTGATCCTCGTCGGTGTGATCCTCGTCGGTGTGATCCTCGGGATGCTCATCCACATCGCCCTCATCAGCTTCAAGAGCTTCTTCTGAAAGATGTTCGAGATGCTTGTTGAATTTCCGTTCCTGCTGTTGTTTGGGGAGTGGTGAAAGCGTCATGGAGATCCTTTTACCGCGAAGGTTGGGGCGTACGTCCACTTTTCCCATCGTTTGCAGGTCGTCACAGACCTTGTTCATCATGTCGAAGCCAAGGTTGCGGTGGGCATTTTCACGGCCTCTGAAGCGTAACTGCACCAAGAGTTTGTCTCCTTGGCCAAGGAAACGTTCCGCACGGGCCAACTTGATGCCGTAATCGTGCTCATCAATCGCAATGCGAAGTTGGATTTCCTTGGTCTTTTGTTTGTGGGTATCGGCAGCTTTCTTTTTCTTGGATTGCTCGTATTTATATTTGCCGTATTCGATGATTTTACAGACCGGGGGGGTGGCGTTTCCTGCAATTTCCACCAGGTCCATACCTGCATTCTTAGCCAATGCAATCGCCTCACGTGTGTCCATGACGACATTCTTGTCGCCATGCACCACCCTGACTTCACGAGCCCGAATCCGGTGATTCACCCGGGTTCTATCCTGATACCGTTTACGGAAAAACTTCTTTTTACCTTTAATAACTGACTCCTAATTAATGTCTCCAGTTGAAACCTCTGGTCTCGAGGTCGGTGCAGTGTTCCAAACATTTTTGCAAGGATCAAGCCTGAATGAGGTTTTTGTGTAACCTCACTCCTGGGTAACCAGGCTCCTTTTCCGAACCTTCTCGAGCTTGATCAAGCATCGGAGGATTCATCTGACCTGAACAATCATGAAAAAATAAACTTCCTTGCTCTTTCCTTTCTGTCAAAAGCAAGGAGTTATGGGTGACATCCCCATGGTCCTGGTAACCTTGGTTGACTCCTAGAGCGGGGTTGCCATTCTTGGCAATCCGGTCTATAAGCTGTGCGTCAATGTTCATCTCCAATTCCAAATTTCTTTCGTGGCGCTTGGTATGCAGCGTGGCTGTAACGATGTGTTCCTTGATCCTGGACGCGCAATCTATCGACTTTTCGCGCCAGGTTCTCCCCATCCTTTCCGAAAACTGTTTTGTCTGTCACGGGCCGGACACGCGGAATGAAAAAGATTTACGTCTGGACTCCAGAGAAGCAGCGACGAGAGATCTGGGCGGCTATCATGCGCTGGATCCGGATCAGCCTGAACAAAGCGAAATGCTCACACGCCTCCGTGATGAGGACGACCCCATGCCTCCCAAAGACGCAGAGAAGCAGTTGACCGAAGCTGAGAAGCAGTTGCTGGAGCAATGGGTGAAGGAAGGTGGCGCTTATGATGTGCACTGGGCGTTCAAGAAACCCGTTAAAAATCAGGAGTGGGTCGACGCTCAGAAGAAAGATTATCCCAATCCAATCGACGCGTTCATTGCTGCCGGTATGCGTGAAAAGGACGTCGATTTTGCGCCTGAAGCGGACAAGGCGGTTCTGGCAAGGCGCGCCGCATTGACTTTGACAGGATTGCCTCCCGAGCTGTCCGACCTTTCGCTCCACCTGGCCAACGGATCAGATCAGGCCTACGAAGAGTGGATTGGTCAGTTGTTGGATAATCCCAATTACGGGGAACACCAGGCCCGTTATTGGCTGGATGCGATTCGTTACGGGGACACGCACGGATTGCATCTTGACAATCGACGCGGTATTTATCCCTTCCGCGATTGGGTGGTTCGGGCTTTCAACGATAACATGGCGTTTGATCAATTCATCACCTGGCAGTTGGCCGGTGATCTGTTACCTGATCCGACCTTGGAACAACAACTTGCTACTGGATTCGTGCGCATGAATCCCACGACATCCGAAGGGGGAGTGATTCCGGCCGAGTTCCAGGCCAAAAACAATTTCGACCGCGTTGAAACCATGGGAACCGTCTTTCTCGGTATGACCATGGTGTGCGCCCGCTGTCACACCCACAAATACGATCCGGTCACCCAAACGGAATATTACGAACTCCTCGCATTCTTCAACAGCACCTCCGAAAATCCGTTGGACGGAAATTCCTACCTCTATGGGCCCGTTCTGAATGTTCCTGAAAACCAGCCGGCGTGGCATGAATGGGATGAACTGAGTTCGGAACGGCACGCATTATTGAAAAGTATCGACCCTGAAACCGTCGCCAAAGCAGTTGGAGACACGGGGAATCTTGGTCAATGGGAGGCGCAGGATTGGAAACGTTCCAAGTCTGTTGCAGTGGATGCGGTGGCCCCAGGTGATTCTGATTTTGAGGAACTGAAGGCGGATCATAAAGGCTACAAGAAAGACCGTTTGGGTTTCGTGGATGAAGCGGTTTGGGTGAGATTTCGAGTGAATTCACCTGTCCCGCAGACCTTGTGGCTGACCTTTTCTGGTGGCATGGATTCAGCTGTGTTCCTGGACGGCAATGCCATTGCCTCTCCAACACGCAAGCTCCCCGATCAGCGTTTTGTTAGCTTGCCGCTGGTGATGGATCAAGGTGAGCAGGAAGTGCTCGTCAAAATGTCCGGAACCGAAGTGCAAGTGCAGCAGGAAATTCGTATCGAATCCCCTTGGAAAACCTGGGCGGATAAAAAGGACTGGGCTTCCTGTAATGCGGGGGAGCAGCTAAAGATGCTGGCCGATTCCAAAGGTCCACTTGCTGATTTGAGCGAACATGCCAAAGCGTTCGAGCTTGCGCGTCGAGAGGCCATGGCGGAAGCCAATTTTACCACCACTCTCGTCGCCAAGGACCTGAAAGAACCGCGCGAAACTAAATTGCTCAACCGAGGCGAATACGATCAACCGGTCGGAGATCCTTTGTCGCCAAATGTTCTTTCCGTGATGGGGGCTCTGCCGGAATCCGCTCCTAAAAATCGCCTTGGCCTGGCTAAGTGGTTGACCTCACGGGAACACCCCATCGTGGCACGTGTTCTGATCAATCAACTATGGCAGCGTGTGTTTGGTGTGGGACTTGTGCGCACGCCCGAAGATTTCGGTTTGCAGGGACAACAACCCACGCATCCCGAATTGCTAGATTGGTTGGCGGTGGAATTTCAGGACAGTGGCTGGGATCTGCAACACATGATTCGCCTGATGATGACCAGTCGGACCTATCGTCAGGATTCGTCCTGGCGTCCGGATGTCAGCGATCCCGAGAACAGATTGTTTGCACGAGGACCAAGTTATCGCTTGGACGCCGAGGTTATCCGCGACATGGGCTTGTGGGCAGCGGATATTCTGGATCCACACATGGGAGGCGAAGGTGTCAAACCTTATCAACCCAGCGGCATGTGGAAGGCCATGGCTCATCCAGCCAGCAACACCAAACTCTATGAACGCGATCGTTCCCACCGTGCTTATCGGCGCAGTCTTTATGTCTACTGGAAACGCACCAGCCCGCATCCGATGATGACCTTGTTCGACGCACCCAGCCGTGAAGTCAGTTGTGTGCGACGTTCGCGCACGAACACCTCTTTGCAATCGTTGGGATTGCTTAACGAAACCCAACGCACCGAAATGGCGCGCATGCTGGCAGGCCGACTGTTGACCGAACGGTATTCGGATGATGAACGACTGGATTATTTATTCGGCCTCCTCGCGAGTCGCCCAGCCAATCATACCGAGCGCAAGGCCTGCCTGGATCTCCTGAACAACATGCGTGAACGATATGCCGACGACGAAGCAAGCGCACGGAGCTTGATTGCGGTCGGGGATTTGCCCAGTGAATACAATCTGCCGCCGAAAGAACATGCCGCCTGGACTCAGGTGACTTCGATTGTTTTGGCCAGCGATTCGGCAATCATGCTTTATTAACATTTGAACCAAGATCACCTATCATGATGGATTCCTTACATCCCCTACGAGAACACGATTTGATGATGACCCGCCGGCAGTTGTTCGGCCGCGCAGCCCTGGGGCTCGGAACCGCCGCGATGGCGAATGTCCTGAGTCCGTCCATGCTGGCCCAAGGTGGCGCCCCGCTTGGAGCCGCAGGCACTCATCACACCGCCAAGGCCAAACGCGTCATTTACCTGTTCATGAGCGGTGGCCCGAGCCATCTCGATCTTTGGGATTACAAACCCAAGATGCAGGACATGTTCAACGAGCAGCTGCCCGATCATGTGCGCAGCGGTCAACGCGTGACCGGCATGACCGCCAATCAAAAGAACGGACTGCCCCTGGCACCCAGCAAATATAAATTTACGCTCCATGAAAATAACGATCGCGGTCTGTGGGTAAGCGAACTGCTTCCCCACACGGCCACCGTAGCCAAGGAATTATGCGTGGTACATTCCACGTATACCGAAGCGATCAATCATGACCCTGCCATCACGTTCATTCAGACAGGGAGTCAGGTGCCGGGACGTCCGAGTCTGGGCGCATGGTTGAGTTATGGTTTGGGCAAGATGAACGAGAATCTTCCCAGCTATGTCGTGATGCACGCACGCACCAATTTCGCCGAACAAAGTCTCTTTTCGCGTCTTTGGGGAACCGGTTTCATGCCTTCGGATCACCAGGGTATTTTGTTGCGAAGCGAAGGGGATCCGGTGCTGTATCTCAACAACCCCGCAGGTGTTTCCGGTAAAGATCGTCGCAAGCAATTGGACACCCTCGCTGCCCTGAACCAGCAACACTACCAACAGTTCAGTGATCCCGAAGTGCTCTCTCGCATTCGCCAGCATGAGATGGCCTACAAGATGCAAACATCCGTCCCTGAGCTCATGGATCTTTCCGATGAAAGCGAGGACACTTTTGAACTTTACGGTGAAGAAGCCAAACAGCCCGGAAGCTTTGCCGCCTGCTGTTTGAACGCACGACGTCTTGCCGAACGAGGCGTGCGTAATATTCAAATCTTCCACCGGGGCTGGGATGCTCATGGTAACCTGCCCAAGGAACATGAGTCCCAATGTAAAGATATCGATCAGGGCTCAGCTGCTTTGATCAAGGATTTGAAACGGCGTGGCATGCTCGATGACACACTCGTTGTTTGGGGTGGTGAATTTGGCCGCACTGCTTACTGTCAAGGCGGACTAAGCCGTCAAAACTACGGACGCGATCATCATCCACGATGTTTCTCCATCTGGATGGCTGGCGGTGGCGTGAAACCCGGCATCACCTACGGTCGCACCGATGACTACGGCTACAACATCACCGATGCCGATGGCAACACGCTGGATCCCCAACCCACACCTGGTAAATTTACCCCCGGCACCATGCACATCCATGACCTGAACGCCACCATCCTGCATCTTCTGGGCATCGATCACAAACGCCTGACCTACCGCTACCAGGGCCGCGATTTTCGATTAACGGATGTTCATGGACATGTGGTTCATGACATCGTGGCCTAACGCTCGATCCGCCCGCGAGCGCAGCGATGCGGATGTGGGGCGTTCGAGAGTGAATGGCTTCCCAAAACGGAGATCACCTTAGCTTATGAATGCCACGAGGCGACGCGCCGGGGACGACACGTCCTACCTGCGGGATGCGTCAGGCAGATCGGATCCATTTTTTATTGTCTGAGGTTGCCTTGAAAAACCTGTTTGCCACTGACGAATGTGCGGATTACCTGAATGTCGCGGATGTCATTTTCCGGGCAGGTGAGGATGTTGCGGTCGAGTTCGATGAGGTCGGCGAGTTTGCCGGGCTCCAGTGATCCGGTTTCGTTTTCCAGGAACATGAGTTGGGCGTTGTTCATGGTGTAGAACCGGATGGCCTGCATGCGGGTGAGTCCGTGTTCAGCATGCATGCGTCCTTCATAATCGAGCGCCTTGCGGGTGATAGCCACCCACATGCCAAGGAATGGATTGTAAGGATTGATGGATCGAAGCCCGCCGATCTTTTGCATGTGGTCGCTGCCTCCTCCCGTCAGGACTCCTGCTTCAAACATCGGGCGCAAGGGTTGGAAATACTCCATGCGATGATAGGGGAATTGTTTGCTCAGGGTTCGACTGTCGAGATAGAGCCAGACGGGTTGGATGTCTGCTGAAATTCCCAATGCAGCCATGCGTTCTATGGCTTCCATCGACATAAAATTACAATGAGTAATATTGGGGCGTGTGGCCTGAATGGGGTTTGTTTGATTCACATCCGCGTAGGCATCGATGAGGGCATGCACCGCTCCATCCCCAACACTGTGGGCGGTAAACTGAAGTCCGCCTTGTACCGCAGCCTTTACCGCCGCGCGCAGGGATTCATCCGAAATGAACCGAATACCGTGGTAATGCGGATCATCGATTCCATAAATGTCGCTGGTGCCCCAGGGTTCACGCAGGAAAGCGCTGCCGGTGAGCATGCCTCCGTCGAGAAACATCTTTACGCCGATGGTGCGTAAAAATGGATCACGGTTTGTATGCAAGGGCTCTTTGGCGATGGTCTGGATACGATCCACCAATCCTTCGGGATCCAGTTGATTGCTGACGGATCTGGAAAGAGCCACACGTACGGACAATTGATTGTCTTCTTGTATCTGTTTGTAAATTTTTACTGCACTGTCCGAGGCGTTGCGATCCACGATGCCCGTAATGCCATTGGCGTTGTAATCACGTATCAACTCAATCAGCCGTGCTTGGCGATCCTTGTCGGTTGGTTTTTTTCCTGTGGATGGAATGTTCAGCAGGCGACTCCAACCACGGAGGATGCCTGAAGGTTCACCCGTTCCTGGGTTGGTTTCTACTTTGCTGCCGTTCGGCACATCCATACCCTTTTGGATGCCTGCCTTTTCCATGGCAAGTGTGTTGAGCGATGCATCCGGCCCTGTTCTGAAGATGACCGGATGCTTTGGGGCTACCTTGTCCATTTCCTGGAGCGTTGGATAGCGCCGTTCTTTCAGTCTCGTGATGAACACTTGTTGGATGACGATCCAATCGCCTTCGGGAACGGTCTGGGTTCTGGATGCAATATATGCCAGCACATCGGATATTTGATGCAGGTCCGGTATGGCGTGATCGAATTCGATCATAGCCGCACCGAGAGGGTGGGTGTGGGAATCGATCAGGCCTGGTAGAATCGAGCGGCCTTCCAGGTTGATGAGTTTGGTGGAGGAATCAGCCATTTCAAGAATAGTCTGATTATTGCCCGTAGCCAGGATGCTGTCTCCGCTGATGGCGATGGCTTCCGCAATGGTTTCGTTGCCATCCATCGTCACGACCGATCCGTTGTGGTAAATCAGATCTGGAACGACGGCAAAGCATGACGGACCAAACAAAAACAAATGTCCGAGGATAACCGACAGCGCAATGCCGATGACATTCTGGAATGCAGTTGGGCTCATGGGGCGAGAATATCACCCGTTCATGTGATTCGCACAGCAATTTATTGGTTATCTCACACAAAGACACTAAGCCACGAAGGAAGCGGAAAGTGACATGAATACGAGCCTGTGTTGTTGGAAATTAAACAAAAGCTCAAAGTTCCAGCAATGGAGCTTATCGCGTTTTTATGCATCGCATTATCGCTTGTTGAGATAAGTCAGCGAATCAGCAATTTATCGCCTGGTTGCAATGCTTTTTCCGCACTGTCGTGGTAAGCGAACGCTCCGATATCACCATTCGGTAAGTGGATAATTGGTTGCATTTTTACAAAGTTTTCGGAGGGAATTTCATTGATGAGCCGGTCTCTGAAGGAGCGCGCCACATCGGCATCCAGCAGTTCTTTGTCAGGCCAGTACTTCGAACGGACGAGCAAGCCCACAATGGCGGCATGGTAACTTTCTGTAAGGTCGCCCCAAGTGGTCTTACCGTCAATCGGCACAAGAACGGGAACCATTTTACCTGGCGGATCTGATTCGTTCGTGGAGGGAACATATGTCTTTTTTGAATAGAGTGCATCCTGGTCCTTGCGTTTGCATTGATGATAGCATCTAAGATTCGAGAAGATATCTCCAGTGATCATCGGGTTTTCTGCTCGGTCGATTTCCTTTAGCATATGATAGAGTTGTTCAAATTCGGCGGTATAGATTTGAGGGTTGTTGTAAAATGCGACCATGTATCCATGATTTTTAACCGCTGTTTCCATCTCCGGATCACCGGTGAAGGTTGCTGGATTGTTCGGATCGTATCTCGAAGGATCATATTTGAGCGTCTGATGATAGGTTGGTTCGTAAGGAAAATTGGCTTTCCAATTTTCCAAACGCTGCTTTTCGGTAGCTTCTTCGACATTTTGCTTTTCAAGTGCTCTTGCTTCTTGCTCCTGTAGTCTTCGGTATAATGCAATGCCATTACGTGCATCAATGGATGTCTTGTTGCTGAACACAGGATTGTTGGATTGATCTTTTGACCATTCATTTTCGTTGTCGAATTCTAGCTTTGTTTTTGGTCCTGGATCCTTTGGCCAAAAGTAAACGAACAGGAAAACCAGAAAAGCGAGAGCACCAAGAGCTGCATGCTTCATATTTAAATTATTCATGAAAAATATCTTTCAGTAACAATGTTAACGCTTGCCAGATTAATAAGTGCCGTAGTCAAGATCATATTCATAAACCACCCATTGGTGTTCGTTGATAAGGGTGTCTATAAGTTCCTTCGGATTGTGTATCGCCAGGGATGTCCAGTTGAGGACGTTGCTATATGGCCATTGAGCTTTCCATTTACGTTTGCATGTACCATGTGCGCTGGGACCTGAAATGATTTCGGTATTTTCAGGAAGTAGGTCAACGTTGGTGACCTTGTCTGCCTGGATTTTGCTGACCTGAATCACTCTTCTTGATTCCTTGCTTCTTTCAACGCTCGTGAGTCCTTCAGCCAACGTATAATCCAGATCTGCAAGCTTGAATCGTATTTCGAGAGCGAACTTCCCTTGGGGATCTCTGAGTCCTTCACCGCCGCTATTGGAATAATTCGAAAAAATGACATACTTTGCGTCCCAATACTTGATGGTTCCTGTTCCGATCCAGGTTTCGTCATCATTGACAACCGTGACGATCCCATCTCCCGCGACTTGTGATCGGGTGGTAATTTTTCCAGACTCATCGATGTTGTAAACATGCCAGTGGTGGTAGGAGAAATCACGATCAAGCAGCTCAAACCCTCCATTCACGTGTTCTTCACCTTGCAGGTGGTTTTGTTGATAAGTTTGTTGGTAGCCCGAAAACTCATCCGCATACCAGTTGGCGTTGACCGAATTGCCATGGTCCATCCAGACGGCACCGGCGTTGGCAATGGATTCCCCTTCGCGTGTAACCATGCGTTCAGCGGTGTCCATGATCGCCCCGTCAATGCCTTCGACGACTTTCCCCATGATGTAGTCTCCTGCTTTGATCAGGACATCGTAAAGATCTGCTTTTGCCGTGAAGTGGGTTGAATAAAAGGCAGTGGCTAATATGATTGTTTTTCCTGCTTTAGAGTGAATTCCTGATTGGTTTCTCATGTTCTTTTCCTTTTTTGATCTGTTCCTTCTTTACTTGATACCCTTGTAATGAATCAATTTTACTGGGTGAAGGAGTGAATGCAAAAGAGGATGCCTTTTGGGAGTTATTTTTTTGGAGTACTCAGATGTCGCGTTTTGGTGATGGTTGTTCCTGATACAAGTTTGCGATAGATATGCTCACACAAAGACACTAAGCCACTAAGGAAGTTGGCTTTGGGGATTAAAAATCTTCGTGTTCTTCGAGGTTTCTTGATGGGGTCATTGGGTTCCTTGTCCAAATCTCCATTGGAAGGGGCGTAGTTGTTCTGGGGTGTTTTTCTCAGTGAGTGCTTTGGACAGCGCTTCTCCGATGCCTGCCGAGTGTTTGAATCCGTGGCCGGAGCAGGGGGAGGCGATCCATACCTTTTCACAATCCGGATGCTGATCGATCAGGAACCCAAAATCCGGTGTGACGGTGTATTGACAGGCAACGGATCGCAGGCAGTTCGACCGGATACGTAAGTGAGTGCTGGCGGATTGGAACATGGCTTGAGTTTCTTGTGGACTTACTGTTCGGTCCAGATGATTCGGATCGCAGGCCAGCTCAAATTGTTCACCTGCGATTTTGAGACCTTTTCCCGAACCTCCTATTCGTGGAAATCCGTAAAACATGGAATGAGAAGCATCGGGAACCCGGATGTAAACCGGCATGTTTCCGGGGGCAAATAATTCTTCGGGTCCATCGGTTTGGAACCAGTGTAATACTTGTCGGTATGTTTGTGTGACCGATTGCCATTCTGGGATGAGTTTGCCGATCCATGGCCCGGCTGTCAGGACGATGTGATCCGTCCGGTAGTTGCCTCGATCGGTCTTGATGCATAGTCCTTGTCCATCTCCTTCCCATGAATGAAAGCATTCGTTAAATTGAATTGCTGCTCCCAGTTTCTTTGCCTGGTCGAGCTGTGCCTGAATGCATGCTTCCGGGCACAAGTAACCAGCCTCTGGTTCATAGTAACCTGAGTCGCCTTCATGAAACTTGAATTGGGGAAACCTTTTCGACATTTCATCCGCTGTCAGGCATTCATGCGGTATACCGTGCTTAACGGCGACTTCGCAGGTGGTTTTGAGAAAGTCTTCGGCTCCGTGCGCTGCTTGCCGCCCGTTTGCCCCGGCAAATATCAGGCCTCCGACTTGATGGAGCAAGGAGTGGCCGGTGGCTGATTCTAATTCTTGCCAGATTTCATGGGATCGCTTGAGCAAGGGAACGTAGGCTTCGCCTTCACCCAAGGCCAGGCGGGTGATTCGGGTTTCGCCATGGGACGAACCCTGGTCATGGGGTGGCTGAAATTGGTCGATGCCCAACACACGCACTCCCGCTTTGGCCAGCTGATACACCATGGCGCTTCCCATGGCGCCGAGACCGATCACGATGACTTCCGGGGATCGCATATGAGGGATGTTGTGCTTACTTGGATAAGGCTCCTGTGCAGCTGCTTCCTGCTCCGGCACAGCAGGCCAGGCAATGGTTGCCCGTCTGAATGTCGATCTTCATCCATGTCTCTGGATCGATATCCCAGAGAAACAGGGGTTTGCCATTTCTCAGTTGCATGTTGAGCATTTGATTGAAATCACAGTCATATACTTCGCCCAGGTATCCAACGCTGATCGTACTGCGGCACATCAAGCCCTCAACGGTGGCGGGGTTGAAGGATTGAACCAACAAATCCATGTAATCATCCAACTGTCCGTTGGTTTTCAATTCATCTGCAAATCGGGCGATGGGTTGATTGGTGATGGTGAACAGTTGATTGAACACGATGCCGAATTCCTTGTGGAGGACATCCTTGTAATCCTTTTCCAGCTCTGCCTGTGGTCCGGGTAATTTGGGTCCGAGAGGGTTGTAAACAAGATTCAGTTTAAGTGTTTCCGATCCGTAGCCGACACGGTTCAGTTTTTGAAGACCACGGATGCTCTTTTCAAAAACGCCATGACCTCGTTGCTTGGAGACATTGTCAGCTGTGTAGCAGGGCAGGGAGGCGATGACTTCGACTTGATAGTCAGCCAGGAATTGGTCCAAATCTTCAAAGCCGGGTTCTTCCAGTATGGTGAGATTGTTGCGATCGATGACGTGGCATCCCGCTGCTTTGGAAGCTTTGACCAATGGTCGAAAGAATTCGCTCAGTTCGGGCGCACCTCCCGTGATATCGACTACGGCAGGGCGATACTGACCGATCCAGTGAGAGATCTTTTCGAAGGTGACGGCATCGATGGTTTCCGTCCGCCATGGGGCGGCGTCCACATGACAATGTCGACAGGCCTGATTGCATTGGCGACCGACATTGATTTGCAATGTGTTTAACTGTCCCCTCTGCAAGTGAATCTCATGCGCTGCCAATCTCTGTTCAAATTGATTCATGATAACCAGAACGACCATACACGGAGCTTATTCCAAAGGCGATGGTTTTCAGAAGGAATCGGAGGTGTAGTTACGTCCTCTTTCTCACACGAAGCACAAAGACACAAAGGTTTTTTTTACTATGCCCAATGCTTCCTTCCCTTAATTCTTAGTGCTTCGTGTCTTTGTGTGCGATCATTTCATCGGTAGAGTAGCTGGTCACCTGGTTTTAATGCTTTCTCAGCATCGTCATAGTAACCGAACGCACCGATTTGACCGTTGGGAAGTTCCACCACATCCCTCATTTCGATCAGATTGTTTGACGGGATTTCTTCCAGGAAACGATCTCGAATGGCTCTCGCCGTTTCCGCGCTCATTTCTTCCTTATCCGGCCAGTATTTTTTCAAGGCAAGTAACCCGACGATGGAATCCCTGTATCCTTCCATTTTGTCGCCCCAGGTTGTTTTTCCGTCAATGGGGACTCGAGCTTCCATCATTCTATCTGTCGAATTCGCACCGCTCCCTGCTTGGACAAGGCCAGGACGAGACCACAGATCTTCGGGATTGAAGCGCTGACTTTTGTAATAATGAATCAGCATGTTGAATATACGCCCGGTAATCATGGGATTGTCTGCTCGATCCACTTCTGCCAGCAGGTGGTACAACTGTTCGAATTCGGAGCTATATATTTGGGGATTGTTGTAGAAAGCCACCAAAAACCCATGGTTCTTCACCGCTGTTTCCATTTCGGGATCTTCGCTGAAAGTCGCCGGATCGTTCGGATTATAACGTGCCGGATCATAGGTTAATGTGGGATGGTGTGTCGGCTTGTAGGGGAAGTTTTCCTTCCAACGTTTCATGCGCCGGTTTTCGGCTTCCTCCGCATTTATTACTTTCGCCAATTTCTCCTGTGCTTTTCTGTGGGATTCTATTCCCTCAGTTAAATTAGCCAGGCCAGGAAGAGTCGACTTCGGAGAAGAGGGGAGCTGTCCTGGCGCTTCGGGTTGTTCTTGTGATTGGTAAACTTCTTGACGATCGTTCGTCAACTGGAGCCATATATAGCAAGTTGCCAATGCCAGGAACAACAGACCTGCACCCAATTTTTTGAGCTTTGAATTGTTCATGACTTACTTTTCATTTCCGAATTAAAACGATTCTTAATCCCATCCATAATCGATTTGAAATTCGTACATGCCCCATTCGCTTTCGTTGATTACGGCGTCAAAAAATCTTTCCCGATCTAATAAGAACATCCTGGTCCATTCCTCTGTGCTGTAGTTGGGGATAATGCGCTTATAGACACGTTTGCATGTGCCATAAGCAGCGGGACCCTCGATGATTTCTGTGTTTTGTTCCAATAGGTCAAAATTTGTGACTTTCTCTGCTTGGATTTTACTCATCCTGGCATAGCGATAGTCCTCTCGATCTCGTTCGCTGCTTGTTAGGCCGTGTTGGGCTGAATAGTCCAGATCTGCCATTTTGTATTCAATTTTAATATTGAAATCCCCGGCAGGACGTCTGAGTAACTCTCCTCCTGTATTCGAGTATTCTGAACAAATAACGTATTTGGCATCCCAATGTTTGACCGTCCCTGAGCCGATCCACATGTCGTCATTATCAACGACGACAACAAATCCGCTGCCTGCAATACGCTCGTAATTCTGTAATTGAAGTGGATCTTCCAAGGTTCCTAAACCTTCCGCATCCCATACTTCCCAGTCGTGGTATGAAAAGTTTCTGTCAAGAAGCTCGAATCCACCGTTGATATGCTCTTCACCCTGAAGATGGTTTTGCTGGATGGTTTGATGATAGTTGCCGAACTCATCGGCATACCAGTATGCTTCCAGGGCAGTGCCATAATCCATCCAGACGGCACCCGCACTGGCTATGGATTCGCCTTCGCGAGTGATGAATCCTTTTATTTCATTCACAAACGCCCCTTCGATCACGCCTGCTATTCGGTTTAAGATGTAGCCTGGGAGTGACGCGTGCGTCTGGTTGTTCCAAGTGAAAAGCAGCATGAAGATGATTAGAGCCTTTGCTGAAGCGATTCGATTGCCTGATTTTTTTGTCATTTTTTTTCCTTACATTAATATTGATCTGATTTGTTCACCCCTGATTCCCGTGTTGCTTATGGGTTTCCCCAAATCCTCTCAATATTCAGGCTCTTTCCGAAGGATCGCTTGAGGGGTGGCGGTTTTGGTTTTTGGTGACGTGCGGCGGGAAGTTTTGCTGCCACGCGAATCGGAAGAACCGCCCAGCTATCTCTCCGGGTTTTGTGTTGATGTGAAAAATCTAACCGGAAGGCGACCGGAAGACAAATGAGAAGTCATGGAAGGGGTGCGATTTTTGCGGTACTTGGATGTCGTTTTTTGGTTATGCCTTTATCAATGTTGTTACTTCAACATGGGAGTGCTTTTTTTCTCACACAAAGGCACGACGACACAAAGGTTTATTGGAGTGAAACTTTTGGAATTAAGAAAAAACTTCGTGGCTTAGTGCCTTTGTGTGACATCAATTGGCAACTCGCCTGATGCCGTCTTTAAGTTTGGCCGCGCCGAAATTGATCAGTAACCCTAGTCTTATATCCATCAACTTCAAATAGGTTAAGAGCTGCTTGAAATGGACTGGGGCGAGTTCTTCAACTGATTTGAGTTCCACCAGAAAACAGCGGTTTACAATGAGGTCAGCACGGAACGCCAGATCAAATGTTATGCATTCAAAATTCAATGGCACACCCATTTCACGTTCCACTTCAAAACCGCGATCTTGAAGTTTCTTTTGCAGGAGAACTGTGTAAACAGATTCGAGCAATCCAGGTCCTAAGCTCATATGAATATTCATGGAGCAATCCACTACATGAGTAGCTATGTTTTCCAAGTGTTTGTTCATTTTGTTTTTTTCACACAAAGGCACCAAGCCACGAAGGGGGTAAAACTTTGTGTCCTGGTGTCTTTGTGTGAGAAAGATTTGGTGCTGGTTCAATCTGAAAGGCTACCCGACTACCTCACAGGGTTTCGTTCTGGTGCGATCATCATAATGTTCAAATAAAAAGGGGACAAACGTGGAGTTCTTCAGTTGATCATTTTTTCTGGTACTCAGATGTCGTGTTTTGGTATGTGACTTTGGGGGGGAGTATTTCCTTTTGTTCCGGTTCTTTCGTAGTTAGTTTGTCATGTAAGCAAGTATGAAAAGGACTCAAAGGATGGGAAGCGTGTGCCAGGAGATTACGCAGAGATTGTTTTGTGGGATTGTTGTGATTGGTTTTGCGGTGTCGGCAAAGGCCCAACAACAAAGTGACTGGGCCAACAAGGAGGGGCGTGAGGAGATGATTCTCATTTACGATCAGAAACCGGACGAGGCGATTCAGCTTTATGGTAAACGATTGGAGGGTGATCCGAATCGTCAGGAGGCTTTGTTCGGTTTGGCGGTGGCTCATGCTACCAGGGGGGAAGGGGAACTGGCGATGGATTATGTCAGGCGTGGTCTGGATGCCGGATTGCCTTTCGAGAGGTTTCTGGTGGGGCCGCGCGAGATGTTGAAACCGCTGAATATGCTTTCGGCTTTTCGGTCTTTGGCAGCTGAGCAGCAGGCACTCCTGATTCATGGTCCGATGTTGGGCGCTGTGACGGATGATTCGGCCCGGTTTTGGGTGCGGACTCATCGTGAGGCTTCATTCGCGGTGGAGTTGTATCCAATACGGCAGGGACGTTCCAGCAAACCGATTCTTTCTGAGACGGCAAGCACTTCATCTGCGGACGATTTTACCGGGGTGGTCGAAGTAGACGGCCTGAAAGCGAATCAAGCTTATCGATACCGCCTCATTCTGGACGGCGAGAAACATCTGGATTATTACGATTTTAAAACCTTTCCCAAACGGAATCGATCCGCTGTGTTCAATGTGGCCTTTGGTGGTGGGGCGGCTTACACGCCGGAGTTCGAGCGTGTGTTCACGACCATCAAGAGTCACTTCCCTTTGGCCTTTCTGCAACTCGGGGACAATGTTTATGTGGACCAGCCTGAAAAACGTGCCATCCAGCGTTATTGCTATTATCGCCGTCAGTCTTCGGTGCCTTATCGATCGTTGGTGGCATCGGTGAACATTGCTTCGATTTGGGATGATCACGATTTTGGAGACAATGATTGTTGGTACGGAGATGATCCTGATTCACCTGCATGGAAGCGGACGGTGTTCAAGACCTTTCAGGAGAACTGGAATAATCACTATTATGGAAACGGAGATCGAATGCCCGGGTGTTTCCACGATTTTTACATAGGTGATGTCCATTTTATCATGCTGGATTGTCGTTATTATCGGACCAATCCGAAGGAAGAAAACGGTCGCACCATGTTGGGTGCTCAGCAAAAACAGTGGTTGTTTGACACGTTGAAAAGGTCGAAAGGCACCTTCAAGGTCATTGCGTCGTCCGTGCCCTTTGCGTCTGGCGTGAAACCGGGGAGTCGGGATCCTTGGGATGGGTATCCGGAAGAGCGTGCTGAGATTTTCGATTTCATACAAGAAGAGCGAGTGGAAGGGGTGGCATTGATTGCAGCAGACCGGCATCGGTCGGATATTTGGCGGATCGAACGCCCGGAAGCTTATCCGCTGTATGAATTCATGTCTTCCCGCCTGACCAATATCCATATTCACAAGGTGATGGAGAAAAGTGTGTTTGGGTACAACGACAAGCGGTCCTTCGGTTTGCTGAGTTTTGACACCACCGCCAGGGATCCCATGTTGACGTATCATATTTATTCCGTGGATGATGAACCTGTTTATCAGCATACCGTGCGTCTAAGCGAATTAAGGTTCTGAAAAGCTGAATCGGCTTCTTGACCTGAAGGCCGTGCATGCATTGAATGGGGGTGGCGTATGAACTCTGAACGCGCGCGATATGTTTTGGTCTAAGAAAAACAAGGAAGAGCATCGGTATTATCTGCTTCCCGGTATGGGACGCAGTAATCGCCGGCGTCATGCTCAGTTTGTACGATGGGCTGTCGGAGTGGGGATCATAGCGTCTGGTTTGTTTGGGTTTTTTATTTGGTATATGAACCAGATTTAGTTTCGAAGAAATGCCTGCTCTTTGCTGTCAATGAACCAAAAACATCACATGAACAACCGAAAAACAAATGAATCCAAATCGGATCGCCGTCAGTTTTTGACACAACTATCCGCCGTGCTGGGTTCAGCCTCGGTTGCCCCGCACCTGACGGCTCAAAGTGTTGGTAATCCGTTTACAACCGCTGTTCCGGCTGCAGCCAATCGTCCGATCTTTGATTCTGACATGGGGTCCATCTGGCCCTTGATTCGAAAACAAGCCAACCGCACCTATTATCCTTATTCATTCACCCGTGATCGTTATACCGATCTGAAGCTGTGGAAGCACCACACTCGCAACCGGCTTCTGGACTTGTTGCATCATGGTCCGGTAGCCTGGCCGGCCAATCCGACCAAAATCAAGGAAACCGACGTTGGGGAATTCATTGTTGAAGAAGTAGCTTTCAATACAACTCAACACATCAGAGTTCCTGCTTATGTGTTGGTGCCCAAAACAGCCAAGAAACGGGAAACGCCCGCCATTGTCCTGATGCATGACCACGGTGGGTTTTACATGTGGGGCAAGGAAAAGGTGGTGAAGCTGGACGGGGAGCATGATATTCTCGGGGAATATCGTCAGCGTTTTTATGATGGATCTTCCGTTGGAACAGAGCTTGCGCGTCAGGGCTATCTGGTGGTGGTGATCGACATGCTGTATTGGGGAAGTCGCCGGTATATGATGGACGGGGATTCCGATGCCTGGTGGAATCGATCGGCTGATTTGGCCCCCGAGCAGGTGAATGCTTTCAATGTCAGGGCATCCAACCACGAACATCTTCTGGACCGCACTTTGCTGGCAGCGGGAACGACCTGGGCCGGTATTGCCGCATGGGACGACATTCGTACGGTGGATTACCTCTGGTCGCGTGACGAGGTGGACCGCAATCGTATCGGATGTGTGGGGTTTTCAACCGGAGGCATGCGGGCTTTGATGCTGGCCGCATTGGATGAGCGGGTCACGGCAACGGTGAATGCCTGCTGGATGACTTCGATGCTTCATCAACTACAGAATGACATCAAATATTCGATCGGCTACTCGGTGTTGGTGCCTGGAATGACCCGGTATATGGATCTTCCGGATCTGGCCGCTTTGGCCATGCCGGGCGCCATGATGATCATGGGGGGAGGGAAAGACCATTTCTTCAATGCCGAGGGACCGAAACTTGCCTACGAGGAGGTCAAACAAGCATTCACGAAAGGGGAATGTGATGATCGCCTCTATATCCAGCAATACGACTCGGGGCACGTTTTCAGCAAAGACATGCAGAAAGCGGCCTGGGATTTTCTTAAGAAGCATTTGATGGATCAAGTTTGAGTTGGTTTCGTTCTCGTTCTATTGAAATACTATTCAATCATATCATTTCCGGTTGATTGAAATGGAGGGGGATCACTTTGACCTGCAGATTGCATACCTAGCTCTAAACCGTAGTTTGGTGATGGGGTTTCAACATGTTGATTTCAGGTTGGATGTAACAAAATTGTTGCAATTTTGCTGTTGACGTTTCCGAAAAAAGGTCATTGGATCGGCGGCCATTACTTCTACTTCTAAACTATTACAACCCGGTGAGTGCCGGGTGAACAGGTCCGGTATAAGCCGGGCCTGTTCGTTTTTCAGGGAGAACTTTTGAGGGGCGAATGCAAGGTTTGAAGCATCCTTGTTTTGCAATTGAACGAAGGTAGCCGTAAAACAGTCAGATCATGTTCTCGTTTGATTCCAGATCCTTTCAAATATCAAGATGGGTAAGTGGTTTGATAGTTCTTATCATCGGCCAGTCTCCTGCTTTCTCTCAAACTTCCCAGCCTGTGCAGGTCAATGAGCTTTACTACGGACAAGATGCCGATCGGCTGATCAAGGCAGCTATGTCCAGTCAATACGGTTTCAATCGTCTGGCAAAAATGTGTGACACCTTTGGGCCGCGATTCACGGGGTCGGACAATCTGGAGCGCGCCATCGATTGGGCCCTGGAAGAAATGAGATCTGATGGATTTTCCAATGTTCGAGGAGAGAAGGTGGAAGTACCCCGTTGGGTGCGAGGGAATGAGTCACTCACCTTGCTAAGTCCGCGACAAAAAAGCTGCGCGATGCTTGGGCTGGGAGGAAGCGTGGGAACCGGGCCGGAGGGGATCACGGCTGAAGTGCTTATCGTGGACAGTTTTGAGGATTTGAAAGCAAAGGCTGATCAGGCCAAAGGTAAAATCGTTTTGTTCAATGCCCCTTACGTTGAATACGGCAAAACGGTGGTGTTTCGAGTCCGGGGCGCCACGGAAGCCGCCAAGGTGGGGGCGGTGGCCAGTTTGGTCCGGTCTGTCGGTCCGTTTTCCATGCAAACGCCGCACACAGGTATGATGGCGTATGGAGATGACTCTGTCGCAAAGATACCGCATGCTGCCATCACGGTTGAGGATTCCTTGATGTTCGAGCGGATGCAGAAGCGAGGGCACAGGGTTCAGGTACGTCTTCAGATGGAGGCCCAGAACCTTGAACCGGGCATCTCTCGCAATACGATCGCTGAGATTCCCGGTCGCGAGAGCCCCGAGGAAATCGTCCTGGTGAGTGGTCATATGGATTCCTGGGACGTAGGGCAGGGCGCCATGGATGATGGCGGAGGTTGCCTGGCCATGTGGGAGGCAGCGCGTTTGATCTTGAAATCCGGTTTGAAGCCGCGCCGGACGATACGGGTGGTCCTGTGGACTAATGAAGAGAACGGTATGGCGGGTGTTCGATCCTATCGGGATGCCCATTTGGAGGAACTTGATAACCATGTGTTGGCCATTGAATCCGACGCCGGAACGTTCAAACCATACGGTTTCAGCTTTACCGGCAGCGAACAGGCCATGCCTTATCTGGAATCCATTGGCAAGCTGTTGAAACCTCTGGAAGCCGACCGCCTCAAGTGGGGCGCCGCCGCTTCGGATATCATGCGACTGGTTCCGGACGGAGTGCCTGTCATGGGGCTGGATGTGGATCGGACACGGTATTTCTGGTATCACCACACCGATGCCGACACCATGGATAAGCTCGATCTCGATGAGTTCAATCGATGTGTCGCTGCTTCGGCGGTGATGATGTGGGTGGTGGCCGATATGCCGGTCAGATTGCCGCGGTAGTCTGCATTGGTTGAACTTATCTGACAGCTGGAGACCATTCCATGATCTGGCAAACGAACCGTAAAAGCTGGTCCTTCGACAATTGTCCCATGGTGATGGGAATCCTGAATGTGACCCCGGACTCCTTTTCGGATGGTGGCAAATTTACGAAGGTCGAGCTTGCTGTCGATCGGGCGATGCAGATGGTATCGGAGGGAGCTGAGATCATCGATATTGGTGGTGAATCCACACGTCCGAATGCCGATCCGGTTGGTTTGGAGGAGGAATTGCAGCGGGTGATCCCCGTGATCGAAGCACTGGCGTCCCGTTCGGATGTTTCCATCAGCATTGACTCGCGGAAAGTCGAAGTTGCGCGTCGGGCCGTGGATGCGGGCGCGACGATCATCAATGATGTGGAAGCGAACCGGCAGGATACTACCATGTGGGATCTGGTCGCTGAGAAAGGGGTGGGTTACGTGGCCATGCACATGCAGGGACAGCCTGGCACCATGCAGCAGAATCCGGTTTACGAAGATGTTGTTGGCGAGATTCGAACTTTTTTTGAAGATACCTTGAAGCAAATTCAACGCTGCGGTGTCAAAAAGGAACAGGTTATGCTGGATGTTGGCATTGGATTCGGTAAAACCTTGGATCATAATTTGGCGTTACTGCGATCTTTGGATGTTTTTGAGCAACTGGGCAGGCCCCTTTTGTTGGGGGTTTCCCGTAAATCCATGTTTGGCAAGTTGCTTGATGTGGAAGATCCCGGGGATCGCATGCCGGCAGGTTTGGCCTGTGCCTGTTGGGCTTTTGAGAAAAGGGTTGCTGTTGTCAGAACCCACGATGTGAGTGAAACCGTCCAGGCCTTGCGCATGTGGGATGCCCTGCGCCAGTCGTCGACAAAATGATTTTTGATGCCTCATGGGAAAACCTTTGGCGTCCAGTTGTGGAGATTTCCATTCTGGCGGTGGGAATCTATTACATTCTCATGTTTGTGCGCCGGACCCATGGTTGGGGGGTGTTGACCGGGATTCTGGTGCTGCTCGGCATGCTGGTGGTGACCGCTATTTTGGATCTCACCGTCCTGAATTGGATACTGGTGCAGGTCTTTGGATTTTCCGCTTATGCCGTTCTGATTCTCTTTCATCCCGAGATCCGGCGACTTCTGGCGCGTTTGGGGAACTTGCCCAACTTTGCTCAGATCCGTGAACAGCGTGAAACCATTGAGGTCATTGTTCAGGCCGTTGACCGTTTGTCGGATGTCAAGATCGGCGCCTTGATTGCCATTGAACAGAATCATGACCTTTCTCAAACTGTTGAAGTGGGGGTGCCCGTCGATTGCGACGCGACCCCTGAGATGTTGGAAACCATTTTTTTCCCCAATAACGCCATCCATGACGGAGGGGTGATCATAGAAGGTGACCGGATTTCCTATGCCGCCTGTATTTTCCCCTTAACCCGGCGTCAGGATTTGCAGAAATCTCTCGGCACCCGGCATCGGGCCGCCATTGGTTTGAGTGAAGAAACGGATGCGGTGGTGGTGTTGGTTTCAGAAGAGACCGGGATGATTTCGTATGCGCATCAAGGAAAGCTGGTGCGCGGTTTGTCCTGCGAGGAATTGAGATCCATCCTCAGCACCTTGATTGTCAAAGCCCCGAAATCAGTCAAGCGTGCCGCGCGGCAACAGGAACTCCAACGGGTGCTTAAAAAGAAAACAGTTGCCTGACGACAGCCCTGAACCATGAAGGATTATCTGAACCTGTTGTTTTCGAACCTGACCTGGAAGATCATTTCCCTGGTCATGGCGATTGGTTTGTGGGGCTTGATCCATTTGGCGGTGATTCAGGAAGATGCCGCCAGTCGGGCGGATGAAGGTCCGTTGGCCAGTCGTGAAATCCAGAATGTCCCCATCATTGTCCAAACATCCTCCACGGATACGAATCGATACACGATTTCTCCCCAGATCGTGAAAGTTAGCATTCAGGGGGAATCCACTTTGTTGAGCACCGTCGATGCCAGTCGGATTCGTGTGGTGGCGGATATGACGCAGCAGACTGGTGAGGATGCTTTCGCGGTTGCTTTGGAAGTCGTGGTGCCACCGGAATTCGAATTCCAGCGTTGCGTTCCCCAGAGCATCCGTGTAGAAAAATCGAACTAGGAGGCAGGGTTTTGATCCATTTCCAGGATCACCCGCATTTATTATTTCATCATGTCCAAGTCAGACAAAATCAAACGTATTTTCGGTACGGACGGCGTACGCGGTCGTGCCAATGTTGAACCTGTAACGGCTGAAACCGCCCTGCGTCTCGGACGTGCTGCCGGTCATGTTTTCAAGAACATGGAATCCAAGGCGCGCGGTCACGGAAAACATAAGATCGTTATTGGCAAAGATACACGCCTCTCTGGTTATATGCTGGAGAACGCCATTTCCTCGGGCATCCTTTCCATGGGTGTGGATGTCTTGTTTATCGGGCCGCTCCCGACGCCTGGTGTTGCCTATGTGACACGCAGTTTGCGTGCTGATGCGGGGCTTGTGATCACTGCTTCCCACAATCCTTTTGATGACAATGGTATCAAGTTCTTTCGAGCGGACGGTTTCAAACTCGACGACAATATTGAGAATGAAATCGAAGATCTTGTCTTCAGTGGGAACATCGAATCCATCGTGCCCAGCGCCCGCGAGATCGGCAAAGCGGTCCGTATCGACGATGCACTTGGCCGCTATATCGAATATGCGAAATCATCTTTTCCAAGAGGGCTGACGCTCGACGGGATGCGAATTGTGATTGATTGCGCAAACGGAGCCGCCTACAAAGCTGCTCCATGTATCTTGCGAGAACTGGGGGCGGAAGTCTTCGCCTACGGCGATAAACCGGATGGTTCCAACATCAATAAAGAATGCGGCTCCATGCACCCCGATCTGATCAGCCGCAAAGTATGGGAACATCGTGCTCATATTGGAATCGCCCATGACGGAGATGCCGATCGCGTGATGCTTTGTGACGAAAATGGCAAGTTGGTGGACGGCGACGATATCATGGCCATCGCTGGAATGCACATGCTCGAGAAAGGCAACTTGGCCAAGAAAACCCTTGTGGCCACCGTCATGAGTAATGCCGGATTGGACCAGGTGATTCAAAAGGCCGGAGGCAAAGTCATTCGCACCGCCGTTGGTGATAAAAACGTCATCGATGAGATGCTCAAGAAAGACTACAACTTTGGTGGGGAATCCAGTGGCCACCTTATCTTCCGCGATTACGCCACGACCGGAGACGGATTGATTGCCGCCCTTCAGATCCTTTCCATCATGAAGGAAAAAGATGCCTCCCTGCACCAACTTACAGGAAAATGGCAGCGATTCCCCCAGATCATCACCAACATTCGCGTCCGATCCAAACCACCTTTCGAAGAATTGGATGGAGTGTTGGATCTGGTCAAGGAAGCCGAAAAGGCCCTTCAACCGCAAGGAGGACGTGTGTTGCTCCGTTATTCCGGAACCGAACCAAAGGCACGATTGCTTCTGGAAGGTCCCGTGCTTTCGGATTTGGAGAAATGGAATCAGCCCATTGCTGATTCATTGAAGCAAAAGATCGGTGCCACGGGCTGATGTTGACGGCGTTGCTGAAAAATGGGTTTTGTAAGTTTCTGTACACCAATTTGTAGTGATGCTTGGGTTTGGTTCGGGAAAGAATTAGCCCTTGCACTCAGAGGCAGGTTTCCTATGGTGGATTCCCGAAGGGGTTGTTTCATTTTGATCATACTTCTTCATTAATACTCAGAGAATTCACCAACATTAATTCAAAGACACCAGGGGCTAGCTTATCTTTTTTCGAAACAATGGTTCGAAAAGTGCGTCCGGGAAAGTGCTGCGTGGAGCGTTAATATTTCTGAGCTTTTGGCTGTTCGCCAATGGTATTCAGAGCGTCGCGGAACTTCCCCAGCCGAGATGGGTGTCTCCCGCTGAAAGCCCGTTTCTGGCGGACGAAGGAAAATGCCTGCTTCGTTGGGAACTCCCTCAATCCGGGGACGCATCCCTCACCTTTCAAGTCGAACAGTCGGATGGTTCGGACTTCTCCAATGCCCGCATGCGTTATGATGGCCCCGACCAAGCCACCTATATTTCCGGATTACCTGAAGGCACGCACCGTTATCGAGTTCGGGCGGTTTCTAACGAAGAAACCGGTCCCTGGTCGGATAGCATGGAGATCAATGTCGAGTTCGTTTCACGTAACCTTGTGATTACCCTTTTTCTCCTGGGAACCATTGTCTTTGTGGCCACTGTGTGGGCCATTTGGAAGGGGCATTGCCAATATACCGAAAAAGATGATTCAGGCTTAACGAAGGGAGGAAGGGGATGAGCGAGGCAGATGCAAATACCATTTTGAATCCAACGGTTGGTTGGATCCTGTTGTTACTCTTCGGAGCTGCCTGGATTGGCCTGGGTATTTACTGGGGGCGTCGCGCGAAATCATTTGACGGATTCATGCTGGCCGGACGCAATGTTGGCATGGCTCTCGGTTCGGCGACCGCCATGGCGACCTGGGTGACTTCCAATACCGTCATGCTTGCGCCGGTGTTTGCTCTCGAAAAGGGGATTTGGGGCATGCTGGCTTATTCGACTGCCAGTTTCGGATTGTTGCTGTTTGCTCCGCTCAGCGCCCGCATCCGTCAATTGATTCCCAAAGGTTACACGAGTGGAGATTTCATGCGCCTGCGCTATGGCAAATTTGCATGGGTGTTGTTCCTGTTGATTACCGTGGTTTATTCCATGGCCTGGTTGGTCAGTATGGGAACTGCCGGTGGTAAATTGCTGGAAACCTTGTCCGGTATTCCATACGTCAACGGCATGACGATGATCCTGTTCGTCTGCGTGGTTTACACGC
>CAYPZD010000080.1:0-25018 GCA_964415055.1 uncultured Verrucomicrobiota bacterium | reverse complement strand
AACCTGATGGCATATATTTTCAGCTGAACTTTCTATACAAACACGAAGGGCTTATGATTGGTTTCACTTAATTCCCGTTAATCTAATAGAAGTAAAACAGCACAAATACGGCACAGGCGGCGAGCACGCCTGCCAGGTATCGATCATCCAATCCTGTTTCATCGGATTTTCTAGGAGATTGGCGAACAGCATAAAAAATGAGGCCCAATGTCCAAGCGGCTCCCAGAAAGGCAGCCATGCCGGGTTGTATGGTCGATCTGGCCATGAGAGCGCCCAACACCGCGAACACAATGATGGATAGCAAAATGCGCATACCGATGGTTCTCAGTTGTTGTTTGCTGATCAGACCCAGGCCGTGCCAGGTAAGCTGGCCCTTGCTTTCATCCGCTTGGGTCAATTTGCTGACCAGAAAATGAACAATGGTCGCACAAATAGCGGCAACAAAGACGGCATGGAAGAAATTAAGTTGTTCGCCCAGCCAAGGCTGGAAAGTTTCGGACTTGCCAAGAGTAGCCGCGTACACAGGCAGTAGGCCGTAGGAAACCACGACTCCCGTGATAATCGCAGCAAATCCTCCTGCCGCCGTCGCGCCCTTCCAAAGCATTCCCACCCCGAAAGCAACCACCAAACCCGCTATTAACCGGCTTTGGTGACGAGCCACGTAGGTGAAGAATGGTTCCCTGGAATTTGGATCAAAGATGAAAATGGTAAGCAGAGCAGACCCGACGACAAAGAAAGTGATGCAGATCCGTCCCGTCCTGATCAATTGTTTTTCTGATGCATCCGGATTTACGAACCTCTTGTAGATGTCAAATGTGATGAGTGTGGCTGCGGAATTAAGCATCGAATCAACGCTTGAAAGAATCGCCCCGATCAAGCCGGCTGCCACCAGTCCGGCCAATCCCCAGCCTACCGGAGCCACGACTTCGCGCATCAGCAGCGGAAAGGCGGTATCTCCATCCACCGGGACGCCGGGCATTTTGGCTTGGAAGAAGTAATAAGCAGCCACCCCGGTTCCGATGGACATGAATGGTATGAGCAATTTAAAGAAGCCAGCCGTGACGATGCCGATTCTGGCCTCGCGGTCCGACCGCGCTGCCAGGGCTCGTTGAACGATGAACTGGTTGGCGCTCCAGTAGTAGAAATGAAGGATCAATAGTCCGCTGAGCATACCTGACCATGGTCTGGCCGGGTGATTCATGGGCAGATAAAGGTGCATGAGGTCCTTGCCTTCGGCATCCATGGCGCGCATGCCGGCCCATCCGCCAATTTCAGATTGACCAAATGTGAGGTAAGCCACGATGGCCGCCCCTACAAGCATGAACACGGATTGAATAACATCGGTAATGATAACCGCCTTCAATCCGCCGAAAATGGTGTAAGAACCAGCCACAACCGCCATGATTAGAATCCCGATGATGTAAGTGGTCTGGTTTATTTGGATGCCTGTTGGATTGCCGGCTGCCGCAGCATCAAGGGCTTGCTGAACGACGGACTGATCCGCCAGAAGAATGTTTAATGCCCTGGATCCGATGTAAAATGCCGGAACCATCATGACTACCACGATGATGGTGATCATGATGATGGCGTATGCGACACGTGATCGGTCATCATACCTCTGACTTAGGTAGTCGCTGAGTGTGTAGATGTTGAGCTTACGGTATACGGGAAGAAAGAAGTAGCAGAGCAGCAACAGCCCGGCGATGGCGGTGATTTCGAAATGGCTTTCGACGAACCCGAGGCTGAAGCCGACGCCCATCATGCCGACGATGTGGTTGGCGGAGACGTTGGAACCAAAGATGGAACCCGCCACGCCCCACCAGCGGGCATCTTTGCCGGCCAGGTAAAAGTCCTGCGCGCTGTCCTCTTTTCGGCCGGCCCAAAGACCGATGATCATGACCAGAATCAGGGAACCGAAAAAGATGACATAGTCCAAGTGTGACAATAATTGCTGGCCGGGTTCCATGAGCTGGAGACTAGCTTGACAAGGGACTTGGCGTCAATGATTCGAGTCTGTTTGTTTATCTGCACAAATGCGCTTGCCAATGATGGGCATGGGCTTTTACCATGCGGTTAAGATGGAATCGCAGATTGCGCAGTACATACCTGTTTTGATGTTGTTCGGATTGGTTTCGGCCTTTGCCTTCGGGACCCTGTTGTTTTCCGCCCTGGCGGGCAAAAAAGGGTATCGTTCCCGCATCAAGGACACGGCGTATGAATGTGGTATGGAGCCTGTTGGTGAGGGAAGTGCCCGTTTTTCGGTCAAGTTTTACCTCGTTGCCATGCTGTTCATCCTGTTCGACGTGGAAGTGGTGTTTCTTTACCCCTGGGCCGTTGTCTACAAGGATATGTTGGCGGAAAATGCGCACTTGATCTTTGGTTCCATGATGATCTTTCTCCTCCTGTTTTTGGTCGGCTTCGTTTACGAAATCAAGAAGAAGGCCTTTGACTGGAAGAGTTGATCCCAACCATTTCACATTGTTCATTCATGGACTCCATTAAATTCGGCACATCCGGATGGCGCGGCATCATTGCCCGCGATTTTACCTACGCAAACGTTGCCCTCGTGGCTCAGGCTATCGCCGATTACCTGAAGAGCGAGCTCAAGCGCAAAAAATCAGAAATCAAGGGCCGGAAGCCCGTGGTTATTCTGGGGCATGATGCCCGCTTCATGGGGCCAGACTTTGCCACCACGGTTGGTCAGGTGCTTGCCAAGAATGGCATTACATCGCTCCTGTGTGACCGCGATACTCCAACGCCTGTCATCGCCCATACCATTCGCCGCAAAAAGGCCATCGGCGGCATCAATATGACCGCCAGCCATAATCCGGCTGAATACCAGGGGCTCAAATTCTCAACCCACCGTGGAGCGCCCGCGCCCCAGGATGTGACGACAAAGATTGAGAAAAACATCGTCAAGTTGCAGAAAAAGGGTTGGTCCTGGGATGCCAAGGATGATGAGTCCTTCAAGTGCAAAACCATCGATCCGCGAGAGGATTATTTCACCCAGGTCCGATCGATCATCGATTTCAAGAAACTCAAACGTGCCAAATTGAAGATTGCTGTCGAGTGTATGTATGGGACTGGGCGTGGTTATTTGGATGCGCTGCTCAAAGAGGCCAAGGCCGAAGTCACCTTGTTTCACGATTATTTGAATCCCGGTTTCGAAGGTCGTCACCCTGAACCAAACGAAGAGGGGATGGCGGATGCTCGGGAATGTGTTCTGTCCGGAAACGCTCAGCTTGGTCTGGGACTGGACGGCGATGCCGATCGGTTTGGCATTGTGGATCAGGACGGCACATGGCTGACACCGAACCAAATCCTGGCCTTGTCGCTTTATCATCTGGCCAAGAATCGCAAATGGACCGGTTCGGTTGTTCGAACCGTGCCGACCAGTCATCAGGTGGATGATGTGGCGGCCATGTTCGGAGTGAAAGTGCATGAAACCCCGACCGGTTTCAAACACATCGGCGCCTTGATGGAATCCGAAGCAGTGATCGTGGGCGGTGAGGAGTCCGGTGGTTTGAGTGTCAAAGGGCATGTTCCCGAAAAGGACGGTGTGCTGGCCTGTTTGTTGATGGCGGAACTTTATGCCTGCGAGAAGAAACCTTTGGGAGAAGTGCTGAAGGACATTGAGAAAACGACCGGTCCTTATTTCACCGACCGCATCAATGTGCGAGTGCCTGCCGACAAAAAAGAAGCCTTGCTGGATCGGCTTTCCAAGGGCTTGGATAAGATCGGTCGTCAAAAGGTGGAGAAATTTATCAAGACCGACGGCTTCAAGTTCCTGCTGCCTGGTCAGGAATGGGTGGCTTTCCGTGCCAGCGGCACCGAGCCGTTGATCCGTTGCTACATCGAGGCCAAGTCCGAAAAAGGACTCAAAACACTCAAGAGCGCCTGCAAGAAGATTCTCAAAGGATAGTCCGAACCCGGATTTCCATACCTTACAAATCAATGAACCAACCTTCACCTGAAAGGACCCGCCCCACCGTGCATTTGCGGCATGGGGAAGCGGACCGTATTCAAGCCGGACATCCATGGATTTACGCGCGCAATATCTCCAAGATCACTCAAGATCCCAAAGATGGCGACGTGGTTCAGGTCCGGGACCATCGTAGACGTTTTCTCGGCATCGGCCTCTATCATTCCGGGTCCAAACTACGGGTCCGTTTAATTTCAAAATCCAAACTGAGCATCGATGCTTCCTTTTTTCAGAAGCGGATTCAGACTGCTTTGGACTGGCGTCAGCGGCATGTGGGGGGGAGAACGTGTTATCGATTGATCAATTCTGAGAGTGACGGATTGAGTGGCTTGATTGTGGATCGATATGGCGATGTGTTGGTGGTTCAAACTTCTTCACTTGGCATGGACAATCGCCTGGATTTGATTGTTGAAGCTTTGAGAGAAGTGGTGGACCCGGCGGCCATTCTGGAAAGAAACAACTCCACAGGCCGCAGAATGGAAGGACTTCCGGAAAAACACTCGGTGTTGTTTTCCAAGGAACCATCCAAAACCACTCCTCGAGTTTCGGTTGAGATGAATGCCTTATCCTGGGAGATTGATGTGGAACAAGGGCACAAGACGGCCGTTTATCTGGATCAGTATGAAAACTACCAGAAAGTGGCCCAGCTCGCTGCTCGCATGCATGCGCCGAGAGTGTTGGATTGTTTTACGTTCATGGGCGGGTTTGCGTTGCATTGTGCCAAGGAAGGCGCTGCTTCGGTGGTGGGCATTGATCAAAGTGAGGAGGCGCTCCAGTCCGCTCAATCCAGCGCCGAAAAGAACGGCTTGGCCGAAAAATGCCAATGGGTGCACGGAAATGTGTTTGATTGGTTGAAACAGCAAACCGCCCCATCGGATGACGGAGAAAAGCCCGAATTGTTCGACTTGATTATCCTGGATCCGCCGTCATTCACTCGAAATCGTTCGTCCATTCCCGATGCCCTGCGCGGGTACAAAGAAATTCATCTCCGCGCGATCAAATTGCTCAAACCGAACGGTATACTGGCAACATTTTGTTGTTCCCACCACATCGATGCCCTGACTTTTGAAGGCACCGTGCTGGCTGCGGCATCAGATAATCGCTGTATATTGCGGAGAGTGGAATCCTATGGCCAGCCTGCCGATCATCCGATTGTTCCGACCATACCTGAGTCCGAGTATCTCAAGGGATTCGCTTACCAGCGGCTGGATTTCTGAGGGGCATGCCGCTCGGCCGCGAGCGCGTAGGGGTGTGGGAATGTTTACTGCGTTGATCGGACCCGCAACCGGACGAGCAGCAGCTCATCCCTACCGAAATGAGACCTTTGGTCCCGGTAGGGCATGCTGCCGCGGGGCCTCGAGCGCTTCAGGGGAACGGGGGAACCTGTGGCCTTGAATGGGGCATGCAACCGGACGAGCAGTCGTGATACAATCGGGATCCCTACCGTTATGAGGCCCTTTGGCCTTGTTGATCCCGGCCTGTTATAAACCCAACAATTCCCGTTGCCACTGCATGAGTTCCTCGGTGGCGTTCGAATCATCCAGTCCCAGGCGGATCATGGTGGCTTTGCTGGCGATGATGGATGGATCCAGTTTGAGCTTTTCAGCGGCTGCGTCCCTCACTTTCTTGATCGCTTCGGTCTTGTTTTTTTCACGGTCACTTGCCCGAAATCTGGGTTTATAAAGCCGTTGAGGAAAGTCGTTTGGTTTGATGCGGGAAGCTTCATTCATGGCTTTCTCCAGTTGCCGGCGTCGTCTGGCAGCCATGCGCCGAGGGATCAGGCTGATCCAGTTTTCATCACAAGCCGCCCGGGTGGCCATACTGGTGGCCAGATCATGGGACAGGATAAAGAAAGGAGGGCGGTTGGCCCGAATGGCTTCTGTTTCACGCCAGTTCCATATGGCTCGTAGGAAAGCCAGGCCGCGACGGCTTAGTTTGGAGGCTCCTTTGATTCTCCATTCCGTGTCCGAAACATCCTCTTCGGGGAGACAGGCCTGCTCGATCACGCGTTCTGCGATTTCCTCCACCCAGGTGAGTCGCTTGAGACCGGTCAGTTCTTTACGCAATAACTCAGCCAGTGGCTTGAGGTGAAGCACGTCGTTCAGCGCGTAATGAGCCATGGCAGGCGTTAAGGGACGCATGCCCCAATTGGCGGTTTGAGGGCCTTTTTCGAGTTGGATGTCGAAGTAATGTTTGACCAGGAACTCCAGCCCGAACCTCTCATGTCCCACCAACCGGGCAGCCCACATGGTGTCAAAGACACGGTTGGGGCGGAAACCATAGCGTTTGTGCAGGAGCCTGAGATCGTAGTCCGCAGCGTGGAAAATGAGCGATTTGTCCTTGAGGACATCCAGAAGCGGGGAGCAGTCGATGTCTGCCAGCGGATCGACCAGCCAACTGGATTCTCCGCAGCGTATTTGCAGCAGGCAAACCTTCTCAGGATAGGCGTGCATGCTGTCCGCTTCGGTGTCGATGGCGATTTCGTCGACTTTTTTGACGGCGCGCACCACTTTCTCAAGAGATTGATTTTGATCGATCAATATGGTTTCGTCCGTCGCGCTTTTCATCGTTTTGTGTCGGGCAAAAGGTTGTGTCGTCCCCGGCTGACTTCTTTTTAAGTGCTTGTTGCCATGTATTGCAAAGCAAAATGACTTGGCGACTCTCAAGCTTGCTCCCACAATCAGCCCCATGAATTTGGCAAATGCATTTGTTGCTTCAGTCGAAAGGCATCCGCAGAAGCCCGCGATTTACTGGGGAGAATCCCAAATAAGTTACGAGAGCCTGTTCCGTCAATCGGAGTCGGTGCGTCATCAATTGGTGCACGATGCGGGCGTTCAACCGGGGGATCGGGTTGCGATTTGGATGAAAAACGCCCCGGAATTCGTGGCGATTCTGTTTGGTATCCTGCGCGCAGGCGGGGTGGTGGTGCCCATTAATAATTTTCTGACTGCATCTGAAACCCAATACATCCTTGAGGACTCGGGAGCCAAGGCTTTGTTCGTGGATGAAACCCTGCGGGAGGCTGCTGAGAAGATTCAGTCCAGTCTGAGTACCTTGAAACTCATCCAAGCGGATTCTCTTTCATCTGGTGAGATTGCGGTTGACGAGGCTGTTCAGGAAGATCATGCCAGTCAGGAGGGAGATCTTGCGGTGATTATTTACACCAGTGGCACCACCGGTCGTCCCAAGGGTGCCATGCTGAGCCATGGGAATCTGCTCCACAACGTCAAGAGCTGTGAAGTGACGATGAAAGTAACCGAAGACGACCGGGTTGCGCTGCTGTTGCCCATGTTTCACAGTTTTATGATGACTGTCGGCATTTTGCTCCCGATGACGGTTGGGGGAGCTATTGTATTGATCAAATCGCTCAATCCCCCCAAAAACATACTCAAGGAAATCATCGCGCACACAGCCACATTAATGCCCGCCATTCCGCAGTTGTATCGTGCTTTTGCGTCTGCGGATTTGCCCAAGCTGCCCTTGCGGCTTTGTATCAGCGGAGCCGCTCCGTTGCCGGTTGAAGTTCTGAATCGTTTTAATGCCAAATCCAACGTGCCGCTCATCGAGGGATACGGTTTAAGTGAAGCCAGTCCGGTGGTGACATTGAATCCGGTGGACGGCCCCTGGAAAGCGGGATCGATCGGATTACCCGTGCACGACGTTACGGTCGCGATCATGGACAACGATGGCAATCCCTTGCCGGCAGGTGAAACAGGTGAACTTTGGGTGAAAGGTGGCAATGTGATGCTGGGGTATTGGAATCGTCCCGATGCGACCGAGGAAACCTTGCAGAACGACTGGTTGAAAACCGGTGACATGGGGTATGCGGACGAGGATGACTACTTGTTTATCACCGATCGTAAAAAGGACATGCTTCTGGTCAACGGGATCAATGTTTACCCGAGAGAAATCGAGGAACTGATTTACCGGTTTGAAGGGGTCAAGGAAGCAGCTGTGGTTGGGTTGAAGGATGAAAGGAAAGGGGAGCAACCGGTGGCGTTTGTTGCTCTGGATGAAGAGCATGAACCCGACAAAAACGCTTTGATCGCTTTTTTGAAATCAGAGTTGGCTTCGTTCAAAGTGCCGCGTCATGTTCATTTCATGGAGGCGCTTCCCCGCAATGCCACCGGCAAGATTCTCAAGAAGGACCTGCGCGATTCTTTGGGGGGAGCTTGAGCGGTGGGGGGGGGAGATCGGTCGGATCCGACTGATCAGACCGATCCGACTGATTGTATGAGCCCTTAAGGGCTCGGTCTGTCGTTCTTGCCAAATCGTTTTTGGCTTCGCAGAGTGGGGGGATGCATTTCATGAAGGTAAACACCCGTGGTTGGCTTAGGGTTGTGCGATGGTTTTTTGCTTGTGCTGGTGCTGGAATTTGCCTGGTTTCCTTTGCCGCTGAACGAGCCCGAGACCTGGGGATTCCTTTTGAGGGCACGTCCGGAGCACTTAATGCCATCACCGACGTGACCGGGGTGCAGGTCGGTCATTGCACCTTGATCAAGGGGGAGGGCGATTTGGTTATTGGAGAGGGGCCTGTGCGAACGGGTGTCACCGCCATTCTGCCAAGAGGCAAACACTTTGAACCGGTGTTTGCAGCCTTTGAAACCTTGAATGGTAACGGAGAAATGACGGGAACAACCTGGGTCGAAGAGTCCGGTTTTCTTGAAGAGCCTATTCTGCTGACCAACACACACAGCGTGGGGGCGGTGTATGAAGCCAGTATTCATTGGCGTCGGAAGAGCGGGTATCATGACGCTGACGATGCTTTTGGCTGGGCCGCCTTGCCGGTGATTGCTGAAACATGGGATGGCCGATTGAACGATATTCAGGGCCATCACGTTCGGAGTGAACATGTGTTTCAGGCATTGAATGGTGCCAAAGGTGGCGCGGTCGCTGAAGGTAACGTTGGGGGAGGGACCGGGATGGTGTGTCATCGATTCAAGGCTGGCATCGGAACATCTTCTCGCATCATGAAGAACGGATACACACTCGGCACGCTGGTTCAGGCGAATTACGGAACGCGGGAGGATCTTACCATTGCCGGTGTGAAACTGGGGCATTTGATTGAGGGGAATGAAATGAAAATGAACGGATTGGAGCCTTTGCATTCCGGTCATTCCATCATCGTGATTATCGCGACCGACGCACCGTTGCTACCACATCAACTGAAACGTGTGGCGCGTCGCGCGGGTTTGGGAATTGGTCGGACCGGTGGGTATGGGGCAAATTCCAGTGGTGATTTGTTCCTGGCTTTTTCCACCGCGCCCGTGGGGGATTCGAATCAAGCGGGTGTGCGTCAGGTTGCCATGCTGGACAATACTCAAATGGACGCATTCTTCCAGGCCACCATTCAGTCCGTGGAAGAGTCGGTCATCAACGCCATGGTAGCCGCCGAAACAATGTCCGGGATCAATGAAAATACGGTCTATCGACTCCCTGTGGATCAGGTGATCAATATCCTTCAGACATACCGCCGGTTTCCATTACAATAAGTGCCTGCGGAATCTTCGGGATAATTCACTTTCAAATTTTTCATACTTGGATACTGTTTTCAGGCCTAATACCCCTCAGGTAAATCATACCTATCATGAAGGGAGGAGCTTATTTAAAAATCGATCACTTGAGAGCTGTCACTTGTTTGTGGGAGTCGGGATGGATTTTGCTTTTTGCTTGGATGTTTGCGGCTTTTGATCTTCAAGCCGCCTCCCCAGGGAATGAGTTGGTCTTTCTTCATTCGAATTTAGACACTTCAGTAGAATATACCGATCAATGGTTTGTTCAAAGCGGCGTGGTGGAGGTCAGCGAGCTGAGCAAATTTCTGGAAGATACTCCAACGGTGAATGAGGAAGCATTGAGGAATGCCGGGTGGTTCCCTGTACGTGTCCCCGGTGCTGCCGAAAACAGTGAGGGAGTTGAGAAATCGGATTTTACCTTCACGTATTTAAAGTTTATCTCCTTTGAGTCTGCCCCGGACTCCGACCTGTTGTTTTCTTTGGGGCAGATTTCGGATAAGGATCGCACTTACTTCAACGGGCAGTTGATCGGAGAAATGGGGGATTGGGGATCCAAGCAGCCTCAGGTATACGACAAGCCAAGGTTTTACACGATTAACAGGAACCTGATTCGCACGGATCGCCCCAACGTTCTGTTGGTGCAGGTTCAACGATATTTTGAAGACGCTTCCGGTATCCTGCAGGGGTCCGTTTACATGGGCCTTCCGCAAGAGGTCATGCGACGATTCTACCTCATTGAATCCATGCAGATATGGATGATCCCTTGTTACTGGATGATCGGGGTCAGTTTCCTGTTTATGTCCTTTCAACGTTCCTGGCAAAGGGATTACCTGGCGTTCGGTTTGTTTTGTATCATGCTTTCCTTTTACATCCTGCTGAGAAGTCCGCTGCGCTATTATGTTGAATTCGACTTTTTGTTTTGGAAGCGTATTGAGTATGCGTTGTGTTTTCCTTTGGGGAGCTGCTTTTTTTGGTTTTTTCAAAGTTTTCTGGCGCATGACGGTGTGCATTTGTCCCCACGAAGTCGTTTTATTGTCCGGCTCGGTCATGGTGCCACATGCGCGATAGTGTTGGGGGTGTTTGTGACACATTCTCCACTGACCTGGTTCACGATGTTTTACTCTTTTCTGATGTATGTATGGATGGGGTTTTCATTGTTGGGTGTCGGTTTGCTTTATCAGAAGATAAAGCAAAGGGATGTCCATGCCATCTCTCTTCTGATTGGCCTGATACTGTTCCTGGTGGTGGTGGTGATCGATGCGTTGAGAGTCAAAGATGTTCTTTCCTTTCCCATCATGTTGATTGGGTATGGATGTTTTGTGCTCATGATTTCCATCGCCTTTATATTGGTGCATCGATTTTTCGGGGTCTACAGAAGGGTGGAACATCTCAATGCCAATCTTGAGGCTGAGGTTGTTGCTCAAACGGCTGAGTTGCGTCAGGCCATGAAGGATTCCCAGGTGGCCAATGAAGTGAAAAGCCAATTCCTGGCCAACGTCAGTCATGAACTGCGAACCCCCATGAACGGTATTGTGGGGATGAAGCACCTGCTTTCGCACACCAAGCTTTCATCCCAGCAAAAGGATTACCTGGAAACATTAAACACCTGTGCCAACACTCTGCGTGAATTGATCGATGAGATCCTCGATTTTTCATCATTGGAGCGGGTCGCGAAAAAGGATCGGTTTGAAGATTTCCATGTGCAGGCCTTGATTCAGCAGATCGCCACTCCGTTCCAGGAAAAACTGAATTCCGCCGGAATCAGTTTTGAAATATTCATTCACCCCGATGTTCCAACGGTTTTGCATGGTGATGTGCGGAAGTTGGGGCATGTGCTTCAGCATTTGCTCCGAAATTCAGTAAAATTCACCCATCACGGCCGTGTCGATTTCAGGGCAAGATGCCTCAGCCAGGCCAAGGCCAACGATCGTGGTGTGCAGGCGGATACGGAATATTTTCTGGAGTTGCTCATTGAAGATACCGGTATTGGGATTCCTGCAGAAATGCTGGATAAGATTTTTCTTCCGTTTACACAGGTGGATGCCTCCATGACCCGGCAATATGGCGGTCTGGGGGTTGGATTAACCATTGCCAAGCGGTTGATTGAGCAGATGAACGGCCAGATCGGGGTGGAAAGCTCGGAAGGAAAGGGGTCGCAATTTTGGATCGCCATCCCTCTGGAGGCAGCTCGATCCGCCAAAAAACAGAAAACAGCCGAAATCAAAGAGCCTTCACCAGTGGAATCCAATGACAACCCGAATGGGAAATACCGTGTGCTGGTGGTGGAGGATAACGAGGTGAATTTGCAGTTTCTTGTCCTGATTCTTCAAAAGGCCGGTTATGATGTCGTCGTTGCACACCATGGCAGGCAGGCCGTTGACATCGTGGAAAATGATTCCATCGATTTGGTTTTGATGGATCTTCAAATGCCCATCATGGATGGTTATGAGGCGTCCAGAATGATCCGCTACCGTGAGAAGGAGTTGGAATTACGCGATCCGGTGCCCATTTTTGCCATCACAGCCCAGGCTTCGGTTGAAGATCGCAGACGTTCCATGGACGCCGGCATGAGTGCCTATTTCGTTAAACCGGTAAATCCCGAGATTTTATTGTCCGCCGTCAATTCCGTCCTTTCCATGGATGCTGATGGTAAGAAATGACGCCTTGACCTTTCCAAGGGGCTTGAGCGAACTTATCTCAATGTTCCTTTTTGATGCTCACCTGGATTTGGCCATGAATGCCATGGAGTGGAACCGTGATCTGCGGCAGCCTTTGAATGCCGTAAGAGAACGGGAATCTGCCTGGACCGATAAACCGGATCGTGGCAACGGAGTGTTAACCTTCCCGGAAATGCGCAAAGGCCGGATCGGGCTATGCGTTGCCACCCAGATTGCGCGCTACGTCAAACCGGGGAGCAAGATTTCCGGTTGGCATTCCCCTGAGCAGGCATGGGCCCAGACCCAAGCTCAACTGGCTTGGTATCGAGCGATGGAGGAGCAAGGCGAATTGTTACAGATCACTGACGGGATTCAATTGGAAGCACACGTAGAAAAGTGGCTGGCACTGGATGCCGAATCGGGTAATCCCGACCAGCTTCCAATCGGTTACATTCTGAGCTTGGAAGGTGCGGATTCCATGGTGAATCTGTCGTATCTGGAACGCAGTTATGAGTTCGGCTTACGTGCTTTGGGATTGGGTCACTATGGACCGGGTACTTACGCCCCGGGAACAGGTGCTGAAGGAGGATTGAGCCAGGCTGGTAAGGATTTGTTACGCGAAATGGACCGTTTGGGGATGATTCTGGACCTGACCCACTTGTCCGATGAAGCCTTCTGGGAAGCCATGGATCTTTTTAAGGGGCAAGTTTGGGCAAGTCATTGCAATTGCCGATCCATCATCCCGCATCAACGCCAGTTAAATGATGATCAGCTCAAAGCCATCATCCAAAGAAACGGTGTGATTGGTATGGTCTTCGATGCATGGATGATGCATGTGGGGTGGGAGAGAGGAACCACCACGCCTCAATCTGCCGGACTGAAACTCGAGCGTATCATCGATCACATCGATCACATCTGTCAATTGGCGGGCAATGCCGATCATGTAGGCATTGGTTCTGATCTGGATGGTGGTTACGGAACTGAACAATGTCCTGCGGACGTACAGTCCATCGCTGATCTGCAAAATCTGGAAGGTCTGCTTACTTCAAGAGGCTATACTGAAGCCCAGATCCGCTCAGTATTTCACGGCAACTTTCTCAATGCCTTGAGGCGCGCCTGGGCTTGAGTGGCGCTGATCGGCAATCAGCTGTTGTTCGAAGCGGGCTTATCCTGCGATTGCCGGAAGGCGACGGCCTTATCCAGTTCGCACCCCCCATACTCGACACAGTCGTTGCACGTATACAAGCGAATGCAGTTCGGATCGTTTTCCAGCTTTCGTGCTTTGTAAACCTGTCCAATGCCAAAAGCAGCCATCGCGGTCATGATGACAGATCGAGCTGCCTTGGCGATCCATTGACGGCGTGGGAGACTGTTTTGTGATGGTGACTGGATTTCATTCATGACGTTCAATGTTTAAGCTTTAAATTGTTCTCAAGTCAACTTGTTGGATGGAGCGAACACTCGAATGCTCTTCTTGATGGGGTCGAGCACGAACACATTGCCCGCGCTATCAGAGGCAAGATCGAATCCATGGCCCTTGGTGCAATCTCCACAGGCTTTCTTGGCAAGGGCTTCATCCTGGATCATGTGATTCGGATCGGCGACCACACCCTTGAACTTTCCTTGTTCAGAGTAAACATGCAGTCTGGCCAGACCTTTTTCACTCGTTACGAAGTCGCCATCGGGAAGCTGGGTCAGGTAAACAGGATTGCAGCATCCGCAAAAAGCGTCTGCTGTCATGCCGGGTTTACCCCAGGAGCTTTCGAATTCCCCGTCCATCGTGTAGGTTTCCACACGGAGCAATCCTGGATTGGAGATATGCAGTTTCAAATCTCTGCCAATCACAAAATCAAAATAAGGGCTGGGCACATTGAAACCGGGGTTGGTTTCTGTTTTTTTACCGAATCGGAACAGCTCCTTGCCCGTTCCCGCATTCAAGACAACCATCTCGCGCAATCCGGCGTCCGCAACGTAAACTCTTTCTTCGTAAGCCTGCATCGATGTGATGTAGGATTTTTCTCCGAACTGCTCGGTCTTGAATTTCTTCTCGAGCGTTTTCAAGTCGTAGACTTCACAGAAACGCCCCAATCCGACCCAGAGAAGTCCTTCCTCGGAAATGGCCATGCAGTGAGGCGGGCGGCTAAGTGGTAGTTCGAATTGTGTTGTGCCGTCCTGCCCAACGCCTTTGATACTGCGGTCACCTGCTATGACGAGCGCCCCGTCTTGGGTCATGAGCACTGATTTGACCCGCTCAAAGTCCACATTGAACTCGGTTTTGGCTTCGTAAATGTGCAATTCAGGATCGGTCTGCATGTACTCGCTGACGTCATATTCAAAAATACTTTTGTCGAGGCTTTGGTTTTGACGTGCGGGACGTCGTGGGTTTTGAGTTTTTCGGAATGCCCATCCAACTGCTGCGCCAGCAGTTACAAGTGCTCCAGAAAGAAATCCCCGTCGAGCTAGTGATTTAATATCGGCCATGACTAATCAATTTTTGGTTTTACTTGACCCTTTTTTGTTTTACAATCATGCAACATCCGTGGCAAGGTTTAAACACGTTGGCATTTTATTGATGACTACTTATCAGCATTCAACCCATTGACAGAAAGATCAAGGGAATTATTGTGAGGCATCTCAAATGGTTACCGATCGACAACTGACTATCTATGCCATGACCCTTTTAACGGGGGTTGCGGCGGGCTTCTTGTACCTCCTTTTTCAAGGGGGCAAATCTCTTCCTATCACCACACGCGTGACCGATATCCCCGCGGAAACCGCTGCCGGAACTTACAAACCGGTAGGTGGCGTCGCAGCGGCGCCCAAGGCGGAAGTTGTCGTGGATCTGGAGGGTGAATTTGAAAAGCTTGAAGGTGAAATTGGCACATCCGCAGGCACATGGGAAGGATTTCGGGGAGCAGATGCCGATAACATTGCCAAGGATTCCGTTCCCTTGAGTGATACGTGGCCTCCCGGGGGGCCCACTCAGTTGTGGAGCGTTCCCATGGGTGAAGGGCATGCAGGTGTGGCGGTTGATCAGGGCTGTGTTTACATCCTGGACTACGATAAGGAGTATCAAGGGGATACCCTTCGGTGTTTCTCATTGGACACCGGCATCGAGATCTGGCGACGCCGCTACAAGGCCCCTACCAAGAACAATCACGGTGTTTCAAGAACGGTGCCTGCATTGACCAAGGATTACGTGGTTACCATGGGGCCGCGTTGCTTCGTGATGTGTGTGCGAGCCAAGACGGGTGATTTTGTCTGGGGATTGGACCTCGTGAAGGATTACGGAACCAGCGTTCCCCTATGGTATACGGGGCAATGTCCTCTGATTGATGGAAATGAGGCCATTGTGGCACCTTCCGGCACCACGATGATGATGGGCGTGGATCTGGCGACGGGTGCGGTCAATTGGACCACTACCAATGAGGATCAATGGAAAATGTCCCACTCCTCCATCATGAAGATGGAGATTCTTGGTAAGCAAACCTACGTCTACTGCTCCCAGAACGGTGTTGTCGGCGTATCTGCCGAGCCGGACACCAAGGGGGATCTTCTATGGAAATCTTCGGACTGGGCGCAGAATGTGTTGTCCCCCTCTCCGATCGGGGTAGCGCCTGACAAGGTATTCTTCACCGCCGGTTATGGCGGTGGGAGTATGATGATGGGCTTCAAGGAAGAGGGTGGAAAGATCATTCCCGAGCCACTCTTCAAGCTGGATAAAACGATCTTTGCGTGCGAACAGCAGACTCCCATTTTCTACCAGAACCACCTGTTCTCCATTCTTCCCAAAGACGCAGGAGCCATGCGTGGCCAGTTCGTCTGTATGGATCTTGAGGGGAATGTTGTATGGAGCAGCGGCAAAACCGAACGATTCGGTTTGGGGCCTTACATGATCGCTGATGATAAAGTATACATTCTCAACGATAACGGTGAATTGACCATGGCAAGGGCCAGTCTGGATGGTTTTCAAAAGCTTGGGTTCGCGGAAGTGGCTCCCGGTCATGACGCCTGGGCTCCCATGGCTATTGTCGAGGGGAAACTCATTTTGCGGGATTCCAAAATGCTGATTTGCCTGGATGTGAGTGCGGGGTCTTCCGGTGGATCAAACAATCTGACACTGAATCAATAATACGGAGTAAAAACTATGGCTGATGCAAAATCGAATGAATCGTCGGACCAATTAAATCGCTTTGATTTTATCAAACAAGCTGTCGGCAGAGGTGCCGCATTAACGCTTGGCTGGATGGGGGGCATGTCCGTATTTGGGGCGCGCGAACAAAATACGGTTTGGCAGATTGACCCTGACAAGTGCGTTCAATGTGAGCATTGCGCGACCGATTGTGTCGTTTCTCCATCCGCCGTTAAGTGTGTTCAGTCCTATCCCATCTGTGGTTATTGCCGTTTGTGTTTTGGATATTTCCTTCCCAATGCCCCAGAATTGACCTCGGCCGCCGAAAATCAGCTGTGTCCCACCGGCGCCATTGAGCGACTTTTTGTGGAAGATCCCTATTGGGAATACAACATTCTGGAAGATTACTGCATTGGCTGCGCCAAATGTGTCAAAGCCTGCGAGATGTTCGGGAATGCTTCCTTTTACCTGCAGGTCAGGCATAACGTCTGTGTGAACTGTAATGAATGTTCCATTGCCATGCAGTGTCCCGCCGATGCCTGGGAGCGGTTGCCAGCCGATAAACCCTATTTGCTCAGGCACAAAGAACGCGAGGAAACCATGGAAGATGCGTTCAACCTCCCTGAGTAACATTTACCAACGGGTGCCAACATGATTTTATCTTTATTCAAAAAGAATGCGATTTTTGCTGCCGTCCTGCTGCTGGGAGTATACTTGGGATGGCCGGAGTCTTCTCAAGCCGGCGAAATGCGCTTTCCTGCTCCGGAGTTTGTCAGTGAATATACATTCCCTGAAACCACGATCCCGGAACCAACCCAGGAGTGGCAGCAGTGGGTGGATGTTCTGGTGCTCGCCACAACGTTGAGTCTCGGAGCCCTGTTCGCCATCAAATTAAGGACGCGGAAAGGTCTGTTCTGGTTGATGCTGTTTAGCTTGGGATATTTTGGGTTCTATAAGCAGGGGTGTGTCTGCCCCATCGGATCGATTCAGAATGTGACCATGTCCATTTTTAACGTGCACTATGCCATTCCGGTGACGGTCATGATTTTCTTCCTGCTGCCGCTTGCCTATTCACTCTTTTTCGGACGTGTGTTTTGTGCTTCGGTCTGTGCCCTCGGGGCTATCCAGGATCTGGTGGTGCTCAAACCCATTCAGTTGCCCAAGAAAGTGACGACCGGATTGAGCATGATTCCATACATCTATTTGGGGACCGCGGTTCTACTCTCAGCTACAAACGCCGGCATGGCGATTTGTAAATACGATCCGTTTATTGGGTTCTTCCGGCTCAATGGGCATGCACCCTATCTTTACCTTGGCGCAGGATTTCTTCTGGTGGGAATGTTTGTTGCTCGTCCGTATTGTCGGTTTTTCTGCCCCTACGGTGTTTTGCTGGGGTGGATGTCCCGATTTGCAAGGTGGCATCTGTCCATCACTCCCACTGTTTGTATTGACTGCCGTTTGTGTGAAGAATCCTGCCCGTTTGACGCCATCGACAAGCCCAACGAAGGTTTGACCAAAGAAGATCGTCATTCAGGTGCGCATCGTCTCGGTTATCTTTTCGTCATGGTGCCGGTTTTAATCCTGCTCTGTGGTTGGATTGGTTATCGCATGGCCGAACCCTTGAGCAGGCAGCACCGCACGGTTGCTCTGGCTGAGCAAATCGTGTTGGAAAAGCAGGATTCTAATATGCCAACAACGATTGAGTCGGACACTTTTCGAGCCAAAGGGCAGACTGAAGAGGACTTGTTCAGTAAAGCAGCGCAGATTCGTTCTCGCATGAGCACGGGTGGATGGTTGCTGGGCGGTTTTATTGGCTTGGTTTTTGGCGTTAAACTGATCAATGTCTCCTTATCACGAACCCAGGTAGGCTATGAAGTGCGCAAATCGGATTGCTATAGCTGCGGTCGTTGTTGTTCGTATTGTCCGAGTGATGACATGCATAGGCCCAATTTTGTGCCGGGAACTCCGGAATTTGAGGCCTCTCAGGCGATTCTACTACAACCGCAGGCACCTGCCGAAAAATCTGGGGAGAAAGAAAAGGTTACGATGTCATGAGAGTGGTTGTTCTTGAGAAGAACCGAAGTTCAGCAGCATATAAGATAATCAAGATTTTGGGATGGGTTTCCGCCGTTTTAGCGGTGGTGACATGCGTGCTGATGATTCTTAACCGGGCGGTGCTCAACCGCTCGGATCCCGTACATTCCGCTTCATTGGAAGCCCTGATTGAGCAGTTGAATCAGGATCCTCGCAATGAAGAGTTACGTAAACAGATTCAGGAAATGGATCTGTTGGGCCGCAAGGCTTTCTTCACCAGCCAGGAATTCAACCACCGGGGTATTTACCTGCTGGTGGGGGGTCTGGTGGTGATGCTTGCCTGTTTCAAATTGATCGAAGCCTATGAGGCTACGCATCCCTTTCCCGATTCAAGCGATCCCAAGGACGATCCGCGCGAACAGGCCAAATGGGCTCGTAAATCCGTTACGGTGACCGGACTGTGTCTGGCTGGATTCGCCTTGTCCCTTGCTTTGCCGTGGCAAAGTCCCTTGGATGAACCTTTGCCTTCGGATAGCGCCGAACTCGATGGTCCGCCAGCCCCCGCAGGTGCTGGAGCAGAAACCGCCGGTTCGACGCCCGCCGCACCCGCCATCCAAGTCGCCACGGCCGAACAAATCCGCCAGAACTGGGCGGTGTTTCTTGGTAGGTATGACGCCTGGATGGATGAGGTGAAACTCCCTGAAGTCTGGAATGGTGAAACGGGAGACGGAATCCATTGGAAAGTTGAATTGGATCTTGTTGGTTTCAATTCTCCGATCATCTGGGAAGATAAAATCTTTCTCACCGGAGCCGATGCGGAAAAACGCGAAGTGGCTTGTTTCAGTTTGGAAGATGGTAAACAGCTTTGGCGGACCGAAGTCCCGGCCACCAAAGAATCGGGTGAACCACCCGAAGTCACCGAGGACACTGGCTATGCCGCTCCGACATTGGCTTGCAATGGCGCGATGGTTTATGCGGTTTATGCCAATGGTGATCTGGCCGGTGTGACGCTGGATGGTGAACTCAAGTGGACCGTCCACATGGGGAATCCGGTCAACCCTTATGGTTACTCCTCCTCTCCCCAAGTTTATGGAGACCTGGTGCTGGTGCAGCTCGATCGTGAGGAGCACAGCTTTGTTGCCGGCTACGATGCCGCGACTGGCAAGGAGCGTTGGAAAAAGGATCGAACGACCGGAGCTTCCTGGGCTTCTCCTCTTCTGTTTGAGTGGGAAGGAAAGCCCGTGATGGCACTGGCTTCCGAACCGACACTTTCTCTATACAACGTCGAAGATGGTTCCTTGATTTGGGAGCTTGAATGTCTTGAGGGTGGCGAAATCGCACCTTCCCCATACTACGACAACGGGCGTTTGTACATTGCTGCCGATTATGTGCATGTGGCGGCGGTGGATATCGCCACCCAGGAGGTTCTCTGGTCGAACCGCGATACCACTCCCGGCATATCCACACCGATCGTTCACAATAACCTCTACTTCGGAGGTATGGGAGATGGTGGCATTGTTTGCCTGAATGCTGATAATGGTGAAGAACTCTGGTATGAGGTGACTGATCACGGATTCTATTCTTCCCCGGTGCGGATTGGGCAGAAAATCTACCTGTTTGATCGCGGTGGCAACGCACACGTTTTCGAAACGGTGGGAGAAGAGTTTAAAGGCAACATGGATTCTCAAATGGGAGAGCCCATATTAAGCACTCCTGCCTTATTTAAAAACGGGATGATCGTTCGAGGTGAATCCCACTTATTCTGCATACAGGGTTAATCATGGAAACTTTAGTTCAAGATCCCCAAATCAAGCCGGTTGAAACATCAACCGCGCCACAGATAGATGTCACGCTGGTGGATCAATGGGTCAAGGAAATCGGTGGTCAAGCCGAGCATTTGATTCCTTTGCTCCAAGCCATTCAAAAAAAATGGAACTACCTCCCCAAACCAGCGCTGGAGCGACTGTGCGAAGTTTCTGAAATCACAGCTGAGGCCGTTACCGGGGTATCTACTTTTTACTCACAGTTTCGCCATTACCCTGTTGGTAAACACATCGTCAAAACCTGTGTCGGGACCGCTTGCCACGTCAGTGGTGCGAATATTCTGGATGAAACATTTCGCACTGAATTAAAAATTCCAGCAAAAGGTCACACGGATCCCAGTAATGAGTTTACGGCGGAAAAAGTAGCCTGTTTGGGCTGCTGCATGCTTGCTCCGGTGGTTCAGATTGATGATGTGATCTATGGAGATGTCGAGCCGTGGAAAGTCCCCGACCTCATCAAGGATTTCAAAGCTCTCGCGAAAAAACAGGATCAGTCCAATGATGAAGATGGCCTTCAAATAGAGCAGGCAACAGGTGAAGTCCGCATTTGTCTTTGCTCTTCCTGTGTGGCTGGTGGAACCGACAAAGTTTATGATGCCCTGAAGCTGGCTATTCGGTCGAATGCACTTCCTGTTAGCATTAAACAGGTGGGATGCACGGGGCTGTCCTATGAAACTCCCTTGGTGGAGGTGGTCGTCTACCGGGATCGAAAATATCGGTACGGAAAGGTCAAAGCGGATCAGGCCGGCGAAATTTTGCTCAGCCACTTTCGATCGGCCGGTCTGGTGAAGCAGGCCGGAGCCAGAGTCATGGGGTGGCTTGAAAAGTTCTTTACTGATGAAGCATGGGCTCCTCCAACGCGCTATGCTGATGATGTCAGGCATGGAGCTGAAGCGGACCGATCCAAAGCACAATTCCACCTTGTGACCGAGCACCTGGGTGAGTTGAACCCGACCAGTTTTGAAGAATACGAAGCTCATAATGGATTCAAGGCCCTGAAATCTGTGCTGGAAAAGAATGATCCGGATGACGTAATTAAAGAAATTGAAACCAGTGGTTTGCGAGGCAGGGGAGGTGCCGGTTTTTCCACAGGATTGAAATGGAAGTTCACACGCGCGGCGACTGGGGACAAGAAATACGTCATCTGTAATGGCGACGAAGGGGATCCCGGGGCATTCATGGATCGCATGATCCTCGAATCCTTTCCTTATCGGGTTATTGAGGGGATGGCCATAGCGGCTCATGCCATCGGAGCCAATGAGGGTATTTTTTACATTCGGGCGGAATACCCCCTGGCTACCGAACGTATTCGCCATGCCATTAAGGTCCTTGAGGAAAAAGGTTACTTGGGAGAAAAGATTTTCGGAAGTTCATTGAGCCTGAAAATGCGTGTGATCGAAGGCGCTGGGGCGTTTGTCTGCGGCGAGGAAACCGCCATGATTTCCGCTATTGAAGGCGGGCGGGGGATGCCCCGATTCCGGCCTCCGTTCCCGGCTCAGTCAGGACTGTGGGGCAAGCCGACACTGATCAACAATGTGGAAACACTCGCCACCATACCGTGGTTGATGCGCCACGGTGCAGAGGCTTTTTCAGTGCGGGGCACGGAAAAGTGTAAAGGAACCAAAACATTTGCCTTGGCAGGTAAAATCAATCGGGGCGGCTTGATCGAAGTCCCAATGGGGATGTCCATCAGTGAAATTGTCAACGATATTGGAGGCGGCGTTCCCGATGGGCGCAAACTCAAAGCTGTGCTGATGGGGGGGCCTTCCGGAGGATGTGTTCCTGCCAACTTGTGTCACACGCCTGTGGATTTTGAAGCACTTCGTTCTGTAGGAGCCATCATGGGATCCGGGGGGATGGTGGTCTTGGACGATACCGACTGCATGGTGGACATCGCCCGCTATTTCATGGAATTCACCCAGGATGAATCCTGCGGTAAATGTACGCATTGCCGGGTGGGAACCAAGCGCATGAAAGAAATTCTCGATCGACTCTGCGAGGGGGGCGGTCGAAAAGGAGACCTCGAGACACTGGAAGCACTTGCGGGAATCACCGTTGATGGCAGTTTGTGTGGGCTGGGCAAGACAGCACCGAATCCTGTTCTTTCCAGTTTGAAATATTACCGGGATGAATATGAAGCCCATTTGCAAGGTAGATGTCCCGCGAAGAAATGCACCAAACTGACCCAGTACTACATTAACGAATTATGCATTGGATGCACTCGGTGTGCCCAACATTGCCCTGTGGATGCCATTCCCATGAACCCGTATCACCGGCATCTCATTGAGGAACCGGCCTGTACCCGGTGCGATATCTGTCTTCAGGTCTGCCCTGTGGACGCCATTCATGTCATCGACCTATGAAGTTTAAAATCGATAACCAAGAAATTGAAACCGACGAGGATTTAACCATCATTCAGGCTGCGGCCAAAGTTGGGATAGAAATTCCCGTGCTGTGTTACAAAGAAGGGCACGAGTATTTCACTTCCTGCATGATTTGTGTGGTGAAGGATAATGCGTCCGGAAGGACCATGCCTGCTTGTTCCGCCAAAGTGGCGGATGGAATGGATATCGAAACACAGGCGGAAAGTATCCGGGAATTTCGCAAATCAACGTTGGAGCTATTACTCAGTGAACACGTCGGCGACTGCGAAGCACCTTGCCAACGTTTGTGCGCGGTGCATTCGGAAATTCCCAAGATGCTGCGTGAAGTCGGTGACAACCGGATGGAAGACGCCGTCCTGACCGTGCGGTCTGATGTGGCCCTGGCCAGTATTCTTGAACGCATGTGCCATGCTCCATGTGAGAAAGGCTGTCGACGCGGTCTGCATGATGATCCTATCGCTATCCAGCATATGTCCCGCCATGTGGCTGACTGGCATTTGAGGGAAGGAAAGGCCTACCCCATACCTTGTGCCGATGCGACAGGTAAGAAAGTCTGTATCATTGGGGGAGGTCCTACGGGACTGGCTTCAGCTTATTATTTGACTTTACGAGGCAACCAATGCGTGGTGATGGATAAAGCCGACAAATTGGGCGGATCGATTCACGAAGAAGTGGCGAACGGTAATATACCTGATTGGGCTTTGGACGGGGAGATATCTCTGCTGAACAACATGGGTGTTGAGTTCCGCACCAATCAAGGGGTCGATTCAGCCGATGATTTCCAGCAGTTGCAAGAGACCTACGATGCCGTCGTGATCGCTTGTGGTGTGTCGGCAGCTGAATCCCTTGAAGCCTGGAATCTGGAGTTGGCCAAGAAGGGGGTCAAGGCAGATAGAAAGACTCATATGACCAACATTCAGGCAGTATTTGCAGGAGGTGGGGTTGCAAATGCGGAAATGAACCTCCTAAAAGTCATTCAGAATGCCAAATCCATGGCTGCTTGTGTGGATCAATGCCTGCGGGAACGGCCCATGCAAGGTGAAGAGGACATTTACAATCACATGATGGGGCGCCTTCAGGAAGGTGAACTGGACCTGTTCGTCAAGCATGCAGCTCCCCATGCTCACCCGGAAATCAGGGCTGCCAAAGAAAAAGACATCACGCCTGAGCAGGCAGATGAAGAAAGTGGTCGCTGTTTACATTGTGACTGTCGAGCCAACAAAGACTGCAGTTTAAGGGAATACAGCCACGAATACGGTGCCAAACAAATGCAGTTCAAAGTCAATGATCGCCCCACTTTCAACAAAATGGATCAAAGCACGGTGGCTGTCTATGAACCCGGCAAGTGCGTCAAGTGTGGCATATGCGTGCGAGTGACGCAGGATGGTGGAGAGAAATACGGGTTCACCTTTGTGGGCCGAGGCTTTGAAGTCACAGCGGGCGTTTCATTAGAAAAGAATTTGGAAGCTGGTTTGGGAGATTTGGCTGATGAAGCAGTGGTTTCATGTCCGACGGGTGCATTAGCATCACCTGATTGATGGTTAGTGTGGTTAAAAATTTTAAATTCAACAATTTATATATATAAATGTCTTGGATTGATGCGTTTTATGATAGTGTTGAGTTTTTGTTCGTCAATCATACGTTTTAAAAAAGGTTCCCTTATCGGGAGCCTTTTTTTGTGGTCTTGGACATGAAAAAAGTGTGGCGTAAGTTTGTTAATCACGGGTAAAGCGATAAAAAATGAATGTCGCGACAATTTGGTAACATCTTCTTAAATATGCTATTACGGTTAAGGGTAGCAGGCAGAGCTGAAAAAAAACAAAAAAGCGCTTGCAGGCAAAGGAGTGATTGAGCATATTCATTCACGTCGACGGAATGACCCCCGGCAACGAGAGATTGTCGCTGGTGGAAAAAGTTCAAATAAAACGTTGACGGATGTTGCTGGCAACCTTACAAAACAGCCCGCAACGAAGAGGCAACTGAGAAGCCGATGCGAGTAAGCAATACTCGGCTCTCGGTTTTTTGGCCTCTAATGACTTTCAAGTTCCTGGCAACAGGGACATGTTCTTTGAAAATTGAATTGTGCGATTAAGCATGAGCCCTTGAGGTCTTCTTCGGAAGACCAAGAGTTTTAAGAATGCGCTTTTGATAGCAATATCAAAATGCTCAATATTTATATAATTAGTCGGAGAGTTTGATTCTGGCTCAGAACGAACGCTGGCGGCGTGGATAAGACATGCAAGTCGAACGAAGAATATTCGGTAGCAATATTGGATATTCTTAGTGGCGAAAGGGTGCGTAACACGTGGGTAATCTACCGTAAAGTTCGGAATAACTCCGAGAAATCGAAGCTAATACCGAATGTGATCTGACAGGGACATCCCTGTTTCTTTAAAGCTAGGGACCTTCGGGCCTGGCGCTTTACGATGAGCCCGCGTCCTATCAGCTTGTTGGTGAGGTAACGGCTCACCAAGGCTAAGACGGGTAGCCGGT
>CAYPZD010000079.1:0-25198 GCA_964415055.1 uncultured Verrucomicrobiota bacterium | reverse complement strand
CACCGACGAGGATCACGTGGATGAAGCAGTGGCCGAACAAGAGGATCATACAGAAAAGGAAGATTGATCCCCGGAGCCAACACTCATTCCGAACAGTTTCTCCCCGTCAACGTTCCGGTTGACGGGGATTTTTTGTCCTCGGCCATGAAAACGTTCCTGAGCAAAAGAGATGGAACGTGGGGAAACGACAGTTAATCGAATGACTGTGGCGTTTCCATTGCAGCTGGAAAATCATCCCAAAGTTCTGAGGTTTAAAGAGGGTGTAAGACGGAGCTTCCCCTTCCCGGTAATGGCTTTTTGTTTTTTGAGCTACGTCCAAGCAATCCTGCAACATGGGCGGATGCTTGACCCCAAACGTAAGCGGCATAATATGAGAGCAAAAGAAATCGGAATTGAAACAACTGAGAAACATCAGAATCCTTGAGTGCTTGATCACCTGCTGGTTGATAGGCTTTTCGTGCTCGGGAACGGCTGATATGTCGTTTGGACCTTTGGCGCATACCTTTGAGTCCACCCTCAACGAAGGCTTAAGAAAGGAATTCTTCGGACCGCTTCTTTACCGCGAATCCTATGACGCAACCCGAACCTGGGGTATCCCGTTTATTTTCACCCGCAGCCAGAACGAGGACATTGATTCAGACGAATGGGATTTGTTTTATCCCTTCCTGGGGTATGACCGTTTCGGCAAGGAATACCGCCTCCAACTGTTGCAATTCATCAATGCCCACGGCGGTAAAGGTCGGGATCAATCCGATGCCAAACGATTGGCCATTTTCCCTTTTTATTTCCAGCAACGCAGCACGCAACCCGAGGACAATTACACGGCCTTCCTGCCATTCTACGGTCACATGAAGAACAAGCTTCTGCGGGATGAGATCGATTTTGTTCTTTGGCCTCTCTACGTCAAAACAAAGAAAAAGGATGTAATTACCCGCAACTACGTGGCGCCTGTTTTTCACTTACGTGAAGGAGACGCATTAAAAGGATGGCAAGTCTGGCCGCTGGCGGGTTGGGAGACCAAGGAGCCAAGCTCCCGCAAACTCATGACAGGTGATGAGGAAACCATCCCGGGGCATCGCCGACTCATGATATGCTGGCCCTTCTTTTTCAAGCATCACAACGGCATCGGAACCGAGAACCCCCAGAAGCAAAGCGCATTTGTTCCATTTTACAGTTACCTGAAATCCCCTAACCGGGACTCCATCACAACCCCCTGGCCCATCGGTTTCACACGAACGCATGACCGGGAGAAACAGTTTCTGGAATACGGTTTCCCCTGGCCCATTCTGGTCTGGGCGGATGGAGCAGGCAAATCCAGTCGTCGTTTCTGGCCCCTGTTCGGGTTGAGTTACAATGACAGCTTGCGCAGTGATTTCGTTCTCTGGCCCATCTACCGGTATCGCGAGAGAAAAACGAAAACCACCTTGCGGGGGCGTCATCAACTGTTGTGGTACCTCTACAGCCACGTCGAGGAACGAAACCTTGCATCCGGTGACACAACTTACGAACGCTGGAGTTTATGGCCCCTGTTCACCACCGACCGCCAGGAAAACGGAGACCGCCGTTTTCAGGCCCTGGCCATACTGGAGCCCATCCTGCCGGGAAATGAAAGTATCGAGCGCAATTATTCCCACGCCTGGTCCATATGGCGTTCCGAATCCAATGGTGACACCGGCAAATCCAGTCAATCACTGCTATGGAACCTGTATCGATCCGAAACCACTGAACAATCACGCAAAGTTTCCTTTTTCTTTGGACTCTTTCAATACCAGCGAAAGGAAAACAAACGTCAATGGCGCCTGTTTTTTATTCCTTTCGGATCTCCCTCCTCTACCCCTTGATCATTGCCGTGTAAGCTGCTTGAATTGGGCCACTGAAATGTATTTTCAAAAGACATGATTCGATCGATCGGAGCCATGATATTGCTGGGATGGGAAACGCTACGGGCGTTGCCTCATGCCTGGCGCCAGCGCGACAAGGTGTTGTCCGCCTTTTTTGACATTGGCAATGCCTCATTGCTGATGAGCTGCATTCTATCCTTGTTCATTGGCGGCGTTCTGGCCTTGCAATCCGGACCTGTGCTCGTCGACCGCGGATTGCCCTTCGTCATCGGCCAGCTCGTCGGCCTCTCCATGTGCAAGGAACTGGCGCCCGTCATGATGTCCATCCTCATCGCAGGAAGAGTGGGCTCCGCCATGACCGCCGAGATTGGTTCCATGCAGGTTTACCAGGAAATCGACGCCCTCAAAACCATGAAAATCGATCCGGTCCGCTACCTGGTACTCCCCCGCATGATCGCTATTTCCGCCGCCTTGCCCATGTTGGTGATGTTTGCCATTTTGGTCGGGTGGCTTGGTGGAGGATTCGTTTCCGTCATGAATCATGACATCGGGATCAGCTATCAATCCTACATGAGCAACCTTCGCATTGCGGTGGGATGGCCCGATCTGCTTCATGGAGTCAGCAAGAGCATGGTTTTTGGAGTGGTGATCGGTCTGGTCAGCTGCTATCAGGGCATGCAGACATCGGGCGGACCGCGCGCCATCGGAGCATCCGTGACGCAGTCCGTCGTCAAATCAATCGTCTTTATTCTGATTCTGGACTACTTCATCACCCGTTTTTTTGTTTATTTCGAATGACATCCTCCGACCACATCTCAGTTGATCTGAAAGTGCGTGGGTTGACCAAATCCTACGACGGCAACCTCGTGCTCAAAGGCATCGACTTTGCCGCGGAGCCCCACACTATCTTCGTCATCATGGGACCAAGCGGAAGCGGCAAGAGCGTTTTGCTTCGCCACCTCATCGGACTGGAAACACCGGACACCGGGCAGGTCCTGGTCAACAACGCTTCCATCCATGATCCGGCGACCCGCGAACAGTTGGAATTGGCGATCGTATTTCAATCAGGAGGACTATTGAACTCCCTCTCGGTCGGCGAAAATGTTGGTTTATATCTCAAGGAAACCAAAGGGATGCCCGACGCGGACATCGATCCGATCGTGAATGATTCTCTGGAAAAAGTCGGTCTCAATATCAATTTCGACAAACACAAGATGCCCAGCGCCCTTTCCGGCGGGATGAAGAAACGCGTCGCCATTGCCCGGGCACTGGCGATTAATCCGCAGATGATTTTTTACGATGAACCCACCAGTGAACTGGACCCACTGAGCGCCGTCACCATCGGAAAAGAAATCCAGCACCTGAACCAGGAATACGGCACCACCTCGATCGTGGTCACCCACGACCGTGACCTGGCATTCGGTATCGGGCACAAAATCGCTTTTATGAAAAACGGCGTATTGACGGAACCTCGAACACCGGACGAAATCCGACAGCATGCCGACGAAGAAACAAACCGGTTCCTGAATGCCGGAAGAATCCAAGATTACCAATCCAATTTGAACTGAGCACCCTCAAATCATGAATGCAGAAAAACAACACCCCGATAAAACACCCAATCCATCACCCACCCCGCTGCAAAAAAACCGGGGCAATTCCGAAGCACAGGTAGGACTGTTTGTCGTTCTGGCTTTGGTAGCCGCTTTCGTGCTGATGGAAGTCGCCGGATCGGTGAATCTGTTTTCAAACACCATCAAGGTGCAAACTCGCTTCGAGAACATCAAAGACCTCAAAACGGGCGACCCGGTCAAGGTGGCAGGGGTGCAGGTTGGGCGCGTATCCACTATTGCATTTGATGCAAACAAAGTGCTGGTGGAACTGGAAATTGATCAGGACAAACAGGCGGCCATCCGCACCGACAGCGAAGCGGCCATCCAGTTCGAAGGTTTGATGGGGCAACATTATGTGGCGGTGAAGTTCGGACAAGCCGGCGTCCCGATCGAAAACGGCACCGAACTCATCACTGTGGAACAACCCGATCTGAGCACACTCATGGCAAAACTGGAAGGCGTGGCCGAAGGGGTGGAAAACATGACCTCCTCCTTTTCCGGTGACACGTTTGGAGACATCCTGGGTCCCCTCGGGGATTTGATTCAGGAAAACAAAGACAAACTGAGCAACATGTTGTCCAATCTCGAACAAGTCTCCGGTGATATTGCAAATGGAGAAGGCACCGTAGGCAAGCTGATCTCCGACCGTGAACTCTACGATTCAGCCATCGCAACCATCGACAAACTGAAGAAATCCACGGATCAAATCACCCAAACAGTTGCGGAAACCCGCAGTGTCGTCGCCAAGCTCAATCAGGGCGAAGGCACCCTGGGCATGCTGACAAGTGATCCGACACTCTATAACGAAACCACCACGGCCATGACGAATCTTCGCGAAGTGCTTGAGAAGCTGAACCAGGGCAAAGGCAGCATCGGCATGCTCATCAACGACCCGGCTCTGCTCAACAACGCGACGACGACACTTCAGAAAGTGGACAAAGCCACCGAAAGCCTGGAAGATCAGGGCCCCATGAGTGTGATCGGCATGGCGGTCGGAAATTTGTTTTGATGACAAACTTCCGTTTTGTGGCAACCTCCCGGTATTCATTGAATCAAGAAAAGAAATTTCGGAACATACATGGAATGGATCACCTCACCTGAAGCATGGGTCAGTTTGCTGACCTTGACACTCCTTGAAATCGTTCTCGGCATCGACAATATCGTCTTTATTTCGATCCTTGCCGGGAAACTCCCCAAGGAACAACAGGACAAAGCACGCAAAACGGGCCTGGCCCTGGCCCTGATCACCCGCGTGATCCTGCTCATGGGAATTGCCTGGATGGCCAAACTGACGGATCCCCTGTTCGCCGTCATGGGAAAATCCATTTCTGGTCGAGATCTGATTCTGCTCATTGGAGGGCTTTTTCTCATCGGTAAAGCCACGCACGAAATCCATGGCAAACTTGAAGGCGAGGATGGTGAAAAGACCAACACAATGAAAGTTAGCTACGCCAGCGTGCTCGTCCAAATCATGCTGCTGGACGTGGTTTTCTCCCTGGATTCGGTGATCACAGCCGTCGGAATGGTCAGTGAAATTTCAATCATGGTCACAGCCGTCGTGATCGCCATGGCGGTGATGTTTTTCTTCGTCAACGCCGTCAGCCGTTTCATCGACGCCCACCCCACCCTCAAAGTGTTGGCCTTGAGCTTCCTGATCCTGATCGGGTTTGTGCTCACACTGGAAGGCCTCGGTAAGCATGTCGAAAAAGGTTACATCTACTTTGCCATGGCCTTCTCGCTTGGAGTCGAACTCATCAACATGAAACTCCGCAAACGACGCAAGGAAACCAAAGTGGCATTGAATCAACCTTACCGGTGAGATGTTCACTAACGGAGCAATGTCCTCACAGCATGCCTTGGCCCAATAATGATAAATGAGCATTCCATTTGCACTACTCGAAACTCTGATAATTCCCAGCTTCCTTGCTCCATGCTTCCCATCCTTGAATAGGGTGTTCTCTCATAATCTCCTCAATGCGATAAAAGTCCTTACGAGCTTCTGTGGATTGACGGATACGGGCAACATCTGCAGATCGAATGAACTCGGATTCGTTGCCAAAAGAGTTGCGCACGTAGTTGATCACGGCGGCAACCTCTTCATCACTCAACAAAGGCGCAAATCCCGGCATGGGAGGCACGCCTTTGCTCGGATCAAAGGTCTGACCTTTCAATTGCATCGGTCCCCACAATCCTTTCAAAACCACTTTGATCAATCGATCGTTGTCTTTACTCAACCAAGGGTTGTCCGCCATCTCCAAAGGAGGGTAGATAGAAGGCACACCTTTACCGTTTGCTTGGTGACAGGTTGAACAATGCGCATCCCGGCCAAACACTTCACGTCCCAACTCATACTCTTTCATTTGCGCAGCACTTAAGGGCGAAGTGGGTCCATATCGCTTGTCTTCCTCGGATTCGAAGCCTTTGGTCAAATCCAATTCACCTGCCAGGAATTGGCGGGCGCGTTCGTTTCCGGCAATGGGGTAAGGATTCTCTTCTCTTTTCAACAACACTTGCACGTCATCGGCGAGTGTTTCGTTGAGGATGGTTTGGGTTACCGGGCCGGTCCATTCATCAAACGGATATCGCAAAGCTTCCAACACGATCCGTGCCGCTTCCGGGGTATCGATCCATGAGGCCGCCACGATGGCTTCCAACCTCACACGTGGATGTGTGTCATGGGCCGCCTGCAAGAACAGGCTTGTGCTGTTGGGGATGTCCTGATGTGAAAACCGAAGGACACTAACCGCCGCCGCCCGTGCCTGGTAAGTGCGGGCATGAAGACATTTTTGCAGCAGCTCCATGTCGACTTGTCGTTGTCCCCAGGTCACCCATAAGGCTTCACAAAGGTGATGTTCGTATTCCGGATCGTTGCGGTCCAGATTGTCCGCCCATTGCTTGACGGCAGGCAAGACCTCATCCGCTGCCCGCCCGCGCAATTCACGACGCGTGCGATAGCGTGTGCGGTATTCCGGCAATTTGAGATTGTCCAACAATTCCGGGATCGATGCTCCGGCAACCTTGGCTGGCTTCACCAGCGGACGCGTTTTGTGTGTGATACGGTAAATACGACCGTGGTCATGATCGCGATTGGGATCACGGGCATTATGCTGCATGTGACCGATCAAGGTGTTCTGCCAGTCTACGAAATAGAGGGATCCATCCGGCGCAAATTCAAGATCGACCGGACGAAAATTTCGATCGCTGGAAGAGATCAGATCGGCAATCAACTCACCTTTATAACCTGCACCATCGTCTTCCACTTTGGCGGCGCTGATCCCAAGAAATCCGATACTGTTACAGATCATGAATGCCCCCTGCCATTCCTCCGGAAAGTGTCGTGAACTGACAAACTCGGTCCCGGAAGTGGGACGCGCGCGCTTGGGAACGAAGGTATTGATCTTTGGTATCTCCACCCCATAAGGCATCTTGGCGGAAATAGGTAATCCCCACCAACTTTTCCCGGGTGAACCATCGGCAATATAACACTGTTCCCAATAGTCAAATGCCACACCCCAGGGATTTGAGAAATCGGTCTGGCTGTAACGAATCAAACGAAACGTCACCGGATCAAACCGCCACACACCACCATCATTACAACGCTGAGCGCCGTAAGGAGTTTCCACCTGACTATGAAGGAACCGCCCTTCTCCCATGTAGAAAGATCCGGATGCATCCGCACAATAAGCCGAAATGGCATGATGAGTGTCGTGTGAATCAAAACCGTGCAGCAGCAGGTCCATGCGGTCTGCGTGATCATCATTGTCTTCGTCCACCAAGCGGGCGAGGTTGGGTTCCTGGGACAAATAAACCCCATCCGGTTCAATCTCAAAACCGATTGGCAAATTGAGTCCGTCTGCGAATGTGATTTGTTTATCCGCACGACCATCGTGATCGGTGTCTTCGAGAATGATCAACTTGTCGTTCGGCATGGAATCACCCGGTTTCCAATGCGGATACGTCGGCATCACAGCCACCCATAGACGACCTTTGTTGTCAAAAGACATCTGCACGGGATTTTTCAAATCCGGAAATTGTTTTTCCGACGCAAAGAGCTCCACCTGGAAACCTTCTGCCATAGTGAGATCCTTGATGGCTTCCTCTCCATCCTGGTAGCTCGTGCTGCCCATTTTGCCCCGCTCATCGTTTTGTTTAAAATTGGTCGGCACGGCAGGCAACTCATGGGTTCGGGCGTCGTTGATCTCCAGGGATTGCGATTTGCCTTGGGCAATCAGGTGGATGCGATCGTCCCTGAGGTAGGCCATCTCTCGTGTCTTTTTAAGTTCATCCGGATAGTTTTGTGGTCCGTAGGGATTGTAGCGACGACCGTGAGTGTGCACACCGTTCACCAGATTGTAATCATTGTTCCACATCCAATCCTTTTGTTTCACAGCGGCATGCACCAGTTCGGGATCCGCTTTGGACACATGGGGTGCTTCTCCGAACAGATCATCCGCAAGCCACTTGGCAATCTGTTGATATCCGGCTTCGGTGGGGGCAAATCCATTGATCGTGAAGGGTTCATCCTGCCGTCCATAGAGATCCTTGGTACGATCAAAGAGATTCACAAAGGTTAATCCAAACTGCGACGCCACCCGTTCCATAGCCGTCGCATACAATTTCAGATTGGCATTTTCCTTTTGACCATCGGGCAGGTGACGGTGATAGGACAAGTCCTCAAAAGCAATGGGTGAAACCAAAACCAGTCGTGGAGCATATTGCCCGTTATAGGCTTTTGTGAAAGTATGTTTCACCCAAGCAGTCAGTTCGGCTTCATAATTGGAGAGACCAGCTTCACCAGCGAACGATTCATTGAACCCAAAAAATGCGACGATGGTATCGGCTTTCAAATGTGTCAGCCACTGATCCGGCGTTGGAAAAAAACCGATCCCTTCATGATGCTGATGGTTGGGGTGAAACTCTTCGGCGCCGGGAAAGGCCCACTGAGAGCCACGCGAGGCATGAGGACGGAATCCGGGAGTATCCCCGGGTTTCCCCATGTTGCGCACAAACAATTCCTGATCGGGAAACCGCAGATGCAACTCGGTCTCCATTCGACTGTACCAAACATCCCGCTCGGCCAGTCCGTTTCCAATAAACACCACGCTCTCCCCTTTGGTGGGAGATTGCAAAGCCTGCGAACGAACGTACAAGGCATCAGTTGGCTCCGGGAATTCAGCATGCGGCCCGGCCTTGGTGGTCATGGCTGCTCCCCAAAGAGAACCAGGCAGGCAAACCATGGAGGCAAAAATGACGGTAAGAGTAACAATTTTTTTCATAAGTAAAATTTCAGTTCAGTTTTTGAATGGCAGTTTCAGGGATCCAATGATTCTTGTCGCGGTTACGCTTGATCTCCCAGGCTTTGGCGGCACTTTTCTTGTGCATGTCGGTGCGGTGATCCAATGGCCAGTTCGGATCAGGCCGATGAGCTTCCTTGAAGATGGCTTCGGCTTTTTGAACCAGATCGGATCGGCTCGAGGCCAGGTTGTTCGATTCTCCTGGATCGCTCGATAGATCGTAAATCTCAATCTCCTTGTGAACCCCATTACGAACCGCTTTCCAATCCCCAAACCTTGCAGCTTGAACAGGTTTGTCACCAAGATGCAGTTCCCAATAAAAATATTCACGTTGCGGCGCATCCCCGCCTTTGAGATAGCTCACCAGGGAATGACCGTCGGTCTCGTATCCTTTGGGAGGAACCGCACCACTCATTTCCACAAAGGTCGGCATCAGATCCCAAAAAGCCCAAGGTTGATCATCCACCCGCCCCGCAGGCACCGTCCCGGGCCACCAGGCAAACGCAGCCTGACGCATGGCTCCTTCATACATGCCCCGCTTGTATCCTCGCAATCCGTTGCTGGCTTGATCAAACCGCTTCCCGATTTCGGACTCTGGATTGAACGATGATCCGTTGTCACCACTGAATACAATCAAGGTATCTTCAGCAATACCAAGCAATTTCAAAGTGTCCACAAGTTCACCCATATCCGAATCAATCCTTGTCACTTGGGCGGCGTAGGCTTTTTGCTTATCCGTCCAGGGCATGTCTTCATAGATTCCAAAGTCATCGATTTCATGCCGACCATGAGGCAGCGTAATCGCGTAAAACAAAAGAAATGGGTTTTCAGCATTTGCTCGCACCCAACGAATCAAATCATCCTGAATCAACGCTTGTGCATACGTTTCTCCCACGGTCTGCCCATCATTGCCTGGAAGCACAAAGGGCTTAGCATCATCATAGAGATAAGTCGGGAAATAGGAGTGGGCATGTCGCTGACAATTGTATCCGTAAAAATGGTCGACACCTTGGTTGAGCGGACTTCCCTCTGTGTCGAAGAAACCCATCCCCCATTTACCAAACGTGGCAGTGGCATAACCTGCGGATTTGGCCACTTCGGCGATGGTAACGGTCGCGCTGGGCAGAGGCAACTGACCTTCCGGTGGCACTTCATAATTACCGCGCACCGGACAGTGCCCGGTATGCAACCCGGTAAAAAACGAAGAACGACTCGGCGCGCAAACACTGGTTCCGCAATAAGCCTGAAGATAACGCGTCCCCTGCGCAGCCATTGCATCGAGACGAGGAGTTTGAATCAGTTTCTGCCCATAACACCCAAGATCACCTTGCGCAATGTCATCACTTAGAACGAAAATAAAATTAGGCTTGCGATCCTTAGCTGCCGCTTTCACCGAAACACCAACCAATACAACCGCCCACAGTAAGGCAAATCGAAAACTGAAATTAAAAAAGGACATCACCCGTGATCATGAACGAAGAACTAATCAATGACCAGTTCGCATTGGCAAAAAATGAAGAAATGGAATGCTCCCGATAAATCTGGCATTGCGATCTAGGTCTTGTGATCCCATGATCATGCAATGTCTTTCTTTCGAAAAGTAATGCAACGGATCAATTCTGTCTGTGGCTTTTTCCTGGCAGCAGTCATACATTTTTCATGTGCGCAGCCGGCCTTTTCTCAAACCCCACACACACGCCCCAATGTCCTCATGATCACGGTCGATGATCTCAACGACTGGGTGGGTTGTCTCGGTGGACATCCACAATCCAAAACGCCAAACATCGATGCTCTCATCCAACACGGCATTCTTTTTACCAACGCCCATTGTCAGGCCCCGATCTGCAATCCTTCACGTGTCAGCTTCATGACCGGCGTCCGCCCCTCCAACTCGGGCATCTACGTCAATGGCGACCGATTTCGCGCATCAAAGAGGCTCAAGAACGCCATCACCATCCCCCAGCAATTTGCGGCCAACGGATATGTTTCCATGGGGTGTGGCAAACTCTTCCATGCTTCAGGAGGACGCAGCAACTTCCAGACCTACGGTCCCTTCGGGGGACAAGGCCCCCTTCCTGACACGCGATTGAACTGCCCTCCTGAACAATCCAGCAGCAAACTCTGGGACTGGGGAACGTTTCCGGAAAAGGAGGAAGACTATCACGACGTCATCAACAGCAAATGGGCGTCCGCGCAACTGAACAAACGCCATGGAAAACCTTTCTTCTTAGGTGTGGGGTTTTATCGCCCACACGTGCCCTTTTACGCTCCGAAAAGATTTTTTGACCTCCACCCGCTGGAACAGGTTCGGCTTCCAAAAGTCCTCCCCAATGACATGGAAGATGTGCCCAAATACGGACGCAATTTGACAAACAACACCTTGCCCCCCGATCACGCATGGTTTGTCGAATCCGGCAAATGGCAGCAGGCCATCCAATCCTATCTGTCAGCCGTCAGCTTTACGGATGCCAACATCGGACGGGTGATCCAAGCACTCGATGAGGGACCTCACGCGGACAACACCTGGATCGTGTTGTTCTCGGACCATGGCTTTTTCCTGGGAGAGAAAGCGCGTTGGGCAAAACAGTCCCTTTGGGAACGCGCCACCAAAGTCCCGTTGATCATCGTTCCACCTCGATCCACCGCAACCGACTGGGCCAAGGATCAAACTTGCTCCTCCCCCGTTGAACTTTTGAGTCTTTACCCAACCTTGATGGAACTGTGCGATCTGCCAAGTCCGGAGGGACTTGATGGGACCTCTCTGGTGCCATTGCTGAAACAACCGAACGCAGAATGGAACCACCCGGCCATCACGACCTATACAAAGGGAAGCCATTCCATCAGGACCACCCGATGGCGCTACACACGCTACGCCGATGGCTCGGAAGAAGTCTACGATCTACGCAATGATCCGAACGAGTGGCACAACCAGGCCTCAAGGAAGGAAGTATCCCAGGTAATCGCAAACCTCAAGCAATGGATTCCGGAGCATGACGAACCGCCTTCAGGGAAATAGTACGGTAGGATTGAGCGATCTTAAAAAGGAGATTATCTCTCTGAAAGTAATTGTTGTTTTTCTTATCTCTGAAGTAAGATATACAACAATTATTAAGCAGAGGGGAGCTCAATGAGGTTCATGATCGGTATTCCAGAGTCTCCGAATGTTTTGATCGCTCAGGTCATTGAATTTTGGAATCGATTTCATTTCAACGTGGCCGTCCGCAAAACCCATGGACTGTTTGGCCCGATGCCTTCTTTTCATGGCCTGGAAGCCGACACTATAGTATTCCGTAGCCTCTTCTGAAATGCTGAGCGAAGAAAAGAAAACGTTTTCATCATCATTTCGATTGAACAATCCAAAAGCAAGTCGACCGGAAAGTTTCCTGTTGTCTCGATCCATTGTTCCGGAAGTCGTCACGGTTGAGCCATTGTAAGCAGGAGCATCCCCCAAAACGATGAACCCGGAAGGTTGGACAATGCGCGATTCGGACACCGGGTTCACGAAGGAATCCCCACTCCTTGAAGCAGGCCAGTCACCTCTCAATCCTAAGTGCTGTCCCTGAGATATGTCCCGAAATGCAGCCCCTGTCCCCAATCCGTTGTAAGCGTAAGCGCCCACCGTGTATTCCGTCGGAATGCCTTCACCCAATGGGTTACCTTCACGGTCCAAGCGCTGCACAAGGTAAGATTTATGAGCGGAGTAGACACCTCCCAATCTGGTATAGGCCGGACACGCAAAGCTTGATCCAGAGGCGCTCAATCTGGATTCAGGCCACTCTTGTTCCATGTAAGGTTCCAAAAAATCAAACCAGTTTTGTCGGCCCGTCGAGCTTCTGCTGTCGTGCGAAACCGGATAGTAACCGTTATCATCCACATACATCCTGACACCGACCATCATTTGCCGGACGTTATTCACGCAGACAATCCCCTCGGCTTTACTTTTGGCATTCGAAAGAGCCGGCAATAACATGGATGCCAGTACGCCAATCACCGCCACCACCACCAACAATTCAACCAGCGTGAATCCCAACTCCCTTTAATTTCCGGCTTGAAGAGGACTAGCCATAAACCTGAGAGTGACTCAACACCAAATCTATTCCCCTATCTCAACTTCAACCGTTGTTGCAACTGGATGGTTAATTTTCCAGTCAACCCAAGATGTTCGCCAGCCACATTCCGCGTCTCGCCTTCCGGCGTGCGATGGTCATACAGCTCGACATAACCATCCTTGTGCAAGATCATGCGGTGCGTGTCGGTTCGAATGGTTTGTGCTCCCCCCGTGTAGGAAATGGCAGGATGCCCGCCATGAGCCGGATCTTCCAACATGGGAACCAGCGACACACCATGCGCAAAATCCGGAATCGACACTCCAGTGAGATCACAGAGCGTCGGAAAAAGGTCCAATGTTTCCACCACCGAATCCGAGGGACTTCCGGGATCATTCATTTCCGGATGAGAAATAATCAAAGGCGAACGCAAGGATTCCTCAAACAAGGCATGCTTGCCCCAAATGGCATGTTCCCCCAGATGCCAGCCGTGATCCCCCCAAAGCACGATCACTGTGTTTTGACGGACCCCTGTGTCTTCCAGTTTTTGAAGTAGTTTACCAACCTGGGCATCCGCATAACTCACACAAGCGGCATAGTGCTTGCGCACTTCCAAGGCAAAAGCCGCGTCATCATTCGGGTTGCGACCCCAGCGCTTGTATTTCATGAATTCACCTGATCGATGCCAGGTGGTACGTCCTTCGGGCTTGATTGGATGTGGGGTCGTCGGAAGCTCGGCTTCTTTGTAATGATACATGTACTTGGCCGGAGCGCCAAATGGCAAGTGTGGACGCAGGATCCCGACGGCCAAAAAGAATGGATTCTGTGAATCGGCCGTCAAGGCATCCATTTGACGCAGCGCTTCGTCCACGGAGATCCCGTCAGGATAGATGGCGTCCGCCCCGTCTTTAGATTGAAACAAATCCATATCTCCGGCTTTGACACGGATTTCTCCATTGGCCAGGCCATGCATCCAGCCACGCGGATGCTGCCACGGTCCTGCCGGAAGCAGTTGTCGAGTCCAGGCGCCGGGCATTTCCAGGTTCATTAAATCGTCCCAATCCTCCCCTCCCCAACCGCCGGGATGATGCGACACTTTTCCAACGGAAACGGTGGTGTATCCATGTTGACGAAACCATTCAGGCATACTCGGGGGATAGGCGTCCGGCTGCTTCTTCAGGGCAGCGGCACGCCGGAACAGAGCATCGTTTCCGGCACTGCCATACCTGCCGGTGAGCAACGTGTTGCGGGAAGCGCCACAAGTTGGAGCCTGCACATAATGACTGCGAAACATGCGCCCGGCAGCGGCTAGACGATCGATATTCGGGGAGTGGATGTAGGATTGACCGAAACAGTTGAGTTCAGGCCGCAAGTCATCCACACAAATCAACAAAACATTCGGCCTTGCCTGATCACCACGGACAGTCGTGCCTCCGGCCAGGCAACATAATAACGCTAATAAAAGAGAAATCGTTTTCATGGAAAAGTGCCGACATCGTCTCATAACTCAGCCAGGGGATGAAAGGATATATTCACAACCATACATTGCACGAAAGCGTCAGGATCTTTAAGCTCGCGGAACAGCGAACACATGAGCGCCCAACGAAAAAGACTGGATCAGGTCCTGGTGGAACGCGGCCATTATGAAAGCCGCGAACGCGCCAAACGGGCGGTCATGGCCGGACTCGTTCTTTTGAATGATCAACCTGCCACAAAACCCGGGCAACAGATCAAGCCCGATGTGATCATTCGTCTAAAGGAATCCGATCCTTTCGTCTCCAGGGGTGGACTTAAACTCGATCACGCCCTGACGCACTTTGACATGGATGTGCGTGGCAGGATTGCCGCCGACCTGGGAGCTTCCACCGGCGGATTTACTGATTGCCTGCTGCAGCGCGGCGTTGAAAAAGTGTTCGCCATCGATGTCGGACAAGGTCAACTGGCCTGGAAACTCCGAACCGATGAACGCGTGGTGGTCATGGAAAAAACCAACGCACGCCACTTGAAAAAGGATCAATTGGATGCTCCGATTGACCTGATTGTGGTGGATTGCTCCTTCATCAGCCTCAAACATATTCTGCCTTCTGCCGTAGATTTGCTCGAACCCGGCGGCAGCATCGTCGCCCTGATCAAACCCCAGTTCGAAGCCGGCAAGGAAGAAGCCGACAAGGGGCGTGGCGTGATCAGGGATGCGAATGTTCACCAACAGGTCATCGAATCGTTGCAATCTTTTGCCACAAATGAACTACCTCTGGACTGGCATGGCGTGATCGAATCCCCCATACTGGGCCCCGCAGGAAACAAAGAATTTTTGGTCTGGCTTGAAAAACACTAAACTCAACCTCAGTCGCATTGGTCTTGTAGCCAACCCGGAGAAGCCCGTTTGGAAGACGGCGATCGCCACCGCGCGCAAGCTGATCGAACAAACAGGCCGCTCCGTGGTGCACATTGACCGCGCACAAACGCTCGAATCCTTCCGCACCGAAGGCGTCGACGTCATCCGTGAAACAGCCGCTCAATCTGACATCCTGATCGTTTTCGGCGGCGACGGCACCATGCTGCATGTGGCTCGCTCGTTGCAGGGAAATCCCATTCCGCTTCTCGGAATCAACACGGGCGGACTTGGATTCCTGACTGCCGCCCCGGTCGAAGCTCTGGAGGAAACGCTGGAACGGGTTTGGAAAGAAGAACTCATTCATGACACACGACCATTCATCCGGTCGGTAGTGAACCAGGATACCTCAACGGAACTCATCGCTGTCAACGATATCGTCATCAGTCGTGGTATGGCTTCCCGCATGATTGAGTTGGAAGTAAGGGTGGACGGACAATTATTGACCCATTTTCGCTGTGACGGATTCATCATCAGCAGCCCGACCGGTTCGACCGCCTACTCCCTCTCGGCAGGCGGAGCAATTGTTTCCCCGAACGCAAAAGTGTTTACCCTCACTCCCATCTGCCCGCATACATTATCCAACCGGTCCGTCATCGTGGACATGCAGGCAAGCATCGAGGTAAGCATCCTCAGCCGTGATGTGGAAACAGTGCTCACTGCGGATGGCCAGAAACAAATCGATGTCGCCCCCCATGACCGAATCCAAATCCAATCCATACCCGATCAGGTCAACTTGTTGAACCTCCCGGAGAACGCATTCTTCAACACTCTCCGACAAAAAATGCAATGGAGCGGCTCCCACGTATCGCGAGAAGAAACTTCACATCAGGTCCGCTGACAATGGATTAACGGCATTCTCCGATACTGGACAGATTTCGCTCTTGTGAAGGGCAATTCTGGACTGCGGTGATCACGGCACCGCACTCCAGAGGAGCATTTTTGAATACGAAATCAAATAACGATCAGGGGTGCTTGGGAAATTCGATGCTGGGGACTTCGGCGTCCTTGCTGACATTGAAGGACAACCAATGACCACTTGCGGAATGCGCGGGAAATCCACAGGCAACGGCAAACTTGCCCGCTTCGTCCACTTCAAAGGTAAATTTCTCTTCCTTCTTGAGCCCTTTCAACGGATCTGTCGTGGAAGCTCCGTCGAAGTAAGGTTCCCCGACCTGGAGTTTACGCGCCATATAAGCTTCGACCACCACCGCGCTATGCGGAACCGGGCTCATGTTTTTGAACTCGAAGGTGACCTTCCACCCTTTGGGAACCGTGTAGACAGCCCGCCCCTTGAAGTGACCATTGAAGTTCATGCCATGATTGGCGTCATTGAACGTCGCCGTAAGGGGAAAGGTGACATGCTTGGCATCACGATCGACCTTGATGAATTTTTCAACGTCATCCGGGCCAGGCGAAGGAATCTTTCTTCCGGTTGCCGGATGATCTCCATGTCCCGCATCTGCAGCCTGAACAGCCTGACTGAATCCCCCCATGGAGAAGGCACATGCGGCCAACGCGGAAATAAACAATGAAACTCTTATCCAATACATCCAGTGTTTCATAAATGAGCTGATACCCTGATTCAAAATTTGGTATTTCCCCAGTTACCGATCAGTCCAAAGGCACAGTCTCGACACCGTCGGCAACTTTGGATTTTTCAACCAGACGCCAGAGTGAACCTGGTTCGTTGTCATAAGCATCAACCGGCCCTCCATAATTGGGGGTAGCGGTCGTCACGTAAAGCGTTCCATCTTCGCCCTCTCCCGCTCCGGTTGGACGCAGCTGAGTATCGAGCATTTCCTGCATCTGCCATTGGCCATCCTTGTCACGCTCCATTCCCCAGATTTTGCCGGAACCCCAGTCGGCCACAAAATAGACGCCGTCCAGCGACTCGTATTTGTTGCCACGATAAACACCAATGCCAATCACGCAGATGCCATCGGTCACATGAGAATATTCCCCAATCGGAAGCACTCCCACCTGCGGAGCATTTTTAGCTGAGATGGGAAACGGATGCGTGCCGCACATGAACTTCCAGCCGTAGTTTTCTCCACCTTTGCTGGAACCGGCTTGGAAGTTGATTTCTTCCCAGTGGTTCTGCCCCACGTCGGCGATGTACAGATCACCCGTTTTATAATCAAAAGTCATTTTAACAGGATTACGCACCCCATAGGCCCAAATCTCAGGACGTGCATTCGGATGAATCTCCGCAAAACGTTCTTCGGAAACGCCAAACAACACCATCTGCTGAAGTGGCGTCACAAAGGGGTTGTCCTTGGGAATCCCGTACCCCTTTTCAGCGGTCCTGGTGTTCACGTCAATACGAAGAACTTTTGCCAACAAGGTGCTTAGGTCCTGACCCGCACCGAGGACATCCCCTTCCCATCCACCGTCACCACTACCGATGTAAAGATAGCCGTCCGGACCAAACACCAGCTCGCCACCGTTGTGGTTGGAGTAAGGCTGCTCGATCTGCATCACCACACGTACGGAATCCGGATCGGTGCGGTTCGGGTTGTCCGCCGAGGCCTGGTATTCAACAATGAAAGAGTCCCCGTTGAACCACATGTCCGAGTAGTGCACGTAAAATTTGCGGTTGTTTTTGAAGTCCGGATGAAACTCCATGTCATAAAGGCCTTGTTCCAAGAAGGAACTGACCACTGTTTCCTTGATATCCAGGAATGGACGTCGCATGACTTCACCATCCTTGTCGACAATCTTCACAACACCGGGACGCTCGACGACAAATAGCCGTCCGCTTCCGTCCTTGGGGCTCACCACATTGATGGGATCAGCAAAACCGCCGGCAACCTTTTCCAAATGAATGGAGACATCACGGGAAAGTTTTCCACCAGGTCGGGCGGTGTTGGAGTCTTGTGCCAAGGTTGCCAGGGAAGTCACCAAGGTGAACGCCATAGCACCACAAACGGAGCGAGTCATGTTTTGCATCTTCATAAATTGACTGGGATTTGACCGAGGATCAAACCACAGGATCATAGAGTCGTCGAGCGCAATTTTATCCGGATGTCAGTTCGACTCCTCTTTGATGTGATGGTGGCTGGCCACTGGTTTAATGGCTAGATTGGCAAAAAACGCCACCACCAGCAAAGCCGCCATGGCATACATCGTGGAGTTATAGAGTCCCGGGGTTGGATCGATGGTTCCATCAGGGACAATGGACATCAACTTGGAGACGGTCACCGTCTTGGCAGCCATCAGGGATTCAATCTGATCCTTACCTGCCCCAAAGGTTTGTAAAAACAGGCTATCATCGACTTTGGCCGCCAGGTTCCGGATGGACTCGTCGACCGAGGCCTGGCGTAACTTAGTGATAGCCAGAGGTCCCAACACACCCGCCGTACTCCAGGCCGTCAAAAGACGACCATGAATCGCACCGACAAACCGCATGCCGAAAATATCAGCCAAATAGGCCGGAATGGTCGCAAACCCACCTCCATACATGGTGAAGATGATCATCGTCGCGCCGTAGAACATCACTAACCAGGTCACTGCCGGGGAAGCACTTACCTGCCCAGCAGTCCACGGAATCGATAAATAAAGCAATGTTCCCAGCACAAAGAAACAATGATAGGTATTTTTGCGCCCAATGTAATCCGAGGCGCTGGCCCAAATGATGCGTCCCAGCATGTTGAACACCGAGATCATGAGCACGTAGGTGGCAGCAAAAGCCCCATTCACCACCGCAGGCAGAGTGGTTCCGAAAATCTCATTCATCATGGTCTTGGCCACACCGATCACTCCGATGCCTGCCGTAACATTGAAACAAAGCACAATCCACAGGAAGTAGAACTGCGGAGTTTTCAAGGCCTGATCCATATCGACATTGCCTGTGGTAATCATGCGTTTGCTGGATTCCGTGTCGGTGGGAGGTTCCCAACCATCCGGACGCCAATCTGCTGCCGGGACCCGATATGAAAAAGATGCCACCATCATGACCAGAAAGTAGACAACCCCCAAGGTCATGAACGTGCCGGCAGCCCCCGTGTTACCTGTTCCCACCAGATAAGCTCCCTCCTGGAGGTTTGGATCGGGAAGTTTCGCAATATCAGATGACGTGGCCAGAACGGCTTCCTTCCAGTCCCCACCCACCTGCACAAACCGTTTCCCCTCTTCGGTTTTCATGGTGACATCTGATTCGGCACCAACGTATTCCGGCGCTTTGAAAAATGCTTTTAAGAGAGCTTCCTTGACCGGAGCCCCAATCATGGCCCCACCACCAAAGCCCATGATGGCCAGACCGGTGGCCAAGCCCCGGCGATCCGGAAACCATCGAATCAGGGTACTGACCGGAGACACATACCCCAGCCCGAGCCCACAGCCCCCCAGAGCGCCGTACCCCAGATAAATCAACCAGAGTTGATGCATCGCCACCCCCAGACTGCCGATCATGAAACCTCCTCCCCAAAGAATGGCGGCCGTCACTCCGACACAACGGGGACCCACACGTTCCAGCCATTTACCCGCGACGGCAGCGGCCAATCCGAGAAAGACAATCGCCACGGAAAAGATCCAGACCACCGAACTCAAGGTCCAGTCACCCGCCGAGGAACCGACGACTCCGAGTTCACGAATCAGGGCCGGATTGAAGATACTCCAGGCATAGACCGAACCGATGCATAAATGGATGGCAATCGAGGCTGGTGGTACACGCCAACGGTTGAAACCGGGAGGAGCCACGATGGACTCCTTGAGCAAGATCTTGGGAATCATGTGGGGGATCATATGTTTTCAACAAATCCCTTGCCAAGCCTGAATGTTTCACGGGATACTGACGTCAGATCCCAATAGCGTTTTTAGGTTTCATATCAGTAAACGAAATCATCATGAATAAATCATCAAATCCATCGGACGCGAAACAGTCCTCGCGTCGTGAATTTATCAAGAGCACAGGCAAAGTCACCGCAGCCAGCGCGCTGGCCAGCGTTGCATTGCCCCACGTACATGCGCAAAGCAGCGAAACCGTCCAAGTCGCCCTCATCGGTTGTGGTGGACGCGGAACGGGTGCGGCAGCCAATGCCTTGTCGGTTTCCAACGGCCCCACCAAACTGGTGGCCATGGCAGATGTATTCCAGCATCGTTTGGACGGTAGTTTCAACACCCTGAACAAACGATACAAAGAAAAGATGGAAGTCCCCATCGATCGCCAGTTCATCGGCTTTGATGCCTACAAACACGCGATCGACGCCCTCAATCCCGGCGACGTGGCCATCTTTACCACTCCTCTTGCTTTCCGTTGGGTGCACTTCACCTACGCGATTGAAAAAGGCGTCAACGTGTTCATGGAAAAACCATTGACCGCCGACGGCCCAACCACCCGTCGCATGATCGCTCTCGCGGACAAAGCCACCGAGAAGAACATCAAGGTCGGGGTCGGACTGATGGTCCGTCACTGCCGAGCACGTCAGGAACTTTACAAGCGCATCCAGGACGGCGAGATTGGCGACATCCTCAATATGCGCGCCTACCGCATGCATGGCCCTGTCGGTTCCGCCTTCTCCGGCCCGAATCCAGGCAACATGTCCGACCTGATGTATCAGATCAGCCGATTCCACAGCTTCCTGTGGGCCAGCGGTGGTCTGTTCAACGATTTCTATATTCACCAGGTCGACGAGTGCTGTTGGATGAAGAACGATTGGCCCATCAAGGCACACGCATTAGGTGGACGCCATTACCGCGATGAAAACGCCATCGATCAGAACTTCGACAACTATGCCGTGGAATATACCTTCAAAGACGGTTCCAAGTTCCAATTGAACGGACGCACCATGATCGGTTGTCACGATAATTTCGCCAGCTATGTGCATGGAACCAAAGGATTGGGCATTGTTTCCACCTCATCCCATTCACCTGGCCGCTGCCGCACCTTTAACGGACAGAACATCACCCGTCGCGACATGATCTGGGCCTTCCCTCAACCTGAGAAAAATCCTTACCAATTGGAATGGGACGACTTGTTGGATGCCATCCGCAACGACAAGCCTTACAACGAGGTCAAGCGCGGCGCAACAGCGAGTTTGGTTTCCTCCATGGGTCGTATGGCTGCTCATACTGGACAGGAAATCACCTATGATCAGATCTACAACCACGATCACGAGTTCGCACCGAATGCAGACAAACTGACGCTGCAATCCGACGCACCTCTGGCCAAGAACCCAGATGGTCGATACCCCATCCCGCAGCCGGGTATCGTTCGCGATCGCGAATATCAGGAAGCCGCCAGCGCATAACCCGGATATTCAAAACCAACAATTCAAACACGAAGGGACGCAAGCCATTGCGTCCCTTTTCTTTTTCACAATAGGCTCGCAAAGCGGCCTTGGCCTCCTTATGGTGATCACCTCAAACGGCGCATGAAGAATCTGGTCAAAGACTTTTCCCATCACACATTGATCCCAGGGTCGGTGTTGGTTTCGCTTGCAGGCACCCCAAGCTCCCGCCGTGAGTTTCCCATCCAGTATGAAGCCCTGGCAACCGCCAACCAGCGAACAACCGCAGACAACCTGAAATGGCTCTCCGAAAGCGGACTCCTTCACGAAGATCAACTCAACCGCCTCCAACACATCGAAGAACGCTTTCTTCAATCTTTCAAAAAACTCGAACAAAAGATTCCCGAAATCGCACAGGTCACCAACGCGGAGGAAATCTCGGTCAAACAACTCGCGCGCACCCTGTTTGCCGGCCGCCTTCTTTGGGAATACATGGAAGTCCTGATCCCCCCGGAACTCTCCTACGAGAAAACACCCGAAGGCACTCAGGATCTGCTTCAGGATTTATCCGATCTATTTCGAAAAATTGTCGGAGGCGCGTGGGGTGTCTTCTTCCCCCGTGAGGAATTTGGACTGGTCGCGGACGCCACTGCACAGTTCTGGACCGCCTGCCTCTACAACAACCGCCCCGAAGACATGGTACAGGCGTTCCAGGGCTATTTCTTCGCTCCACATCGAGATCGGTTCCTGTCCCTGGACCGCGGTCAAATCCGCAAAAGCGGCATGCGCATACAAGACGCCATTTCCGAATACATCGAGAATTCGCACGAACGATTCATCACCCTGCAGGATGCGGTGCAGGAAAACATCAAGCTGGGACTCGACAAGTTTTTCCTGGATGCCGCCCTGATCCTCAAGAAACTGGAACTTCCCCCGGGGATCCTCTTGTTCCTGGCTCACCTGACACATGAGGTTTGCTATGCCTTTTCTCATATCGACGGCACCCTTTCATCGAAAGAACACCGCTTCATCAGCTACCTGCTGAAACAAATCAACGATGTCTGCGCCGAACACGACGAAACGGAATCCAATCAACACCGGGGCTCCGCCGAAGACCTCGCGGAGGTGCTCGCCGAACTGGATGACCTGATCGGCATTCAGGAAGTCAAAGACAAAGTCCGGCAATCCGCCAACTTCGCCAAGATGCAGCAGATGCGGTTATCGAAAGGACTCAAATCCATTCCAACCAGCTACCACGCCGTCTACACAGGAAACCCCGGCACCGGAAAAACCACCGTTGCCAGATTGATGGCCCGCATTTACAAGGCATTGGGCGTATTGAAAAAAGGGCATCTGGTGGAATGCGATCGTTCCTCATTGGTCGCAGAATATGTCGGGCAAACCGCTATTAAAACCAACCGCATGATCGATGCGGCGCTGGACGGCATTCTGTTCATCGACGAAGCCTACGCCCTGGCCAAACAGGATCAGGACTTCGGACGCGAAGCCATCGACACCCTGCTCAAACGCATGGAAGACGACCGCGACCGGCTCATCGTGATCGTGGCAGGTTATCCGGCGGAAATGGAAGACTTCGTGCATTCGAACCCCGGATTGCACAGCCGATTCACTCGTTTTGTGGAGTTTCCCGATTACCTTCCAACCGAACTGTGCCGCATCTTCAGCTTACTCTGTCGACGCAACGACCTTCGGCTTTCGCCAAAACTGAAAACGCAGCTCCTGCATTACTTCCATTTGTTGCATGAGGAAAAAGACGAACACTTCGGAAACGCGCGTCTGGTAAGAAACTGTTTCGAACAAGTCGTCAATGCCCAGGCCAACCGATTGGCGGAGATTGATGACCCGGAACAAAACGATCTGGTCACCCTGCAGGATGGAGACCTGACGCATCTCCCGGGCGAAGTTTACCAGAAACAAGAACGCGTCAAAGGTTACAAAGTAACCTGCCCCAAATGTGATGAATCCTACCGCTGGACATCCGAACTCAACATCCTCGACGCCGAATGCACCCAATGCGGCACCATCTACAACTGCGAATTCGGCGAACCCGTTTTCTGAAACAGGAGAATTGAATTGTTAGAGAGTTTATGAACCGCAGATTTCGCAGATGAACGCAGATTTTATCCAGGCACAAAGTGATGTCCGACTGAATCATTCTTCACCCCTTGATTTCAATCTCTAAATTCTCAGTGGCGTCACTCTATGGACGAGTTGCCGGAGTTCAAGCTATCCCCTGAAAAAAATTCACTCAATAGCCTCCGATGGCTTTGTTCAAATCAACATAACAAACTACTTTCTACCATTGAAGTGGGTAATAAAAATCTGCGTTCATCTGCGAAATCTGCGGTTTAAACAATCACCGCTTCACAGCTTCCCACGTCAGTTTCAAATCTTCACCAAACGAAGCAGAACCCACTTCACCCACCAGACGGTTTCCGTGCCATTTGCCTTTGGACGCATAGGTCGTGTTGCCATCCTGACTGGTGGTCGTGAACTGCAACACCCCTTGAGAGAATCTCGCATTGTTAAGTTCCGAATCGAACTGATCCGAGACAAGCCTTCCTCCCACGCCATCTTTGGTGTGATGAATGCGCAACACTGCTTTGAGTTCGTTCCCATCCGGCGTTTGGAGTTTCCAATCCCACTCACCATCCAGAGGGTAATCTTGAACACGAACAGCCTTCCAGCTCCGCTCAATCGTACGCTCAACAAACTTTATTCCAACAGTCCCTTCCAAAGCGCCCTTTTTCAGGCTCCCTTCGTATTCTGCCTGAAATGGGTGACCAAGAACTTCATAAGATAACAGAATCTTGATGGTGCCGTCTGACCAATGGATTGACTCAAACGGAATTCGATCCCCCGACGCATGACGCAGAGCCCCCGTCAAACGGCCGGCATCATCGAGTTCGACATCCATGATGCTGGAATACAGGTTCCCATTGCTCTGACGAGTCGTCCAGCTCCAGGTTCCGATGACTGCTTCCTTTCCCTGCCCTGCTTCCTGTGCGTGCCCCGGGAACATGAAGGAAGTCAGACATAACGCAATTGTTAAAAAGAATCGGTTTTTCATGGGTGCGAAGTATCAAGATCAGTTACTCATTTTCATCATCAAACCATTCGTCTTCCGGATCAAATGCCGGGACGGGAATGTTGATGATTTTCAATTTACCAATCGCGCGATGCCGGCAACCGGGCTGGATCATGACGGCGCTCATCGGGCGTACTGGAAACCGTTCGCCGTCCAATTCCATTTCTCCCTCCCCTTCCAGCACCAGATAGATCTCGGTGAGTTTTTTGTGATAATGGGTTCTGGAATCGGATTGGATATCCACCATGTGCAAGGTCGCCGTTTTGTTCTCCGGAGAAGCAAAGGCACGTTTTGCAAAACCACAAGGACAGCGCACAGCTTCCACCTCATCCAACTGCACCATTTGATATCGTTTCGACATGCGCTTACCTTGAAACAAAACGCGGCTTCAGACAATCCCCTAAATGAACCCCATGGCAGATCGGAAAGGCAAATTCAGCTTTACACCCACTTCTATCCTCAGCGCATGAAAACGGCTTTCAAGATGCCATGGAAACCTCACTGAAAATCGAACACCGATGGCTTCCCACGTTCCACATCTTTTGCTAAAGAATGGTCTCGAGGAAAAAGTTTGTGAGCCGAGAGCAATATGGATCGCGTGCGATTCTGCTCCTTCAAGGAATTGCCGGCCGTCGACTTTCTGGCCCAAGTTGAGTGAGAAGTTAGGGTGATCATA
>CAYPZD010000078.1:0-25386 GCA_964415055.1 uncultured Verrucomicrobiota bacterium | reverse complement strand
CTTTATGAAATCCCGATTCAACTTGGCGGATGATTGTAAATGGTTGTCCCGATCTCTGCGGCAGTCGTTGCTCCTTTGTCTTTCTCTTTGGGCTGCATGTAGCCCCTTCCTATGCTTTGCACAAGAGCATGTGTTGCATACATTCGAATCGATTCAACTTACGGATACCTATTTCTCTGAAGGGGCCAATGCGGGTGATCTGAACCAGGATGGTCATGCGGATGTGGTTTACGGTCCCTACTGGTTTGAAGGACCTGATTTCAAAACCAAGCACGCCATTTACGAACCGGTTCCACAACCTATGAAAGCATACGCGGATCATTTTTTCGCGTGGGTTTATGATTTCAATCGAGACGGGAGGAACGACGTGTTTGTGGTTGGATTCCCGGGTAAGCCGGCTTATGTGTACGAAAATCCCGGCAAACAGAAACAGGATCAGTATTGGCCGAAGCATGAAGTGTTTGATTCGGTCGGGAACGAATCTCCGCATTTTACTCAAATCGTTGGTGATGATGTTCCCGAACTTGTTTGCACACATCGCGGGATTTTTGGGTTTGCAACGTTTGATCCGGACAATCCTTTTGAAGCCTGGACCTTTCATCCCATTTCCGGCCGCATCACCGCCATGCAGTTTGGTCACGGCTTGGGAGTGGGGGATGTGAATGGAGATCAATGGTTGGATGTGATCCATCCCGGTGGCTGGTTCCAACAACCTTCTCCAGGCGATGCAGACGGTAAGTGGATACAGCATAAGGCGTCCTTTACGAACTCATACGGCGGGGCAGAGATGTATGCATACGATGTCGATGGTGATGGGGACAATGACATTATCACCAGTCAGGCTGCCCACGATTTCGGACTCGCATGGTATGAACAGAAAAAAGGGGCAGATGGAACGACGGTTTTTGAAGAGCATTTGATCATGGGGTATCGCGCTGACCAGAACAAATATGGATTGGTGTTCAGCGAACCCCATTCGGTGAACCTGGTGGACATGGACGGGGACGGCCTCAAGGATATCCTGACAGGAAAAACCTACTATTCACACCATGAAAAGAGTCCGCTTTGGGATGCCGGAGCCGTGGTGTACTGGTTTCGATTGAATCGAACGCCTGATGGTGTCGATTGGGTTCCTTATCTTGCAGCTGCTGATTCGGGGATTGGAAGGCAGGTGTCCGTATCAGATGTCAACAAAGATGGATTACCCGACATTGTGGTTGGTGGCATGAAGGGGAGTCATGTGTTATTGCACCATGCCGAAGCAGTGACTCCCGAAGTTTGGGAAAAAGCACAGCCTGATGTGTTCCAATCCAAGCATCAAGTTTCCACAACCAGGAAGAAAATCTCAATCGATGCTCAGACCGGATTGGCAGAACATGCGGTTGAGGCCGAATCCATGCAACTTGTCAGTGTTTCCGGAGGAAAAGTCACCATTCAAGACATGTCCACTTTCCGTGGTGATCGTTGGAGTGGGGGGAAACAATTGTTCTGGTCCAACGCCAAACCACGGGCGAGGCTCCATTTGGAGTTTGCACTGAGTGAAGCGGGGACGTTTCAGATCGGTGCGTGTTTTACCATGGCTCGCGATTACTGCATCATCAATGTTCTGCTCGACAACAAGGCACTTACCGAGCCGATTGACCTGTTTGGATATCCCAATGTGGAAACCACCGGGCTGCTGGAATTCGGAGAGCGTCAGCTTGATGCCGGAAAACACCGTGTGACTTTGGAAACTGTCGGGATCAATCCTGGAGCAACAAAATCCTATATGGTTGGGATGGATTTTCTGAGCCTGCAGCCGATCGATTGATTTCGATAGCTATTGGGAGCTCTCTTTCAATGCTTCCAACTGAACTTCGATTTCGGTCACTTTGGAACTCAGTTGCCCTGATGCGGCAATTTGTTTCATGCCCAGCAGGATAGTCTCCTTCTCCGGGTAATCAGGATCGGATGCCAGGAGTTCTTCCATTCTTTGGATGGACGATTCGAGTTTGCCTGCCTGACGTTCGATCCCGGCAAGTTCCAAGAGGATCCTGTTCTTCTGCTGCGGGGTGGGTTTGAGTTTCAGCGCTCTTTCGTAAGCGTAGATGGCATCTTCCTGTCGGTTCAAACTCATATACATACTGGCCAGTTTTTCACAAAGAGCGGGGTGCAGTTTCGAATATGGATCGGTTTCCAAGGCTTCGACCACCGCCGTTTTTTCGGCGCCGTTCTGCAATGCTTGATTGGCTGCCAGAATGCGTACCCAGGCCAATAATGGGCTTTTAGCGCTTCCCAATTCCATCTGCAGCAATTCAATGGGTTTGCTCAGGGGCAAATACAGTGGGTCGCCGATCACGGTCGTCTGCCATGAAAGCACACGCTGACAGGCATAGGCGGCCTCCCCGAAACTGAATCCCATCAATAAACGTTCGAAAAAGATCGAAATATCAGGCGTGGCTCCCAGGTAAGGCTCATACACGCATCCCATGGTTGCCGTGGCTCCATTGTTCAGTAAAGGGCCCACCCAGTGTTTGTCGGGCGTGCGAAGAACGGCAGCGCTTTCGGAATGCAGATGATAGGCGATGGCTCCGGGCATGAATTCGACTTTCTCGCGTGTAAACGGACCGGAGACGTCTTTCGTATACCAGCCTGCATAGAATGCGATTTGACTCATTGGAAATCCTGCTGAAAAGAGGTTTTCCTGATCATCCAGAACGGTTTCGAATCCAGCTTTGGCGGCCAGTTGGGCTGCGGCACGAATCCAGTTGTCGCCCAATAAATAGGAACCTGTGCGGATGCCTCTGGCGTCAAAGTAGGCCCTTCCCCAAAGTCCTTCTTTCTCCGCCTGAATGGCCTTGTCAACCAGTCCCTTGGCAATTTCTGGTGTCGGTCCATCCAAACGGCCGACAATCATGACACCCTTCTCCGGCTGAAGGTCCGTCGCTTTTTGTGTGGCGTAAACCGGATTTTCAATGGGGCCGGCAAGGACCAGGCGTTTGGGGTCCCGACCGAACCAGGAAAGTTCATGATCCACCGCAGCGCCGTTGAATCGAAGTTCCACACGCATGGATTCCGTGGCTTCTTCATAAAGATCAGGATCACCTGCGATGCGCACAGGGACACCGTAACAAAGGACGATGTAGCGGATTGTGGATTGTTCAAGGTTCTGATAGACCACGCCCGGTCGCTTACGGGTTGCCGGAACGATTTCGTAATCGGTCTCAAAGAATTCCCGATCTTTGAATGCCTGGAACAGGGGATCGTGCAGCGTCTCCTGAAACGCTTTGCGGGAGATGGTTTCCTGATGGCTCAACTCAAGCCCGATAAGATGATCTTCAGGGATGTTTCGCTTGCTGGCGTAGTGCTCAGCAACCGATTTCGATTCATCCATGGTGTTGTTGTAAACCACCACGACACTATTCTCCACACCCGTGACTTCGGCCTTGCCATTCAGAGAGGCAACCAGGCTGATGGAGTAGAGGAGCAAGAACATCCGGCACCTGCAGACAAATGTTCTTAAAAAACGTCTGTTTGAAAGGGAGTTTATCATATCAACTCAAATTATCCTGAGGGGTGATCACAAAATTCAATCCATCATAAGCCAGGCTCACCCCGGGGGGTAACTCGGCTTGATGGAGGTCGTGATCATAATCGTGTGTCAAATGCGTGAACCAGGTCTGCCGGGCACCGATGCGCCTGGCGGTCGTGAGTGCTTCGTCGTAGCACATGTGGGTCGGGTGCGGTTTGAATCTCAATGCGTCCAGAACAACCACAGGAATGCCTTGAACCTGCTCTATAATGGCTTCCGGGACTTCCTTACAATCGGTGAGATATGCCAGCAGGGGTTTGCCTCCGATGCTGAAAATGTAACCGAAAGAGGTCATCTTTCCGTGAGGCAGCGGGGCGGGTGTAATATCCAGGTTGCCGATGGAAAACGGTCCGTCCACGGTCCTTGGTTCCGGGTGAAAATATCCTTTGAATATGGGGCCTCCATGAAAGGCGTATTCAAAAACCCGTTTGATGTGCTTGAATGCCTCTTCACTGGCATATACTGGCAAAGGTTTGTCCGCTTGATGGCAAAAGCGACGACAATCGTCCATGCCCATGATATGATCGGCGTGCGCATGAGTGATCAGCACGGCGTCCACTTGCTTGATCCCCTCCCTCAAGACCTGAATCCGCATTTCAGGCGTGGTGTCCACCAATAAGCGAACCTGGTTGGTTTCCACATAAATGGATGGGCGTGTGCGATGGTTTTTGGGGTTGGCCAGATATTCTTCCGGGTATTCCGCCCCGATGATGGGAACACCTTGAGAGGTTCCGGACCCCAAAAACACGACATTTAGCTGCTCATCTGTCAATTCTTGCTCTGTCATTTACGTTTTAACTTGGCGAAAACCTAGCACGGAAGGCAAATTGGTCACGATCTTTTATTCAATGCTGACCACGCTGCGCATCAGGAATCTTGCCCTGGTAACCGATCTGACACTGGAACTCAGACCGGGGTTCAATATTGTTTCCGGAGAAACCGGAGCGGGTAAATCCATTATTATTGGGGCTTTGAACCTGATGTTGGGGCAACGGGCTGATCGATCGCTTATTCGATCGGGTGCTGAACAGAGTGTGGTGGAGGCCGTTTTCGAGGTGAAATCCATTCAATCATTGTTGGATCCAGTGTTGGATGACCTCGGACTTGAGCCATGCGAAGAAGGCATTTTAATCCTTAAACGATCCATCAAGACGGCTGGCGCGAACCGACAATTTGTCAACGGATCTCCGACGACTCTGGAAGCATTGGAGCACGTTGGCCAGTTCCTGGTCGACATGCATGGGCCGCATGATCATCAATCCCTGTTGGACGGCGCACGCCAATTGGAGATTCTGGATGCCTACGGCAACCTGGAATCCTTGCGGCGTTCGTTTGAAGATTGCCTGGTGGAGTTGAGGAAGCTGGAGGATCATAAAGCATCGCTGTTTGTGGACGAACAAACCTATGCCCAACAACTGGAATTGCTGAGGCATCAGGTCAGAGAAATTGAATCTGCCCAACTGGATCCGGAAGCCGAAGAAGAACTCGAAACGAATTACGAGCGAACGCTCAATGCCGCAAAGTTGCTTGAACTGGGGCAGGGGGCACTCTATGCCTTGAACGAACAGGAAGGTTCCCTTTGGGACATCTCAGGATCGATCGGACGCGCAATTGATTCCATTTCCTCACTGGATGCCCGGGGAAGCGAGTTGCATGAGTTGCACCAACAATGCACCCAGAGTGTGGCCGATCTGGAGCAGGCTCTATCCAACTATGTGGATGGCTTGGATCTCGATCCCGGCATGCTGCACGAAATGGAAGAACGCATCTCGGTTATCCAGTCCTTAAAGCGTAAATACGGTCCAACCCTTGAACAGGTCATTGAGTTTGGAAAAAAGGCGGCTTCCAAGCTGGAGGAGATGGAGTCAAGAGAGGAAACCCTTGCTCACTTGAACGCGGATATTGAGAAACAAGCATCCAAACTATCCATAGCAGGGAAAAAACTTTCCAAAGCCAGGCTGGCTCTTATTCCTGATTTAAACAAAGCGGTGGTCGCGGAGTTGAAAGACCTGGGTTTCAAGCAGAGCCGATTTGACGCCAGTTTGAAGACCATCCCGATCAGGTCCAAAACAGGGCAGTTACAAGCAAACTCAACAGGTTTGGACAAAATTGATTTTCAATTCGGCCCCAACCCGGGAGAACCCATGCGCCCTCTCAAACTGATTGCTTCCTCAGGGGAAATGGCTCGTGTGATGTTGGCTCTGAAATCTGTGCTGGCAGAACAGGATCGGGTGCCTTTGCTTGTGTTCGACGAGGTCGATGCAAACGTGGGGGGAGAGACAGGAAAGGTTGTCGGTGAGAAAATGAAACAAATTGGTCAGCGGCACCAAGTAATTTGTATCACCCACCTCGCCCCGGTAGCTGCCGCAGCTCCCTATCATTTTCTAGTAGAGAAGATCGAGAAAGAAGGGCGCACCGTGTCGGAAATCAATGAACTTACCAACCAAGACCGTGTGGTCGAAATAGCGCGCATGCTGGGTAGCGGTGGTAAAGCCGCCATCAAACACGCCAAAGCGTTGCTTGCCGGCGAGGAATAACCATGACCGGAGGGGCAAGCTCTCCCGACTTGTCGCATGCGCTTCAGATTAAAGAAACCAGGCTATAGTCCTTGAGGTTCCCAAAAAGCAGTCACTGTTCATCCTACATTTTCTTCATGCATTTTTCGTTACACATTGCTTCGCGCCGTTGCGATAAAAACAAGCAATCATTGAGAACGGTGGGGCCTGTAAAAAAGTTCCACCTTCACCAAGAACCCCCAAAAAAAACAAGCGCCATCTGGAGTGCTCCGAGTCATCGGAGCTTTGGATACGATCCGAACGCGCGGCAACTTCCCCAATCAAAAAATACCGCCCTACGACTGAAATCAGAACCTCAGAAAAAACGTTCATCCCTCGCAATAAGAAAACCAAAACGTTTCCCTGGCGTATCCTGAGCGGCTCAACCAGTAACGCGTACCATGGAACTGAGCTGCCAACCATGAAGACTCGAAGTCACACGAAGATTTTTACCAACTTCTTCGTGGTTAAGTTTTGCTTATCCTGACGCGCATGCGAGACTGATGGATCCCTGGCGCGTCCCTTGTGGCTCGCGAATTGTCATGAATTTTCGTTTGGGAAGCCTGCGGTTTGCAAAATCCCGCCAATCCCGCCAACTGGCGCAAGAGGTGTTTGATGTTCGGTTGCGTCAGGGTTTTCCTTTGGATGGCTTGTGAGAGCAAGGATGCCACAAGGGGCGGACCGAGACGGGCAGCACTACCTTCAGCACACCCTTGATCGGATCCCGCGATTGCGCATGCGACTTGTCGGGAGAACTCGCTGCTCCGGTCGATAAAAAAACGGGAAGGCGTTGCCTTCCCGCTTTGTGATTTTAAATGCTTGGTCTTGGATTAATTCGGTGCGACCACGACGTCGTCGATGTAGAACCCTGCGCCTTCGCCCACGCTGTCGGTTACCAACCGGAACTCAAGACGAATCTTTCTTCCGGCATTGGCACCCGCAAGGCGAACACTGCGGTTCGTCCAGGCGTTGGTGGCTCCGGCCATGACCCAGACCTGTTCGATCAGATTGCCGGATTCATCGAGGACGTTGACACTGACATTGTGGAATTCAATGTCCGTGTCCACTTGATGAAACTCGGAGAAGGTCAGGTTGGCGATCGGTACTTCGGTCAAATCAATGACTGGCGACAGCAACCAGGCATCCGAGTTCTGTTCAAAGTTGCCATCCAGATCAGTTGCGTAAGCATTGCTGCCGGATGCCGCGCTGTTGGGACCGGAAGTTGGCGTGCCCAGCTCCCATTCATCCTGACTGCCGCCATGTGTCCAGCCCGGAGCTCCGGATTCGAAGTCGTCTTCGAATACAGGAGGAGGAGGCAGGGAAACAATCTGGTAGAAGCCAGCATTTTCAGGTGCAGCAAAGGTGGTCGTGAAGTTTCCATCGCCCAGGTCCTGCATGTTCAATCCGTCCAGATCGCTCCAAGGATCATTGATGCTGGCCTTCATCTGCACCACGTGTGTGCGTGTCGTGAAGGGGGTGAAGAAGTTCAAGGTCAAGTTGCCTCCATCGGCGCCAAGAGATTGGATGGAAATGGGGTCCAGTTCTTCTGACAGCGGTTTGCCGCTCAAACCATTGGCGTAAATGGACAGGATGTCGTTACTGGACAGGGCGCGCTGCCAGATGCCAAGGTCGTCCATACCACCTTGGTAGGGACGATTGATCCAATTGTCGTCTTCGATTTCGTAATTACCCAGAACCAGCGGCATTGTGGTTAGTTCGCCCAAGCGACCGTTCACCGGGTCACCAACAGGCTCACCGTTTTTGTACCACTGGATGGTGCCATTGCGAGCGACGTAAGCAAAATGCTGCCAGATCTCCGCATCAACGGTTCCGCCCGGTGAAGAGTAGGGTGTTTTGCCAATACCGTGGACACGGGCTACGCCTCCATTGATCAATACGAAGTCGTAGTTGACGTCTTTACGAATCACACGGTCAAAATCAGAACCACCCGAAAAGAGAACCGGATTCAACCAGACAGAAACCGTGGCCTCAGCCGCCAGACTCAGAGAGTCACTGTGCGGGACCTCACCAAAGTCATTGTCTCCATCAAAGAACAGGGACCCACCGATGACGCCAGGTTGATAAGCTCCTTCTTCAAAGTTGCTCAAAGTGGCGGTGTTGTTGTTGCCACTGGAATCTTCCAGAGTGGTTCCCGATGTTTCATCAAACGTCAGGTGTAGAGCCAGTCCACTGGTGATGGATCCAAGCTCCTCCACCGTGAGCACGGCTGGTTCACTGGTGGCACTGCCTTTGGCGTTTGAAATTTCTACGGTGTAAGCACCGGCATCGGCTGGAAGGATCCGCGTGAGGGTTAGTTGACGTCCTGTTGCGCCTTCGATGGCTTGTCCTTTATGCATCCATTGATAGGAAACAGGGCGAAGTCCCGTGGCGACGACACTGAATGTGGTGGAAGTTCCTTCCAGTTTCTTTTGTGCAGCAGGTTGCACTTCGACAACGGGGGCTCCTTCGATGTCTTTCCCTGCAAGCTCGAGCACTTCGGCCTCACTGATTGGGCGTTGCCAGATGGATAATTCATCCAGTGTGCCATTCAGATAACGAAGTGCGGTATCCACATCATCATAAGATCCGATCGTCAAGGGCAGGTCGTTTGGAGCGCCGAGGGATCCGTCGGCAGGTTCGGCCATCGGGATACCGTTGCGGTAAAGGGTGATGGTGCCATTGCGATAAACCACGGTGATGTGCTGCCATTCGTCAAGCTGAATGGATCCTTGCGGGGCATTGATCTCCCATCCGCCTTTCGCGACGCCTCCGCCATCATTTCCAGCACCGGAACGAACCGTGAAAGTGCGTGTGACGGTGCCCGGATCATTGACAATGCGCAGGCCAAGGTGGTTGCCTTTGCGTAGGATGTAGCTGGATTCACGTGTGTAGTTACCAACATCCTCAAGTTCTCCATAAGAACGAAGATTGACCCAGAATGCGATGGAAGCTTCACCAGTCAATGCATTGAGCGAGTCGCTGTCATTGACAGCTACAAATGCTCCGGCGCCATCAAAATCAAGACCGTTGTCGACCTGAGCGTTTGTAAAGGCGTTGCCGGCAAATCCGAGCAGCTCCCCGTCATTACTGTTGGAAGATCCATCCGCTGCGGTGCCGCCGTTGCTTTCGTTGAAACTCCAGTAGGCGACCCGGCCGGTGTCGAGTCCCGTGACCGGTGTAATGCTGACCGATGCCGTATCGCTTCTTACTTCCCCATGATCATTGCTAACCACAACACTGTAATCGCCGGCATCACCCGGTGTGACGTCCGTGATCACCAGTGTGGCTGAAGTTTGTGAACGCAAGATCTCGTCGCCGCGATACCAGAGGTAGCGAAACGGGCTGGTGCCATTCGCTGTAACACTTAAAGTCAGCGTGCCGCCTTCAAAGGCGGTGGTGCCTTGCGGTGCTGACACGATCGAAGGAGCTGTTCCTTGATTAACATTTCCGCCATCTCCACCATCACCGGCAATGACTGCATTGATTTCCTCTTCGGAAAGGGCGCGGTTGTAGATCAATAGTTGATCCATCATGCCGTTGAAATGATTGCCCGAATCGTCAGACCCGATGTAAAGAGGTAGTTGCGCGTCTGTAACGGGGCCGTTAATGGCCGCGGTACCTTTCAATTCCCCGTTGAGATAAATTCGAATTTCATCCCCATCAACGACACCGGCAATGTGATACCAGACGCCGCCATCCAACGAATCACCGATACCGGCGGTTACGTTGCCCGGATTCTTGACCAAAAAGTTCATGCCACCCGGCACGATGCCTTGAAGGAGGAAATAGCTGTTGCTTTTTTCCAGCATTCGATTGCCGGCTCCGCCAGCGTCAAGAGGGACGTTGGAATTAAACCAGGTCATCAGGGTCATTGATGATGCAATGTCACCGCCAATGACGGGATCATCCGGGGCGATGATGTTGTTGTCACCGTTGAAGGAAATGGCTCCTCCTACTTTGCCTGGAACCCAATGGGACGAGTCGTCGTCGAAACCCATCAGGTCACCATCCAGTCCGTTGATGCTTTCGGAAGCAATCAAACCACTGGTTTCATCGAAGTCCCATTGCGCCACCAGACCGTCTGTGACCGCTGGTTGGGCTGCTGAAGCCGGCAAGGCATACACTCCTGCCAGAGCGACTGCAATAGCCGCATTACGTAGTGTTCGTTTCATGCTGATAGCAATTATTTGTTTGTAGTTCTGGTTAAGTGTCATAATTCAACCAGATTCAGGTTTGATGCGCAAGGGGAAGATTGAAGCGTCACAAGCTCTCCGAGCCGGTAGAATCCCGTGAATGCGTATACGCGTCAGAATACAGAAACCATGCTAAAGTCCTTGAGATTCCCAATAAACAGTTATTGTTCATCCTACATTTTCTTCATGCATTTTTCGTTTCACATTGCTTCGCGCTTTTGCAATAAAAATAGGCAATCCTTCAGAATGGTGGGGCCTGTAAAAAGGTTCCACCTTCACCAAGAACACCCAAAAAAATCCTAGCGCCATCTGGAGTGCTCCGAGTCATCGGAGCTTTGGATACGATCCGAACGCGCGGCAACTTCCCGAACCAAAAATACCGCTCTAGGACTGAATTCAGAACCTCAGAAAAAACGTTCATCCCTCGCAATAAGGAAACCAAAACGTTTCCCTGGCGAATCCAGAGCGGTGTCGTGACCACCGCAGTCCAGAACGGCTCAACCGGTAACGCACACCGTGGAATTGAGCTGCCAACCGTGAAGACTCGAAGTAACACGAAGATTTTTCATCAACTTCTTCGTGGTTCATTTTTGATTTTCTATTTTTATGAATTGGTTCGCTTTCCCTGTGAACAAATCTGATCCAAATCGTCAGGAATACATACATAGTTGGTTAAGATTTGATACAAAGGATGGTGTTTTGCTTATCCTGACGCGCATGCGCTACTGCGAGGATCTCCGGTGCGTCACCTTGTGGCATGCGTCAACAGGACCAGTGGCCATTAGGGAAGCCTGTGGCATTCGAACACCCCACCACCACATCGCTGACGCTCGTGGGCGGACCGAGACGGTCCGATCTACCTTGCAGCATACTTCGGGTAGAGCTAAAATTGGATCCGATGAAGAAGCTGTTCGTTTGGATATTTCTGCTGTTTTGGTTTGCTGCGCATGAGCCACTCATCGCCCAAAAGGACTTGTATGGAATTCGTGTGGTGGATGCTCAAACCAAACGCGGAGTTCCCTTGATCGAATTGAAAACCGTGCATCATGTTTCGTTTTGGACGGATAGTCTGGGTTATGTGGCGGTGGATGAACCGGGTTGGTTCGGTCGGGAGATATACTTCCAAGTGAAAGGCGATGGATATGAGATGGCCGCAGATGGATTCGGATATGCGGGGGTGCGTTTACGTCCGGAGCCTGGTCGAATTGATGAAATCGTCGTGCGGCGCACCCAAGTGGCTGAGAGGTTGTATCGCATCACGGGGGCTGACCAGTCTCGTGATGCCAAATTGCTGGGAAGAGTTTCCTCCGGTGAGAAGACGTTACACCATGGGAATGTGGTGGGGCAGGATTCTGCTCAAGCAGTGATCTATAGCAATCGCATTTATTGGTTCTGGGGGGATACTTCGATCTTTCGATACCCGCTGGGCAACTTCAGAACATCCGGTGCCTATTCCCTGATACCGGGTCAAGGTGGTCTCTCGCCTTCTCTCGGAATTGAGTTGAATTATTTCGTGGAAGAGAACGGAACGGTTGCCCAGATGTGTCCCATGCCTCCAAAGGGTGATTTGATCTGGGTTGACGGATTACTCGCTGTGGAAGATGGTGCAGGCAAGGAGCGAATGGTGGCCCACTATTCCAAACGAAAGTCTCTGGCCACACAAATAGAGCATGGTTTGGTGGTTTTTGATGATTCAACCCGGCGATTTCGATTGCTGAAAAAATTGGATCAGGATTTTACCTGGCAACATCCGCGGGGGCATCCGGTTCGGGTAAGCTATCCTGAAGGGGATTATTTTGTTTTCGGCGATGTTTATTACCACATTCGTGTGCCGGCTGAATGGGAGGCGGTGCAGGATCCTGAGCGGTATGAAAGTTTTGTAAGGGGCCCAAACGGTTCATCAAGTTTCCAATGGCGAAAAGGTGAACCTCCTGTGACCAGCAGGCAAGAACGGGCATGGATGGATTCAGGGGTTTCGTCTGATGTGGATGCCTGGATGCAGCCGAAAGATGTGGGCTCTGGTGCAACGATTGTGTTGCATCGCGGTTCCGTTCGTTGGAACAAGCATCGTCAAAAGTATATCATGATCGCCAATCAGATCGGCGGGGATTCCATGTTGGGGGAAGTTTGGTATGGGGAAGCAGCGCGTCCCGAGGGACCCTGGCGCAAGGTAGTCAAAGTGGCGACTCATGCCAACTACTCCTATTACAATCCCGTGCACCGTGAGTTTTTTGATCAGAATGATGGGCGATTGATTTATTTTGAAGGGACTTATGTGACGACTTTTTCCGGAAACGATCATCCCGTGCCACGCTATGATTACAATCAATTGATGTATCGGCTGGACCTGGATCATCCGGGACTGGCTGAGGTAAGATGACTCGGGTGATCCGCAGCCCATATGCCATGAAGTAAGGCAAATTACTTTTCTGAAGACTGGATGACTTGGAGCGGATTGGTGATTCGATCTTTATCGACCAGGGAACGTGTTCCATTGGGCCAGCGTACTTCAACATGCTGGATCGTGTCCGCTGATGCGGTAAAAAGAGTGGGGGATGATTGGCTGAGGTAGCCGTTGCCTGCATAGACTTCGCGTATCTCTGTCCTGCCATTGTTATGCAGAATCATGACCTGAGAACCGATGCCGTGTTGGTTGCCTTTTTGGCCTTTGAGTTTTATCCCGAGAGGTTTTGACTTGGAAACAGCGTTGTTGACGAAGGCCAATAGTTGCTCATTGTTCTGAGAGGCGACCAGGTCCGGCCAGCCGTCCGCATTCAAATCGGTGATCGCAAGGCCCATCCCATCGCCACCGACTTGAAAACCTGTCCGTTCGAATTCTTGCATTTGAAAAACTCCATTGGAATCAAATGTGCCGGAAAAACCAATGCCCCCGCGCCATAAACCGGTTTCCGGTTCACGGGTGTAGAAGTTTTGGACGCCATAAAAGTCGAGTTGACCGTCTCCATCAAAATCGGACACGACCGAACCAAAGCCAGGTGAAGCTTGAGCGAGGCGAGGCAACGCACTCCAGGTGAATGATCCTTTGCCATTATTGATGAGGATTCCCGATTCGAAATGATTGGCAATATACTGGCGGGCGGCGTTGAGTTTACTCGCAGGATATATCTCGTTGAGTTTTGAAGAAGCAAATTTCCGGTAGGTCGGGAACTTATCTTTCAACCACGGCATAACCCCTCCCGCAAAACTCAAACCACGAACCGGGAGATATCCCTGGTCGCCCTTGTGGACCTCGATGAGGAATGGTCTATTGGTTTGATCCATCGGGCCATAGAGCAGGATGGCAGGTTTGCTAGGGGAGGCTTCCTGGTATTTGGTGTTCAAACCGACATTCATGACCACGTAATCGGTGTCCCCATCCTGATCCACATCCGCTCCTGTGATCGCGTTCCACCAACCCAGGCGACTCGCCAGTTGTCGTTTATCTGTCTCTTCCAGCAATTTGCCCTCCCGGTTTGCGAAACACTTCACCGGGCCCCATTCCAGCGTCAACATTAAATCCGGGGTTCCATCAGAATCAGTGTCCGACCACAGGGCAGAAGTAACCATGCCGACCGATCGAAGTCCGGGGGCCAATTGATCGGTCACATCTTCGAAGTAACCCCCGTTGTTACGCAGCAGGCGGCTTTCAGGGGAGGCTGGGTATTGGGCGGGAACGACACGTCCTCCGATAAACAGATCCAGATCTCCGTCAGCATCAAAATCTGCGGCGACTGCAGGCCCGCTTGAAATGGGTTTTTGAGGCAGTACTTCAGCAGGTGCCATTGTGAATTCGCCTTGTCCGTCGTTGAGATAGAGACGATCATTCAGGATGGGGTCTCCGGGATTACATTCCACACCACCGCTGGACACGAACAAATCGAGGTCTCCGTCCAAATCTGTATCCAACCACAAGGGAGCCATGTCTTCGTGGCGACTATGAGAGTTGAACAGGATCTGGTTTTTGGTGTCGGGTTCGAATACCCCCGGGTTTGTTTGGAGGTAAAGAGCTCCCGGTTGTCCGGATGCCCCCGCCAGATAGACGTCCTCGTCGCCGTCACCGTCTACATCACCCCAGGCCATGCCTCCGCCCAGTTGAGAATGTTTGGACGGTAATAATGGTTGTCGCTGGCGGTCTTCAAAGAACGATTCCCGATGTCTGAAATCGAGTCCGATTTGTTGACTCCTTTCAGTGAAAAACTTTTGTGGCGTTACGGTTGCTGATTTTGTTTTTTGAGCACCGGATTCCTCAATGGTGTATCGTTGGTTGCTTGCAAGATGTTGGAACTCCTGTTGGATGCCGCTTGGCCAATGAATCGTCAACTTGTTGATATGATCCTCTTCTCCCAATCCGAAATGCAGGCTGGGTTCATTGCTGGCCAGAAAACCCGTCATGGGATTGAGTTGACGCACCTGTGTGCCCAGCTTGTCACTCTCCACGCGCACACGGGCGCCCAGGCCATAACGATTGCTTTGCGTTCCTTTGAGTCGAACCGTGATACGGTTTCCGGTTGTGCTGTTGTTGCGGTAAATGCCAACCGGTTCATTGAGGTCGGCTGTCACGAGATCGAGATCGCCGTCACCATCGAGATCTCCGTATGCCGCACCATAACTCATGCCGAGATGATCCAGTCCCCATGCTTTGCTGGTATCTTTGAAGACCAGATCTCCGTGGTTTTTAAATGCAAAGTTCTGTTCCTTGAGAGGAGGGGTGTCCTTCCAGAGATCCCATTCGGTCTTCCCAATCAGCATTGAGAGTGAAATAGGCATGTCGGCGTCGGTGGACATGCGGGAAGCTCCGTTGGTGGTGAACACATCGACACGACCGTCATTGTCAAAATCGGCGAGCTTGATGGCCCAGGTCCAGTCGCTTGCCGCCAGGTTGGCCAGGAAGGCTACTTCCATGAATTGATCGGTTCCCGTATTGAGAAAAAGCGTGTTGTGCGATGTTTGACGGGGCCAGACGTTTTCGAGAAACCAGCGGCGGTCTCCCATTTCGCCATTGGAGATGTGCCACTTGTAATGCGTGGTGGCCATCATGTCGGCGCTGATGAAATCAAGCCGTCCATCGTTGTTCAGGTCCGCACAATCGGCCCCCATGGAGGACCAGGTTGTATAGGGCATGACATCGGCGATGACATCCGTAAAGGTTCCGTCCCCGTTGTTGCGGTAAAGGTGATCCGGATCGGTGAAATCATTTCCAACATAAAGGTCAATCTTGCCATCCGAATTATAGTCCCACCAGGTGGCTGAGAATCCGTGGCCGTTTTCAGTGATGCCTGCCTGGACGCTGACGTCGGTGAAAGTGCCGTCGCCGTTGTTGCGAAATAGACGATCGGGTCGACCGCAGGTGTCCGCCGTGTAGCTGCTCGGGCCGGTTTGGCGGAGGTGATAATATTTTTCGTATTCAGCAAGGATGAATGGACGACCGTTTTTAAACCCTACAGGTGGTTTTGGGGGACGTCCTCCGGGGCGAACGTATCGGTAGGTCAATACAAAGACATCCAGATCACCGTCGTTATCGTAGTCAGCAAAGGCAGGGAAGATACTGGCGTCCACCATGTCCAATCCGAAGTCTCTGGCAGCATCAACAAAAGGTTTGCCAGCCCCCTGGTTGATAAAGAGTTGGTTGGGTGCGTCGTAATTGCAGACATAGATGTCGAGATCGCCGTCGTTGTCCACATCCGCCATTGCTGTTCCCGCTCCCCAGCGATCTCCTCCCGAAGTCAGAGTCGATTCGGTCATGTCTTTGAAGACGAACGCAGACTCCTGGATATACAGTCGGTTGGCATCGGGTGCGTTGACCAGATATAGATCGGGCAAGTCATCACCATTGATATCTCCGATCGCAATGCCTCCACAAACCGAGCCCGCATAATTCAGGAAACTCCTGGGGTGATCCATGATCATCTGGTTGGCAAATGTAACGCCAGTTTGAGCAGGTGGGAGACGATTGAACAAAGTTTTGCTGGTGGGATTCCCGGTGTAATCAGGCAAGGGAGCGGAATGAATGGCGGGGGACGCATCGTCCGCAAGCATGATGGAAAAAGACAAGATGCACCCGGCCAGGCATCCCAAGCCCCGATTGGCAATGCTTATCCATTGACTCCAGCAGCGCCATTCCTGTGGAGAGTAGGGGAGTTGATGGTGATCTGAGATCGGTTTACCCATGCTTTTGTGGCTCATCTTATGGGCTGACAAACTGGTCCAACAAGGATTTTTGGGGAGAGCTTTTCCCTGTCTCAATATTGAGAGTCATTCGTAACAGGGCCAAAACAACGGAACGCGTATGGGCTTTTCTGGACTGCGGTGATTACGGCACCGCTCTGGATACGCCAGGGGAGCGTCGTGGCTTTCTGAATTCAGTGCTCATCCAGTGTCCATCGTTGCTGCATGGCTCTTTGCGCGTTCTATAGTTTCATCGTTTTTAATTGCTTTAGCGCGTTCGCGGACCTGCGGCAGCAGGTCCCTACCTGACATCCCCTGCTAGAGAAAAAGGAAAGCCCGCTCTTGCGAGCGGGCTTTCGTGTTGAGATTTAACGTTTGTTCAACGGGCCGATTACTCAGCGATGTAGAACTCAGCAGCCTTGGTTGGGGCTACGGAGTAAGGCGATGAAGCCCCGTCTACAGTGGTGTAAGGACCGGTCACGCTGTCAGCACTCTTGAGTGTGCCAGTGTATTCGATCACCACGTTGCCGTCTTGCAGTCCGACGGAGGAGATTCCTCCACCACCCATAGGAACTTCGACACCACCACCGATCACGATTTCAATTGCGTTGATCGGAGCGCGGGTTTCGATGGGTTGTCCCTGCAACACGAAGGTGCTGCCAGTGACGTTCTTGAACACGAGGTAGTCACCATCGCGACCGTAAACGTAATCACCAGTGAACGCTCCGCTGTCGTAGTGTTCCTGAGAACCACTCACAGGGCCGGATCCCAGAGCTGCCACTTCGGCAGGAGACAGGATACGGTTCCAGAGGGCGACATCATCGATGGCACCGTTCCAGGTACGACCGTTGGCGTCAGGGTTTTCACCGATCATGACATTCTTGTTATTCTCAGCCAAGGTCGGCTGAGCTGCGTTTTCGGTATAGATTTCGCCATCAATGTAAAGACGAATTCCGTAATCAGTCGCGTCAGCGTCTGTCAAGGCAACTACATGGTGCCACTCGCCCTGGCTGATATCAGCACCAACAGGACCTTCACCCGTGCCACCAGCGTGAGCAAAGCCACCTTCGCCACCGCGACGGTGAACACGCCAACTGCTACCTTCACCTTTGGCCATCAATGCCTGCCAGCTCTTGTCGAATCCATCAATACGGAACCAGGCTGACATAGCCATACTGCCACCAGCAAAGCCCAGTGCGGTGTTATCACCACCGGTGATTTCGACGAATTGATCGACACCATCAAGGGTGAGTGCACTACCGAAAGCAGCGCCAGGGCCACTACCGAATGCGATCGGAGCTGTTCCGCGGGCTTCACCATCGAATTCACCGACTGAGTCGCTGAAGTCTTCGTTGTCGAAGTTCCAGCTGGCAACCAGTCCGTCAGCCAGGCTGCCGGAAACGGTGTAAGCACCACCACGACCCACAACGCCACCTTTCATGTAAACGACCACATCGTAAGCCATGTCACCGGGCAATCCGGTAACGGTCACGTTGTTGGGGTCGGTACCATTGGTGTCGATATAACCGGTCATGAGGTTACGATCATTGCCTTCAGGAGCGCTGTTGTTTTCTTCGCCGCGTCCCTGGCTGGACCAGGTGTTTGGTGAACTCCAGGAGACTTTCACTCCGGTAGCAACAGAAGAACCGTTTACGTCAGCCACCAGGCCGGCTTCGCCGCTGGCGCCTTCGAGGTTGTTCCAGACAGATGTTCCGGTCACACCGGCTGCACCTTCGACAACGGAACCGTTGCCGGCAGGCTCATCAGCACCAAAGTTGATACCGATCTTGTCACCAGCTGCCAGAACAGCACCACCGGTTGGGGCTGCCATGATTTCTTCGTCGAAGTCCCAGTGAGCCACCAGGCTTGCGATGTCAGCAGGAGAACCGCCACCAGCGATGCCCTTCAATTCTGCTTCTGTCAAAGCGGTGGAGAAGACTGCGAAGTCATCATACACAGCGTGGTCCATGTTGCCGAGGTCACCAGCGGAACCGATGAACAAGCCTGTTACGTCAGCAGTCAACGGATCTGCATCAACTCCATCGAGGAACAGTTCACCATCAATGCGGATTTCTTTGACGCCGCCCTTCTTGGAGAAGGAGTACAGGTGCCAATCATTCATGAAGTCAGGGTTGTCGTCGAAATCGGCAACCGGGGCATTGATGCGCTGACCTGGAGTTGCACAGCAACCCTGGGTGTCGAAGTAGATATTTCCGTTACTCCAAGGCAAGTGAGCCTGGAAACCACGGTTTCCGGAACCAGCAGAGTTGGTGATCCAGAAAGCGGAGTTGTTGGCTATATTATGCTTTTTGCTCCACAGGGCGACCGTAATTTCGTCAGCGGCGAACAGTTCATTCAACCATTCGTACTCAGTCACGATGACAGAACCACCATCTGCTGTCAGATCGAGGCCACGGTCACCAGGTTGTCCGGAGCGTCCTTCTCCGTCAGCTGTGGAGCCGGCGTTGCCGATCACCAAACCAGGGTATCCACCAACGTTGTCCAGGGTAGGACCGCTGTATTCCCGAATGCTGAAGGTCCAGTCCATGGTGGCAGGGTTGCCAACAGGATCCGGATAGGTCAGGGAAGCCATGACTTCCGTGCCGGATGCCCACAATTCGCTTGGAGAGTAGGTCAAGGTGGCCACGGTCCCTTCGAGACTCAGGGAAGTTTCCACTGTGATGCCGTTCAAGGACAAGCTGGTGTTGTCATCTGTCCAAGCCACAGGGCCGTTGTTGTGAATGATTGTAACACCGGTTGTGGCGGGGTTGAGATTGCCTGCGCCATCAGCAGGAGAGATGGTTCCAAAAGAACCTCCAGGAGGCGAGAGCTGAGGGGTAGCAGAGCTCAGGAATTTGCCAGGGATGGGCTGCAGGTTGGCTGCAGGGGTGTCATCATTGACATTACGCCAGGCAACTTGGGCGAAGTCGCCGCCGCCACCTTCTTTGTAGAGCACCTGAATGAAGTATTTTTCACCAGCGGTCATTGAGATCGGGGTGAAAGTGGTTTGATCGGCTCCGACTTCCAGGAAGGCGTTACAGCAACCGGGCTCTTCAGCCTGGAATTGCAGGTTGCCTTCGCTGTCGTCTGTGCTGATCCACAACTCGGAAGCATCATCCGAACGGAGGAAGAAGTCGTATTCACCGGTTTCTTCAGGAGTGATCCAACCTTCAATGACGGCACCGTAGTTGTCGTGGCTGTCATCAGGGAAGATGTCACGGCTGTTGAAGGAGTAAACGGGGCCCATGAAGTCCCAATCGTTGGGATAGCGGCCGTCATCAAACAATCCAACAACAGGAGTTCCGCCGATACCATACCAGGCCTTGAAGGTCAGGATGCCTTCGGTGCTCTCCACACAGGTGAAGATTTTCCCGCCAGAATTATCAGGAATCGCATTTTTGGATTCATCGGTGATGTTGGAGGCAGACACTTCATAGCTGGAAGCAGGATCCTGCATCGCAGTGGTGATGGTGATGACCCCTCTCTTATGTGTAATGCTTTCGATAGCCACCGAAGGGGTGATGCTGTAGTTGCCTGGGTCCGTTGCGGATGCTTCATCCAATTTTTCGGAGAATGTAAGAACGATGGTGTTCAGTGAACAATCGGTTGTAATGGATACAAACTCAGGAGCCGTAGTGTCGTTAGGGTGGGTTCCGTTGGCGAACTCAGCTGTGTTGTCGATTCCGTCGCCGTCAGGATCAGCCGTGGCATCGGAAGCATCGTTGATGTCCAAGCCGTACTGTTCTTCCCAGTAATCAGGCAATCCGTCACTATCGGTGTCAACAGGGGGTGCGAATGGTGAGGCACCAGCAGCCAACTCCTGGATTTGCTCTTGAGTCAGGGCATAATCATAAATGGCGAAGTCGTCGATGACGCCGTCAGGTTGGTCGCCATTGGACTGTGAACCGATGTAAAGTTGGAGAACATCAGTAGTCAAAGGAGTTGCGTCATCAGATTCAATCAAGATTTCTCCATCAACGTAGATTGTCTTGTGTCCTTCGTTTTTGACGAAAGCAAAGTGATGCCATTCTTCTTCCCAAGTGATGTCTGGAGCAGCATTCACACGTTGTGTGCCTCCTGTACAGCAGCCCATCGTATCGAAGTAGATGTTGCCGTTGGACCAGGGTACGTGGAACTGCCAGAATCGATCGGAGGACTCCGATACCGCCCAGAAGCTACTGCTGTTCACGTTTGAGAAGTTTTTCTGCCAAATCACAACGGTTACCTGATCATCAGCAGCTGCCAGGTTCATTGGGTTGTCATCTCCTTCTGCTTCCAGAAGGACGTGACCAGGATTGGCCTCGGAAACATCGAGGGCTCGACCTCCGCCATTTGGGCGTCCATCGTCCACCAACTGAGCATCTCCAACAAGCAATCCGGTATAATTGCCAGCTGCGGATCGGAGATCATCTCCGTCGCTGATGGTGCCGCTATCATTAAAGTCCCAGCCGACAACAGGCGGTGGCTGAGGTGTCGTTTGAGCCTGTGTGGCTCCATTGAAAGCTCCAACTGCCGTCAAGACGGCGACTGCGAGCCATTTTGTTAGTTTATTTCTCATAAGTTACGCTAATTTGAGTAAGTAACGTTTGGTTTCCACTGCAACATTCACGACAATACAGTCAACGGGCACACGGCACACACGGTTTCAATTTAGCCGCGTACCCGTTGCACTGAGATTTATTGTGAATGCACCTCTTATGGAGAAAATGAGCGCACCTGTCAAGAAATGAACTTCTGCAAGTGAAAATTGTAAAAAAATCCCAGAAACAGATTGTTTCCTTGAATTGACTGCGCAGTTGTTGGGTAGGGGATTCGGTGTCTTTCACCAACTATTGATCATCTGACGTTCCCAAATGGAAGGCACGTTGTTGACGGTAGAGGTCCAGGCGTTGGCGAATGGGGCTCGTATTCCTGTTCGCAACTGGAAGCAGTTGGAGTGCTTTTTCCGCTAGATCGCTGGCTTGAGTAAATTGACCGTTGGAAGCGAAAGCCGCGGCAAGGATATCCAATGTCTCGGGGGCTTGATGGTTGGTTTGCACCGAAGCTCTGGTTGCCAGTTGGATGGCTTTACCTGGATTACGCAATCCAGCATCAGGGGAAACGGCCAACAGCCACCCCAAACCTGCCATGGCTTTTAAATGATTGGGATCTTGTTTCAGTGCCTCTTCGTATCCCTGAATGGCTTTTGCGAAACGACTGGTTGCCTGGTAGAACATCGCCTGAGTGTATCGATGTTCGGAGTTTGTCGGCATGAGCCGAACGGATTCGGTCAACAGGTGTTCGGCAAGCACAGCATCGACGCTTGCGGCTTCGATGCCTGCATCCCTGATGAGATAGGATGCTTTTTCGCGCTCTTCTGAAGTTGTCCAATTGGCATGTTTCAGATAACCGGCCAGTTCCTCGAATTTTTTCTTATCCTTGAGGATGGTTGCCAGAGCGAGATGGTCCGGAGGGTATGGCTCGACGTACCATTTTCCGGTGTATGGAACGGCATGTTCACGGTCATGACCCTTTCGGAATAAGGATTTCGTATCGGAAAGCAAGGTTTCCAAACTTGGACTTCCTTCGTAAAAGGCCAGAAGTCGGCCTGTTTCATCCAGCAAAATCGAGGAGGGGATGGACCATGTCCACTGTCTGCCCAGTATGGCTTCACGAGCGGCGTCTGCGATTTCCATGACCGAAGTGGTGGCCAATCCACCATTCAAGGTCCATTTCTGACGCCGCAACATCCGTTGAACCGTCGTTAATCGCCCGGCGGACGGTTTGCCGATATCATCGAGATTCAGGAGCATGATATCCAATCCTTGATCTGCGAGGGCGTCCTGGTTTTCATTAAGCTGTGTCAGTTCCTGCAGGCAAGGAAGGCACCATGTCGCCCAGAGAACGATCAGCCGGCGACGACCAGTTGACTTTAATTCCCGGGTGTCTCCCTTTTCATCGACAAACGAAGCAGGAGGAAGTGGCAAGGGACTGTGAGGAATGATGCGGTTGACCTCGGGTGCTGCCAGAGTGGGGGCTTCTTCCGGGCGGATGCTTAAACCGTTGCGGGCTGCGGTAACCGGGATCACTTGGTGATCGTTTTGTGTCAGGCGTATCCATGGTGTGTTGGCAGGTGACTGGTAGGTGTTTGTCTGACCGTCAGGCCAACGCACTTTGATGGATGCCGCTGAATCATTGGTCCCCAAACCAAAATGGAGTGATTGACTGGATTGAGCCAGGTAGCCCTCACCAGCTCTCAAAGAACGGATCTGCCGGTGGCCTGAAGTATCGGTGAGTTCAACGCGCGCGCCAATGCCATGAAGATTGCTCTGGGGAGTGTGCAATTGGATGCGGAGTGATTTGGCCGCAGAATGGTTGTCGTTTCGCAGAAAGCGGAGTCGGGGTGCGGTGCGCTGAGTGATCCAGATATCCAAATCGCCGTCATGATCCCAATCCACCATCGCCATGGCTCTCCCATCGGCCGGAGAATCAAAACCAGTGAGTGCTGAAACACCGGCAAACCTGCCATCCCGGGTGTTCAGGAAGGCGACGTTACGTTCATTGCCGCTCCAGTTATGGCCGCTTTCCACCAGGTCGGCGGTGGCTTCCCAGGCGGCGAGGTAGCCTTCGGACGAAGTGTCGGCTTGTGTGGTAGTGGGGGCTTCTTCCGGTGATTGCGACGTGACCCGTCGCCAAAAGAAACTTCACAAATCCCCGGTATCAGGCGTACCGGTCACCATTCCATTTGCCACGAGCAGGTCTTCCCACCCGTCATTGTTGAAGTCCATGAAATTCGAACTCCATGCCCAGCGTCCCAAGGTGACGCCCGCTTCTTCGCTGACATCGAGAAAGGTGCCGTCTCCCTGGTTCGCAAAAAGGCTGTTGCCGCGGGCGTGTCGCTGAAATCCGGATGCGTCCTGACCATCGCGGTAGCGGCGTTGAAATGCGATGCGGTTGCCGGCCGAGGAAAACATGTTTCCAACATAAAGATCCATCCAGCCGTCCCGATTGAAATCACCCCAACTGACCGACATGCCAGCAGAGAGATCTTCCACCCCGGCTTGTGCGGCGATGTCCGTGAACCGGCCTCCGTCATTTCGGAACAAGCTGTTTCTTCCGAAGTCGTTTGCGACGTATAGATCAGGATCCCCGTCGTTATCAAAATCTTCCCAGGAAGCAGCGTAGCTGAATCGTTGGTTGTTCTGATTCAATCCTGTTTCGGTCGTGACATCGTCGAACTGCCATTGCCGGTTGCGAAGCAGGAAGTTTTGCACGCCGTTGTTGGCGTCGTGATACGGCATGGGGCGGCCCAGTCCAAGACGGTCGCCGGATCGGTCGTAGTAACCGCAAAGATAGATATCCAGTAGTCCGTCCACGTCATAGTCAATAGCGGAGAGGGATCGTATGATGGAGTTGGACGAGAATTGGGTGCGTCGCTCGAAATGACCGCTTCCATCATTGGAAAAGAACAAGACATGGCGTCCGGACGCCATCACCAGGTCCAGATCGAGGTCGTTATCCAAATCCACCAACAGTGCGCTGGCGGTGGGTTCCAGGTAATCCACCCCGGCTTCGGCTGAAACATCCCGGACCGAGCCGTCCTTATTCTGCAGCAGCAGGCGGTTGGGAAGCCCTCCCGGTTCGCAAACGTAGAGGTCTTCCAATCCATCGCCATTGACATCTCCCACGGCCAGACCATGGGGACCGGTGACATCCAGCGTGAAACGCCAATCCAAATGTTTACGCCAATGATCGATGCCTCGCAGCAGGGAATCCTCGGAGGCTGATGTCCATCCCATCACCGAAGCCGTGCAGTCCGCGAACCATGGCGTGTCGCGATGAGGAGAAGTGACCTCCTCGAAGTCCATTACCTTGAGTTCCGTCAATAGGGGGAGTCCGCCCGGTTTCCTGGCCTGCACCCAGGTGCATTCCCAGGTGGCATGTTGCTGCAAAGTCACGTCATGACCATGACCATGTGATTCCACAATCACGACTGTGGTGCTGGTTGCCTGGTCCACCGCCACACGCACTGTTTTGAAATGCATGTCAAAGTGTTCGAACGGGGAAGCGTCTGATGCGTGTGTGGGTGACGCCAATTGTATCAAAGCCTGGGTGAACCCGGTTTGATTGTTGAAAGTATCGGGTGCTCCCGATGACGGATCACGCTGATGGCGCCAGACCTTGAGTGTTCCATCGTCGAAGCTGAGCGGAGTGGGGGTTGGGCGCAAGGCGTCCCCTTTGAAACCATCATTGATCATGTCCGCCAGGTGATCCTGCAGGGCCTGGGATCCTGCGTGCATGGCCTTGTTCATTTGTTTGAACTGAATGCCGGTTGCTTCGTTAATGACCTCCGTTACCCAGCCGTCGGCCCTTGGGTCCAGGTGCTCGATCTCCCGTGCGACCTCGGGGGCTACTTTGGATTCTGTTAAACCCAGAATCGGGACCGGTGCATTGCTGGCGGGGGCATCCGCCGCCCGTATATCTATGCTGAATGCTGCCAACAGAAGACAACAAGCAACGGCCATCCATCCGATGCTTCGATGCATCTGTGCATGGCTATGACGTTTTCCGGAGAGGATGCGTCTTTGGATCATGTTCATATTGGGTATGGCGGCATTGTATCGAGGTCCTCCTGGCAATCAAGTTCCAAACCTTGTCAGCGATACGCGGGGTGGCAATTCATATTTTATATATTGGAGGGGCGAGTTCCATCTCGTCCCAAACTTCCTCCCTCGAAAACGTTCCTGAGTAAAGGGGGGGGGAACGTGGGGGGGGACTGTAACTCATCGAATGACTGTGGCGTTTCCATTGCAGCGTGAAAATCGTTCCAAAGCTCAGAGGTCTGAAGTGGGGGTAAGGCGGAACTTACCTGGCGCCAGCCAAAGCCCGGAGAGACGGGAAGGTATGAAACCGAAAAGAAACA
>CAYPZD010000077.1:0-25594 GCA_964415055.1 uncultured Verrucomicrobiota bacterium | reverse complement strand
TGATACGGTTTTTGGCGGTAAACAAAGCCTTGGAGAGATTATCGCTCAGTCATGGGGCTTCTTCGATTCGATTTCACCCTCCTGACCGTTTATTTTCCGGGTCTGTTGTTGCTCTGCTAATCCGGCTTCAACACCTCCAAATGCGTTTTGACATCCATAACACGGACACACATGTTATGCATAGGTGTTATGCTATCGCACTGTCAAGTAATGTAGATCTGATTTAAGTTTCTCTGTTAGACGTGCATAAGAGGAGCTGGCGGAAGGGGTGGGATTCGAACCCACGATACGGTTTCCCGTACGCCTGATTTCGAGTCAGGTACCTTCAACCAACTCAGCCACCCTTCCGTTTGGATCTGCTTCCAATGGGGTCATTGTTCCATGTTTTTTTGGTGTTTTGCAAGTGGTTTGTTTTTTCTCACACTCGTCCTGTGTGCAGGACTTAAGGCACTAAGACACTAAGAGGGGGAAGGTTTTTAGGAGTGGACAGGTTTTGAATGGGGAATAGGGAATTTAGAATGGTGAATGACAGGTGAGGGTGGACATTTTGAAAAAGCGATGAATTGTGTGGGCACATGAGTCACGATTTAAAGACAAAGGTTGGAGGACTGTTTGATTTTTTGAGTAGTCGAGTGGTCGCTCTATTCGTTTTGATTTTGGTTAGCACTGCGTTGGTGGCCGAGGAAAATGTTCCAGTGGGCTTTCCGGCGGTGGAGGGGAAGAGTTTGATGGGGGAGGTGGTTCAGTTTCCTGATGTGTTTTCCAAGCGGTCTTTTCATGTGGTGGTGATTGCTTTTGAGCAGGAACAGCAGTCGGAGGTGGATACCTGGTTGCCGTCTTTGAAGGGGTTGTTGGATGAGCGGGAGGATGTGGATTATTTTGAGTTGCCGACGATTTCCCGGATGAATGCTGTGATGCGGTGGATCATTTATCGTGGGATGCGGTCGGGGATCAAGGATGAGGGGGATCGCACCAGGACGGTGACGCTTCATATCGATAAGGAACCTTTCAAGTCAGGGCTGAAGATTGATTCGGAGGAGTCCATTGTGTTGGTGGTGGTGGATGATAAGGGGAAGGTGATCGGGCGGAGTGAGGGGGTTTTTGGGGAGGAGAAGTGGAAGGGGTTGGTGGCTGTGCTGGAGGGGAGATAGTTGTTTTTTTAGACAGCCACCGCAGTCGCGGGATCTTCGAGATGAACTGGATTTACTGGATGGGTTGTTTGGTTTTCTCACACTCGTCCCGCGGGCGGGACTTAAGGCACGAAGACACTAAGAAAAAAGCCCGCCGGTTGGGCGGGCTGTGAAATGGTTTTGTTAGATCTGGTCGTTTGGGGCGATCAGTTGGTCGGGACCCATTGGGTGTCGAAGTGTTGTCGGGAGGATGCTTCTCCGGGGGTGATGGTTTCGACGTGGTAATCTCCCATCAGGACGGTTCCTTTTCCTTGGGTCATGAATTCGTCATCGGTTAAGGATTGTCCTTTGTTCTTGGCGTGACGTGCGGTCAGGCGATTGCCTGTGGGGACCCAGCGTCCATCGTCGGCAACCGAGCTGTGGTGGTTTGGATCGCCGTTTTCATCTACCAGAATGATTTTTTGTGAGGGGAGTTTGGTGGCGGATTGTTTGTAGTAGAGTGATGGCGCTCCGGGGGCCAGGATCGAGCCGACACCTTTGTTTTTTCCGCCTTCCAGAAAACTCAGCATGGTGTAGCTGTAGAGGTATGGATTCCCGGAGGAGGGGTTTTTGTAGTAATCTCTTTCGCGTTTCAGGGCATCCGTATCAGAGGGGCATCGGAAGATGTTCGTGGTGAAGTTTCCAATGTAGGGCCCAATGGCGCTGTTCTGTGGGTTGTTGAAAAAGTCACGTTCGCTGGTGGAGCGATTGACGTTCCAGAAGATCCAGTCTTCTTTCATGGGAACATACGCACCGCGTGAGGCAACCCCTGGGAATTCGTCTTCGTTGTCATCCAGATACATGGCAAAGGCTATGCCCAATTGTTTGAGGTTGCTGATGCAGCCGGTTTGTTTGGCTTTTTCTTTGGCCTTGGAAAGTGCAGGCAAGAGCATGCCCGCCAGGATGGCGATGATCGCGATCACCACGAGCAACTCAATCAGGGTAAACCCTTTGCGTCGTGAGTCGCGGTTTGAAATGGTATCAATGGTCTTTTTCATGTTCTGAAGTAGTTGTAATGGTTCCTTTTACTATGGTTTGGGCCAAAGGTCAATTTTGAATGGAGTATTTTGCTTTGCGTTTTTTTGACAGGATGGACAGGATTCACAGGATGACTCTTTTGGGATTCATAGGCGACTGAAGGATTGCCGCTGTTTGTTATTTTTTTATGATTTGGAGCATGCATTTGGTAACCATAGGGAGATCTTTTCTTGGATTGTGTAAGCACTTGAGCATTGGTGTTTTCATGGCTTTGATGGTGTTTTCATTGAAGGCTGACAATGCGGATGGTGTTGCTTTTTTTGAACAGCACATTCGACCTGTTTTGGTGAATTCTTGCTATGAATGTCATTCGGACCAGGCGGGGGAGAGCAAGGGGGGGCTGAAGCTGGATGCTCGTCCTGCCATGGAACTGGGTGGGCAATCGGGTCCGGTTCTCGTGAAAGGGAAGCCGACTGAGAGTCTGTTGATTCAGGCCATGCGACATGTGGATCCGGATCTGAAAATGCCTCCGAAGGGTCCCAAGCTGGATGACGCGGTGATCGCGCGGTTCGAGGAATGGATTGCCATGGGGGCTCCGGATCCGAGGGATGATTCGGACGGGCCTTCTTTAATTGAGCAGAAATCCGGTTCACATTGGGCGTTTCAGCCGATTCGATCGCCGGAATGGCCCGGGGTGGATCGCATGGATTGGGTGCAGCGTCCGATGGATCGGTTTGTGATGGCCAAGTTGGAAGCGCAGGGGATGGAGCCCAATCCGGAAGCGGATCGTCGGGCATGGATCAAGCGGGTATATTTCAATGTGATCGGTTTGCCGCCCACTTATGAGGAGGTGGAGGCTTTCGTGGCGGATACCAGTCCGGAGGCGTTTGATAAGGTGGTCGAGCATTTGCTTGCCTCGCCACATTATGGGGAGCGATGGGCCCGGCATTGGATGGATGTGTCGCGTTATGCGGATACCAAGGGTTATGTCTTTACGTCCGACCGGAGTTATCCGTTTGCCTATACTTACCGTGATTATCTGGTGAGGGCTTTCAACGAAGACCTGCCCTATGATCAGTTTGTCCACGAACAATTGGCGGCTGATTTGCTGGAAACAGGGGAGGATCGCCGATCCCTGGCGGCATTGGGTTACCTGACCCTGGGGCGTCGTTTTCTGAACAACCAGCATGATATCATAGATGACCGCATTGATGTGGTGTCCCGGGGATTCATGGGGCTGACGGTTTCCTGTGCCCGGTGTCATGAGCACAAGTATGATCCCATTCCCATTGAAGATTATTATTCCCTTTACGGTGTGTTTGCCAGCACACAGGAGCCCGCCGAATTACCTTTGCTTGGGGGAGAAGTGCATCCGCAATACGAGGCTTATCTCGATGAAAAAGCCCGACGCAAGGTGGCTCACGACACCTATTTGGAGGAAGCTCAACAGGAAACGCTGCAGGCTTTGCGGGATCGTGCGGGCGAGTATTTGAAGACCGCGTTCGATGTCGAATCCATTGAGGATCGCGCTCAGAAAGAAGCCCTGGCCCGGGAGCGGAAGCTGGACCCGGGGACGGTGTTACGCTGGATGCAGTCTTTGGCCAAATGGGATGAAGCGAAAGATCCTGTTTGGGTGCCCTGGTTTCTCGCAACCAGGGAGGAAGGTTGGTTGAGCGCCGGGAAGCAATCGGAATGGCATGCATTGTTAAACGATCAGGAGCGGGTCCATCCGTTGGTTGCCGGGAGAATTCTTGAAGAAGGTCCGGATAGTATCGAGGCACTTTCCAAGGTTTATGGGGCTTTGTTATCCGATATCAGTCGGGAGTGGAACGAACTGTCTTCCAGTGAGCCGGGAGTGACCCGGTTTCCAAATCCGGATCAGGAATCCTTGCGTCAGGTGCTGTATGCTGCTGATGCACCGGCGAACCTTCCATTGGGGCAGCTTCCCAGATTGTTTGAAGTGAAGGTCAGCCAGAAAGTGCGGAGTTTGAAACGTGCGTTGGACGGGCTGGATGCCGAGCATCCGGGGGCGCCCGCACGTGCCATGGCTTTGTTTGACAAGGATCGTCCGGTGACGCCGGTGGTGTTTTTGAGAGGCAGTCCGGGCAATCGTGGGCCTTCCGTGCCCAGGCAGTTTCTGGGATTCCTGGAGGATGAAGATCGACAACCCTTTTCCAAGGGGAGCGGACGGCTGGAATTGGCAGAGAAGATTGCCACAGCAGAGAATCCCTTGACCGCACGCGTCTTCGTCAACCGTGTTTGGGCCTGGCATTTTGGGGTGGGGCTGGTGGATTCGCCCAGTGATTTTGGCTTGCGTTGTGAGGAACCGGTGCAGCGTGATTTGTTGGATTATCTGACGGCTTCCTTCATTCAGAACGGATGGTCCGTCAAACACCTCCAGCGGGAAATCCTGCTATCGGCGACCTTCCGGCAAAGCAGTCAGTCGCGTGCGGATTATCAGTTGCGTGATCCGGATAATCGATTGCTCTGGAAGTTCAATCGTCAGCGACTCGATCTCGAGGGATCCCGTGACACCTTGTTGAAGGTAAGTGGGCAGTTGGATTTGACGATGGGGGGCAGGCCGGTGGAGATCACCGAGGCTCCCTGGAAGATGCGACGGTCGGTTTATGGTTATATCGAGCGGCAGAACCTTCCCAACTTCTTTCGGACCTTCGATCTGGCTTCGCCTGATTCCAGCAGTCCCGGTCGGTTCCGCACCAGCGTGCCTCAGCAGGCTTTGTATATGATGAACAGTCCGTTTCTGAAGCACATTGTGGATGGCCTTCCGACCTTGCAACGCATCAGCGGGCAGGTTGTGGGTGGTGAGGAACAGGTGATCACTCGGCTGTATCGTCAATTCTTTCAACGGAACCCGCGTGATGAAGAACTGCGGTGGGGGGCGGCATTTCTTGGGACGGATAATCGGTCGGATCAGACCGATTCGGTCGTGGAACGGCGAGAGCTTTGGGCTCAGTATGCGCAAACCTTGCTGATGTCGAACGAATTGGTTTTTGTGGATTGAGACCGCCTTACGATTTTTTTTGAAAATGAAAATAAAACGCATTGAAATGTATCAGGTCGATCTTCCCTTGAAAGAAGGTCGTTACAGTTGGTCGGGTGGCAAGTCGGTGGACGTGTTTGACTCCACCGTGGTATCAGTCACCACCGACTCCGGACTCGTGGGGTGGGGTGAGGTTTGTCCGTTGGGACCTGCCTACCTGCCTGCTTTTGCCGAGGGATGTCGGGCGGGGATCCAGTTTCTGGCGCCTCAACTGATTGGGGAGAATCCGCTGCAACTGGAGAAGTTGAACGGTTTGATGGATGCGATTCTCAAGGGGCATCCATCGGTCAAGTCCGCCATCGACATGGCGTGCTGGGATTTATTGGGCCGGCATACGGGCTTGCCCGTTTGTGAGTTGATGGGTGGACGATATGGCGAGGATTTCCATTTGTATCGCGCCATTTCTCAAACCGCTCCCGAAGAGATGGCCGAGAACGTGAAAGGATATCGCGAAGAAGGATACCGTCGTTTTCAGCTCAAGGTCGGGGGAGATCCCGAGGTGGATATTCAACGCATCCATCATGTCGCGGCCGTGTTGCAACCCGGTGACCGATTGATTGCGGATGCCAATACAGGGTGGTTGATGGAAGGCGCGATGCGCGTGGTGCGCGGTGTGCGGGATCTGGATGTTTACATTGAACAACCTTGTCGCACCTACGAAGAGTGTTTGTCGATTCGGCGTCACTGTGATCATCCGTTCGTGCTGGATGAAGTGGTGGATGGAGTCGAGATGCTGGTGCGCGGCAAAGCGGACATGGCCATGGACGTCGTGAACATCAAGATCAGCAAATTCGGTGGTTTGACCCGTGCCCGTTTGGCTCGTGATTTGTGTGTTCAACTGGGAGTGGCCATGACCATTGAGGATTCGTGGGGCGGGGACATCATCACCGCCGCCATTTCGCATTTTGCGCACAGCACACCGACGGAGTATTTGTTCACCAGCACGGACTTCAACAGCTACGTCACTCAGTCCATTGCCACCGGTGCCCCGCAGCGCGAACAAGGGCGTTTGCGAGCTTCCAATCAACCGGGACTTGGCATTGAACCACGTCTGGATGTTTTGGGCGCTCCGGTCTGGTCGAGTGATGCGGTTTGATCGGCTCAGTTGAGCGACCCCCAATCTTATGTCCACCGAAACCCCTTCTTCCTCGAAGACGTTTCGGTTTGATATTTCGGTCAAGGAATTGGGCGAGTTTGTGTGGCGTCGCGGGGATTTGAAATCCGGTATGGATTTTACATCTCCCCGGCGCGCATTGGAAGGCACTCTGGGGCACCAGAAACTTCAGTCCTCCCGTCCGGAGGCTTATCGCGCGGAGGTTCCTCTTCAGCTGGAGATCGATCAGTCCGGGTTTCAACTTTGTTTGCGGGGGCGGATCGATGGGGTGATCGAGTCCGGTGGCGTTTGCATGCTGGAAGAGATCAAGACCGTGACGGGAGATTGGAGCGGTAAAGCTGCTTCATTGCATTGGGCACAGTTGAAGATCTATGGAGGTATTTGGAATCGCTTGAATCCACCCGAACCGCTGAAACTTCGCCTGACTTATTACCATCTGGAAACCGAAACCGAGCATGCCTTTGATGAAGCGTCGGAACCCGTCGTATTGGAACGTTATCTGGATGAGACGCTGAATGTTTATTTGAACTGGTTGAAGCTGCATGTCGAACGGTGTCGCGAACGCGATCATTCCCTGGTGGAGTTGGAGTTTCCCTTTGATCGTGTGCGACGCGGGCAGCAGCAGATGTTGGATGCGGTTTCCAATCTGGTTCAAGAGGGAGGTGCCTTGATGGTGGAAGCTCCTACCGGAACGGGGAAAACCATGGGTGCCTTGTTTCCGGCGTTGAAGGCCTTGAGTGGCGAGAAGCTCAAACAGGTCATGGCGGTTTCGGCACGGACGCCCGGACAGTTGATGTTTCTGGATTCCTTGAAGTTGTTGAAAACGAAAGGAGCACGACTGAAGTCCCTTGCCCTGACCGCTCGCGAAAAAGTGTGCCGTCATCAGGATGGCGTTTGTGATCCGATGCTTTGCGTCAAGCGGGTGGGGTATTTTGATCGATTGCATGATGCACGTCGTGCGGCATTGTTCGATTCATCGGACCTGCTCGACACGGAGGGATTGAAAACGTTGGGAGATCGGTTTCAAGTGTGTCCGCACGCGCTGGGGAAGGAGTTGGTTCCCTGGGTGGATGTGATCGTTGGGGATTACAATTATGCCTTTGATCCGGGATCCCAACTGGGCATGTTTGGCGACGAAAGCACCCGAAAGCAACCAGTGGCCCTGCTGGTGGACGAATCCCACAACCTCCCTGATCGTGGGCGGGACATGTATTCCCAACGCCTGGACACCGAAGATTGGGTCGCGGCGGTCACATGGCTGCGCAAGAGAGATCCGAAGGCTACGAATCTATTACGCGATTTGTGGAAAGGCATGAAGGAACCATTTGCATCCGCCAAAAGACATCCAAGGTCCGAAACAGCGCCTTCCCTCATGCAACAAACCGAGTTGTTTCAAACCGTAGAGGAAACCCCGGCTCCGGTTGTGTCAGCAGGGAGTGTTGAAGTTGAACGCCGGGTGCATTCGGGATTGGTCTTGCTGAAGGAGGTTCCCGAGGCTTGGGTGATGTTGTTGAGGCATTTTCTTGATCGAGCGGAAGTCGTTTTCAAGGATGCCTCGTCCGGTTCTGTTCCAACAGAACTGTTGGATTTGTATTTCGAACTGCATCAGTTCTGGAAAGCAACCAGAGAGGAAGGGGACAGCCATCGTTTGATTCTTCAGCGAAAGGGGAGGCATTTTCATTTGCATCGATACTGCCTGGATCCTTCGCCCGAACTTGCCCAAATCTGGAAACGCGCCTGGTCGACCCTGATTTTCTCCGCCACCCTGACGCCTGATGCCTATTACCGGAATTTGTTGGGCATAGGTGATGGCACCGAGATGCTTCGATTGGATTCTCCCTTTTCCAAATCGCAGTGGTCGGTGCTCGTTCACCGGGGGATTGCAACCACCTATCGTCACCGTTCCCGGACGTATCCGGATGTCGCCGAGAGTTTGCTGGCTTTGGTGGGAGGGCGTTCTGGAAACTATCTCGCGTTCTTTCCTTCCTACGAATACCTCCAACAAGTGGCAGGCATCTTGACGGATCAACTCGCCGGTGAACGAGGTGACAACATCATCCTGCACGAGCAGACACCGGATATGGATGAAAAGGCGCGAGCGGGTTTTCTGGATGCCTTCCAACGGGTTGATGGAAGGACGAATCTCGGGTTGGCCGTGATGGGGGGGATTTTCGGCGAGGGGATTGATCTGATGGGAGATCGGTTGATTGGCGTGGCGGTGGTTGGGGTTGGGCTGCCTCAGATTTGTTTGGAACGGGATCTGATACGGGAACATTTCGATGCGCTTGGCGGGCGGGGATTTGATTTTGCCTATCGATTTCCCGGGATGAACAAGGTGTTCCAGGCGGTGGGGCGTTTGATTCGCAGTGAAGAGGACCGGGGGGTGGCGCTGCTGATTGATGCCAGATTCGGGCATCCTGAGAACCGTCAATTGCTCCCCGACGAATGGCCTGTTGTGGAACTGTTCAACCTTAAAGATGTTACGGCAAATTCCGGTTCTTTTTGGGACCGTTAAAAAACGGTGAATCTCCTGTGGAATGATCGAGGTTGCAGGCGTATGTTGTCGTCAGGTAACACTGGAAAATCCGGATGGTTTTGAGGTCTGAGAGGTGATGTGGTCGATTGGGGCGCAGGCTTTAGGACTTGCAATTACGGGAGAGTTCCCCCATTTTCCTGTCAATCCTGTGAGGGGCTTGGCTGAGCCCAATGGTTCTATGAGTCCATGCCCTGATTTGCAACAGGTTAAGGAAATCATGGAATCTTACGATCCAACGCCGCTGATCGACATGTGCGAGGCCATTCTGGCCGACGGAGAGCTTTCCTCTGACGAAGTCTACCGCCTGTCCGAATTTTTAAACGCCACCCCCGAATGCACACTGCACTGGCCGGGTAAACAACTGGCTACCTTGTTGGTGGAAGTTTGGAAGGATGGCGAAATATCCCAGGAGGAACTCCAACAGGTGGCGGAATTGCTCATGGATATTCATGCTCATTATCATGAACATCTTGCGAAGGAGCATGTTGAGATTCCTGCGAGCCTCATGCCGGGGTCGGACATCGAAGAGCCGGATGGATTTGCCTTACCGAACCTGACCTTCAAGACCAGCATCACCAGTTTCACCACCGGCCAATACGAATACGAGATTGACCTGAAGGGACCCTCCTGTACATGTCATGATTGGGAATCCCGCCGTTCGGAACTTCCTGAAGGGCATTTCGGGCGTTGCTGCAAGCACATCGTATCCATTTTAAACAACGTTCCTTTCAAAGGGGAGGCCAAGCCATTTATTGAGGCCTTTGCTTCGACGGGAACCACCCCGCATCCCAAAAAAGACTGGGTGGCCAGTCTGTTGGATGGTCAGCACGTATACGTGTCCAGTCCGGCATTTGAGTGGTCCGATATTCTGGTTCAGACCAATGATGGATGGCAGCGTTATGAATATAACGTGGTCGAATCCCGCTGGGCCTATAAAAAAGAGCCCAGCCAATCCGAGCAAATCCTGCAGATTTTGACTCAATCCTATTCTCTGCCTGAGCAGAACGATAACTAAGCCGTAAACATTCAATTAGGAATCCGCAGATGACGCAGATGCACGCAGATATTGGGTATCAAGCCAGATTTGACCTCTTCAAAGTGATTCACCAAGTAGTGCCCAGAATATCAGCCGCCATTCGAATGGAACTTCCTTCTATATCTGCGTAAATCTGCGACATCTGCGGATAAACTGCATAGACACGGCTAAGGAGCTTCATGAAATCCCTATCCGGCATGGTTGCTTTCGCCGGAGAAGGTCTGCGTCGGGTGTTTTACTTGGACCTGCGCATGCTGGCATTGTTCCGGATCGGGTTGGGCAGCGTCGTTCTGGTGGATCTGGTTCAACGTTCGTTTTCCTTTCAAGCTCACTACACCCAGTCGGGTGTCCTTCCGGTCGAGGAAGCATTATGGTTCGCCGACTTTTCGGCGCTCATGCCTCTTCATCTCTGGTTTCCGTCTGATACCGCTCAGATGTTGTTTTTCCTGCTTCAAGCAGTGGCGGCCTGCGCCCTGGTTCTGGGTGTTCAAACTCGCCTGGCCACTGTGGTGTGCTGGTTGTTGGTGAATTCACTTCAATTGAGAAATCCGGTCCTGTTGTATGGAGCGGATCGGGAGCTGGCGGCTATGTTGCTTTGGGCCATGTTTCTGCCGTTGGGGGCTCGATGGTCATTGGATGGTCGGCAACGGTGTCGATGGATTGGAGTGGATCGTGTTTCCGGTTGGGCCGCCGCCGGTTTGATGCTTCAGGTGGGGTTGATCTATTTCACCTCGGTTCTCAGCAAGAGCGGGGACACCTGGCGGGATGGATCGGCGATTTTGCTCGCATTGAATGTGGACGTCTATACGCGTTCTGCCGGTCGCTGGCTCCTGTCATTCGGAGACTCTTTACGATGGCTGACTTATGGTACGTTGCTTATCGAATGTCTGGCTCCCTGCATGTTGTTGGCTGGAAAGTTTGAAAGGATTCGTTGGATTGGGTGCCTGGCTTTGATCGCGATGCAATGTGGCTTTCTTTTATTTTTGTCAGTCGGATTGTTTCCCTGGATTTCAATCGTTGCTTTGGTGGCGCTCATCCCGTGGCGTTCTTCGGGCATGGGAGACAGTTCGACAACGCAAGGCAAATTGAGTGGTGTTTGGATAGAAAGAGTGGCTGCGTTGTGTTTGCTCATGATGTTGTTTTGGCAGATCACTTTGGTGCCGCTTCAATTTAAAAACAGCGCTTTGATGGGAAAAATGCCGGATGCCATGGCCTGGGTTTACAAGGTGACCCGATTGGCGCAGTCCTGGTCGATGTTTTCACCGGATCCGCCGGACCGTGATGGCTGGTATGTGTTGGAGTCGAGTGCGGGTGATTCTGAAAGTATTGATTTACTGCAGGGCGGTGTGCCTGTTCGTTGGGACAAGCCGCTGGCAGTGGATCGCATGTTCTTGAGTGAACGATGGAAGGAGTGGATGTTGAAGGTGCAGTTGCGTGGTTTGAAATGGGATCGTACGGTAGCCCAACTCGTTCATGAGGCATCCCGGCAAGGCCACCTCGATCCGAAACGACAACCGTTTCAGGTGCGGCTTTGGTATGTGGAGGAGGCGTATGATGCACCTGAAGATTCACCGTCCCGGCATCTGTTGTTTGAAAAAGAATTTGCTGATTTGGACGCTCTGTGACCTTGGGGTGGACAGCTTTCATGCGATCGCGGACCTGGGCCAGCAACATTTACCCTCCCAGCAGGGCGTATTGGATCAGGCGTTCGATGGCGAGCGTGATCATCCAGGAGAGTATCCATGCGACGACCAGAAAAAGACCCCACTCGATAAGGACCAGGCGCAGGATGAGGGTGCGGCTGCATCCGAGGCAGTTGAATGTTTGAAACTCTTCTTTTCGCAGGCGCAGGGAGAGCAGCAGGATCATGGCCGCCATCCCTCCGACACTCAAGCCCGCCAGGACGAAATTGGCGTCCATGAACGCTTTCACCCGAAACACCCATTTGAGCATGGATTCCACGACATCGATCGGCTTGATCAATTGAAGTTCGCCTGAAGCGGTGTTGTATTCTCCCAGTAATAGCGTGGCTGATTTCGTGTCTTTAGGCCAGATCAGCACAGCCGTGATGGGGAGCGTTTCCTGCTCCGCGTGGAAATGAAAGGAATCCTGATTGCTCTCGTTGATCTCCAGGTAGGGGATGATGGCGGAACTGGCCGTGACCGTTTTTTCCGTTCGATCGAGAATCTTGCCGTTGGATTCGTCCAGAGCGGTGACATCTTCATGTCCGTGCCCGAGTCCTTCAAGAATCCAATGCGTCTTCAGGTCGACAAAGACCGCTTCATCGTCCGGTGTATGGTTCCTTTCCAGGATGCCCGCGACCTGCATTTTCAGAGGGTAGGCACCTGCCAGGTGAAACACGTTCTCCGGATCGGACATGATGGAAGTGCCGGGCGTTGCTCCCAATTGACTGGCTGCTTTGGCTCCTAAAACGCATTGTCCCAGGTGGCGGAACATCTTTCCCTGGCTGAGCCTCAGGTTGCGCGCTTCGAAATACTCGAGGCTGGTGCCGACGATGGGTTGTGATTGTGCGGTGAAGTGGCTGGTGATGGGGGCGGAAACACCACGATTCTTGTTGAGCAAATCGTGCCAGGCTTTCACTGCAAAATGATCCTGGATGCCCGACCGAAAATAAAGCCCATGCATCGTGAGATCGTAGTCACTTCCTTTGACACCCAGGAGCAGGGGAGAGGTGACAGCGCGCTCGCGAATGCTTTGTTCGAACACCCGGGTGAGGTGAGCCAGGCAGGTTGGCATCAGTATCGTCAAGGTCAGGCTGGCCAACAGAATGGTGGATTTGCCCCAGTGAAAGGAGATGTAACGCCAAACAAGAAAGAGTATTTGCCGGTTCATGATGCCGGGGTGGTTAGGGGTTGCTTGGGTTGGAATGTGGCAAAATCGATGACTCGATCGAATCGATCCACCAAATCCCGATCGTGGGTGACCATGACAAGCGTGGCTTTGAGCTGTGACGCTTCCTGCTTCAGGAGATCCCTCACCAAAGTCTTATTGGAAGGGTCCAGGTTGCCGGTGGGTTCATCTGCCAGGATCAGACCGGGTTTCAGGCAAAGAGCACGCGCAATGGCAACGCGCTGTTGCTCGCCTTGGGAGAGTCGTTGGATGGGGCGATGAATGAATGGTTTCAGCCCGAGTTGCGTGATCAAATGTTCCAGGCGATCCCGCATCGGTTTATCGATCGACGCGCCCGATTCTTTCAGACGCCATGGTGTCAGGATGTTGTCGGTGACGTTCAGATAATCCACCAGTTTGAAATCCTGAAAGACAAACCCTATGTTGTCCTGTCTGAAAGCCCGTCTTTGATGATCGGACATGCCGCTCAGCGAAGCGCCATGTATCCTCAGATTGCCGGAAAGGGGCGGAAGCATGCCTGCAAGCAGGTTTAGAAAGGTGGATTTACCCGAACCGCTTGGTCCTACAATGGCGATTGACTGACCCGATCCAATGTTCAGCCGGGGGATTTCCAGGCGGAAATCGGAATGCGGCCATGCAAACTTCAGGTTTTCGATATGGATCTCCATATCCTGACAGGAAAACTTCAAGCTTCGCTCTCCGCCAGCTCTTTGACATGGCCGAGAAGTTCGGTGGGGCTGAAGGGCTTGGTCAAATAGCAGGAAGCTCCGGCGCGTTTGGCTTCTTCCGGGGCGAGCGTGTAACCTCTGGCGGTGAGCAGGATGACGGGGATGTGTTTGAGTGCATCGTCTGCCTTGAGTTTTTTCAACGCTGTGACTCCATCCATGCCGGGCATCAGCACATCCAGCACGATGACGTTCGGCTTTTGCGTGGACGCGACTTCGAGCGCTTCTTCCCCGTTGCTGGCTTTCAATATCTCGTAGTTCCCCCGGCGCAGGGTGAACTCGATGAATTTGAGCATGTGCGGCTCGTCGTCTGCGATCAAGATCCGGTGCATCATTCGTTCTCCACTAATAAAATGAAAGTTTGGTCGTCTTTCAATTGATCCCCATTGTAAGCCTTTAACAGTCCTTTTAGCGAAACTTTAAATCCTTCGGCATGCTGGTCCACCTTGCGGGCGTCTTCAAACCATCTCAACAGCCTCTTCTGTCCAAGTAATTCGTTCCCTACCATCCGGGTGGTGGTTTCAACGATGCCGTCCGTGTACATCAACATGCGACAACCATCCGGCATGCTGATTTCCACCTCTTCAAAGTCCGGGTTTCGAACAACGCCCAGTGGCAGTCCTTCTGGAGAAATGGAGGAGATTTTCTGGCTGCTTTCCTTGGAGGTCAGGAGCAGGGGACAATGACCAGCATTGCTGATGCGCATGATGCGTTCTTCAAAATCGCAGTAGGCCAGTTGCGCGGTGATGAACATGTCCACACCGGACAGGTCGTGAAACATCGCCTTGTTGATGCGTTCCATCAGGACCGCAGGCTGCGTGAAGTTTTCCGTCGATGCACGGACCAGGCTTCGGAAGATGGACGCAAAAATCGAAGCCGGCACGCCTTTGCCCATCACGTCGGCAATGACCAGCAATACTTTGTTGGGATCGGTTTCATGATGGATGACATCGAAGAAGTCTCCGCTGACATTTCTGGACGTGATACATTCGCCTGCCAGGGTGAAACGTTCGGTTTCCGGCCATTCGGATGGCAGCAGGGAGTTTTGGATGTTGCGGGCAATTTCGAGTTCCTTGGAGATCTTTCCGTATTCAACTCGTTCTTCTTGTCTGGAAACATTGATCAGTTGAAGGGCCAGAAAATCGGCGAACGTATGCATGACGTTCGTTTGTGCCGAGGTAAAGGGTTCCTCAGACTTTGACGCTCCGACACTCAGCACACCGATCAGTTCTTCACCGATAATAATAGGGTGCACCTGAATATAACCTGCATTGAAAATCGCCAGAGGATCGGTAGGAGAAAGAGGTTCCTGTTGGGTGTCCCTCAGCACATCCTTTCTGTTGACAATGGCCAGGGGTTCCAAGTTGGTTTGTTGCTCGCCTGGAATCCATTTCAGGGCTCCGATGTTGTAGGAACTGGAAGACGTCGCATACGTGTGCAGGGTCCGGCGGTGTTCTTCACAGGTTCGGAACACATAACAATCGGCCTCCATGATGCTGGCCAATTGCTTCAGCAGGCGATCGGCAAAATCCTGAATATCGTCCAGTTTGCCCAGTTCGGTCCCAAACTTGAAAATGGCGGAAAGACTTTCGTAACAGGAGGAAAGTTCTTCCTGCATGAAGAGTAGTGCGGAATCTGCCTCATCCAGTTGCTTCTCAAATTTCCGGATCTTATCCTTCCATTCCTCATCCTTGGCATTGAGTGCCTGGGTGAGTTTTCGGTTTTTTCGAAGCAGGAGACGATTGGAGTGTGTTCCCCGGAGGTAGTCGGAGTCATCCATCAATTGCTGGATCATATACACACCCCGTCCATCCTCACTGTCCGGCTCCGGTAATGATGGGGAAATGGGCCAACTGAATCCTTGTGTGTGATCATGCACCAGCACCTCGACATATTCGGGGCGGACCATCACCTCGATGGCGATGGGTTGTCGGGACGGAGGCTCTGCGGTGGCGCTGTGCAGGATGGCATTGTTGACTCCCTCCTGAATGGCCACTTCCCAGGCGCTGCATTCATTTCGATCAAAACCGCATTTCTCAAGAAAGACGATCACCCTCCTGACCGGTGTTCTCGAGGCATCCACGTCACACTCGAACTGAACGTAGAACGATGGCAGCGCTTCCTTGAGCATAGAGCGAGACCTTTTGGACCCAAACTTACTGGCGTGTGATTTCGAGCAAACGGTGCAAACGCGTCAGCTCAAGCACCTGCTCAACAATCGGGGTGGGGTTGAGGATGCGCACCAAACCGTTTTGCTGGCACATGACTTTGTGCAGGGAGATGAGAGTGCCCAGACCGCTGCTGTCCAGGATGCGGACCTCGGACATATCAATGTCCAATACCTCATGTTCCGGACGAATCCGGCTCCGGACTTCATCTTTGACTGATCCGGCGTTGGCTGCCGTCAGTTCCGTGATGCCACGGATGTTAATTTTTTCGTTTGATGATTCAAATTCCATGATATTCGACTGCCAATGGGTTTTAGTTTTAGCCTCCCGGATGTGCTCCCTTTAATTTAGAGAGAGAGGGGCAGTTTTGCAACCCGATAGTAGGTATTATATCGTCACAAACCGTCGTTCATATGAGCTTTGTTCCTCAAACGGTCGGTTTTGACTTCGGAGTTGGTAAAAATATCATTTTGCCGGGTCCTGATACCCAATGGGCAAATCAGCCCATGAAAAGACAGTCCTTGGGGTGATGTTTACCCCGGATCTCCAATGAGAATCATTGGGGTTGTGGCGTTGGGGATTCAGATTCGATTTTATTGCTCCAGGCTTCCTCCGGGGTCAGAGAGATCACTTCACCTGATTTCCATGGTTTTTCTTTGAAATTCAAAATCAAGGTCCGGGGCAAAACCTCCACTTCATGTCCGAACAAATCCATGGTGATGGAGCCGGGCAGATAGGTGGTATCGTAAAACATCGGTTTGCCAAATGGAAGCTCGATGCCGGGTTTGTCGAACCGGATCCGCTGCGTGGCTCCTTCGTATGTTTCTTCTTTGATCACAATGCGCACCTTGCTGATCCCGAGAAATGGCTGATCAATCGTCAGGGTTGGTTCCCCCTGGGCAGATGCCGCAAACGTGAACTCCCAGGCCCCGCGACGCATGCGCAGGTGGCGGTCGCATCCGTACAGCAGGCCGTAACCCACCAGGGCCAAACCAAAGGCGATCACCAAATGCTTGAGAAATCCATCCGATTGCATAGACGTCAACGCTCCCCTGAACCCTGTCTCATGTCAAGGTCCGGATTCATTGAATGGTGAACTTTCAAATAGTGAATAGTGAATTTAAAATGGTGAACTTGAAAATGGTGAATGCCAGACCACCGGGGAAGCGATATTCCGTTCCATGGCAATTGAGTGTTGAGTGCTGTTATAAAAATACTGCCGAAAAAGCGACGCTTGTTCTTAAAATGCGACATAAGATAGGTTTATTGAGATAAAAAGTAAGTTTGTGATTGATCCGATCGGGTGTTTGACTATTAAGTTGGGCTTCGCATGTTCGATGGGGACGAGTCTTCGAAAAGGGTTGGTTGTCAACGGTTCAAGTGGATGTGGTGGCGTCTACAAAACGGGCTTGCGATTGTAAATGTCGAATTGAATGGCGAATGGTATTCTTTGGGACGTCGATGTCGGGAGGTTTCCTCATCTTGGAACAGAAGACCATTGCAACAATGTGATTGATATGACTGAAATCATGCACGAATCCATGCGCTGGGTGAACATGCCCTACACGGGGCTGTTGGGACTGGTCCTTCTGTATTGGTTGCTTGTTATTCTGGGGGCTCTCGACATCGACCTTGGCGATTTTGATCTGTTTTCCGATATCGAAACCGATGTGGATGCCGAAGTGGTCACGGAAGCCGGTTGGTTGTCGGGTGTGCTGCAATTCCTCAATCTGGGTCAGGTGCCCACCATGATTGTGGCCAGCTTTTTGATTGTTTCCCTTTGGGCCGGTTCGATGATTCTTAATTATTATTGGAGTTTTTCAGCAGTTTGGATCTCCTTCGCGCTCTTTATCCCCAATTTCATTCTGGCAGGTGTGGTGACGCATTTTTGTGCCCGGCCTTTTGCTCGACTCTTTCGGGAGTTGAACCATCAGGGAGATGAAAAGCTTCCCATGACCGGTCGAATCGGCAAAGTCCTCACGAGTGAAGTGAACGATCATTTTGGTCAGGTGGAAATCGAAACCGAGGGAGCGCCCCTCGTCATTTCCGCGCGCGCTGCAGACGGCGAAACCTACACCAAAGGAGACTCGGTGGTGGTGGTGGAAGCCCTGGAGTCGGAATCCAGCTATCGCGTCAAACATCTTGGTATTCAGGAATAGAAAACAAAAGGAACATTATGCTCATGTTTATTGAAAACCTCGCCTATGCATTGGGCGGTATTGCGCTCGTTATTGTTCTCGGAATCGTATTCATGATTTCGAAATGGTATCGGAAGGTGGAACAGGGGAAAGCACTGGTGCGAAACGGTATTGGCGGCACACGTGTTTACTTCTCAGGAGCCATCGTTCTGCCGGTGATACATCAGGCCGAAACGATGGATATTTCCGTCAAACGTGTTGAAATTGATCGTCAGGGAAAGAACGGGTTGATCTGTATGGACAACATGCGCGCCGACATCAAGGTGGCCTTCTTCGTGCGGGTCAATCAGACGGTGCAGGACGTGCTCAAAGTTGCCCAGTCCATTGGTTGTGGAAGAGCATCGAGCCAGGATGCCATTGTGGAATTGTTCGACGCCAAGTTTTCGGAATCGCTGAAAACGGTGGGACGTCAGTTCAACTTCGTGGATCTCTACAATTCCCGCGAAAAACTCAAGGAAGGTATCATTCAGATCATTGGAACTGACTTGAACGGATTCGTGCTGGAGGACGTGGCGATTGATTACCTGGAGCAAACATCTCTGCAGATGTTGAATCCGGACAACATTCTGGATTCGGAAGGTATCAAGAAGATCACCGAATTGACCGCCACCCAAAAAGTGCTCGCCAACAACATTGATCGCGAGCGTGAGAAGACCATCACCAAGCAAAACGTGGAAGCCCGCGAAGCCATTCTGGAACTCGAACGTCAACAGGCGGAAGCCGAGCAGAAGCAACAGCGGGAAATCGCCTCCGTTACGGCACGTGAAACCGCCGAAGCCAAGAAAGTGCAAGAGGGCGAACGTTTGAAATCCGAACAAGCCCGTATTGCGGCCGATGAGGAAATTCAAGTGGCCGAAGAAAATAAAAACCGTCAGGTCATCGTGGCCCTGCGCAACAAGGAACGAACCGATGCCGTGGAGAAGGAGCGTGTCGAGAAAGACCGCGCTCTGGAAGCCACCGAACGCGAGCGTCTGGTTTCATTGTCACAGATCGAACGCGACAAGGCCATCGAGGTGGAGAAGAAGATCATCCAGGATGCGATTCGTCAGCGTTTGGAGGTCGAAAAAACCGTCATCCTTGAGCAGGAACGGCTCAAAGACACGGAAGCATTTGCCTCCGCTGATCGTGAGAAGAAAGTAGCGGTCACGCTGGCCGAGAAAGAAGCCGAAGAAGCTTTGGTCAAAGACATCAAGAAAGCCGAAGCTTCCCGCAAAGCGGCCGAACAGAAGGCTGAAGAAGACAAATTCAAAATCGTTCTGGCCGCTCAGGCCAAGAAGGAAGCTTCTGAGAAACATGCTGAAGAAGTGTTGATCGAAGCCGAAGCCCGCGAAGCTGCCGCCCGCAAGGATGCCGCCGCCAAGAAATCCCTGGCCGAAGCGGTCACCGCGGAAACCGCGGCTACCGGACTCGGCGAAGTGCAAGTGGTCGAGGCCATGGCCAGCGCCAAGGAAAAAGACGGATCCGCCAACGCGAAGGTGTTGGAACTCAAGTTCGCTGCGGAGGCCAAGGGCATCACCGAGAAAGCCGCTGCCATGAAAGATTTCGATGGCGTCGGACGCGAGCACGAAGAGTTCAAGTTGAGACTGGAAACCGACAAGGAAATCCAGTTGAAACAAATCAGCGTTCAGGAAGAAATTGCGGAGTATCAGGCCAATGTGATCGGGGAAGCCTTGAAACATTCCAACATCGACATCATTGGCGGTGAGACGCAGTTCTTCGATCGTATTACCAGCGCGGTGACTTCCGGAATGAGTATGGACCGGATGATGCAGCACAGCCAGACCTTGTCCGATGTGAAGAACACATTCTTCAAGGAAGACGATCCCGATCACTTTCAAGAAAAATTCAAGGAAGTGCTTGGCCGGTTTGGCATGTCCAGTGACACGCTCAAGAACCTGACCATTTCCGCTGCCTTGACCAAAGCGCTGTCCCTGGCGGATGGCGACGAGTCGAAAGGTCTCCTGGAAGGTTTGTTGAATCAGGCCAAAGCCTTGGGCCTGGGTGGAAAAAAGGTGGAGAGCATTTTCGATAAGCAGGCCTGAAACCGGATTCTAAACTGCCATGGCAGATCCCAAGGAAAAACCACCTTCCACGCCGGAGGACGCCCCAGCGACTCCGGCGCTTGAGAAGGGGACGTATGAGATCCTCCTCAACCGGCTCTCGCAGCACGAGACGGACCTGCGGGAGCGGCTCCTCAAACTGAACGAGGCCCGCAAGCAGGCATTCGGATCGGTTGAGTTTGAGCTGCAACGTTCGGAGCGCGTCACCACGCATAACAATTGTGTGCCGCGCGACATGGTGCCCTTGAACGGTTCGGCGTTTCTGTTTGGCTACAATGTGCACATCGGACTGCGAACCGGGATCCAGCTCGAGGATGTGTTTGGTCTCTACTCGTTGAAAGACGGGCATTTTCAGGAGAGCCCTCTGGATGTGCTGCGCAAGGGGGATTTTGAGGAGGATTTCAAGTCTCTCTACAAGTATTACAAAAACACGGTTTTCGCGAAGTTTTCGATCATCGGACCGCACCTGTTCATGGTGTTCCGTGTCGGAAAAGATGTGACGGACATCAAAACTTTCAAGTGGATTTGTCACGACGGGAAACTGGAGTATGTGGGAAATCGTTTTGATCACGAATTTAAGTTCCCTCCTCAACATGACGTGGCCTGGACACGCACGCACCGGGATCTACATCGGCATGGGGTCCACCCACACATCTCAATCGAAGATCGTGTGTTCGTGGAATGTGTTGGCGGTGACTTGACGATCAAGGTTGAGGACAATACCGACAGTGGTGAAGGAATCTATTCTGAAGAAGTGGAGCATGTCGACCAGACCCTGGACGACGCTGAAGTCTATTTTGCCAGTCTGGGAAACCTGATCCTGCTGAGAATTCGTCCCTACCAGGAAAAGCAATTCCGTCATTTCGTATTCAATGAAAAACTGAAATCAGTGACCCGGATCGATGCGGTGGGCGATGCATGCATTCGTTTGCCGGAAGATCAGGGGATCATTTTTCACAATGGTTACTATCTTCAGACCGGCGATCACAAACAGTTCGAAAGTCCGCATGCCAGCATGGTTTATGATGCCCGTCTGGCGGCTTCGAACGGGGAGGATTTTCTGTTTTGCTTTTATCATCGCGAGCAGGGGCATTATGTGCTGCTTCCCTACAACATCATCCGGCAGTCGGTCGAAACCCCAATTCATTGCCATGGTTACGCATTCTTTTCGAATGGTGAAATGGCCTTGTTCAAGTCGGATGATGATCCGCGAAAGCATCATCTTATCCAGATCTGGCAGACGCCGTTTGCCGGACAGCTGACGGAAACTGAAACCGGCGAGCATCCCTATCTGCGAAAGATCGGTAATCCGGATCTGGTGCGCTGCATGGCCGATTGCCATGAACTCCTGGCCTTGCTGCGTCAACCCGACAGTTATGGCAATCTGTACGTGGACCTGATCAAATCTTCCCGCGACATTCAGGATGCCTTTCATTGGTTGGATCACGCAGAGACGTATCAGATTCAAATCCCGTTGGCGGGTATTCAGGAAGCTTCTCAGGCAGCTTTGGCGGAGTTCGACAAAGTGCGGCAATTGCGTCAGCACGCCAAACAATCCCTCGACGAAACCACGCAACAGGTCCAGGCCGTCACCCGGCAGCCCGGATTTGATCACTGGGACGCCCTGGAGCCCTATGTCAAAGCCTTGGCCGATTTGCGTGGATTGCGGGGGCATGTGCTGTCGCTTCGGGATGTGCGTTACATGGATCTCGAAGCCACTGAGGCGCTCGAAAAAGAAGTCATCGAATGCGAAGAAAAAGTCGCGGGACATGCACTGACTTTTTTGGGGAGACCCGATGGTTTGGCCCCCTATCTGGAACGTCTGGATCATATCGAGACGCGTTTGCCGGAAACCACCAAAACGGTGGAGGCCAAGCCGCTGGAGGAGGAACTGAACACCACGGCTCACGAACTGGAAACGATGACCGAAGTGGTGGGGAATCTTCGCATCGATGATCCCACGGAAAAGGCCCGAATCATTGAAACCATTTCCGGTGTCTTTGTAAGGGTAAATCAACTCCGTGCCGCGATTCGGAAACATATCAAATCCCTGTCGACCGGCGAACTGTCTGCCGAGTTTGCTTCCCAGTCCAGATTGCTTGATCAGGCGATTGTCAATTACCTGGAACTATGCGACACCCCGGAGAAATGCGAGGAATTCCAGACCAAACTGATGGTTCAGGTCGAGGAACTGGAAGCTGGGTTTGCTGAGATCGAAACCTTTGTGTTGGAACTGGCAGACCGTCGCACGCGCATAGCTGACGCTTTCGAAGCGCGACGACTTGAGTTGGTCGAACGTTTTCATCGTCGCAGCGCCACTCAGTTCGCGACTGCCGAACGAATCTTGGAAGGTGTTCAACACCGGGTGCAACGTTTGGACAGCGTCGATGCCATTCACGGATTTTTCGCCGGGGACATGATGATCTCCAAGATCCGGGACCTGGTGGATTTGTTGCAGCAAGCGGGTGAGGTTCAGAAGGTTGCAGAAATCCAGAGCCGGCTCAAATCCTTGAAGGAGGAATCCATCCGTCAGCTCAAGGATCGGAACGAACTTTACACTGGAGTGGGTGGAGCGATTCAATTTGGAGATTTCGAATTCGCGGTGAATCGACAGGAATTACAACTCACCTGTATTCCCCGGCAGGACGAACTTTGCCTGCACCTGACCGGTACCCGGTTCTTCATGCCCATCGAAAACCCGGTCGTCCAGTCTTCAAAAGCAATTTGGGATCAGGAATTCATCTCAGAAAACGCACAGGTCTATCGTTCGGAATATCTCGCTTACCAGTTGTTTGTTGAATTGGAATCATCCGGACAACTCACCACCGAGAACACATGGGATACCGAACACATTCAGGGATTGGTATCCAAAGCTTCCGCCGAACGTGTTTCCGAGGGATACGACAAAGGTGTGCACGATCAGGATGCCGCGACCATTTTGGAGGCATTGATCAAGATGCACCGACAACTGGGGCTTTTGCGTTATCCGCCCAAAGTGAGAATCTGTGCCGCGTTGAGCTGCGCTTATCATGCGTCAAAACAGTCCCACTCACTTTTGATGGCAAGAGTGCGCGGGTTTGGTTCCATGCGGCAGGCATTTCCTAATTCCGATCAGGCAACGCGTTACCTGGAATTGATTGAAAATGAAATTGACGGATTCCTTGATGAAACGGGGCTTTTTGAAAAGAACCTGTCCCATGAAGCGGCCCGTTATCTTTTTGAACAATTGCAGTTCACCGAACACGCTCCGACTTTATCGGTGAGCCATGACCTTGTTGGTTTGTTTGAAAAACACCTGCGTTCGCATCACTTGAACGATCGATTTGAACAAACCAGAGAAAGTGTGAGAGATGATTTCTCCGCGCAATTTGAATTGGTGCGTGAGTGGGTGCATGGTTTTGTTTCACAAGAAGCTTCAGAGTCTTTGGAATGTGTTGATGAGGTGGCGTTCCTGGTGTGGAGTGATTCCAAACTACCGGTTGGAAAAATCGATGCCAAAGCTTCTCTAGCTTTGCCTGGGCTACGTGGTGAACACACTCGACTTGGGGATGACGCGTATGACCTTCATTTCTCCAATTTCATGGATCGCCTGGGATCGTATTCGTCTGTGGATGCGGCACGGTTCCGTGAATTTCAATCCGCCAAGAAGGAGATAGTTCAAACCCACACTAAAGCATTCCGACTGTCAGAACTCAAGGCAGGGGTGCTGAGTTCCTTTGTTCGGAACCAATTGATCCAGGATTGTTACCTGCCCATGGTGGGGGCCAATCTGGCGAAACAGATCGGTGTCGCGGGGGAATCCAAACGCACGGATTTGATGGGGTTGCTGCTGCTGATTTCACCTCCCGGTTACGGCAAGACCACCTTGATGGAGTATATCGCCAACCGCCTTGGATTGATCTTCCTGAAAATCAACGGTCCCGCCATCGGTCATGACACCGTCACACTCAATCCCTGTGAAGCGTCGAGTGCGGTGGCCCGTGAAGAATTGGAGCGTTTGAATTTCGGTTTGGAGATGGGTGATAACATTATGATTTACCTGGATGACATCCAGCATCTGAATCCCGAGTTTCTCCAAAAGTTCATTTCCCTGTGTGATGCCCAGCGGAAGATTGAAGGTGTGTTTCGAGGTCAAAGCAAGACCTACGATTTACGCGGACGACGTGTGGCGGTCGTGATGGCCGGTAATCCTTATACCGAGAGTGGCCATCGCTTCGCCATTCCAGACATGTTGGCCAACCGCGCGGATATTTACAATTTGGGGGATGTGGCGAGCGGTTCCGAAGATGTGTTCCGCATGAGTTATCTGGAGAATGCGGTGACATCCAATCCGGTGCTCTCGGCACATTTGACCCAGCATCAGGAAGATTTGCTTCCATTGATTCGCATGGCGGAGAGTGGTGGGCAGGAAACCGAGACATTGAAAGGAAGTTACGCTCCGCAAGAACTTCAGGATATTGTTTCCGTTTTGAAGAAACTGGTTCAACTGCGTGCTTCTGTTTACAAAGTCAATCAGGCTTACATTGCCTCGGCGGCACAGAATGATGCCTATCGCACGGAACCCGCATTCAAGTTGCAGGGATCCTATCGCAACATGAATCGCTTGGCGGAGAAGGTGGTTCCGATCATGAATGAGCAGGAGCTACAGGCATTGCTTTTGGATCATTATAAGAACGAAAGTCAAACGCTCACCCATGGAGCGGAATCAAATTACCTGAAGTTCCTTGAACTGATTGGTCAATTGGACGATGCCCAGCAGGAACGCTGGGATGATATCAAGAAGAAGTTCCGAAAGAATCTGTTGTTCGGGGGACAGGATGACAATGACCCGGTCGGGCGCGTGGTCAAGCAGTTGTCCGGAATGGGGGATGAACTGGATGAGATCAAGGAAGCCATTCAGGGTGGGCTGGAAGGGATGAAACCGAAGGATGATACGGTTGTTTCTTCACCATTAAAAACTCCTGTTATTCTGATTCAATCCTCAGAAATTCCCAAACCGAAAAAGGTTTCCGTACCCATGACCAAATTTTCCACGGGAGAAACAGGAGTCGGGGCCGAAGAAATTCTGATCGACGAAGAAACGTTGAAAAAAATCTGGTCGATCATAGAAGACCAAAATGCCTCCTGACCATCCGGGAGTGTGACTTTCAAAGTTCCATTGGAACAACATTGGCGCTCTTTGGCCTGCGTGTGGCTCGACACCGCTTTGGATACCACAGGTCAATGCCACATCATCCTTCGCCCTACAGTTTTCCCATGTCAAAAAATAGCAAAACATTCAGAGAGTATGATTTGGCGTGCAACAACGTATAAGTCTGATTAAGGCAAATGCACGCTATTCACATAGACGAATCGTATCCAAAGCGGTGTCGAGCCACACGCAGGCCAGATCGATGCGACGTTTTTCGTGAGTGACAGCTATTTGGATGCAGGGTGAGGGATACTGTGGGGTTTTCCGTTGGGAGTTGATATGCAGGGTATGTGGGCCACAAGGGTTGCGCGCCGGGACGCCACGCTCTACCAGGGTTCTGCTGCGGGTAGATCGGATCGTCTCGATCCGTCGGGTAGCGTCAGCTATTCGGATGTAGGGTGTGGGATACTGTGGGGTTTTCCATTGGGAGTTGATATGCAGGGTATGTGGGCCACAAGGTTTGCGCGCCGAGACGCCACGCTCTACC
>CAYPZD010000076.1:0-26060 GCA_964415055.1 uncultured Verrucomicrobiota bacterium | reverse complement strand
GTCCGCGCGATGAAGCGATTGCCGACATCCTCGAGCGCATCCGAACGCGTTCCGGAGATTGATGCGGGGATTCTCCCTCTATTTTTGCAACGGCCACTTCAGATTTCCGGAGTGGCCGTTTTGCAAGGTAGATCGGATCATCCTGATCCGCCACCGCTAGCGACAGCTACGCGGACTGAGGGGTGACGTGAATTGCTGGGGGTTCCTTCGGGTGGCAGTTGTGGGTATGGGAGCCATAAGGATTGCGTGTCGAGACGACCCGCAGCTACCGAGGGACACGCAAGGTAGATCGGATCATCTTGATCCGTTACCGCTAGCGACCGCTAAGCGGACTGAGGGGTGACGTGAATTGCTGGGGGTTCCTTCGGGTGGCAGTTGTGGGTATGGGAGCCATAAGGATTGCGTGTCGAGACGACCCGCAGCTACCGAGGGACACGCAAGGTAGATCTATTGCCATTGATGGGATTGCGAGTAGCATGTGATTCAATAATATTATGAAAACGATACTATGGGAACATGGGGAACAAACGTAACTGAGGATGATTTGTCGTCGGATGTTATCCATGATTTTATGAATGCATTCAACGAAGTGAAACATCCGGGGGAAATTCGAAAAACATTGGAACATGCTTATGCAAGTAGTCTTTGGAACCCGGATGAAGAACATGTGTTTTGGCTGGCCTTGGCAAAGGTTCAATGGGATGTGGGAGCTTTAGATGAGGATGTGTTTCAGAAAGTCAAAACAATCGTGGAAAGCGATGTCGATTTGATTTCATGGAGGGAACGAGGAGCTTCAGATAAAAATTTAGAACTGCGAAGAGTGGCTCTCCAAAGCTTTTTAGACAAAATAGCGGTACCAAGGAAAAACCCGAAAAAGATCAAAAAGAAGATACTACGTTCCTCACATTATGAAAAAGGGGATGTGTTTGCTTTTCAACTTTCTGATGGACGCTACAGCGCAGCGGTCGTCATAGATGCAGAAAAGCAAACCGAATACGGTAATAATGTGGTAGTGATGTTAGACCTTATACAAGATCAAGAACCTACCATGGGTGATGTTGTTGCATCGAACGTCTTGATTGCCACCTATCAATCTATCCGCAAGGACAGAAGTTTGGATGACCGCATTAAAGTAGCCCATTATTCCATTTGCAAACCTAGGAAAGACATCAAACCAGGTGAGGTAATAGGGAGAATAAAAGTGAAAAAAGTGAATGAGAAAATTCGCTTTTATTCATTTTGGGAGCAGTTTGCCTCCTCTTTTGAGGGGGCGGTTAAAAGAAAATCCAAGGTGCGAATGTCGCTTAAAAAATTTCTGGGATACTATTTCTTTCAGAGAATAAAGATTGAGTGAAGAGTTTTCGCAGATGATGGAAATGTTTCCCGCATGTGGAACGATTGACTCTTTCTTCATTCAGATGTAAGGCGACGCTTGTTGCTTGCAAGAATGCCTAAGGCTTCCCCTTTTGGGGGGATGGTGGTTTGAATGTCACAAGGTTGCGCTTCACCTCCAATTCACCATTTTATTGCGGCCACATTCTGGCGAATGCGGCTACGATTGTGGGAATGTGGCTACTGTTCTGCTTCTATTTCGATTCCTGACAGGATGGTGCCGTGTTGGTGTTTATCTGGGCTGAAGAGATGGATCTCCAGTGTGTCGGAGATTTGGATTCCTTTGAATTCTTTTACGAGTGCTCGTTGGTGGCCTCTTGTTTCTCTTGCTATATCCAGCATTTCCAAAGCCAGTTGATTCTGAAGGTATACGTCGAAGATACGGGTTCCTTCGGAAAGTTTTTCAGGTTCCAGGAAGTGAAGTCGGACGGTGTAGCTCTTGATTGTTTTTGAGTCTTTGTTTTCTTCTTTGGCTGGATTACTGATATGGGGCCGAATGGTTATTTTCTCCGCATGTTCCACGCCGGAAGCACTCACCCAGTTCAATTCATTTCCTTTGAATCTCGATGAGTGGTGGGCGTAATACCGGGCATTTTCACCTGTTATGTAGATCGGGATTTCCGGAGAATCGCCTCCTACTACAGGAAACTCCAGCCAGAGCGTTCCATTCTTTGCTCGACGATCTCCTGGGGCGCCGAGGTTGATCCCTACCTGCCGAACGATCTCGCCGTCTTTGGCGTTGGTACCCAGTTTGGTATGTGTCCACATATCGATCTCGGGCATGTGGATCAGGGCCAGGGAGGTTTGGTTTTGGTAGCCGCAGGTACAGGTGCGGGTGTAATCCGGAGCATTGAGCACGCCATTGGCGATGACCAGGTTGGAGGTACAACTGGATCGAAAACCACCCAGGTTTCCGGTCCCGCTGTTGCCTTCCAGATCGTAATAGCCGGCGGCGCCTGAGCGGAAGGTGATCATGTGTTCCCCGGCGATGGGAGTGTTGCATCCGTAGGCGCGGGAGAAAGCCAGGGGTTCTTCTTTCTGGGTAAGTGGGTTCAGGATGAAGTGCGGTTTTCCATCCAGCAATCGAAAGGCTCCTGCCGAGGTTTTATATGAATTGGGTGTGGTCAGGATCAGGTCGTTGTGGATGATGCAGGGGCCGGTGTAATTGCGTTCGAGGTTTTTCCAGATCACTTCGCCCGTTTTGCCTGAATAAGCAACCATGCCAGTGCCTACCTCATCCCATTTACGGTCGTTTGCAAATGATCCTGCCTGGAGCAGAATGTCGTGTTCTTCCGAGTAACTCAACCATGTGCCGAAGATGTCTCCGGTGGTTTCCCATAATTGTTCGCCGGTTTTAGCATCGTAGGCGGCGATCCGGTAGGTGTCCGGTTTAATTTTTCCGCGTCGTCTCATTTTACCTTCCGCGCTTTCGGGAAGTTTGTCCAGGCAGTAAATGCGTCCATTGCCTGCAACGATGCCATTGTGGATAAATCCGTGACGTGGTTTGATTTTCCACAATTCCTCACCGGTGTGACGGTTGAAAGCTACCAGACCGTCACTGGATGACAGGTCTTCGACGGGGGGGTAGTTTTCCTCCCAGGTCAGCAGGGTTCTATCGGAAAAGTGGGCGAAGTCGTGCCCCCCTAGCAGCAAATCTTCGTAGATGCCGATAAATCCCCATCTTGGACGCATGATTCCATTGTTCTTGGGAGGCAAATTGATTTTGCGAAGAGTGGTTCCTGTTTCGGCATCGAGCACTTCACAGTAGTTTTCCAAAGCAATGTAAACCGAGTCTTCGGTTGCCACGTAATTGGAGCCACGCAGGTTGGCTCCGGCGATATGGACCTGGTTGTAGCTGGTGCTGAGCGGCATGTCTTTGTAGGTTTCGTCGTAATATATTCCATAGGTGTCCAGGTTTTGGATCTTCCGTTTCCAGATGACTCTGCCGGTGTAAACATCGCGCGCACTGAGGGTGTCCATGCCTTCGATGATGGATCGTCCTCCGATGACCTGTTCGGGCGGTCCGTGTCCATGACGCGGCAGGACATCCATGTTGGAACTACCCCCAAACCACAGCAGACCGAGTGGTAGTTTTACGCGCTGGTCGTCTGATTTGACGGTGTTGGCGATGTCTCCGTATTGATGCGTCCAGTCCGCCGCTCCCGGTAACGCTCCTTCGCGTTTCACTTGGGTGAATGTTTCTGGGCTATTGGTCGGGGCATCAGTCCCGGACTTGCGAATGCCTGTTGTGCTTACCTGTCCTTTTTCCAGATCCAGAGATTCGATGGCAATCTTGAGTTCATTGACCTGATTGCCCGTGTGAGTGATCCAAAGCTGTCCTCCATAGGGCCGAACGGATTGGTAGGCCGCTTTGATCCGTTCTTCGTCGTGGGCCATCTTTTGATCCGTGCTATTGATCAGGACCAGCGATGCAAAGTATGGCGAGGCCTGGAACGAAAGCGGGTCTCCCTGATGCAATACGACGCGTTTTCCGTAAATGGAATCGGAGGTATCATATGAGCGACGCAAGGCATCTACCCGGTTAGCATCAGGATCTACTCCGATGATATGAAAATCGGTTTGATGAAGTAACAGATCCAAGGCTCGTCTGTCTTCCAGTCCATAGCAAAGGGCGTAACCCGCCTTGGATTTCAGCTTGTCCAGCTGACTATGAAGCAACGGCCATTCAGCATTGGTTTGGACCTTTTTATCCGAAGTGGTGGTGACATTTGGTTCGGGTGAAAAGTCTCCGAACGCCAGGATATGTCCATCCAGCGTCACAGCAAAAAGCATCTCGTTCGCAGCCAGCAAGCGCTGGATGTTTCCTTCGATCTTCTGTGCCCAGATTGGTGTAGGAGGAGTTTTAGGATCTTCGGAGAGTTGAAACGATGAAATGGTGTTCTTGCCTGCGGCGTAAAGTCGATTTCCTGCCTTGATCAAATCACCCGAAGCATCGCCTTTGACTTCCCATTGCTTCTTATGTTTGCCGTTGAAAGATTCAATCATATTGCCAGCCCATCCATTGACATGGGGTGCTTTCATGGCTTCCAGTTCGGGTGCCAGTTGCGTGATTTGTTTTTCCGCATTTGCAATTTTGGTTTCCGCTTTCTTGACGGCTTCTTCGGTTTTGGCCTTAGCCAGGTCAATTCTTCCAGCGGTTTTGTTTTTTCTGGCCGAGTTTAGTTTTGATGCCAATTGAGCCACTCTGGTCGCGAATATGGTTTCATCGAGCGAAGCATATAGAGCCGCTTCATCCAAAACCGGTTCATTGAGTTCAAAGCCGGACTTGTTTCCATTTTTGATATCGTAAGCGCGCACACCGCGAACCCGGGTGTGGGCAAAGAAATGCTCCTCGTTGGCCATGACGAAGGAGCCTCCGTTTCCTTTTCCGCCTTCAGCAATGCGGAAGTATTTGAAATCCCCGTTGTGCCGATCGAACACAGCAGGAACGGATCGACCTCCCGGAATAATCAGGTGATCTTTCGTGGCGACCAGTGATCCCTGTGGTGCGACACCCGCAAAAGATGGGGCATTGTGTGGTTGTTTGATGTATTGGGCGCTGGTGCTGTCGTTGACCCATTGCACGTGGCCGGTTTGGGCATCCAATGCGTAAATAAATGTTCCCATGAATGGCCAGATGCTGGCAGCGAAATAGAGGGTGCCGTCACGTATCACAGGACCTCCTCGTGCCGGCCATGCCGAAATAACTCGTTCATTGCCGATGATTTTGAGATCTCCCGGAGCACCTCGAAAAGACCAGGCAAGTTCGCCGGTTTGGGTGTTCAGGCAGTAGAGAGATCCATCGTCACTGACAAAATAGACATGATCCCCATTCGCAACGGCAGGAAAGCGGACCGGACCGTCGGTGTAAAATCGCCATGTTTCCTTTCCGGTGCGTATGTTCAAGGCAAGGACCTTGTCGCTGTCATTGAAATTGAGAATCATCAAATCGCCGGAAACGATGGGCTCAAAGATCCGGTCGTAGGTCATCAAATCATGGTTGAGCGGATCGTCCCAGACTTGTTCGCGCTTGGTAAAGGAGCGTTTCCACACCAATTGCAGGTTGTCGGGAAGCACCTCAGGTGTGTTGGCGGAACGATTGGCGTCGTATCTCCATTGAGGCCAGTCGGCGGCCGTCGCGGTTATGAAGAACGTCAGGCATCCGAGCAGGGAAATGGTTTTGATCGTTTTTATCATCAATCAGCTTGGTTTTGGTCTCTCCGGTGTTAGCGGGGTTTTATATCAGGTTGCTCTGGTTCAGGCAACGGAGACAAAGCAACAATTTTGTGTCCTTGTTGACTTGAGACACCTCGGGACTATGGCTGCTTGCGTCTTAAAAAGTAAAATCCGCTCAGCAAAACCGTGACACCAATGATGGCGCAGGCAATGGCGGTGGTGAGCAATACGGATGGTCTGTCTTGTGATGGATCGAGAGATGTGTCCTCGTCAGGATTGGCTTCTTCTGATGCAGGGACTTGGGGGGATTCCGGTTGAAGGTTGGTTTTTGCAGGTTCTTCCAGCGTGACGAAGCCTGTCAGGGGAGGCAGCTCACGGTCGATTTCAAATTGCCGGTTGACCAGATGATCCCAATCCACGGACATCAGCAAGTCGACTCCGGGGTTCTGTTCTTTCACCTCGCAAGAACAGGCCCCGGTGAGAAAGATGCAGGCCTCGTCAATGACATCCGGCGCGATGCCTTCTCCAATGAGCGCATAGAGCGCGCGACCTCTTCCGAAAATGGGGAATGCCATCGGTTCATTGAAAGTCGTCAGGTCGCTTTCCGTACCTAATAACATTTGAATGAAAAACGATTCATCAGGATCATCCCGTGAAATCCTCAGAGTTGAAAAAGCGATGCTTAATTCCTCTTCGTCGATGGAAATCAATCCATCTTTTACATCGACAGGATCCAATGCCGGAAGTTCCAGGTTTTCGCTCAGGTGTTCAAGTCGTTCGGTCAGTCGATTGTATGCCAATTGATCTTTGGCAACTTGACCGCTTTCCAGCAGCACCCAGACGGCGGATTCACCCTTCAACAAGCGGCGTGCGATTTCTCTGCGGGCCGGGGAGTCCGTCATTCGTTGGATGTTTTGTTCGTTCAGATCTGCGGTCCAGAAAGGTTGCTGATTGAAATGCCCGATAGGGTAGGAAACCATCATAGTGGGCGCACTTTGGTCACCTTCCTGTTTCCAAAAGGAAAGCAGGGTTTCGTCTGTAAGGTTGTTTATATCGATCGTCTCGAGACTGATATTGGTGGTGCCATCCGAGGTGGAAGCGGCGTCAGGCAATGGGGCGATCAGGGATATTTGAGCATCGGTCAGCGGCTGGTCGTGCAAGACTCTGACTTGGAATGTGTCGGGAACCCAACGTTCCAAGGCATAGCGAAAAACGGGCACGGAACAGGCTGATACGTCCTGAGGGACCGCCAAACCAACCAACAGAAAGCTTGCCAGGAGCGATGAGCAAACGCGTCGAACATGTCCGCACTTTGTGATGGATGGAGTGATGTGTCTTGGCAATACCATGATGGAATCTTCAACCCATAAGTTACGGCTTGCAATGATTTATTCTCACACGAAGGCACAAAGTCACCAAGTTTTAAAGATTGAACATGAGATTTCGAACGTTGGTCTGAGGTGCAGAGATTTCCCAATGAAACCAGGATCAGTGATGTCGAACTGACCGCATCCGATACGCAACAATTCTACCGTTTGCGGGAAATGCCATTGAATGTAAATTAGTTCATATGGAGTTGTCGTCTATTTGTGACGCAGAAACGTTTCCTCAATCGTATTGAATGAATCGTTGTTCTTACCACGGCCCGCTCCGGTAAATGCGAGTGTGAACTTGTCTCCATCGAACCATTTTGTGACAAACGACACAAAGAACACGTTGTTTTCCCAAGGAAGGCTGCTACCCGGCCTGCTTAAGCCAAATGGTTCTTTGGCATCAAAATACTCCACTGTCTTCCATGGCCCCCATGGAGTTGGGGCTTCAAATATGCCGATCCGTCCTTGTGCGTTTTGACTGTGTTGTGTTGATAGTAGGATGCGTTGGAATCCCGGGTGATAGGCTGCGCTGACGCACCAGCCGGCTCCGTTGACATCTTCAAAAACAGGTCGTTTGCCTCGGATGTCCCCCCATCTTGGCGAGTTGTCCAGATTGATTCCCGAATAGAATTCAAAGTTGTTTTTTCCTTTGTCCAGATCATCCGAGTGAATTCGAGCAAGGTAAAGGCGGCCCGGTTGATGGACGATGAGCTGAATGCCTTTGGGACCCATTTGTTCAATGTCGGGCCTTTGTGGGGCGATGAAGTAGGTGTAGGCGTAATCTCCAAACGCCTCCGATACACCTTCGTTGTTCTTTCCGAAATTCAAAAAAGTCGGGATGGTTAGTTGATCATTGGTTTCAAATCGCCAGGGAGCTTTTTTCCAGGATTTTCCATGATCGTTGGAACTTGCGAGCTCAATGTATTCGTAGTGATTGCGATATGTTTTTCCTGCTGGTTTGTCCGGGACGACCCACATGTGAAGCTTGCTGTTCACTGAAATCATGCCCCAGCTTTTCCCGTCGAATGTAGCTGCTGTTTCCGGTTGATAGCCACCCCAGATATTCTTGCCCTCGTAGTTGTCCGGACCACCCGTGATACGCGCCACGCCAAGCCCGACCCGCCCATTGCTGTTGCTGCCGCCAAAACCACCGCCATCTCCCCATGCTCCGTAAAGGTGATCATCGTCCGCCCAAGTCAACTGAAAGTTGTCACTCCCGATGGCCGAACGTCGATGAGTCGACCAATCGAGTGCCAGTCCGGTGATGGTTTTGCTCTTTGGATAAGGTTGAACCAGTTGTTCAGTGACCAGTGCCCAGTCGGATGCATAAGGCGCGTTCCAAACGCTTTCGCCATTGTTCGAACTGGTGAATGATACTTCCAGTTCGTCATATGGTTTCAAAGTGTCCACAGCTACGGTTCGTTTGGATGCATCCTTTCCTGCCTGCATCCGGTGGATGGTGTTCGTGTTTTCGAAATACGAAATTCTGCGCTGCTGGGACACGGAAACCAGATGGAGGCCCTGTTCACTTGACGGGGGTCTGCCGTCTTGATTCATCACCCCAGGCCCAAAAGTGGACAACGCCCCCGGCGGAATGCACTTTCTGGATGAACATTTCCAATACTTCGAACGTTGCGATATCCGGATTGGGATCGGTATCCTCAATGTTGTTGGAGCGTTCCTGATCCAAATCAAACCAACGACAATAGACCGGCACGTGAAAACCTGTGAATCCGTGTTGATGGATAAAGGTGTCCACGTCTTGATCAATGAGATCCTTATGTTGGGCGATTCCGGCAGGGTTGCGATACATCACATATTGCGGAATGAACGCTTCCGGCTTTCCATTGCGCCCCTTCTGTCTGGCCCATTTGTTTCCCTGCGGGACGACGAAACCATGGCCGTGATCATTCGGTTCGATCAGGACACTTCCCTGGTGCCCATTCAGATCGTCATCCTGACTGATGGAAGTCCAATCCCAAGGTCCGGGGATGGTTCCGCAGAATCGGAATCGCCAACGATTTTCACCCGCATAGAACATAGGGGTGATTATTGTGGTTTTGGTGTCTTCATGCTCAAACCGGACCATTGCCTCGAGGTCGAACGGGTTGTCCTCGAATGATGGGTTTTCGATGGTCCATTCGACAAAAGGGGCCCATTGGATGCCGTGTTTTTCCTTGTGCTCGGATGCTTGCAGGCCAAGGCCAAGATCAAGGATTAGAATAACTGCCAAAGCGTGTCTCATGGTTTGATTGGCATCATCCCACAACATCAGCCGACGGCAATCCCTTTTGAAGGCTGACACACGGGCCCGTTTCGTGGTCATGTCGCGTAAATTGGTAGAGAAATCATCCTACTTCCCGAAAAGTTTAAAATGGTTCAATGCCCATCATCCATTGCTGTAATGAAATTCTGCAGGGCATAGCGATCAATTTGTTCAATCGCTCATCTTGGAGGGGGGCGTCTTTTTTGTATTAGGCACCCTAATCAAAAGTTCCTTTATTGATTAATTATTGTTTTTAAAAAGCGGTCAGAATGAGACTTTATCGTTACTTTTAAATAGGTGCGGATACTGCCCGTGGGGTATATGTGGAAAAATGCCACAATATCTGGTGGTTTTGGGCTTTACATCGCTTGATGTAATTTGCATGATAGCCGCCATGCATCTCAAGAACCTGACGGTATTGGGGTTCAAATCGTTTGCGGACAAGACGTCCCTGAACTTTGAACCCGGCATTACCGCCATTGTTGGACCGAATGGCTGCGGCAAGTCCAATGTGGCGGATGCGATCCGTTGGGTACTGGGAGAGCAGTCTGCCAAGGCCTTGCGCGGCGGTGAGATGGCGGATGTCATTTTCAACGGTACCGACAAACGCAAACCTTACGGCATGGCCGAGGTGTCGTTGACCTTGACCGATGTGGATGAAGAACATCTCCAGGCGGCGGGTGTGGATCTTTCTTTCAATGAAATCACAGTGACGCGTCGAGTGATCCGTGATGGTGGGAGTGAGTATTACATCAACAAGACTCAATGCCGCCTGCGCGACATCCAGCAGTTGTTCATGGGGACCGGCGTGGGGCGTGCCAGTTACAGCATCATGGCGCAGGGAAATATTACCCAGCTTCTGAGCAGTAAGCCCGAGGATCGACGCATCGTTTTTGAAGAAGCTGCGGGGATCACCAAGTTCAAGGCTCAGAAGAAGGAAGCGCTGCGTAAACTGGATCACACGGATCAGAATTTGTTGCGAGTGGCGGATTTGGTCGGCGAGGTCAAACGGCAGATCAGTTCGCTGCAGCGTCAGGCGGGTAAAGCGAGGCGATACAAGAAGGTTCATACCGAACTCAAGCATTTGGAAACCCAGTTGGCGCGTTATGAGTATGATGTGCTGCAGGGTGAGATTCAGGATCGTCAGTCCGCCTTCGAAGGTCTGAAGCAGCAGCAGGACGAGTCCTCCTCGACCGTTGAAGTTAATGAGGAGGAAATCAGGCAGTTGCGTGCCCGGTTGGCTCAATTGGATGGTGAAATCAGCCAGTCTCGTCAGCGCGAAATGGAGCTGAAAAACCAGGCGGATCGCAACGAAGGGCGGATTCAGTTCAATCGCGAGCGATTGGTCGAGTTGGAACACCAGAACGAGCGTGCGCTCAGCGAAATCAACCAGTCCGAAGAACGCAAGAAGCAGGCGGAAATCGATCTGGAATCCCTGCATCAGTCATTTGCAGGTGCTGAAGATCATCTTCAACAGAAGCGTGAACTGGTGGAAGGTCACCAGGAAGAAGTGCGGCGAGTGGAGGCCACGATCGGTTCAAAGCGTGAAGCATTCCGGCAGGCTCAAAGCGACTCTTTGGCAGCCACGCAATCGGTTGGCAAGGTGCGCAACGAGATCAGCGCACTGGACTTTCAACTTCAAAGCCATGCAACCCGCCTCGAAAAGCTTTCAGCTGAAAAAATCCAACTCGAGGAGGAACGCTCCCTGCAGAAGGAAAAACTGGCCGAGTTTTCGGACACCGTGGAGGCTGATAAGAAAGCTGCTCATGATCAGCGTGCTTCCGTCGAGGAACGTCAGGATCGCCTGAAAATACTGCAGGAAGAGATTCGCGGAGCCGGCGAGCGACTGGATACCGTGTTGCATTCCCTGGCTGAGAAGCGAAGTCAGTTGCATGTCTTGAAGGATCTGGAGTCTTCGCACGAGGGATTCAGCGAAGGGGCGGTGGCCGCACTGAAAGAAGCGGATGCTCTGCTCGGGTCGCTTGCGGATCACATCCAAGTTGAAGAGGCTTATATTCCTGCTATCGAGGCGGCTTTGGGTGAGTTTCTTCAAGTTGCCATCACTGAAACTCCTGAATCAGCCCGGGAAATTCTAAACCATCTCCAGGAGAAAAACTCCGGTAGCGCGAGCATCGCTTCGGTGGACATGATGAAAATGGTTGCGAATGGACATTTTCTCCAGCGGCCAACGGTTTTTGATCCGGCCTTCAGCCCAAGTGGAACACCGGCTCTATCCGTGCTGGAAAGTGATCCGATTGTTCAGCCTTTGCTGGATTGTCTATTGGGGGCTGTTTACATCGTGGAAGACATGGCCTCCGCCGTTTCGGCTTGGAAAGAGGCGGGGCGGAATGTTCGATTTGTGACCAGGAAGGGTGAAATGTTGAGTCCTTGCGGCGTGTTTACCGGAGGGGGGGACGTTGCTTCCGGGAAGAACCTGACCACGTCTATTCTGGCTCGAAAAAACAAAATTGCCCAACTTGAAGAACAAGTGGAGGCGATTCAGATCGAGGTCACCGCCGCCAGTCAGCACAAGGGCAGGATTTCGGCTGAAATCACCTCCTTGCAGGCAGGATTGCAAGAGGCCCAATCCGAACTCAAGGCGCGTGAGGTTTCCATTGCGACCAGTGAAGGCGAATACCGTGCCTTGAAATCGTCCACTCAGGTCTTGGAACAGAAGATAGACACGGTCGTCTATGAAATCCAGAACCTCTCTGATCAGGACAAGCAGATTGCTCAGGATAAAGAGACTCTTGAGAAACGTTTGCAGGAACTGACAGATCATGAAGAGTCGGTGCAATCGGGACTGGAAGCGTTGAATCTGGAATTGGATCAACTCCGACAGGAGAGGGATCAAGCTCAGTCCGCATTGACCGAATCCAAAGTGATCTTGGCTTCCGAAGAACAATCCGTGGCGGCCCTGAAGGGGCAGAAAGGACCTTTGGAACAACGCATTCGCGAGTTGGATCAAGCGATTGAGCAACGACGTGCCGAGACCAGCGCAGTGCTGCAAAAGCGCGAGCAGTGCGAAGTAGAGATTTCCGATTCGGAAGCCGCCATTGAAACGCTGCGTCAGGAACGCGCTGTTGTGGGGGAGCAGACCGAATCATTGGTCGAACATCGGCAATCCCAGGATGGGGCCATCCACGAGCGTGATGCCATCCTGACAGAGCACCGTCAGCGACTCAATGAAGTCCAGAGTCGCCGCAGTGTCATAGAGGTGGAGCTGGCTCAAAAACTTTCCAAACTGGAGAACCTTTGCCGACGGATTGAGGAGCGGTATCAAGTGGCTTTGCACGAAGTGGAGTGCGGGCAATTGGAATTGTTCTCAAACGTCGATGAAGAAACCGATGCCGAGGATCAGTTCGAACCCATTCCCGTCACTCTCGAAGGCGAGGTCGATTGGGATGGCGTGGGCGAACGGGTGAAGACTTTACAGAAGAAGATCGACAGCATGGGGCCGGTCAACCTGGTTGCCATCGAGGAGTATGAGGAAACCGAGGAACGCCATCAATTCCTGACCCAGCAGTATGATGACCTTGTGAAGGCCAAGGAAGAATTGATGACGGTTCTGGACCGGATCAATACCCAGACGCGCGAAATGTTTGTTGAGACGTTCAACAAGATTCGAGCGAATTTCCAAGCGACGTTTACTGAGATCTTTGGTGGAGGGATGGCCGATCTTATTTTGCACGACGATGAGGATGTGCTGGAAAGCGGCATCGACATCGTTGCGCGACCTCCGGGCAAAAAGCTTCAAAGTATTTCCTTGTTGTCCGGTGGGGAGCAGACCATGACCGCCGTTTCGCTGTTGTTTGCGATTTACCAGGTGCGTCCGAGTCCGTTTTGTGTGCTCGATGAGTTGGACGCTCCCCTGGATGAATCCAACATCAATCGTTTCATCAAGATTCTGGAGCGGTTTCTGGATCATTCACAATTTATCATCATTACTCACAACAAACGTACCATCTCGATCGCGGACATCCTTTATGGGGTGACCATGCAGGAACGAGGTGTCAGTCGGATTGTGAGTGTGAAGTTCAATAAGGACGATGAGTCCGGATTGAAAAAAGTCGGGGGTCGATTGGAGGCCGCCGGTGATGGAAGTAACGGAGCAGCTTCTGTGGCGGATGCCGTTTCGGGGCAATCATCCAAACGAGGCACATCGCCTTCGGATGAAGTGGTTTTGGCTAAATAGAAAAGCTTGGCTTGGTGAGGATTCGGGGGAGCATTCAGGTGCTCTTCTATTTTTTTACAAAAAGTTGACCTTTGGTATTGAAAGCACAATCTGTTGTGGTATTGTTTTCATCTGTATCCAACAGCTAGTGTGCTAGGGGCTCAAAAGGGGAAGCAATTTCGTCGTATTTCGTATCGCGGTGTGTCCGCAAACTGTCGTTCCAAACAAATCCCGTAGGGATCATCTCAGGGTGCTCTATGTACCTGGAGATATCAATGAATTTTAGACTAATCTGATAGAAGAAAGCATAGCAAATGATCAACGCACAGGATGATTTAGTAACCCAATCAACCGGCACCCGCGCAGGGGGACGAGCGCGTGCGACCAAAGCACGCAAATCAAAACGTGGAGGCGTCAAAAAGAAGGACGCTCTCAAAATTAAACGTATTTTCAGCACCGCACAAGATTCACCCTACGATCAGGTGGAGTGGGACAAGCGGGTGGCCGAGATTACCGATGGAAAAGGAAAGATCATCTTCCGCCAGGAAAACGTGGAAGTTCCCAAGTCCTGGTCCATGCTTGCCACCAACGTTGTTGTTTCCAAATATTTCTATGGGGAACAGGGAACCAGCGAACGTGAGTTTTCCGTTCGGCAATTGATTCATCGTGTTTGTCGAACGATCACCGATTGGGGGATCAAGGACGGATATTTCAGCAAAGCGGATGGCGAGGTTTTTTATAATGAACTTTCCTGGCTTTGCCTGAATCAGTATGGCGCCTTCAATTCACCGGTTTGGTTCAACGTTGGATTGTATCATGAGTATGGGGTGGGCCGTGATTCCGCCAAAGGAAACTGGTATTTCGATCCTGATACCCAGCATGCCGAACGTGCTCCAACCCAGTATGAATATCCTCAATGCAGCGCCTGCTTCATCCAGTCCGTGGATGACAACATGGAGGATATCATGCGACTGGCTTACAGTGAAGCCATGCTGTTCAAATACGGTTCCGGTACCGGATCCGATCTGTCTCCCATCCGTTCGAGCCGTGAGAAACTCAGCGGAGGTGGACGTCCGAGCGGACCGATGTCCTTCCTGAAAGTGTATGACCAGGTTGCCAACGTGGTGAAATCCGGTGGCAAAACCCGACGTGCCGCCAAGATGAACACCTTGAAAGACTGGCACGGAGACATCGAAGATTTTATTGACGCCAAACAACGCGAGGAAAAGAAAGCCTGGGCATTGATCGAGCAGGGTTACGACGGTTCTTACAACGGGGACGCTTACGGCAGTGTCATGTATCAGAATGAAAACCTGTCGGTGCGAGTCAGCGATGAGTTTTTGGACGCCGCCCTCAATGACAAGGAATGGTGGACCCGTTCCGTGACAACCGGCAAACCGCTTGAAAAGAAGAGCGCATCCGACCTGCTCCATCGAATTGCCGAAGGCACCCATGTTTGTGGTGATCCTGGTTTGCAGTATGACGGAGCCATTCAGAAGTGGCATACCTGCAAAGGAACCGAACCCATCCATTCCACCAACCCTTGTTCCGAATACGTATTCCTCAACAATACCGCCTGCAACCTGGCATCGTTGAACTTGATGAAGTTCAAGCGTGAGGATGGTCGTTTTGATGTGGACCGGTTCAAGGCCGCCGTGCGTTTGTTCATTACCGCACAGGAAATCGTGGTCGACAATTCTTCATACCCGACTCCCGACATTGCCGAGAATTCCCACATTTTCCGTACGCTCGGTTTGGGGTATGCGAACCTGGGATCATTGATCATGAGCTACGGCATGTCTTATGATTCGGATGCCGGACGTTCACTCGCCGGGGCCATCACCGCCATCATGACGGGGCATGCCTACGAGCAATCCGCCGAATTGGCACGGATCATGGGGCCGTTTCCCGGATACAAGGATGCCCGATGCGCCGGAGTGAAGGATCCACTCAACAAAGACAATGTGGATTCCATGCTCGAGGTGATTCGTCAGCACAAGGAGGCGGCTGAAGACATTCATCCCAGCCATGAATTCGATTACCTGAAACAGGAAGCCCGGCATTGCTGGGAACACGCGCTGCGTCATGGAGAAGACCATGGTTATCGCAACGCACAGGTAACCGTGCTGGCACCTACCGGGACGATTGCCTTTTTGATGGACTGCGACACGACCGGTATTGAACCCGACATCGCATTGGTCAAATACAAGCTCCTTGCGGGTGGCGGTATGCTGAAAATTGTCAACCGCACTGTTCCCCAGGCGCTGAAGCGACTGGATTACACACAAAAAGAACTCGATCGCATCATCGCTCACATTGAGAAATATGATACGATTGAAAATGTGACCGAAGAAGGCAAGGTGATTGAGAGCGGGTTGCACCCCGAGCACCTGAGTGTCTTCGACTGCGCCTTCAAACCACATCGTGGCACTCGCAGTATCCATTACATGGCCCACCTGAAAATGATGGGAGCCGCCCAGCCGTTTATCAGTGGGGCCATTTCCAAAACAGTCAATCTGCCGAACGAATGTTCCGTGGAAGACATCAAGGACGCTTACGTGCAGGCGTGGAAGATGGGACTCAAGTGCGTGGCCATTTATCGAGATGGATCAAAGCGGTCACAGCCGCTGAACACCAATCAATCCTCAACCGAATCAAGTGGCGAAGTCTCTGATGATCGCATTGCTGCGATGGAAAAAGAGATTGAGCAGCTCAGCAAGCAGGCCACACAGCCATTGCGTCGTCGTCTGCCTGAAACGCGTCAAGCGGTGACCCACAAATTTGATATCGCCGGTCATGAAGGTTATTTGACCGTTGGATTGTTCGAAGACGGCAGTCCGGGCGAATTGTTCATCACCATGGCCAAGGAAGGTTCAACCATCGGAGGACTGATGGACAGTGTGGCGACTTTGACCAGTATGGCGTTGCAGTATGGCGTGCCTCTGGATGCGTTGGTGAAGAAGTTTTCGCATCAACGTTTTGAACCCTCCGGATTCACCAAGAATCCGAGCATTCGCAACTGTTCATCCATTCCGGACTACGTTTTCCGCTGGATGTCACAAACCTTCCAGCCCAGTGAATCCGCAACGGGTGACATCAATCCACAGGCCGAACTTGAAATGCCCGGTCTGGAGGATGAGGTTAAAAAAAAAGTGAATCGCCCGATCGCTGAACTTCCGCTCAGTGAAGAAGCGACACGCGCCAAACAGGGTTTGGACATCAAGGCTGGTGGCGAAAACGGCCCGACTGCACGCGAGCAGAAACCAGCCGTTGCTGAAGGAACGTCCTTCGTGAATCAAACAGATGCACCAGCCTGCCCGAACTGCGGGCATGTGACCGTTCGCAACGGAGCCTGTTACAAGTGCCTCAACTGCGGCGAAAGCCTGGGTTGTTCGTAAGACGAATCTGCTCGTTCACTTAACAAATTAAAAACAGGGATGGTTGTTTCAATCATCCCTGTTTTTTTGTGTCTTGATCCGAAGTCGCTTCTGAGTATTGACACTTATACTGATAGCCACAAGGTGACGCTTCGGGGGCGACACGTCCTACCCGGGCAACGTTACTCATGCTCAGCTTGCTTGTGAGAGTTCTTCAGCCATGGTTCTGATGGCTTTTAGATCCAGTTTACCGGTTCCCAGAACCGGTAGTTTTTCGATGGGAAGAAAACTTTGGGCGTTGGGTTTCCAAAGGTTGGGGATGTCTGCTTCTTTGAGTCTTGTGAGCATGGCATCTTTGTCTCCTTTTCCATCGGCATAAAGAACCACCAGTTTCTCGCCTTTGCGTTCACAAGGGATGGATGTCACCGCTACGACCGGTTCGGCATGTTCATTGCCGTCGTCCATCAAGACTTGCTCCACAGCTTCGTGCGGCACCATCTCACCACCGATTTTGCTGAATCTGGACAGGCGTCCAGTGATGGTGATGAAACCGTCTTCGTCCAGTTTGGCGATGTCACCTGTTTCATACCATCCATCCTGAAGCACTTTGTCCGTTTTTTCCTGAGGCCCAAGATAGCCAGCCATGACGTTGGGTCCTTTGATCAGCAGCATCCCTTCCGTATCCGTTGGGAGAAGGTCGCGTGTTTCGGGATCCACCAGTTTGGCACTGACACCTGGAATGGGGTGGCCGACGGTGCCGTTTTTATGGGTGTAAACCTCGTCATCCTTGACGGGGGGGGCGGGCAGATTCAAGGAAACGATCGGGGAGAGTTCCGTCGTGCCATATCCCTCCAGTGGACGTACACCGAACTTGCGTTCGAACATGTCGGCCAACTTGACTTTGAGCTTTTCTGCTCCCGTGATGATCAGCTTGAGTGTTTTGAAATCGTCGGGTGCCGCCTTGCGTATGTAGGCCATGAGAAAAGTCGGGGTGGCGAAAAGAATGGTGCTTTTTTCCTCGCGCACCATCTCGGCTATCTTGGCCGCTTCCAGGGGATTGGTGTGATAGTGAACCGGCATCCCTGCCAGCGCAGGCAGCCAAATTGTGCCGGTCAGGCCAAAGGAGTGGAAGAAAGGGAGTGCTGCAGACAAATGATCCTGATCTCCCACAGGAATCACTTCCAGGGCGCATTGGATATTTGCCGTCAGGTTGTGGTGGGTCAACACGATGCCCTTGGGTTCTGCTGTTGATCCTGAAGAAAACAGAATGGTGGCAGGTCGTTCACGGTCCCAACATGCTTTCGGCAGAAACCAGGACATGGGAAGCAGTTTAGCTTTCAATGCCGCTTTGATTTTGTCCTGTGCCGGGATGTCTTTTCCGAGGTCTTCAAGGAGAATGACCTTATTCGTCAGTTGATAAGCATCTATTTTTTCGAGAAAAGCCTTGGAGGTGATGATGGTTTTGATGCCGCTTTGCTGGATGGCTGAGTCGAAAGCCTGGGGCGAGGCGGTGAAGTTAAAGTTGACCGTAACCCGACCATCCAAAGTGAGCGCATGATTGACCAGAGCTCCTCCGACGCACGATGGAAGCAGGATTCCCACACGCTCTTCCGAATCATCCAATTGTTGGCGTAATCGATCTCTCAACACCAACGCTCCGATGAGAGCTTTTCCGTGAGTGAGTCGTTTGCCTGTGGTGTCGGCCATTGCCTGTCTGCCCCAGTATCTGCGTGAGGTTCGAATCAGATCCGTGGCCAGGGAACCGGGTTTGCTTCGGAAATCATTGTGGTATTGGCTGCCCAGTTCCTGCACGGCGAGACGTACTTCATGGATTTCGGCCTCTGAGGGAAGGGGCTCCCCGATGTGAATATCCATTGGGTAGGGGATGCGCAGCCGGTGATTGCGGTAACGACCACGGCCAGCACGACTGAACACGCTTCCCCAGGCTCCTCCCAGATATGCCGGGATGATTGGGGCGCCGGTGCCTTTCACCACTTTCTGAAACCCTGGCCGGAAGGCGCTCATGAGTCCTGATCGAGTCAGTTTGCCTTCAGCGAAAATGGCGACCATGTAACCGTCCTTTAGTGCCTGACGGGCGGCTTGTAGTGATTTGAGGATCTGGCGGGGGGGATCATTTTCCGAAACGGGAATAGCTCCCATTAGTTTTAATAAAGGTTTCAGCCAGGGGGTTTCGTAATATTCCCTGTACACCATGAACCGGATGCGGCGTTGTTGGATCGCCATCAAAAGCGGTGCGTCGACGTAAGTGATATGATTGCATATCAACAATGCCGGGCCTTTGGTGGGCAGGTTTTCGAGTCCGGTGGTCCGCACGCGGTACACGCATTTCAACAGAATGGCCCCGACAAACCGTACCAGGAAATCCGGTAATGATTTGAAGGCGAGGATGGCCAAAACCGCAGTCAGGCAAGCTCCAAAAAGAAAACACTGTGCCGGATCCATGCCTGCCGCCCCAAGGCAGGCCAACATGATCGCGGCGATCAGCACACCGGTGAAGCTGAGAAAACTGTCGAGAGCCAACACCTCGGTGAGTTGGTGTCTTGGAGTGTGCCATTGAATAAACGCCACAAGTGGAACGATGAAGAATCCCGCGCTCAGTCCCATGATTGAAAGAATTGCGCCGGTGGTCATCCAATCGCCTTGCCCTATCCGGAGTCCGACCAGGGTCATGGTCAATGCCAAACCTGCCGCGCCGATCGGAACCAGGCCGAATTCAACGTTGCGTCCGGACATTTTCCCTGAAGCGAGGGCTCCAACGCCGATGCCTCCCGCCACAAAAAGGAAAAGGTAGGCTGCTTGTGTGTCGGTTTCGCACCCCATGAATTCAAGGCCGTAGTTCAACAGGTTCATCTGCAGGAACCCGCCAATGAGCAGGAAAAAAGCAGCGCCCAAAACGGCCAGCAGAAGAGGTCGGTCCGGTATGATACTACGAAATGTTCTGGTCACACCCGACAGGGGATTGATTTTCAGGGTTTGGGTTGTGCCACTTGGTTTGGTGGGGCGGATGAGATTGGCAAAAATCCATCCCAGGATCGCCAATCCTATGCAGAAAATGGATGCAAGATGATATCGACCTTGTGATATTCTGTCGAACCAGGGCACGAGGCCGATGCCCAATACGATGGCCATGTAAACAAAACCTTGTTGCCAACCATTGGCTTTGGAAAGGGATTGGCTCGGTAATAGTTCAGGTATGATCCCCATTTTTGCGGGGCCGAAGAAAGCCGACTGCGCCGCCATCAAAAATAATACCGCGTAGAGTCCCCACTCGGATTGAAAGTAAAACGCCAGTCCGCCGGCCGACATGATCACTATCTCCGCCAGTTTGACGTGTTTGATGATGGATTGTTTGCTTCGGATGCCGCTCAGGAAACCGGCGGAGGAAGCAAACAGTAAAAATGGCAGAACAAAAATGGCTCCCGCCAGTGAATTGATCTCTACCTTTGCGTCCATGCCCTTGATCTGCAGTAGAGCAAAAATGAGGAACATCTTGAAAACGTTGTCGTTAAAAGCGCCTAAAAATTGAGCGATATTCAAGAAATGAAAATCGCGGTTCAGAGATGCTTTTGGCTGTGTCTTCATAGGGTGATCAGGAGCGATTGTTGTCTCTTTTCCTTCTGGAGGCGAGTTCTTTTCATCAATCTCGCCAACTTGTGTGAAACGCTCTAATCGAACATGTAATGGACGGGTGCTCATGGTGAACACTTGATCATTTCTGATGCCAATTGCTTTTTGATCCCGGAAGGTCGCTTTCGTTGGCTTGGGTCATTGTGTTGACGTGAGTTTCGTGTAACATAAGATTAACGAGTGCAGTTGTTTGTGGTGTTTTGTGGAGGGCTTGGTTTTTTGTCCCTGGATCAAGCCGCGCAAAAGATGTTGTTGAGTGGTATGAATTGATTCGACAAATTTTGTATATCGGTGGACATTTTATGCATGCTTATGAAACGTATTCCCTCTTCTTCTCGTAGGCTTTGTCAAGCTGTGGCTGAGTTTGCCTTTTGCAATCCCTTTAGCGAGCGGTGGCTTGAGTTGCACTTGGTGATTCTTGGTTCAGGCTGGGATGAAAATGATCCGGACATGGCCAATAAGCTTGTCGATAAGGCAAAGCTTCAATTGGAGCAACTGGGTGGGGGTGATTCAGTGGATTACCGGAAGTTTTCCGGAGAGGATGCTGAAACAGTTCGCATGATTCTGATTTTTGTAGCCTTTAACGATCTTTGTAATGATATGGATCTTCATATTACCTCACAGGACCGCATGGGAACTTCAGTGGGACGTTTCAAACAAGGAACAGCGTGCATGCATTTTTTGATTCAAAGTGGATTTTCCGAAGAAGAGGCTGCCTGGTTTATTGCGGTCTTTTACCAGGTTCGGCGGGCTTATCATTTCATCACCCGGCAATTGATTGGTCATGCACCTTGCATGAATGAATTAAAGCGGCGGTTGTGGAATAACATGTTTACCAACGATATTCGCCATTACGAAATCTGTATGTGGGATCGCATGGAAGATTTTTCGATCCTTTTGGTAGGTGAAACCGGGACGGGGAAGGGGAGCGCCGCATCGGTGTTGGGTCGATCCTGTTTTATTCCGTATTTGCCGGATAAACAACAGTTTGCATCAGGAGTTCATGACACCTTCATTGCGACCAACTTGTCTCAATACAGTTCTACCCTGTTGGAGTCGGAACTCTTTGGACATCGGAAGGGGGCATTTACGGGGGCCTTGTCGGATTATGATGGGCTTTTTGCGCGCAGCTCGGAATTTGGTGCGGTGTTTCTGGATGAAATTGGTGATGTGTCCACGCATGTTCAGATTAAGTTATTGCGCTTGCTGCAAGAGCGTGAGTTTACCCCTGTTGGGGGGCGAGCGGTTCAGCGGTTTCGTGGGCGAGTCATTGCCGCTGCTCATGCCTCGATTGATCAATATATTCGTGATGGATCGTTTCGCTCGGATTTTTACTATCGACTTTGTTCAGATCGAGTTGCAATTCCGACCTTGCGGGAACGCATTGCAGAAAATGAGAGCGAACTTTCGTTAATGGCGGGTCACTTGCTGGAAAGAATAACCGGTGGGGCAAGTGGGGATCTTTTGGATTGGGTGATGGATGAGTTGAGTTCTTTGAAAAACTACTCATGGCCGGGAAACGTTCGGGAATTGGAACAATCCATCCGTCAAATACTTCTTACAGGGCGATATTTGCCACAGGATTGGAGCGCAACACCAAAAGAATCGTCCGAGGAAATGGTGGATGCCATCAGAAAGGGGACCGTGACAGCGGAATCTCTTTTACATACCTATGCCTCTCATTTGTACGAAACCCATTCAAATTATGAAACAGTTTCAAAACTAATGAAAGTAGATCGCCGGACCGTAAAGAAATACTTGAGACACTAGAATAGTCAGTGAAAACTTGCTTCATGGGAAATTGTCTTGGTAACTAGGCGAGAGGAATTGTTCGATAATACGTTTTTGGAACTCGTTTGAAATGAATGCAAACAAGATCAAATCCATGCTAATATTCGATATTAGAATTTGATGTATTCAACTTGTTTGATTGAGATCCGGAGCAGTTACAATCCTATGAAAGAAGGGTAATTGATTTCCATTAACTGTATTTTAGAGTGTAATAGATTTGACTTTTCATGAAATGATGGGAGTATTCAGTTGCATCTTGTATGCAAGCAACCAAGTATAATAATCCAATCTAATGATAAATAAACAGTTAGAAGAATTCATGGGAATGCGCGAATCTTTGCTGGAAGAGCGCAAAAATCTCGAAGAACAAATCAAGCAAATTGATGAAGCCCTGGGCGTACCTGCCGGTTTGGGGGTTCGTGGTATCGGTATTCGTCGTCGTGCCAAGCGTGCTCGCAACGAAATGAATCTCAGAACTGCGATTGCCACTGTCATTACCAAAAAGCCCATGGGGCGCAAAGAAATTCTCAAAGCAGTTCAGGATCTTGGCTACAAGTTTTCCACCAGCCATCCTTTGAATTCGCTTTCAGCGGCTTTGTATTCCAACAGGGAGTTTGTCAAAGTCGGCAACACTTTCGGTATGGCGAACGCTGTCAAAGAAGCTGCGGCTCCCAAGAAAAAAGCAGGTCGCAAGAAGAAATAATTTTTTTGGATAATATCCAAATGGCCAAGCAAAGAGCCGGATCGCTTGATCCGGCTCTTCTTGTTTTTAAATGTCAGGATTTACAGGCAACGTAGATTCAATCCAATTTTTTGGCGATCACACATGCGTTGTGTCCTCCAAAGCCAAAGGAATTGTTCATGATGGCTCCGACGCTCCTCTCCCGCGCTTCATTGGGCACATAGTCCAGGTCGCACGCCGGATCGGGGTTTTCGTAGTTAATGGTCGGGGGCACTTTCTGGTTTTTTAAAGCCATCAAGCATACGCTCATCTCGACAGCACCCGCAGCTCCCAACATGTGGCCTGTGGCCCCTTTGGTGGAGCTGACACAGAGTTTCCTGGCGTGATCTCCAAAGACGGTCTTGATGGCGGAGGTTTCGCATATATCTCCCTGAGGAGTGGACGTGCCGTGGGCATTGATGTAGTCGATGCTCTCGTGAGGGATTCCGGCAGATCTCAAAGCCATCCTCATGCATCGGGCAGCCCCTTCACCGTCGGGCGAGGGTGCCGTCATGTGATGTGCGTCTGCAGTGTTTCCATAGCCTGCCAGTTCTCCGTAAATCGTGGCACCGCGAGCTTTGGCATGTTCGAGTTCTTCCAGTACAAGAACGGCTGCTCCCTCTCCCATGACGAATCCGTTGCGTTCGGCGTCGAATGGGCGAGAAGCGCGTTTGGGCTCGTCGTTGCGGGTGCTCATGGCCTTCATGGCTGAAAAGCCCCCTATGCCCACTGGTGTGACCGCAGCTTCGGCTCCGCCTGCAAACATGACTTTGGCATCCCCCATTTTAATGGTTCGCCAGGCCTCGCCCAGGGCATGGGTGGCGGTGGCGCAGGCAGAACAGGTTGCGACATTCGGTCCTTTCAATCCGTAATACATGGAAAACAGTCCGGACGCCATGTTCAGGATCTGCATGGGGATCAGGAAAGGGGATACACGAGCGGGTCCTTTGGCTTCAAGGATGCTGTGTTGTTTCTCCAGAGTGGACAATCCACCGATTCCGGATCCAATGAATGCACCCACTTCCTCCAGATTGCACTTCTCAAGATCCAGACCGGAATCTTTCAAGGCCTGGTAACCGGCGTAGATGCCGAATTGAGCGTATCGGTCGGTTCGGCGGATTTCTTTGGGAGTGGGGAAGGCGGGTACGGGGTCCAGATCGAGGACCTCTCCTGCAATTTGGCAATCGTAGGCGGATACATCAAAAGCTTTGATGTTGTCGATACCGCACTGGCCTTCCAGCAAATTGTTCCAAAGTTGATCGGGGGTGTTTCCCAATGGGGAAACCACGCCCATGCCGGTGATCACTACGCGGCGTTGGTAATTGGAGTCGGACATAAAAAAATCTGCGGTTGCCGTTTGTCGAACGGCAACCGCATCCATCGAAATGGAATCAAGTTAATCTTGGTTTTATTCTCCTTGAGTTTCCTCAATGTATTTGATGACGTCGCCGACGCTTTGCAGTTTTTCGGCTTCGTCGTCAGGAATTTCCTGGCCAAATTCTTCTTCCAAAGCCATCACCAACTCCACGGTGTCCAGTGAATCAGCCCCGAGATCTTCAATAAATTTGGCCTCGGGGGAGACCTGATCTGCGTTGACGCCGAGCTGTTCGACGATGATGTCTTTTACACGTTGTTCGATTGATTTTTCAGACATGAGTTTCTCCGTAACGTTTAACTATCTGTGTCTTTAACAACCTTGGATGCACCGTCAAGCTTCGAATCCAAAAAAAGAAAAATAAATTTTCGGCCAGACGACGATTTACCGGTTGCCAATAGGTTTAGGTTTTAGGTGTTTATTTGAAAAGATAAAAGTGACCGGTGTCACATGACCATGCCGCCATCCACTGTCAGGACTTGTCCCGTAACATATTTTCCTCCCGGTCCGGCGAGATAAACGGCTGCCAGGGCAATGTCCTCAGGTTGTCCCAATTGCTTCAATGGTATCTGATTCAGGATACCCTGTTTTTGATCATCATTCAGTTCCGCTGTCATATCGGTTTCGATGAATCCCGGGGCAATGGCGTTGCAGGTGATGTTTCTGGCGGCGAGCTCGCGGGCTATGGATTTGGTCAGGCCGATCAAACCAGCTTTGCTCGCGGCGTAGTTGGCTTGTCCGGCATTGCCCATCAGACCGATCACGGACGAGATGTTGATAATGCGGCCTTGGCGTTGCTTCATGAAGGGGCGTGAGAAGGCTTTGCATAGGGTAAAGGCTCCTTTGAGGTTGGTGTCCAGCACCGTGTCCCAGGCTTCGTCACTCATGCGCATGAGGAGATCATCTCGCGTGACCCCTGCATTATTGACCAGGATGTCGATCCGGCCGGTCTCCTTCAAAATGTCCGCAGCGGCTTGCTGGGTATGTTCGCTGCTGGAGACATCAACGGCAAAAGCCCAGGCTTTTCGACCCAGTTCTCTGACCTCTTTGGCCGCCGTTTCGGCATTCGCAGCGGTTCGGGAAAGGCAGACCACATCGGCTCCTTCTTTTGCAAATTGAAGAGCGATGGCTTTGCCGATTCCTCGTCCGGCACCTGTGACGACCGCAATTTTTTCGTTAAGTTGCCCCATATCCAGCTCATTTGTTCGTGGTTTTTGCCAGGATGTCAACGATGTTTCGTCACTGAGTTTGATTGGCGGGTGCTCAAGAATCATGGTCAAGTGATCAGGCGTGGGTTCATTCGGGGGGCTAATACTCCGTCGGAGGACAAAATTTTCATTTGAAATGCTTCTCCCGCTTCGCTTAACCCGACTTTCGCTATTCGGGAGTGAAATCAACTATTTTCGGGGGTGGGAGAGAGGTTTTGATCAATAACGACGGGGTGTCGTGGTTCAAAATGGCCTGTGGTGAAGACCCACCCTATTGCACCCTCCTCTGGAATCTGTGATTCTATAGGAGTCATGTTTTTGCGAGCCAGCAATCGTCGAAAGAACGGAAAAGATCATCGATACTACAGCGTGGTTGAAAACCGCCGCATCCGCAGTGGCAAACATGTTCAAAAGACCTTGTTGTATTTGGGAGAAATCAATGACACCCAAAAGGCCAGTTGGACCAAAACAATTGATGCAATCGACGAACGCAGCCATCGACAGGTTGCACTATTTCCTGAGGACAGAGATATACCCGAAGGGATTGAAGTGGGGCTTC
>CAYPZD010000075.1:0-26082 GCA_964415055.1 uncultured Verrucomicrobiota bacterium | reverse complement strand
TTGAACCTGCACCCCATTGCTGGGACTAGAACCTGAATCTAGCGCGTCTGCCAATTCCGCCACGCGGGCAACGCCCCACTTGCTTAATGGATTCACCTCGGTATCCGCAAGGTTTTATTTCTCAGAATTGAATGTTTCGTGTGGGCAAGCCTTCAAAGTGGGCTTTTGGAGAGAATCAGTGGCATCAAAATTCGTTGCAAAAGAAGCTGCTTTTTGGGGCAAATCGGTTCATGATTGCCCTCAATTCATGAATTTCCATCACCTGATGACATGTCCCCGGCAAGGGACAAGAGATCAAAGAGCGTTTACATTGATCGAATTATTGGTCGTGATCGCCATTATCGCCATCTTGGCAGGCATGTTACTCCCGGCTCTGAGTAAGGCCAAAATCAAAGCCCAGGCCATCACCTGCATGAACAACCACAGACAGCTGGCTTTTGCCTGGCGGCTGTATGCAGATGATAATGAGGACAAACTGGTCGGGTCCTGGCAGGGAGCCCCGGGCGCCAATCCCCGCGCCCCGGACTGGACGGGTGGCAGTTGGCTGACCCTGAACGATCTGCGTGACCCGAACAACTGGGATCATGACCGCTTCACACGTCAAAGCCCGCTTTGGCCTTATTGCGGCGAATCCATCGGCATCTGGAAATGTCCGAGTGACAAATCTTATGGCATCAACCGCCAAAACGAACGTGTCCCCCGCATCCGCAGCATGGCCATCAACAACTGGGTAGGTGGCGCCGGATGGGGCAACGGCGGACCATGGTATCCACGGGACAAACACGGTTGGGTGGCTTATCGCAGCATGGGAGACATCAAAAACCCTGGACCATCCATGACCTGGGTCTTCATGGATGAACGCGAAGACAGCATCAACAACGGTTTTTTTGTGGTGGACATGGCAGGTTATCCAGATCAACCCGAACGGCATCGACTGGTCAACACACCCGCCAGTTACCACAATAAAGCCGCCACCCTGTCGTTTGCCGATGGACACTCCGAAATCAAGGTATGGCAGGATCCACGGACCTTCCCCCCCGTCACCAAACGTGATCGTCCACTGAACATCACCTCCCCGGACAACAACGACGTATTATGGCTGCAGGAACGCTCCACACGACAAAGGTAACAACGCACCCAACACCCCACATCCGTATTACTGCCGCTCGTGGACTGACCGTAATCCCGACGAGCCGGCAATCTACCATGAAGTGTGCCCGGGTAGAACGTGCCGTCCCTGGCGCGTCTCCTTGTGGCTTCCTTAACCCAAGCGACTATACGTTTCGGGAAGCCTGCGATTTCCAACGACCAATGATCGACATGACCACGCACGTTTGGATTACCGTTCCTTCGCTTCTGGGATTCCTTTGGATGGCTGTTTTGATGAAGGAACCCACAAGGGGAGGACCGGGACGGTCTGATCTACCTGCAACGGTTTACTTCTTCCAATGAAAGCAATTTCTGTTTGAATCCTGTGAACTTTTGGTAAAATGGACGACATCACGATGGGAATCATATCTATCAACAGATGGACTGGTCTACCGAAGAAGGGATACTTACCTTTCCTCTTTGGAATGCTGTGTATTATTCTTTCAATTCCAGTACATGCTTCCGAGGGAATAGCTTTTTTTGAAACACACATTCGTCCCTTGCTGATTGAACACTGTTACGAATGCCACTCGGAAGAACACAAAATCAAGGGCGGCTTGCGGCTGGATTTGCGCCAGGGATGGGAAATAGGTGGCGACTCAGGCAAAGCCATTGAACCGGGCCAGCCAGAACAAAGCTTGCTGTTGGAAGCCATACAATTCACCAATCCGGATCTGGAAATGCCTCCCAAAGGAAAAATCACGGATCACAAGATTGACCTGATCACGCAATGGATTCGCATGGGAGCCCCCGATCCGCGAAACGGTGAACTGGAATCATCCGGGGAACAGGCGATCGATCTGGAAGCGGGACGGCAGTTCTGGTCCTTTCGCCCGGTTGAAGATCCGGACATCCCCCCGGTTCAACATCAGGCCTGGCCTCGCAATCCCATCGACCATTTTATCATGGCCGGACTGGAAAAGAAAGACATCACACCGGTCAATGATGCGCCCCCACTGGACCTGCTGCGACGGGTTTACTTTGATTTGGCAGGGCTGCCTCCATCGCCCGAAGACATTCAAAGTTTCGCCGCTGATCCATCCGAAAAGCATTATCAAGATATCGTCGACCAATTGCTTGCCTCGAAGGGATTCGGAGAAAAATGGGGACGACATTGGCTGGACCTGGCGCGATATGCCGAATCAACCGGCGGAGGACGCAGTTCAGTATTGGCCAATGCCTGGCGCTATCGCAACTACGTCATCGAATCATACAACTCAGACAAGCCCATCGACCTCTTCATTCGAGAACAGTTGGCCGGTGATTTGATGGATTGGAAAACGCCCGAACAACGCAGCAAGCAGTTGATCGCAACCGCCTACCTGGCGATTGGCCCCAAAAACCTGGACCTTCAGGACAAGGAAATGCTGAGGATGAATACCGTCGATGAACAGATCGACACCATCGGACGATCCCTGTTGGGCATGACCTTGGGCTGCGTCCGGTGTCACGACCACAAATTTGACCCCATCCCCATGGAAGATTATTACGCCCTGGCAGGCATCTTCCGAAGCACCCGCACACTTATTCGTGACAACGTATCCCGCCTGGTAGAACAAGAACTTCCGGTTTCTACCAAAACTAAAGCGGAATACGCAGCGCATCAAAAGGCCCGGAAAGAGGTGGAAATCGCCATCAAGGAGGCCAAAAAAATCAAGGAGCCAAGCACAGAACAAAAAGCGCATTTGGTCTCACTTGAAAATCAATTGAAAGCATTGAAAAAATCCGCCCCGGCACCATTGCCCCAAGCAATCAGCGTGAACGATGAGAAAGACGCGGGAGACTATGCGCTTTGCGTGCGGGGCAACGTGCATCAATTGGGAGATCCGGTCAAACGCGGCTTCATGCAGGTCACACTACCGAAAAACCACACGCCACCGACGATCGCGAAAGGTCAGAGCGGCCGACTGGAACTGGCAGATTGGGTGACTTCGGATAAAAATCCGTTGACTCGACGTGTATATGTCAATCGCATATGGCACCACCTGTTCGGCCGGGGCATCGTCCGCTCCGTGGATAATTTCGGTTCGACCGGGGATGCCCCTTCCCATCCTGCATTGCTCGACTTCCTGGCCAGCAGGTTTTCGGAAAGTGGATGGTCCACCAAAAAACTGGTGCGGCAAATCGTTCTTTCCAGAACCTATCGCCTGGCCACCACCAACCATCCGGCAAACCGACAAAAGGATCCGGACAAAGCCTTGCGCTGGGCCATGGAGCGTCGACACCTGGCTGCCGAAGCCATTCGAGACTCTGTGCTGGTGGCAAGCGGACAACTTCAGAACGGCCACATCAAAAGCATGCTCCCTGGAGCGGCATCCAGCGACTCCGCTCTTCGCAATGCCAAATTGGACTATGAAGTCATTGTGCAACCGAAAGTCCGGTCCGTTTACATCCCCATTTTTCGCGAAGAAGGCAGAAACGCTCTGCTGGATGCTTTCGACTTTGCCAATCCAAGCTTCACGGTCGGACGCCGCATCCCTGGAGTTCGCCCCACGCAATCGCTTTACCTGATGAACAATGAATGGATCATGGATCAGGCAGAGATCGCTGCCCAACGCCTCCTGACCGATCTGCAGGACACTCCCATCCAGGAAAAAATCCGTCACCTTTACCTGAGAACACTCTCCAGAGCCCCAAGTGAAAGTGAAATGCGCATAGCACTCGACTACTTGAATCTGGCAGCACACCAGAGCCAGTCAAGTGCATGGGCCGGACTGGTTCATTCACTGTTCTCGTGCGTGGATTTCCGCTACCTGCACTAGCAGAAAAAATTGCCGAGCCCAATCCAGAGCAAGCAAGCTTGCATGGATCAAAAACGATGGCACAATCTCCTCACAAAAATGAAAACAGATAACATGAAAAACTGGATACTCAAAACCCTGGCATGTGCCGTCGGACTTCTTTCCGTTTCAAACAGCTACGCCGAAGATAAAAAAGCGGATGCGGCACCTCTGAAAGAAGGCTACCATGAAATCAAATCCAAAGAAGCCTCGGCCCTGATCAAGGCTCATAAGAACATGGTCATCCTGGATATCCGCACCATGAAAGAATATGTCGGCGGTCACATCAAGAAGGCCAAACACATCGATTTTTTTGAAAACAACTTCAAAACAAACCTTGAAAAGCTCGATCGCAAAAAATCCTACCTCGTGCATTGCGCATCAGGAGGCCGAAGCGGACGTTCCATGCAATTATTCAAAGAACTCGGATTCAAATCCATCTATCACATGAACGACGGATGGAAAGGCTGGGAAAAAGCAGGATACCCTGCAGAAAAAGGCAGACCCAAAGAAACGAACGAATAATCCCCCTACAAGGGGAGCAATGCATGTTTTGTAAAATGGAGGGACCGGTTCCACCCGGTTCCCAAATATTAGCCTAACAACATTCCTGATCAAATGATGTGGAACGCGGGAAGACAGTAGTTAATCGAATGACTATGGCGTTTCCATTGCGGCGTCAGAATGATTCAAAGCTCTGAGGTTTGAAGTGGGTGTAAGACGGAGCTTACCCCTCCGATAATGGATTTCTAATTTTTGAGCTGCGCCGCCCTACAAGAATGACATCCATTTGTAATGGCCCCTACTCCTTTGATTTGGGAGGATGATTATCATGACATACTCACCAACACTATCTCTGATCGGGGGACTTCAAGGGCCCGAATTATTATTCCTAATCGTAATTTTACTAGGTGGCTTCCTTTTTGTGGGAGCCACCCTCTTTTTTATTTTTCGTGCAGCAATGAAATCTGCATTAAAATCCAACCAGCGTGAAACAAAGGACACACGCCGGGAAAAACGGGATTAATGTCACTTACTTCCCGGCTTGATCGCTTCCACACCTTTGAGGTCATCCGGCAATTGATCCGGTTGAAATGTCTCCACTTTCATGCGGATTAAGGGGCAAAACGGCACCCCAAAATCAACCGTTCCGTTGGATCGATCAACCAGCACGCCGATCCCTTTCACATCACCCCCGTGCTGACGCACAATTTCGAGGGTTTCCGCAACACGTCCCCCCTTGGTCACAACATCCTCGACCACCAGAATAGGTTCGTTTTGCTGGATCTTGAATCCTCGTCGAAGGACCAGTTTGCCTTCTTCTTTTTCAACAAAAATATATCGCAATCCCAACTGACGCGCCACTTCCTGACCAATGACCAGCCCCCCCATGGCGGGCGCCAAAACAGTTGTGGCGCCCAGTGATTTGAGGGATTCGGCCAACCCCTGCCCCAACTGTTCCACAATGGGCATCTTCTGCAGTGCAAGCGCGCATTGGAAAAACTCACGACTATGCAAACCGCTGCGTAAAACAAAATGCCCCTTCAGCAAAGCCCCTGTCTGTTCAAAAATCCGTAACGCTTCATCCTGTGTCATGCACCTTGACTAACGCATTCCAGACAAAAGGTCACGCACAATGCGAAAGACATGCATCAAAAAATGGATACCCAATGGTGTGTCCGCTCCGGGTGAGATTCTGAGTGGGAGGAAGACAGCCTGCATTTTGGTAGGGACGCGCTGCTGCGCGTCCGCCACAGTGTCCGCACTACGCCTCAAGTCTTTCGATTGCCAGGACGCGCTCGTGGCCCCGCAGCAGCGGGTCCCTTCTACCAATTTAACTTTCCCCCAGTTTGAATTGCACCCTCCGCTCCCTTGATCCGGATTAACGGTTGATTACCGACTTCAACGGCTTTAGCATGAAACCAGTGAAAACAATTCAATCAGGTCTTGCATTTACCCTCAGCATCATTGCGGTGCTAACCCATCCTTCTCTTGCCTTTGCCCAGAATAAAACCGGAAATCAAACACCCCCTCAAAGCATTGAAAAGGCAATTGAAGCAAAAGACGCGCTCTTTGCCAAACTGTCCGGCAAGCTCAAGGAAGTATTGACCACCCAGGGACCGGTAGCCGCCATTGAAGTTTGCAGTCTGGAAGCCAAAAACATGACTCAATCAGTCGGAAAATCTTTGGGATTGAATATCGGCCGCACTGCTTGGAAATTACGCAACTCAGCGAATCAGCCCCCCCAATGGGCAAAACCACTTCTTGAAAAGGCCACCGAAAAACCTCTGTTCACCCCCTTGCCGAATCACCGGACAGGCGCCCTGTTCCCGATCAAACTCAAAGCGCAATGCCTCATTTGCCACGGTGAAAAGACGTTCATTCCGAACAACGTTCAAGAAGAACTGGCAAAAAGATACCCCAAAGACCAGGCCACAGGCTTCAAGGTCGATGAACTGCGCGGTTGGTTCTGGGTGGAGGTTGATGATAACGATCCGGCACAAACCTCTCCATGGTTTCAATATGGTGAAATGCACCGCGTGATCGGGCAAAAGGATCACAAAGGCCGCGTTCAATTGGGCGAATTAATCAAACAGGACCACCTCTATGCCGTTGGAGCAATGAAAGGATTACAAGGAGAGGTCACCATCCTCGATTCCGTCCCCTATGTGACCGCCCAGGACTCACAAAGCAAACTGTGCGCTGCCTCCGTCACTACGGACTTACAGGCAACACTGCTGATGGGGGCATCTGTTCCCGCTTGGCAGGATAGCACCTTTGAAACCACGCTTGGCCCGGACAAATGGGAGTCCCACCTGGAACAAACAGCACGAGACAACCATCTCGATACCGCTTCCCCCATCATGTTCCAGGTGAGAGGAAGACTCGAAGACACCACCGTCCATGTCATCAATGGAGCCTGCCCCATCCACGCACAACTCCACGGCGAAGAACTTGCCCCCGAAGAAAAACCACACCAAGAAACCTTCGCCACCATTCAGGGCACCATCGTAGGAGTCTTCGCCAAGGCTTCCAGTGGGCGTTTAACTCACCCGGGAACATCGGTTCACGCCCACCTGATCTACCAGTCGCCCGAAACAGGAGAAAGGTTGACCGGACACATTGAAAAGACGTCCATCGCCAAAGGGAGCACTTTAAGTTTACCGAAACTAAAATGATTCCTGAGAGAATCGACAGATCAAAACTCACCCACCTGCAACTGCATCAGATCAACTGCCTGCAATTCCTGAAAAAGCGAATGCTCGGAATACATTTCCATGAGCGCTCCCTGCCTTAAACTTTGCATGGTTTGATCACGCCACTCGCGCTCAGCAGGTGACAAACGTTTTCCACCTGCGGTAAGCGCTTCCAAAACAGCGACCTCTTCAGGGAGGGGTTGATCCGCTATCTGGAGAGCCAACTGGTCGATTTGCAATTGCAAACGACGATCCAATTCCTCACGATCAATATCAGTCAACGATGCCTCAAACCTCTCCAACCGCTCACGCAACAAATCCCGCTTCATCGTCACAAGATCCCCGTCGCTGTAGCCATCAAAAATCGATACTGTATCAGAAGGGTCTTCGCTTGTTATTTCCTGCACTGAGGTCTGGGACTGTATTGTCGGTTGCGTTTCCTTCGGATGAGTTTCCTTTTCGGGAACATCAGTTGAAAAGGAATCCGGTTTCATCCTCTGCAACACCTGAAGCATTTGACGATTGATTCTTGCCTGCTCAGTCAGCACATCCTTAACCCGATCATCTATCATCGCCTTTTGATTGGCGGGCAATGGCTCACGGATGTGGGGATCACCGGCCTGGATGGCTCGCAGATCATTCACCAATCGAAACTGTGAAAACGCGACTGCAAAAAGAGCAGACAAGGTCATCCAGTGGAAAAATGTATCAAAAGGTCGATTCTTCATTATTGTCTCAGATCAGTTTGTTCATGGGGTCACAATACCGGTAAAAGCTTCGTGCATTTCGATCAATGAAATGCGTTTAAAATTCTCAAAAATTCCATTTCTCAGTTTTTGCTGTCTGGGCGTAAGTGTGGATTCCTCAGCAGTCAGGAAAGCTACATCCTCAGGTTGTGGCGTCCCAAGTCCTTCAAAACCCGGAATCGTTCCGGTGGCAAGTTGTTGAACCCGGGTCTCCACCCGGTATTGCAGCTCTTCCCTGCCTTTTTCGGTCAATGAAGCCTCCAACCGCTTCAATTGTTCATCGAACAATAAATCTTCATCAAGTCTGCCTACGTCATTGAAAGGAACAATCCAGGCATCCTCTGCTCTAGCCGGATAACTCTCACGATTATTAGAATCATTACCGGCTTCGCCTGTTCCATGTTGATGGTAACCATTTCCAGTCTCCTGACCTTGAAATCTATCCCGCACTGCGCCAAGGGTGGAATCAAGCTGACGCTGTTCTGTCACTAGCGATTCCAACATCGAAAGAACATCTCCTTCCCCGCTCTTCGGTATGGGCCACTCACTGTGATTGCCTCGGAACGACATCTCCTTAAACGAAGATGCAGTAAGGTATTGAAACAGAACCAACAGCATAACAAAACCAGTCAAAGTAATTTTATCGTACATTTTTATTTCCAGTATGAAAAACGATCTTCAAACAAGCCGATGTATTCGGCATGCATCTCCATGAGAGATAATTGTTTCGTTCTCCTAAGAATTCGTTCTCTGATCTCTCTTTTCCTTGGAGAAAGTGTTTTCGAATCTGCTGTTAACAAGACGCTCCCTTTCCGCTTGCGCTGCCCTATCCCTTCAAAACCAGGAACTGTCCCGTTTTCCAGTTGTTTAAGTTTAAAAGCGATTCTACTTTCCAGTTCGAAATGTCCCATATCCGTCAAAGAGGTTTCAAATCGTTTCAGTTGCTCCCGAAAAATCTCCTCATTATTGTAGTCCAGATTCTCACTGGTATAATCAGCCCAAAGTCGCTGGTATCGAATAGGAGGCTCAGGGTTGTCGTTCAGCACTTTTTCTTTTTGCCCACTATCAGATTGAACCTCAATCTGTTCATTAGCTCGTTCCACTTTCTCTTGATGGCGGTTAGTATCTGAAAAACAACATTCCAGTGATTCCTGGTGATTGGTGTTTGCCCTTGTGTGTGAGTTCATGTCGTCAGAACCAACCAAAAATTCGTTTTCGGCAGGAAAGGTGTTCACACGTGTCGATATGATTGGCAGTCTTGAAATCTGGGAATCATCAAAACCAACAAAAGACAGTGAGAACACCAGAATATACCATATTCCTTTTACGTTCATTGAAAACCTATCTATTCGCAACCACCATAAAGCATTAGGTAAAACCGTATAAGAGCATCCGCTTCTTCCCTTGCCTTTCTCATACTGTTCTCACGACGATCGTGGCAATCTTGGATGTCAAGCTCCCAATCAGCTTGACACCACGCTCCACAATCCGCCGGATCAAAATCAACCACACACGGTAGCAGGCACCAGGTCAGTGACGAATTGGCGGAAGCAACGCAGTTAGCTTGAAAGGCATAAGCGCTGACCAATTTGAGTCTCAAAGCAATGCAGAGTTGGGAGTATCCGGATTGGAATCGATTGTAATCCGTGTTGGCGTTGCTGGGTTCGACCAAATTGGAGGCATACCAAAAATCATCGGACCACCCACCTGCACCTGAACTGAAATATCGCCCACTGATCGTCTGACACGCGTAATAAGGAACTTCGCCCGCCCCTGGCGCCGGTGCGGGGGGAGGAGGATTATCTGCCGATTGGGAACCTGCGGAATGGCTGATCAGCATCGCAGACAGAAAGATGCAGCATTTCTTGAAAAGATGATTCATCGTATTCGTAGATTTAAGATTTGGATATGTGATTTTATTAAGCACAGTCCGCTCTTGAAAATAAGGCGCACTGGAAACTCATCGGAAGAGACAACTCTGGTGTATGAACTGACACTTGCCATCTCCTCTTTCGAGCGAGCTGAAAGACAAACGAAACCAGCCTTTCAAACGAAGCGGACACACAATTCGTTCAACTCTATAGAAAAGTCAACCCAAAACCGGATAATTAATCAACTTTTTCTTTTTCGCATCTACCTCTACTTCAACATAAAGCGTAAAATGTCGCATTTTAATACCTAATGTCGTTTTTCAAGATAACATGTCGCATTTTAAGTCCGGAAAAAGCTTCATAGAAAAACACCAAAAAGTTCCACATGTGCGCCCCGCAGGTAGGCGATCCAATCAACCTGACGTTCTACCATCAGGTAGCACGTGCCGTCCCCGGCGCGTCACCTTACGGCATCCAAACTGGCCATTGTTTTTAAAAGGGAAAGCCCAAACGCATCCAACACCCTACAATCACATCGTTGAAGCTTACGTATGGATCTGGATCCACTCACCCGCAAACGCTCGACCAAGCACGTAATAAGCCTCATTCAATAGCTTGTCAGGGGTTTCTTATTCGTACATATTCGTAAGCATGGTTCACCGCAGTAACATCAACTACCTTGCCGCATGCCCACGCATGTTGGTGGTGTTCTGCGTGTTGACTGGTCTGTTTGCTAACGTTTGGCCAATCTTTGGAGATCAAGCAAAGGAAGAGAGCGTTTCGGAAGACTCCAATGCATTGGCACCCATCCCTCAAACTCTGCAATTGAAAGTTGGAGACTCTTGGAGACGATTTCTTGTTACCGACCAAACGGAGGACGGATTTCATCGGGACCTTTCCGACCAATATGGTCTGACCAGCCAGCAACCGGATATCTTTCATTTCGAAAACGGGAAATGGATCGCTAACCAACCTGGCACTACCTCGCTCACCTTACAAGACGGCCGTGGAAATCTATTGGGTGAGATTTCTGTGAATGTATCAGAGGAAACAGAGAAACCTTCGCCCCCAAACTTTGTCGACCACATCCAACCCATCCTTACCAAGGTCGGTTGCAACAATGGAGCCTGTCACGCAAAACCAGGTGGACGCAACGGCTTCGAATTGTCCGTTTTCGGCTACGCCCCGGAAATCGATCATCGTGAAATCGTACAGGACAACCTTGGCCGACGCATCTTCCCGGCCAGTCCTGAGAACAGTCTTCTGTTGCTGAAAGCAACGGGCACTGTCAAACATGAAGGAGGCTCTCCGCTACCGAAAGATTCTGAATTCTATCAAATCCTCGTCACCTGGATTGAATCAGGCATGCCCTATGAAAACAAAGATGCCCCCAAACTGAATCATATCGAAGTGGCCCCAGCTGGAGGGCGGCTACAGAAGGGCAGTTCCTTCAATCAGGCCGTCTGGGCACATTACGATGATGGTTCCATTCGAGATGTCTCCCACTTGGCTGAATACCAGAGTACGGACAAGGAACTGCTCGAGATCGACGACCACGGTCACGCCACCACCCATGAACGGGATGGACAGGTCGTCGTCGTGACGCGGTTTTCCGGATTGATTGCCGAAAGTCGCTGGATGATCCCCCGCAACGACAATAGCTCTGTTTCCAATACGGATGACGCAAACATCCAGCCCAACAATTTCATCGACACACACGCCTTCGCCTATCTCAAGGAATTGGGATATCGTCCATCCGAATTGTGTTCTGACAGCGAATTCATTCGCCGATCCTCACTCGACGCAACAGGCGTGCTACCCACCCCCGAAGAAACAAGGGCCTTTTTGGAGGATTCTTCGCCTGACAAACGGCAGCAATGGATTCAACGACTGATGAAGCATCGCTGGATCGGAGATTACTGGGCCAACCAATGGACCGATCTCCTCCGGCCCAATCCGGATCGTGCAGGCATCAAGAGCGTATACATGTTTGACCAATGGGTCAGGGAATGTTTCCGGGCCAACATGCCCTACGATCAATTCGTAAGATCCATCCTCACGCTCGAAGGAAGCAACCACCAGGCAGGACCGGCATCGATCTATCGCGACAAACGCACCCCCGAAGACCTGACGGTGATGTTCAGCCAATTGTTCCTTGGCGTGCGGCTCGAATGCGCCAAGTGCCACCACCATCCGTTCGAAAAATGGGGCCAGGAGGACTTTTACCAAACCGCCGCATTCTTTGGTTCCGTCAAACAAAAAGGCGCGGGCGTGTCCCCTCCGATCTCGGCAGGGACGGAGACATTTTACTTCCGAAAAGGAGGCAGTGTCCAACACCCGCGCACCGAAGAAGTCATGCATCCGACTCCTCCCGGCGGCAACCATTCACCGATCGAAGATGGGATCGATCCAAGAGGTTCCTGGATGGATTGGATGATGGATCCGGAGAATCCTTATTTTGCCCAGGCCATCGTCAATCGGGTCTGGAATGTTTTCTTCGGAAAAGGATTTGTGAACCCCGTCGACGATTTTCGCACCAGCAATCCCCCGGTACATGAAGCCCTCATGCAGGCCTTAGCCAGGGATTTTGTGGAACATGATTACGATCTGCGCCACCTCATGTCCACCATCATGGCCTCAAGACTCTACCAGTCCAGCTCCAATCCGAACGAAACAAACCTCACGGACACCCGTTACTTTTCCCGTTACTACCGCAAACGTCTGCCCGCTGAAGTGCTGCAGGACGCGGTCACCGACGTAACCGAAATCGAGGCATCCTTTGAGGGTCTTCCACCGGGATCGCGCGCGATCGAAACCTGGAATTTCAAAATAGAATCCCAATTCATGGATGCCTTCGACCGGCCCAACTCAAGCAGCGATCCCCCCTGCGAACGCATCAACAAACCCAGCGTCGTGCAATCACTCCACATGATGCACTCGGAAGGTTTGCAATCCAAACTCCAATCCGACAAAGGATGGGTGGAATCCCTGTTGCGCAGCGGACTGAGCCATGCGGACATGATTGACGCCGTTTACCTGAAGATATTCAGTCGCTATCCAGATGCGGACGAAAGAGACATTGCAGAGAAAACCATTTCGGGAGAGAATCAACGCCAGGGACTGGAAGATTTGGTTTGGGCGCTATTGAATTCGGCGGAATTCATATTCAACCATTGAGATCGAATACCATCATGAGTCGAACCACCATTAATTGCGAAGGCATGACACGCAGAGACTTCCTGCAAGTCGGACTGGGCGGAACCCTGGGGCTGGGGATGTGTGACCTGCTTAGAATGCAAGCGGACGCCAAAGCAAACGGAAAACCCGGATCCGACATACGTTGCATCCTGGTCTGGCTGGATGGCGGCCCATCACACTACGAGACCTTCGACCCCAAACCGGATGCACCGGACGACATTCGCGGAGAATTCAAAACCATCCCTACCTCAACCCCCGGAGTTCATTTCAGTGAAGTGGTGCCCAACCTGGCCAAGGTGATGGATAAATCCACCGTCATCCGGTCCATCTGCCACAAAGATCCGAACCATGGCGGCGGCAATCATTATATGATGACCGGAGCCCCCACCCCGGTGCCGGTGGCGTGCGGCGCATTCGTGACGTTTCACCCGAGCTTTGGTTCGATGGTTTCCTACGACCGTGGCATCCGTGGAGGATTGCCGGCCTACATGAGTCTACCGCGCGTTTCACGTTCCGGCGGCCCGAACTTTTTGGGCGGGCAACACGCCCCATTCGTCATTGATGGCGATCCGAACAACAAAAACTTTCGAGTCCGCGACGTGGTGCTGCCAAAATCCATCAGCGAAGAACGCGCCGAAAACCGACGAGCGCTCCGCAAGGCGCTGGACCGCATGCAACGCATGAACGATCCGCTGGCCAACGACCCGACCGTGACCTTCGATCAATTCTACGAGCAAGGCGTCGACCTGGTCACCTCCCCACAGGCCCAGAAAGCCTTCGACATCCATCAGGAACCTGAAGCTGTCCGGGAAAAATACGGCAAAAATGATTTGGGACAACGCCTCTTGATGGCTCGTCGATTGACCGAAGTGGGTGTATCGTTTGTCACAGTTTACTACGGAGGTTGGGACAATCACACCAACCTGTTCGAACGTTTCAAAGGCTCGTTCATGGGGAAACTGGATCAGGGGTTGGCGGCCTTGATTTCGGATCTGCATGAACGCGGAACCGCCGAAAAAACCATGGTCATCTGCCTCGGGGAATTCGGGCGCACACCGAAAGTCAACAAAGACGCCGGACGCGACCACTGGCCGCACGCCATGTCCGTCATCATGTCCGGAGCAGGCATCCCTGGAGGCCAAATCGTGGGAGCCACCGATGCCAAAGGATTTTACGCATCGGACAACGTTCACAGCCCGGAAGACTTCGCAGCATCGCTTTACACAAAGATGGGCATTGATCCGCACCAAACCCTCTACCACGCCACCGGACGGCCAGTTCGCCTGGTCAACGGAGGAGAACCCATCAAAGAACTTTTTGCTTGAGGCAAACGACTGGGCGCAACCGATTCCAAAGAGGCAAGGCAACATCGAGCGCCATTTGGAGTGCGTGCGACTTGGCGCCGCTTTGGATCTGGTTCGAACACCCTTTGAACGTGCTTCACGCGAAACCGAACGCACACCCCATCGCGTAACCCTTGTGCCCTCAAATCCGAATCAACTGCAACAGGGAAGCGCCTGCAGCTTTCGATCACACCACACATACGCATCACTGACGCGTCGCCCCCAATCGTGATCCCGATATCATCGGGAATCTGCCCCCCAAAGCACTACTCACTCAGGAAGAACCCGTCAGACGAACTCTTTCTAGCCCGGTAACGTTGCAGGAAGGAGGACCGTTTACCGGAAGAATTCGAGCTGGAAGAACGCAAATCGCGCCGCAGTTTTCGCTGATTCTTTTTATTTTCAGCCAGAATCTCACGTTGATGCTTTTCAATCGCCTTCTGGGATTCCTTGGTCTGACGCAATACTTCTTCGCGTTTCTCCTCCGCCTCCTTCAAGTCTTTCTTCTGCTGTTTGCGCAGAGCCCGCTCGGCGTCCCGACGTTCCTTTTCCACCTCCTTCAAGGTTTTCCCGGCAGGCTTTTCCGATTGCTGAGGAGACCCCTTCACGACCGTTTCCTCCTTGCTGCGCTTCTTCCAAACCTTCCACCATTGAGCCTCCACCTGGGAACAGCCCAGCAAGGCACCCATGAAGAAACATGAGGTCAAAACAGTGAATCTGGATCGAAAAAATGCAACTTTAGAAAACATAAGCAGTGGATAAAATGGTGGGCCCAGAGGGACTTGAACCCCCGACCCAGCGATTATGAGTCGCTTGCTCTAACCAACTGAGCTATGGGCCCAACCTATTGTATATATCGATGTTGCAACGTGATCAACACAGTAAAAAACCATCCCTAAGCACCCCAAATCTGATACTGGTTGTATGCCACACCCCATCGAAAGCATTCAAGATCACTCATTCAATCCCCATTCAGCTTCCGATACCAAGTGACGCCCGCTGCAACACCCGCATCATATTCATGTTGTTCATTGCGGCAAGCATTAATCCATGCTGTCACATTTCCGGAGGTTCCATCTCCTTCCGCAACCAAGTCACAAAGTATCCTTCTATCTAATAAGCGGACAATATCCATTAAGTTTTTCAAAATATAAATGGTTTACGGAACGCACAGCAATAACTTCACAATCCACATCCACAGTGGGCGTTTCTTGCGGGTAAAACCTGATCACTCCTGCACAAGGATTTTAAAACAAAGCACAAAAAAAAAGCTTCACTCGAACATGAAAGGAGGAAAGAATCAAAAGCAACCAGACTGCCACCTAGAAGACATGACGTACAGACTCATTTCCAATATTCCAATAGCGATGACTTCTTACAAAACTGATTGCACTCAACTTTTTCCCGAGCATTTATGAAACAAGATTCGTTACTCACCACCAAGGAGAAATTCGGCTACGGGTTGGGCGACATGGCCAGCAATATCGTGTATCAGGCGGTGATCAACGTCCTGATGTATTTCTACACGGATGTGTATGGGATCGAGGCCGCCGCAGCTGGGACCTTGATGATCGTGGTGCGCTTTTTCGACGCAATCACCGATCCGATCATGGGCGCCGTGGCAGACCGTACAAGAACTAGGTGGGGCCGATACCGTCCATGGATGCTCTGGATTGCCGTTCCGTATGGAATCCTTGCCGTGACCGCTTTCATTACCCCGAACGTCGGTGTGGATACCAAATTGGTTTATGCCTATATCTCCTATGCGTTGCTCATGACTGCCTACACCGCGGTCAACATTCCATACTCGGCGCTCGCAGGTGTCATGACATCCGATAAAGATGAACGCACCGGATTGCAGTCGTGGCGATTTGGCATGGCGATGGTCGGGGGATTCCTCGTTACGGTGTCCATTTGGCCATTGTCACGATTGTTGGGAGGCGGCGGAAGCCCGGAAGACCTGCAGTTGGGATTTCCATTCGCTGTGGCGATCCTGGCAGTGGTTGGAGTGATTGCCCTTTTCGGTTGTTTTATCTGGACCCGGGAACGCAACTACCCGGACGAAGCATCTCAGAAGGCTGGCGCCACTCGGACGAACATGTTCGAGGACCTGGGCGGCATGTTCCGTAACAGTCAGTGGCTGATCGCGTCGATGGCAATGTTCATCATTCAGATCCGCGGTGGGTTGCAGGGTGGAGTGAAATCCTATTTCGTGAAGTATTACATCGATCAGGACCTGACTGGATTCTTCGGCATTCTCGAAAACTTCCTGGCGCTGTTTATGGGCTTGACCATGCTTGCGGGGGTAGCCGGGGTGATTTTTGCGAATCGACTCTTTCTGAAATTGCGTTGGTGCAAAGTAAAAGTCATGAAGACAGCAATGATCGGTTCCCTTCTACCAAACGGCCTTCTACTGATCGTACCACGGGAATGGTGGCAAGCGTCTCTGTTACTGATTATGCTGGCAAACTTCTTCCACATGATGTTTATCCCGCTCCTTTTTGCAACGATTCCGGATACGGTGGATTACGGATTGAAAACCATCGGAAAGGGAGCGATGGCAATGTTTTTCGCGGGTCAGTTGTTCGCGTTGAAGATGGGGATTTCAGTCGGGGGTGGATTGGGAGGTTGGATTCTCGGAATGACCGGTTATCAGGCCAACGTGGAGGAACAAACGGAGGAAGCGTTGCGGGGCATTCAGTTCGCCTTTGCCGGGGCTCCCCTGGCAGCTGCAGTCCTGGTTTTGATTCTCTTGCAATTCTACAAGCTGAAAAAGGGCTGGGAACATAAGAAATCCGTGGTCGGACCCAATGTGGATTCCCAATAAATCTGACCTAATCTTCGTCCTAAAAAAATTGCTATTCAAATGTCACAGTCCATAAAAAACCCCATCCTGCCCGGCTTTAATCCGGACCCATCCATCATACGCGTCGGGGAAGATTACTACATCGCGACCTCGACCTTCGAGTGGTTTCCCGGTGTGCAAATCCATCACTCGCGCGACCTGATCCACTGGCGTCTGATCACGCGCCCGTTGAATCGTGCCAGCCAACTCAACATGCTGGGAGATCCGGATTCCTGCGGGGTTTGGGCACCTTGTCTGACGCATGCCGATGGAAAGTTCTGGCTGATTTATACCGATGTGAAACGATTCGGCCGCTCCAGCATGGGCGGTACCAGCGGCGCTTCCATGCGCGACTTTCACAATTATCTGGTGACCTGTGACACCATCGATGGGGAGTGGTCGAACCCGGTCTATTTGAACAGCAGCGGATTTGATCCCTCCCTGTTTCACGACGACGACGGTCGAAAGTATCTGATCAACATGCTTTGGGATTATCGTCCCGGGAAGAACCGCTTTGCAGGGATCGTCCTTCAGGAGTATTCCGTAGAGGAAAAGAAACTCATCGGCAAACGGATGAACATCTTTCAAGGGACCTCGCTGGGATTGACCGAAGGACCGCATCTTTACAAGCGTGAGGGTTGGTATTATCTACTCACGGCCGAAGGGGGCACCAACTGGGATCACGCTGTATTGTTGGCACGTTCCAGGAATCTGACGGGCCCGTATGAAATGCACCCGGACGGACACATGTTAACCGCAAGGAACCGCCCTGACTCCCCCTTGCAACGAACCGGTCATGCGGACTTCGTAGAGACCCGGAACGGCGAAACGTATCTGGTATATTTGGCAGGTCGTCCGATCCCCAATCGTGGAAGATGCATCCTCGGACGCGAAACGGCGATCCAAAGATTGGAATGGGGTTCCGACGGCTGGTTGCGAACATTGAGTGGAGAACCTGCTCCCACACTCGAAACTCCGGCGCCGGGGTTTTCCGTCCATCCAGTTCAGGAAACGCCGGTCCGCGAGGACTTCGATTCCCCCGAACTCCCCATTCATTTCCAATGGCTGCGGACGCCCTACCCTGATGAAATCTTCAGTCTGACTGAACGACCTGGTCACCTTCGATTGTTTGGGCGTGAATCCATCGGATGTCTGTTCAGGCAATCGCTTGTGGCCCGTCGGCAACAGGCGTTCTGTTATGGTGCGGAGACGGTGTTGGAGTTTGAACCCGAACATTTTCAACAGCTCGCGGGGCTGACCTGTTACTATAATTCCTCCAAGTTTCATTACCTTCACATCTCGCATGACGAAACCATTGGGAAATACCTCTGCGTGATGTCAAACATTCCCGACGCGGCACAGGCCGATGCGTTCACGCCCCAGATTCCGATCCCGACCGGCAGGCGCGTGCAACTTCGGGTCGAAGTGGACTACGAACGCCTCTACTTTGCCTACAAGGTCGAGGGAGTCGATGATGAGTGGAACTGGATTCCCCAGCAGTTTGACGCCAGTATATTGTCGGATGAGGCAACGGGCGTTGGTCAGCCAAATTTCACCGGGGCATTTGTTGGGGTGGCCTGCCAGGACATGGCCGGGACCGGACACTCGGCTGATTTTGATTACTTCGAATACCGAGAACGCGACTATGAATCAAAACCCTTTCTCGGTTCACCGACATAGAGGCATGCAGCCAGGTATTCGGACTCCAAACGTTAGAACAAAATAGGAACGACAACACTCCTGTCGCGGAACCGGGATGAGTTACCAAAGCCTTTGCCTTGCATAGCTCTCACAATTGACTGATAAAAAACTCAACCAAGAATCATGAACAAGAAGCTCACTATCTGGATGGCGACAGCCATGGCCAGTGGCGTCATTGTCACCGCTGCTGCCGAACCTGCATTAAACGACGTCTTTTCGGCCGACTTCCTCATCGGGACAGCGGTCAATCGCTGGCAATTCTCCAACGAGATGAACGAGGATGTGCCCATCATCGAAAAGCACTTTAACACCATCACGCCTGAGAATGCGCTGAAGTGGGGATCCCTCCATCGGCAGCCGGATGAGTTCTCGTTCGAGGCCGCTGACAAGTTCGTCGAATTCGGTGAAAAACGCGGAATGAAGATCATTGGCCACACACTGGTATGGCACTCCCAGACGCCAAGGTGGGTGTTTCAGGATGAGAATGGGAATCCGGCATCACGCGAACTGTTGTTGGAGCGGATGCGGAATCATATTCTGACTGTCGCGGGTCGATACAAGGGTCGCATCCACGGTTGGGATGTGGTGAACGAGGCTCTGAATGACGATGGAACCTTGAGGCAGTCTCCCTGGCTTCGAATCATCGGCGAGGACTACTTGGTGAAGGCGTTTGAGTTTGCTCACGAAGCCGATCCCGAGGCGGAATTGTACTACAATGATTACTCTTTGCATCGCCAGGACAAACGGGCGGGAGCGGTAAAACTGATCAAGATGCTACAGGATGCCGGTGTGCGTGTCGACGCCATTGGAATGCAGGCTCATTATCGACTGGAGACACCCGCGCTTGAAACGATTGAGGACAGTGTCAAGGCCTACATTGAAACGGGTTTGAAAGTCATGTTCACCGAGTTGGATATCAAGGCCATTCCTACGCCAGGTCCTGGAACGGCGGACATCTCACAAACACGATCGGGTGGTGATACGAGATGGAACCCGTATCCGGACGGGCTTCCGGATGACGTCCAACATCAACTCGCCAATCGTTATGCCGACATTTTCAACATGCTCCTCAAGTATCGCGAGAAAGTGACCCGAGTCACGTTCTGGGGGGTGACGGATCGAAGCTCGTGGTTGAACAACTTTCCCATCCGGGGCCGGACGGATTATCCGTTGTTGTTCGGCCGTGACCGCCAACCCAAGCCAGCCTTTTGGTCCGTGGTAAAACTGAGGTCACCCAATGCGAAGTCGGGGGAATGACTGGCAAGTTGAAATGAATGTAACCGAAATTACTTTCCAGTTGTCGCATCATGGAAAGCCGCACGGTGTTTAACGCCCGAATTTCAATTGCCAGTATTAAAGTATAGTATTTCATGAAAAAACCGGACCGTATCTCTGTATTCAAGGACAGCCTTACTACCGAGCTGTTTCTTACTTTGGTGATCGGGTTCTGCTCCATCGGGATTGCCGCGGATCAGGACCATGAAACCAACCCTGCACTTGATCCCGTTCCGGCATCACTGAGGGAATACCACGACGTCGCACGCCCCATCCTGGAGAACTACTGCTACGACTGCCATGGAGATGGATCAAGCAAAGGCGGTGTGGCCCTCGATGAACTGACCACACCTCAGCACATTCTGGAGAATCCGACATTCTGGCTCAAGGTCCTGCGCAACATGCGATCACAGATAATGCCGCCCTCCGGAAAACCTGAACCTAAAATGGAGGAGATGCTTGCTCTGGAAAATTGGATCAAGACAGCGGCTTTTGGACTCGACCCGGAAAATCCGGATCCAGGACGCGTCACGGTCAGGCACTTGAATCGAACGGAATATCGCAACACCATAGGGGATCTGCTCGGTGTGGACATCGATGTGGATGTAGCACTCCTTCCTGACGATGTCGGTTACGGATTCGACAACATTGGTGATGTGCTCAGCATTTCCCCCATTCGAATGGAACGTTTTGTGGAGGCAGCTATCGATGTGGTGAAACGCGGGGTGCCAACGGAGAACATCGCAATGTCGAGTCTTCTCGTCGTGGGCGACGAGTATCTGAATACAGACGGAAGCGACAATGCTGCACGCATGTCATTCTACCGTCCGGATGTGTATTCTCATACGTATCAAATTTCCGAACCAGGTGAGTACCGTTTAATCCTCAACACCAAAATCGACGGTGAAGCACGTCCGGTGGACCCCCAGGTGGCACGAGTCATTTGGTCGGTCGACGGGAAGCCCATTATGGAAAAAGAACATCCCTGGGCGGACATGGAATACCTGACCGATACCTTCAACTTTGATTGGGAAGCCGGAGAACACGAGGTCAGCGTTTCGATCGCACCGGTCTTCCCGGAGCTGAAACCGCTACGTACCAAAATGGAGTATCGTCTGCTTTGGGTAACGCTGGATGGCCCGTTGGATCCTGATCAATGGGGGCATCCGCCAAACTACGAACGGTTCTTCACACGAGACAAAGCACCGGACGACACTATCGGGCGACGGGCATATGCTCGAGAGATTCTATCCGACTTTGCCCCGAAAGCCTATCGACGTCCCGTTCCGGAGGAAACCATTGACGATCTCGTTCAACTGGCAGAAACAACTTACTCGGTACCAGGCACCACCTTTGAAAAAGGGGTGGCACAGGCGATGGTCGCCTTGCTGGCCTCTCCCAGTTTTTTGTTCCACGTTGAGACAGCCGAACCTCCCGCACCGGGAGCAGGCTACGCCCGAGTCGATGAATATACACTTGCATCCCGCTTGTCCTATGCGCTCTGGGCCTCCATGCCTGATGCGGAATTAATGGATCTGGCCGGAAAAGGTGAACTGCGAAACAACTTCCGCAGCCAGGTGGACCGAATGCTGGCTGATCCGAAAGCCAGGGCCTTTGCTGCGAATTTTGCCGGTCAATGGTTGCAATCGCGCGGAGTTCTGGACGTGCCGATCAATTCGGAAGTGGTCATGAAGAGTGAAAAAGATCCTTCAAAGGAAGTGGAGGAAGAAGAAGCCCCCCCAGCGTTTCGTCGTGGTTCGCCCAACAACGGTGCTCCTCCCAATTTCGGAAACAACAACCGTCCCCCGGGACAAAACCCTCGTCCCGACAATTTGGCTCAGAACAATGAACCGCCACCGAGGTTTAATCGCCCTCCCGGATTTGGATTTGGAAGACGATTTCGTCGACCTCTGCCGCCTCCGGGAACAGAACTAACCCCGGAGATCCGCGACGCGATGAAGCAGGAAACAGAAGCCTACTTCAACTACATCGTGCAGGAGGATCGAAGTATTTTAGAACTACTGGACAGTCAATACACGTTCGTGAACGAACATCTGGCTCCTGTTTATGGTCTCACCAATGTGGTTGGCACGAGCATGCAAAAGGTTGACCTCCCCGATACTTCGGTACGTGGCGGTGTCATCACCATGGGCAGCGTTTTGACAGTCACATCCAATCCCACGCGGACCTCACCGGTGAAGCGCGGCAAATGGGTTCTCGAAAACATTCTTGGAGCGCCACCCGCCCCACCTCCCCCCAATGTCCCGGCCTTGGAAGATGCCAAGGTGGATGGCGAACAAAAGGCACCGACGCAGCGTGAACTGTTGGCCTTGCATCGCGAGGATCCAATGTGTGCCTCCTGTCACGAACGAATGGATCCTCCGGGACTGGCTCTTGAGAATTTCAATGCCTTTGGCCGTTTTCGTGAAACGGAATTCGGTCAACCCATCGAAGCCTTCGGCGAACTTTCCACCGGTGAGGAATTCTCCGGTGTGCGTGACTTGAAGCGCGCATTGGTCGAGAATCATCGGGTGGAGTTTTACCGCACCATCACGGAGAAACTGATGACCTACGTCCTTGGTCGCGGTATCGAGTATTACGATGTGCCAACCATTGACCACATCGTGGCACGGTTAGACCGCGAAAACGGACGGTTCTCCGCGCTACTTTTGGGTGTTCTTGAATCAGCACCGTTCCAACTGCGCCGCACCACCCCGCATCCTCGCACCGGACAGACTGAGGATGTCGCCCTATTGAACTCAGAAGATAACAACCTATGAAATCATCCGCGTCACCATTCCTGAAACCCACACCAGCCGCAACACTGGATCGTCGTCGATTCCTGCGCAACATCGGTGTGTGCCTTTCGCTGCCCGCACTGGAAACATTTTCCACTCGCGCCCTGGCCAACACTGGCGGGACCGCCATGCCGGCCACCACCGCAACCGGAGCGCCGCTGCGCACAGCCTTCCTTTACTTCCCGAATGGAGCGATTCCTTCCGCCTGGTGGCCCACCGGTGAAGGAACCGACTTTCAGTTGAATCGCACCATGGAGCCGCTTGCCAACGTGAAGAAGCACATCCAGGTGCTGGGAGGCTTGACCGATCTTTCTGCCAATGCCGGACGGGATGGTGGTGGCGATCATGCGCGGGCCAATGGAACATTCCTGACGGGTGTCCGCATCAAGAAAACCAATGGTGCGGATGTGCAGGCCGGCATTTCGATCGACCAGGTCATGGCCCAGCAAATCGGGCTGCTGACACCCTTCCGGTCACTCGAACTTTCGTGTGACACGATTCTTAACGTCGGCACTTGCGACACCGATTACTCCTGTATCTACCAGCATAATCTGGCCTGGAGTTCCCCCACCACCCCGTTGACACCCGAAGTGAATCCGCGTCTTTTATTCGAACGTCTGTTCGGTGTTGGTTCCCCGGAGGAACGTGCCAAGAACCTGGCCATTCGACGTAAGGAAAAACGTTCCGTGCTCGACTTCATCCTGAAGGATGCGCGCAGTCTGTCGAATCAAGTCTCGGGTCGTGACCGCCAGAAACTGGACGAATACTTCACAAGCGTTCGCGACATCGAAGAGCGCATTCAGGCTGCCGAACAATCCCGAGGGGACCGTCCGCAGCCCACCGTGGACGCACCGGACGCAGGCATTCCGGAAAGCTACGAATCTTACATCCGCCTGATGTTCGACGTGTTGCATCTCGCATTCCAAACCGACTCAACACGCATAGCCACATTCATGATTGCGGGTGATGGAAACAATCGCGAGTTCAGCGAGATCGGGGTGAATGACGGCCACCACAACCTCTCCCACCATGGCAACAAAGAGGATTGGATTGAAAAGGTGAAGATCATCGACCATTTCTACGTGACACAGCTCGCCTACTTCCTGGAGAAAATGGAAGCCACTCAGGACGTGGACGGCAATTCGCTGCTGCACAACTCCCAAATCGTATACGGCTGCGCCAACTCAGACGGCAACCGCCATTCTCATGTAAACCTTCCGATTGTATTGGCAGGACACGCGGGAGGAAGGCTTAATCCGGGGCGTTACACCCGTTTCGAAAATGATCCCGTCACCAACCTGTTTCTCAGCATGGCGGATCAAATCGGTGGTGTCCGCAAGCTGGAGCGTTTCGGCGACTCCACCGGCCGTCTAGGCAACATCTGATTCGCACCAAAGGTTCTATTTATTAAAGCGTTTAGTTTGCTAAACCCGTTAATGGGTGGCTGTCCGATAATCCTGCCATAGCCATTCGAGTGCGGGAGCGAGGGTATGGGCGCGGACCGGGCGATCCACGTGTCCCGCCTCCTTCGCGTAAACAAATTGGTATGCGTAATTCTTGGCTTTTAGCGCCTCGGCCATCTTCATGTTGGCAAGCACCCAGTTGCGCATGCTTTGTCCGGACGAGCGCGCACCGTTATCATTCTCCCCAACTTCCAACCAGATGCGCAGCGGTTTATTGGGCGTTGTGTTGGGGATAAAGTTTTCATGATATTCCCAGGCGCCGTGCGGAGCCTTTTGTGGATCGCTTCGCAGATTGACAAAAGTTCCTGAAAACACGAGGACACGGCGATACCATTCCGGATGAAACCACGCCATGGATAAGGCCGCGGCACCACCCGAACTCCCACCAAGCGTAGCACGGGCGTTAGGGTCCTTTGAGAAAGTAATGCTGAATTTCTCTGCGACAATCGGAAGCACTTCCGCTTCGACAAACTCCGCGAATTTTCCGGAGACGGTATCGTATTCCAAACTGCGCTGATTGCTGGGCATGACCATGACGGCGACCATTGCCGGCAGCCGCTTCTCGTGAATCATGTTATCAAGAATAGTGGGAAGATAAGGAGCCGGTTTGCTATCATGCATGCCCATTGCATCGTGACAGAACAAGAGTGGCGCAGGCGTGCCTGGAACGTATTGAGCTGGGATGTATACGTTAACCTCACGCCGAACTGCATTGTCTCCCTCACCACGCCCTCCACGAGGGAAAAACTGACTTCCTTCCAGATCAATGTAAAATGTTTCAACCCGCCCGGTCGGTACTCCGTCCCAGCGGGTGTTCTCCGGTGCGGGAGCAAAAGGCGGGGTCAAAGAAAAATCCCCAATCAGCTGACTGCGATTCCAGGCAGGGAATTCTGCTAATCCGGCAATAGCGGCCGACTCCTCCGAAGTCAAAGGTTCCCTTCTGAAGCGTCGAAACCCACCCCCGCGTGATGGTTGCCCTACTGAACCATCGGAGCCTGTGGGATTTCCCTTTTGATTTACATTGCCTGTGTTTTGGGCATCGGCTATCTGAGCCTGCGTGGGGGCTGTCAATTTGAGCAAACAGAAGGCAACGCCTACTGCGCATGAACAAGACTTATTGAAAATCACGCTGATAAGGATAAAGTCAGCAATTTTACAGTCAAGCAGGCTCTAGTTAAAAAATGATATCACCCACGAATTTGGAATGTTTTGCACGTCCAATCCATTCTATTCCATTACCATGGTCTGTATTTGGGCATGCTTTTCTTTCGAATCATTAATCGGTTCAAAGTGGGATCAATTAATTTCTTTAGAAGCCCCCCCTGATAATCAATATGATTTGACGATCACTTCCAGAACAGCCTTTGTCCCTAGGGTCAGAGATTCGTCACGACTTTTGTGACCTGGCTCGAACCTCTGGCCAATATCTTCAAATTCCAAATACCCGCAATCAGTTCTTTCGAGCAGGTTGATAAAAGGCACATTCAGCATCAGTGAAATCTTAAGAATCTCCTGTGGGCCTAGCATGCTTTTCGATTCTTTCCATCCTTTTGAACTTCCACTTTCTTGGAAAATATCTTTGGAAATCTGTTCAACAGAGATTCTTCGACGAGCACATTCAGCACTAAATTTTTCGTAGGAAAATGAGAATTTAATCTTAGCCATTTAAGGTCTCAATGGACTCAGGTATTTGCGTGTGAGTTATTGTCTAATAGT
>CAYPZD010000074.1:5676-26503 GCA_964415055.1 uncultured Verrucomicrobiota bacterium | reverse complement strand
CTATTTTAGACAAAGCACCGCGACTCTAAAGCCGAGGTAGCTGAAGGAATTGCCGGGCCAGGCTCGGAGGCGGCAGGCGGAGCGGCAGTCTCTGGGGAAGTCTTCCCAGCCGCCGCCGCGGATCAACCGGACGGCGCCGGTTTCCGGTCCCAGGGGATCGATCACGTCGCCTCCCGGATAGGCGTTGGCATACACATCCTGGCACCATTCCCATACGTTGCCATGCATGTCGTACAGTCCCCATGCATTCGGTTTTTTTTCTCCGACCGGATGCGTCTTGCTCCCGCTGTTGGTCCAATACCAGGCGTATTGAGTCAGGTGATCGTATTCCGGATCGTCCCCATAGTAAAAGCGGGTTTGGGTTCCGGCCCGGCAGGCGTATTCCCGCTGGGCTTCGGTGGGCAGTGTGAAGGCATAGCCCTCGGGCAATCGCCCGGCCTCTCGCTCCCGCTCCGTGAGGCGTTCGCAGAATGTCACAGCCAGGTTCCATGACACACGTTCAACAGGCAGTTCCTCCCCCTTGAATCTGCTGGGATTGGTTCCCATCACCCTTTCCCACTGCGCTTGGGTCACTTCATATTTCCCCAATAGGAATCGCTCGGAAATCGTCACTTCGGTCAACGGTCCTTCATCCGATTCACGATGTGTTTCGCTTTGGGGACTCCCCATGATGAAGGTTCCTGATTGGATACGAACAAATTCCATGGTCACACCCTCACCCAGATCCAAGGTGTGCAGGGGTGCGATCGGGTCCGGGATTTTCCGGATCTGGTAGAATGCCCTGGAGACACCGGCATCCACAGATAGGTCGTATGTCTGAACCGATTCCATGACGGGATTGAGATCTGCAACCTTCATCCAACTCCCCTGCTCCAAATGCTCCCGGCGAAACAACTCATAACCCAAAGCCCCCTCATTCACCCAAGCCAACTGCACCCGTCCATCTTCCAGGAACTTGATCGGTTTGGGAAGAACGACCATTTCCTCCGCAGGCGCAGGAATGGTCTGGGCAATAGAAAGAACAGACATGGACACCAAGACAAAAAAAGATATCGCAAACAGCAAAGGCCGTCTGCCTGCACTCAAAAAGCTGAATGGGTATAAGTCCATATCTTTTTCGATCGTGATTTGGATTTAGACTGATTGACAAAAGTGATTGCTTACAAGGGCCCCCGATGTTTCTTATTCTCACGCCCGTCCCATGAATCGGGACTAGAGACGCAGTGACGCAGAGGTTTTTCTGAAATTACTTTTGGCAGACGTTATGATATCCTTCGTGCTCTTCGTGGTTAGTTCTCCTCTATCTCCATTTAGGTCGCCCCTTCAGGGCTTTGATTAATGTTCTGTGCTATCCCCGGCGCGTTGCACCGGGCTGGTATGGGTCGCCCCGTTGGGGCTTTTATTTGATATTGGCGAGGCCACGTTATTGGTTACGCAGTTACGGGCCACGTTCTTGGGAACGCGGCTACGAGATAATTCACCATTCTAAATTCACTATTCACCATTCAAGGCGCTCCGCGCCGCCCCATGTTGCGGGTTGAGTTTGAGGATGTGTTCCAGTTCCTGGCGGGCTGAATTTTTATTTCCTGCTTTCATCATGTATTGGGCCATGGTCATGCGGACCAGGGTGGAATGCGGCAGAAGATCGCGGGCTTTGGTGGTCAATTCGATGGCTTGTTCAAAGTCCTGGAGCCGCGCCGCCGAGCGACCGGCGAGAAAGGGCAGGTTCCAATCCTTGGGAAAGGTCTTCATCGCTTCCTGTGTCCAGCCGATGGCTCCAGCCAAATGCGCTTTGCCCATGCTGCCATATTTGGTTTGAAATTGTGTTTCCTGTGCCTGGATCATGGCTGAATGATTCCATCGATCTTGATAAGGTGCTTGTTTCATCAAGGTAATCATGGATTGAATCATGAATCCTTCGATGACCGGATTGTATCCGAGTTGCTTGCCCGCCTCCACCAAACTCAGGAGTCGACCGGATTCCTGTTCGGGCGCTTCGGTTGGCAGTTTCAAGGCCTGTTGAATGAATGGATAAAAGTAGGAGGCCATCCAATAGTCTCCTTGAAAACGAAAATGTACATGCTCATAGAACCATTCCAGTCCCGGGATGGCCGCCGCTCCACTGGCTCCGTTTCGGACCAGTTGATCCAGGTCCACCAGGGTGACGTTCCCGGCAGCGCCCCTGGTTTTGGCAAGTTCGGAAACAACGGAGTTGCAGGCAGTGGGCGCGCGAAAGGGTAACGCGTCACAATCCCGCGCGGCTCTCAGGTGGAGTTTAGCGGATTCAAAATCTTCCATCTGCAGGAACAAACGTCCCAGTCGATATTGCAGTTCGGCGTAGCGGGGATCCAGTTGGAGCGCTTCCTGGAAGTGTTGGACGGCTTCCTGCAAGTTGCCTTCCAGTCGCGCCTGTTCCCCTTTGGCGACCGCCTGATCGAACGAAGCCCCGGATGTCTTTTCCCAAGCGGCAGGATGCAGTGAACCGAGGGGAGGGAAATCTCTTTCATTGGCCAATACGGTTCCTATCAGGACCGGGATTTGTGCTTCGGAATAAGCGCTCAGGATTTCATCGAGGTTCTGCCTGAACCGGTCGAGCACCTGATCGCGTCTGGGATCGTCCGGGTGGAGGCGATGTTGTCGGAAGAATTCCATGTCCTGAGCGGTTTCTTCCGGATCACGCCAGGAAGAGACACTGGACCGCAGCCATTGCCCGAGCTTGCTGGATCGCAGGGCCTGCTGGAACCGAATTCGCCCCATGCTCGGAACACGCTTTGTATCCGGTCCGGGAGCCTGCCATCCGACCAGTTCGTTGTTGCCCATGTAGAGCAGGATCAGGTCCGGATCGTAGGCGATGGATTCTTCGGCGATCACACGAATCATGTGGGAATTGATCCCTCGCATGGCCAGATTGATCACTTCAAACTGTTTGTCCGGGTAACGATGTCGCAGCATTCGATCGAGGATGCGACTGAAAGAGAACGCAGGTTCCGGTGTGCCCAGGGCGGCAGATTCACCGAGCACAAAGATACGGAGCGTGTCGGGATCCTTGGTGGATGCGAATTGGAATGGATGTGGTTTGAGCGAACTTTGCGTGTTGTAAAACTGCCAGACAAAGCGTTCATTTTCCACGACCTTGCCGGTATCGATATCTTCCAGAAAGAAGGTGGTGGGGTATCCATAATCCAGCGAACGCAGCGCCATTTCCAGCAGGCACAACAAAGCAAGCACCAGGACCGAAGCCATCGCCAAACCCATACACGCCCGTTTCCAACCGGGCATGTTTGAAAACCGATTGGAAGACGCAGTATTGGAGCTTCTTTTCTCTGAACCGCCGGACATGGGGTTCAGCTTAAAAGGAGGATGGTGTGGATCAATAGAAAAGATTGGCAGGATGCCCTGCGACGGTAGGGATCCCGATTTTATCGGGACTGCGCGTCCGGTAGCGTGTCCGCACAACCCAGCAGACCATCACAAACCCGAACGCGCTCGCGGCCCTGCGGCAGCAGGGCCCTACCCTCTAATTCACCATTCACCATTCTTTCAGGCCAGTTGCTCGTGGCGGATGTCCTTGGCTTCGCAGAGGAAGACGACTTCTTCGGCGATGTTGCTGGCGTGGTCGCCAATACGTTCGAGACTTTTGGCGATGGTGATGTAATGCAGGCAGCGCAGAGCGCTTTCGGGTTCGGCGACCATGCGTTCGGTCATCTGACGGTAGATGGCCTTGTTCATGGCGTCTGCTTCCTTGTCCTTCAACACGATTTTGCGGGCGGCATCGGGTTGACGGAACACAAATGCATCCAGAGAAGCCTTGAGCATGTCGATCACCAGATGCGCCAGGGGTTGAATATCGACGGAAGATTTCAGGGGGTTTTCCTTCATCAGCTCCAGGCTTCTGCGGGAAATTGTGGTGGCCTCGTCACCGACACGTTCGAGTTCGGTGGAGATTTTCATGGCCATGGCGGTGAATCTCAGGTCTCGGTCTTCGGGACCTTTGGCGAGAAACTCCATGGCAAGTTCGTCAACATCTTTTTCCAATTGATCAATCACCGAGTCCTGTTGTTTGACGGACAGAGCGGCATTCTGGTCGCGGTCAATGACCGATCGCACCGATTTCCGAACACACTGCTCCGCGTTGCTGGCCATGAGCAGCAGTTTTTCTTTCAGCACTTCTGTATCTGTCGGGACACCCAATTTCATATTGAACAAGCGATTAACGGAACCACGCCATATAGCATGCACCAGTGTACCCGATCTGTCACGTGAAGCTGTTGGATTTTTTTTCATAGGAAGGCGGCATGCACCCAAACCACACCTACACCTTCGAGGCTTGGGCGTGGGTGCTTTGCTGCACCATTGTTTCTAATGTTTGGAAACTGATACTTTTCTTAACAGAGGAACCAATTAAAAGTTCACGGAAAACCGGAATTGAGCAATGTCCACGGAACCGTCACGTAGGATGCCTGTGCTGTCGACGCGTTGCACATTGGCAATGCCATAGTTGAAAATCGCTCGTACACTCGGGCTGAGATACCAATTCAAACCGGCGGTCCAGATGTCCATTTCACCCCCCATGATCCCCCCATCATTCAGATCCAAATCAGAGTAACGAATGAACAGTTCCCAGGCGCCCCATCCACCATTTGCTGGTGAAAAATCATTCTTGGGACGGATACGATCATAAAATCCCAATCGTGGTTTGTAGGCATCGATGCGGCTTTCTCCGGTCAAAAACCAACTTGCAAAGACGTAATACCCCCCCAGGTCGGCATGACCGCCGCCCATCAAATCACTACGGTTTTGAATGTATTCTGCCTGGATACCATAGGGTCCGTGGGCAAAAGCAGTTTCCACACCAGCCAGGTAATAGTGATCCGACGCGAAATGCCCCGTATCCACCAATCGAGGAGCTAAGTGCCCTTCCGGACGAGCGCGATGGCGTGCCGTGCCATCTTTGGTGTTTCCATAACTTCCAGCGATACCAACGTGCCAATGGGTTGGTTTGCCATTCACTTCATCCTGATAAGGCACGCCGAAGACACGTCCAGTGACGTGCTGGTTTCCATCCATTTCGTCAATGTTGGTATTGTCCGTCCCAACAAACCACCCCGCCTGCCAGACCAACCGGTCATCCAGAGCAGTATTGGACAATTGCAAGCCATTGTTACGGCTGGGAACAAAAGCTGAATTCACGGACGAACGTTCCACGTATGGCATGTGTTTGGAACTTCCCATTTCTTCCATGCTGAATGGTTCCTTCATGTGCCCTATCCTGAGTTCTCCGACATAAGGAAGATCTTTTAAACCGGCATAAGTATCCTTCAGCACCACGTCATTTCCTGCAAAATCAATGTCTGTCTTGTAAAGGAAAGGATCAAATTCCCCTTCAGCGGAGATCCGCAAGCGACGAAACTCGGTTCCGCCATTCATATCGCCTACCAGAGCTTCCACGTCGGCATCTTCGTCGTAACCGGACAGGTCAAAGTGAAAGCGACCACCAAACTCGCCCTTGGCTGTCGTGCCATCAACGGTCTCAAATTCCATGCCGTTGTCCCAGTTCCAGATCAACTCGGTTGGATCCTTCTCGGGTGTAGCATGAGTGGAGCCGGCATTGTTGGCGGTTTTTCCCTTTGTCGTTGCGCGGGCATCATCCATTAGAACCGATTTCGTTGCGTTGTTGGAAACGGTGGTTTGAACCTGTTGTTTGAGTGATTGCACCTCCTCGGTCAACTTGGCATTCTGTTCCGCCAGTTGCTGGAGAGCCTTCTCGAGTTGTGCGATTCGATCTTCAGTGGAACCGGATTGGGCATACATTTTCCCAATCATCAGCATGATCATGCAGGCAGTTACAACGGGACGTTTTCTCAACATTGAGTGATTCATTTTCTTCAGGTTGTATTTTTCGTGTCAACTTGCAGTCCAATGAGTGACGCATACAACGGAAGCCATCATCATGTCGCACAAGCGTGATGCCGGAAAATTTGAAGTGATTGGGTCACTGATTTGCGTCATTTATGTTACGATTGTGTAACAACGCCCGACGCAAAATACCTCAAAGTGAATCAGGTTGGCCAATGGCGGTGTAGAGACGAAATTGGGTTTTGTTGTAAGCCGATAACGCATCAATATATCCGTACCTGGCTTCAGAGAGGGATCGAATGGACTGCAAGAGATCCTGAGGTGGACCCTGGTTTTCATGAATCTTCTCCCTGTTTAATCGAAAAGCACTCCAGGCGCTTTCAACAGCCTTGGTTGACAATTCAAACTGTTGTTGATGCGCGCGCGCCATGATCACGGACTGTCGCACTTCCGAATCAATCCGGTCTCTGAGTTGTTGCAGAATCAGTTGATGCTCCTCCAAAGCGACTTTGGAAGCTTTGTTTCGAGCCAGATACCCCATCCCCAAGCCTGGCAGTTCCCAATAGACCGCTCCGCCAAACTCTGTCCTTCCTTCAAATCCACCCACCGATGAACCTCGATCCCCCGCGAATTCACCCGTGGAAGCGCCGGCGGCAATTGATGGTATGAGCGGATCCATGCGTGCCTGGCGTGACTGAATCCGGGCTTGATTCACCAGCGCCAATCCTTGATCGAGTTCCGGGCGATGGTCCTGTGCCATGCGCACCAATTCATCCATCGAGGTATCCAAGGCAACCATGTGCATCGCCACGCGTTCATCAGATTTCGGAACGAAACGCGTTGATGCAGGAAGCCGCAAAAGCTCAGCCAGGCGAACTGAATTCGCTTCGTGCAACGCCTGAGCTTCGTGCCATGCACTTTCGATCAGCAGATGATTCACCTTCCCCCGCTCAGCCTCCGACCGGGAGCCCTCCCCGACCTGAGCAAAGCGTTCTGTCCACTCTGCAAGTTCCTTAAAATGAGTCAACGTTTCAGTGGCGATCTCCAGGCGCACTTCGGATTGTTGCAGTTCAAAATAGGCCAAAGCAATGGACAATAGATTTTGGTGCTGATCGGTGACACCGGCGAATTGAACGGCTTTTTCAGATTGGCGTGCCGCCAGGGGAGTATAAATGACATCCGCCAAATCGACGTTCAATCCCAACCCGGGAAATCCCGGAAGCCCGGCGCCGATAGCCCCCGTACCAAACCCCACCTGACTGCCCGACCGTGTGACATCGACACTCCCCCCACCGGATCCCTGCAGCAGCCCATCCTGACGGTAATAGCTCAAATCAAATCGAACATCCGGAAAAAGCAGCATGTCCGCAACCTGACGTCTCGCTTTGGCCTGTTCGATACGTTTGCTTGAAATGGCCACCGCATAACTGGAGGCGTCCCCCAAGCGCAGTGCGCTGCGCAAATCAATCGGATAGATCGTTTCCTCGCCTTCCGGTTCCCCAGTCTCAGCAACCGCATGGGCAATCGTCGCATTCACCGCCTGCAAGTGAGTCGCCCCCCCGGAAAGATCCGCCTCTCCCGCATCCGGTCGACTCACACAGCCCACCATAAGAAAGCCCGAAAAGCAGATAATCAGTGAGAGGATGGATAACTTTTTTGTACCATTCATGATTTATGAGGAAACTTCAAAGCATGTTCAGGATGCTCGTTGTAGGCCGCCGGGACCTCCATCCTTCTTCAAAAGAGTATAAACACAAGGCACCACGAACAAGGTCAGCACGGTAGAAACAATCATCCCGCCTACCAGAGCAGGTGCCAAAGGAATCATCGCTTCGCTACCGGGAGCCAGGTTGATAGTCAAAGGCAGCATGGAGGCAACCAGAACGAATGCCGTCATCAAAATGGGACGCAGCCGAATACAAGCCGCACGTTTTGCGGCCTGGAATGTATCCATACCGCCCGCCCGGAGATGATTGGCAAAATCGACAAGGAGGATCGAATTATTCACAACCACGCCGATCATCATGAGGATTCCCATCAGGGATTGAATATTCAGGTGCGTTCCGGTAATCCACAAGGCACCGAAGACCCCAGCCAAACCAAGAGGCACCGCGACCATGATGATCAGGGGGTCACTCATGGATTTGAACTGAGCCACCATCACCAGGTAAACCAGCACCGCAGCCGTGATCAATCCCCAGGTCAATGCGCCGGCGTTTTCCTTCATTTTGTTCACCGGTCCACGCAAGGTGACACCAACACCCTTGTCAAAGGTCATATCTGCCAGTGCGGCTTCCACATCGCGGGCTACCGAACCCAGATCCCTTCCGCTGACGTTCACATAAACGTCGGACACACGGCTAATGTTGTAGTGCGAGACCTCACCGGGGATGTTGACGCGCTGTATTTCGGCCACTTCGGACAAGGGAATGGTTGTCGGCCCATTCTGTGTTTCGATAGACAAGGGGAGGTTGCGTAATTCGGCCAACGAATCCACTTCGTTGTCTTCGTATTGGACACCAATAAAAAAATCGACGCCCGATTTGGGATCCACCCAAATGGTCGGCGCGTAGCCCACACTGGAGGAAAAAGCCGTGACGACATTTTCGGCAATCTCCTTTAGAGTCAGCCCAAACATAGCGGCGCGGGTTCGATCCACTTTGACATCCAACTGTGGATAATCGAGTGATTGAGCGATCTGGACATCCGCCGTTCCTGAAATATGCTTCACCTTTTCGACAATTTTCTCGGCAGCCGATCGCGTGGCTTCTACGGTTCCAGCCGAGACCTGTATATCGATGGGAGCAGCCACCCCTTCATTCAGGGCTGCGTTGATGATGCCACCCGTCACGAAGAAGAATTGTTCTTCGGGAAAGTCCCGGGCAAGCGAAGATCTCAGTTTGGAAAAGTACTCTTGCGTGCTGGTACTGCGTCCCTCCTGCTGTCACGTCACCACCAGGAAAGCGGTATCCGGTCCGGCATTCGGGCTGAGAATGGTGGAAAACCCCGCCCCCTTTCCGAGTGGCAACCCGATATTTGCCATGATGGTTTCGATTTCATTTTCGGGAATGACCTGCTTGATGGCGTTTTCAATTTCAATGATCCGCTTTTCAGTATCTTCCAGTCGCGTGCCCGGAGTGGTCTTGACGCGTAATTCAAATACACCGGCATCCACATCGGGAAACAGGTCCTTGCCAATCAATGGAACCAACAGGAGTGAGACAACAAACAAACCCACACTCCCCAATACAACCAATTTTCGCATTCCCATGGCGCCGGTCAACCAGGCGCTGAACCGTCCATCCTCTCCCTGTTGTATATCGTCGTTGGACAGATCTCTTTTTCCAACCTTTAACACTCGATTGCAAAAAGCGGGAATCACCGTCATGGACAACAGATACGAAGCGGCAATGGTGAGAACGGCGGCAACGGACAGCGGTTCAAACAGGTATCGGATCATTCCCCCCAAAAACAGGACCGGAACGAAAACGGCAAGTGTGGTGATCGTCCCCGCCAGGATCGGTGTGGCCACCTCTTCCGATGCATCCCGAACCGCTTCCAGGCGTGGTTTGCCCATACCAAGATGACGAACGATGTTTTCCACCACCACAATACTGGCATTCACCACGTTGCCAACCGCCAGGGCGATGCCGCCCAGGGTCATGACGTTGATGTTGTTTCCTGTCAGGTAAAACCCAAGCAGGCCGATCAAGATCGAGAGAGGGATCACCATCAAAACCGCCAGAGAAGGCAAAAAGGCACGCAGGAAAAACGCCACCACCACCACCACGAGCACTCCCCCCAAACCGACTTGATACTGCAGACTGGTAATGGCATTGCGGATGTAACTGGACTGATCATTGACCAGGGTCACCTCGGCGGCTTCGGGTATTTCCCCCTGCTCTTTCATCTTGGGAATTTCCACACTCAAGCCTTCCCGAATGCGATCCACCACCTAAATGGTATTCTCTCCCGGTTCACGAAGCAGAGGGCAATAGACCGAGCGATTTCCATTCACCCGCACGATATTGTACTGCAAGGCCGCGTCATCTTTGGTGTAACCGATATCGCGGATGAATACAGGTTTTCCATCCCTCACCACAATAGGGATATCATTAATGCCTTCGGGCGTTGGCAAGGTGTTCACCGGATGCACCTGATATTCCGTGCCTCCCAGTTTCATGGTGCCTCCTGCCAGAACAAGATTGGCTCTGTGAACGGCATCCACCACATCGGACGGCGAAAGGTGATGAGCTCGCAGTTTGTCCGGATCGACGTAGATCATCATCTGGCGAAACTTGCCGCCGAAAGGATGCGGAATCTGCACTCCTTTGAGCCCGCCCATTTTATTGCGAACGGCCTAATAACCGATCTTGTAGAGCTCCGTTTCACTGAGTCCATCCCCCGCAATGGACGCCAGCACCACCGGCAGATTGCCCGGTTCGCTCCGAAGGGTGAAAGGCCATTCGATCCCCGGAGGGAGATGGAACATATCGCTGGCTTCCAGGTTGACGATGTCGTTCATGGCGGATGAGGCATCCGCTCCGGGTTGAAAGAAAACCTTGATCACCGAAACTCCCGGTAAGGTGCGGGATTCCTGATGCTCGATCTTACCTGCCAACGTCAGGGCACGTTCCACACGGGAGGTCACCGATTTTTCCATTTCGGTGGTGGGCAATCCGGGATAAGAAAAAAAGCTGGTGACAACGGGGGTTCTGAAATCCGGCAGGATGTCCGTCGGTATTTTGGAAAGGACGGAAAACCCCAGAAGGCAAAGACCGATCACTGCAGACCACACTGCATAAGGATTGGAAAGAGCAAGACGAATCAGATACATGGCAGTTGGCGATAGTTAAAATAAACGCTATGGAGGACTCAATCTTTCAATACCTGGACTTCCTGTCCGGGCTCCAATCGTCCCAGCATCGCACCCACGACCGTTTCCGAACCCGTCAGGCCCGAGACGATCTCAATGTCGTGTCCGTCATCCCACCCGGTCACCACGGGAACATGAGATATAGTGGAGTCGGCATTGACGACATAGACGTGTGAGTTTTGTCCCGATTCATTCACGCGAATGGCGCCTGAAGGCAGAACAAGCGCGGTGCGATGTTCCATGGTGATCACCGCTTTCCCAAACATGCCCGGGAGTAACAGACCATCTTCGTTTTCCACATCCATTTCAACGCGCATGCTCCTCGTTTCGATATCCAGCGCCTTGGCTGCCCGGCTGATACGTCCTTTGAAGTTTTTTCCAGGTAAGGCCGAGAATTGAACCTCCATGGCATCCCCTGCATCTGTCCAGACCGCGTCCCGTTCAGGCACGTCCACGCAAACCCTCACCTTACTACTGTCGGAAACCACAAATAGCGGCTGACGTTTTGTCCCAGCCCCAGTCTGTTGCCCGACATAATCCCCAAGCTCGACATGACGCGCCGTGACGACGCCATTGAAAGGAGCTTTCAAGGTCCCATAGTCCAGCAAGACCCGCGTCTCTTCCAATGTCTTTCGAGCCACCTCCACTGCTGATTTGGCGGCTTCCCAATCAGCTTCCGCCACTTTCAAGGCAGCCTGGGTGGCTTCCCATTTGCCCTGGATTTCGATGGAGACCTTTTGCGAAACCGATCCGGTATTGGCGAGCGCTTCAATGCGTTTGGATTCGGATTCCACGGTCTTCAGCTCGGCTCTAACCATTTCCACATGGGCCATTTTTTGAAGCACACCACTTTAAGCCAACAAGACTTGTGCTGTTTGTCTTTGGACGGCCGATTCCAGTTCGGGTAGATCCAGAGTGGCCAGGGTGTCACCAGCCCTCACTTTATCCCCGATATCCACATTCAACTGTTTCAGGAAACCGGTCGCCTTGGCGTATAAGGCGGCTTGATGAAAAGGTCGGACGGTTGCCGGCTGTATGGAGGTACGTTGCAGGCCTTCTTCTCTCGGGGCAACTGCAGGGACCTGGGCAGCGTTTGAATAAACAAGGCTGACAAACAGCCATGCGTTCAGCATTAAACCCAAATGCCAACGAAAGGGTACGCGTCCGTGTAAACGGATCAGTTCAGCATTGCTCATATATTTGGAGGAATCAGTTGGTCGAATCTTAGATTCAGCCCCACGGACTGACAACTCCAAAAGTCAAAACCCTGCCTACCATGTAGACAGGGTTAAAATCCCAGCCGGGCAAAAAAGATGTGGCCTGCGAGTTACACGATACGTAACAGCATCTTACAGCTGATCCCCATCCTCATCCGAAGCGAATTTGATCTGATCATCCCCGCCAGCTTGTTGAATCAATTGCTGTTTACGGGTGGCAGCCTGTTCTTTCAGGTGGGTTTCGTGTTGATCGGCGCGTTTGCGCATGATGAAGCGAACTGCCAGATTGCCTGCCAGTCCGATGGCGATGCCAAATAATCCACCCAGGCTGATGACTTTGGACACCACACCGGCAACCACGGCAGCCACCAATGCGGAGAAGAACCAGCAAAACACCACCCAGATGGTTCGCCCCATTTTCAGGGAAGCATCCCCTCGGGCGAAAATTTTATCAGCCCAACCAGTTGAAATCACCGCAGCGAAGGCGACATAGGTCGTCGAAACCGGCAAGCCCATCCCCGAGGCGAAGGCGATCACGCTCCCGGTAACAGAGGTAATCACAGCCGCACGCAAGGCATCGTAATGCTGCAGTTTGTCGCGCTGAGTTGTCTTTGGTTTGGGAGCCAGCGCATGATCCTGACCAGGTTTGGGGACGATCCATTTTGCCACGGCGATACACCACTGAGGTGCATACAAGCGAACCAGATCTCCCTGACTCCCCGTATTCACCTCGGCACGTGTCACGCGTTGGGCTGTTTTCGTGGTCATCCCCATGAAAAGCAGGGCACCGCAGCAGAAAAGCCAAAACCAATGCACATCCACAGACCCAGCCAACTCGCCTTTTTGAAGGATCATAAAGATGGCCAATCCAGGCGAAGCACAGTTGGCCAGATCGTTTTGCCCAAAAGCCACGGCGGTCGCGATCATCCCCAACACAGCCATGGCAGCAAAGAGATTTTTGGAAATCCTTTTTCCCCAGAATTGAATCAGCATATAGGTTAAAACTGAGAGAACCGCCCATATGCTCAACAATGCGAACGGAGCACCAAGGGTATCAAACGTGCTTGCTTTGAGGGATTTGACAAAAGCCACATTTTTCATCCCTTTCATGACCAAAAAATAAACCAACCCGGTCAGCAAAGCCCCAGCCATCCAGGGTCCATGAAGTTTGATCGTTTCCGGATCCTCGCAATCATCCCGCACCACCCCACGAAACATCCGTTGCACCAAAAAACCCGCGATACCGCTGACAATGATGGAGCAAATGATCCCCAAGATCACCTTGGAACTTTTGTCCCAATGAATCGCCTCCGCCCCCCCCAATGCAAAACCGCTGCCGAGCAGGGCAAAAACAAGGCATGCTGTTGTGGAAACTGGCATACCGTAAGCGGAAAAGGAATAAAGAAGCACAGTGTTGGTGAGGTAAACACCGATATAGACACTGATGGCCGCATTGATTCCCGGCAAGGCTTCCGGATCGAATATGCCTTTGCGGGCGGTTTCCATCACTGGCGAAGATGCCATGGCACCAATGATTACGGCAGTGCCAGCGATCCAAACCGCCTTGTTCCGGGGCATCACGCGTGCGCCAAAGACGGCATTGACGATGTTGGCGGCGTCGTTTCGTCCGACTTCCACCGTGTTCCAGATCAACATGATCAACGCAATCGCGCCGACAACGTAATGAAATAAGGTCAGTTCCATAATGTCTCCATTCCAGCTGCCACCTTCGGTTTCCTCTCTTCAGTCCGACCGTTTGATCGAACTTGAATTCTGGCCCGTACGGGCATCCAGCAGTTTCGGGAGCATCCAGACTTCTCTGAGCTAATGAAAAGTTTTCACTAAGTCAAGGGATAGGTTCACTCAATCCCTTGACCTGCCCCCACATTCTCCGCTGAGCGAAAGACTCGAAACGTAAAAGTTTCAGCTAAACGTGAGCGTGGAAGGTCTCCGTGACACGAAAACGTCGTTTATGTTACGATTCTGTTACAGTGAATAAGGAGGGAGGGAACAAGTAAAAGAGAACCGTTGAACGGAGTCAGCAAAAAGAAAGGCACACAACCTAGGATGCCTGGGAGCATGACAAAGCTCGCCTAAGAAGAACCTTCATTGGCGACCCTTTGAACACTTTCCAGATACCGCTGCACGTTGTCTCGCGGTTGAATCTTTTGGGCTTTATCCAACAGATCGATTGCTTTGGAGTATTGCAGTGAACGCACCAGAATCTGTGCGTGCTTCAGCCAGGCATCCGCCTCAAATCCGGAAACTCTGGCTGCCATTTCATATTTGAAAACCGCCCTTTCCCGCTCACCACTCTGGGCATAGAAATCGCCGGCCATGAGTAATGCCTCGCCGTCCAATGGATTCTTTTCGATGATTTGTTCCAGCACTTTCAAGGCCTGTTCCCCATCACCATTGGCAATGGCTACTTTGGATTCCATTTTGAGCAGCTTGAAAGTTTCTTCCTCTGTCATGGTGGCTTCGTACACAGCCCGAATTTTTGTTAACAGCTTCGAGGACTCATCCCAATCACTCCGACTCACCATGACGTCGGCAGCGCGCAGAGATCGATGTATGTCCCCCGCCCCATCCTTTTCGATCGCTTCGAGATATGCTTCCAACGCCAAATCTTTGGAGTCTCCCATCATATAGGCATCCCCCAACAGCATCAGATGGTGAAGAGTTGCCTGACCGCTCTTACGGAGGATTTCAAAATTGACGATCGCTTTGTCCGCTTCCTCCATCTGAAGATAAACATTCGCCTGCAATCCCCAAAGGGAGACGTTCTGAGGTTGTTCTTCCAGGATGCCGTCCAACAGCCTGACGGCATCCTTGAGATCACCGTTGGCGATTTTGCATTTGATCATCCCCAGTTGCCAATCCTGATTATCGGCATCCAACAACATGGCATTCTGATAGGCGATCACTGCGGAGGCATACTTTTCAGTATTCAAATAGCAATATCCAAGGAGCCCATAAACAGTGCCATCCGCCCGCCCCAGATTGATGGTTTTCGTCAAGTGTTCGATCGCCTCGGTGTATTGACCTTCCCTGACGAGCACAATCCCCAGGTTTTTGTGAGCACGCAGAAAGTCTGGAAACTTGCTCAATGCCGCTTCGTAATGTTTGATCGCTTCGGCGTGATTTCCCTCCTGAAAGTAAAGTGATCCCAAGGTATGATCCAGCAATGCGCTGGAAGTTGAGGAAATTCTGGATGACAATTGTTGAATAGCCTTCTTTGGATCGTCCCGGATGACGCTCCCTAATTGACTGAACAAAATCTGTTCTTCGGGATTTTCAAACTGGGGCTCGATGGAGCTGTTGATGCCATAGGATGCCAGAAAACGTTTTTGAAATGTCGGGCTGTTCCAAAAGGATTCACTCAGTTCGGGATCGATAAGTGAGACATCTCCCGCAAACAAGCTGCGCGAAACCGTTAGACATGTTGTCACCAGCAATCCGGCAAGTATCCATTGTTTTGTTACATTCATTGAAAAATCGGCAGCATTATTGATTGATGCGAAACAGTATTTGCTGACGCACGTAGGTCTTCACAGCCTTGCCATCCCGCGTCCCGGGCTTGAACCGCCAACGAGCCAAAGCCTTCATGGCGGGTGCTTCGAACTCCGGACGACTGGAACTCTCAATCCGCGGATCGGTAATCCGGCCGTTCTCATCCAGAATGAACAACAACACCACTTTTCCTTGAATTTTGGCCTTCAACAGTTCGGGCGGATGACGTGGCGCCACTTGTGCCAGGGGTTGTGGCCTTTGGTCCAGATCCGACAGATTGAATATGGCAACTTGATCCGGCATGGCATCCTCAACGATTCCAACCCCACCTGCAAACACACCGCCTGTACCGACGGATAAATCCAAGTCCAATTCGCCTAGAGACAACTGCCGCGGCATCTCGGACAACTCAGGTGGACGAGGCTCTTCAATGGGATCAGGCGGAGGCGGTATTTCCAAATTTGTGACTGGAGGCGGAGGCTGCAGCACGGAGGTATCGATCTGTGATAAGTCATACTGTTTCTGTACCCCGCTTGAAATCATCTGAGTCAAAGGGAGCACCAGAAAAACGGAAAGCGTCATCAACCCCGCCCCGCCAAGGACAATCAGAGGGTTGGATTTGCTTGCTGGTGGTTTGTAGACGTGACGCATGGGATACTTCCTTAAACTGTTGATCAATAGTCAACCTATGGACGTCGCTCCGACGCCAAGCTCACATTCCTGGCTCCCCCCAGTTTGGCTTCATCAATCACTCTGACAATCAATCCGTAACTCGCCTCTTCGTCTCCCTGAATGATCACCGGCATGTCTTCACTCTGGGTTAGACGCTTGACCAGCGGCCTCACGCCTGAGACCCCCACTTCCCGTTCCCCGTAGACGACCTGTCCCCTGCTGGTCACAGCCAGAAGAATGCTATTCTTTTCAAGCGAAATGGCGGACGCCGACTGGGGCTTGTCCACTTCGACACCGGTTTCCTCGACAAAGACCGTGGTAACGATGAAAAAAATCAAAAGAATGAAGACCATGTCGATCAATGGAGACATGTTGATCTCGGATACCTCTTCGATTTCGCTGATGCTTCTGCGTGCTCTCATGATGGATTCAGGACACGTTTCCTTCCGTCTTTTTAGTGTAATGTTGAATACTGAAACTCTCCAGTCTTGCAAGGAAGGCATCGTATTTATCGCGTCTGCGCTTCAACAAATGCACCATCATCAATCCCGGCAACGCAATACAAAGGCCCACTTCAGGAGGAAAAAGGGCTGCCGAAATACCCTCAGCCATCATCTCGGCCATTTCACCGCCTCCCACCCCAATGGATTGAAAAGTCATCAACATCCCCATCACCGTCCCCAGAAGTCCGATCAATGGTGCCGCAGTGACCAGGATATTGATGAAGGTAATGTTGCGGTCAATGAAGGGCATTTTGGAAACCATCACTTCGGCAAAGCGACTGTGAATCTCATCGACTCCAGCGACTTCATCCTGTGTATACCGAATGATTTCGCCGATCTCACCCCTGCCTGTTTCCGGATGCTTCAACCATTGCAGGCATTCCGCTTCCGTCACTTTGTGGAACTCGCGTTGCGAGAAATACAGAAACATGCGGACCGAGGCACCATAAATCATCAATCCAAGGATCGCCAACGGGATCATCGTCCAGCCTCCGGCTGTCCAGATATTCCAAACTTTCTCTAAAAACGTAGTGAGCATTTCAGGTTCAGTTGAAGGATCGCACGTTCACTTATCCAATGATTTCATGGTTTCCTGATCCGGCACCCCATTGATGAAACCGACGGAAATCTGCTCCATGGTTCCCAGCACACCTTTGACTTTACGAGTCACAAAAGCATGGCAGATCAATGCCGGCACCGCCACGATCAGACCGAATTTGGTGGTGATCAACGCCTCTGAAATACCTCCCGACAACATGCGGGGATCGCCCGTACCAAAGGCCGTGATCATGTTGAATGCATTGATCATTCCCGTCACGGTCCCGAGGAGTCCCAGCAGTGGGGCGGTCGCTGCGGTGAGGGCAATCAAGGGAATAAAACGCTCCAGAGCCGGTTTGGCGCTGAGCATTTTTTCATACATGATTTCTTCCAGATATTCTTTCTTCTCATGCCTGTTTTCTACGGCAGATTTGAGAATATCTCCGACATAACCTCTCATGCTTCCGGCATGTTCAACAGCTTTGGCCACGTGTCCTGCCTTGATCTGGCTGAGGATCAATTGCAAATCGGCAGCGGAGGCAAGTTTGATACTGGACAGTTGCACCCACTTAAGAAGCGCAATCAACAAGGCGGCAAGACCGAGCCCGATAATCGGCACCATCACCGGCCCACCCTTTTTGAGATGCTCGAAAAAGGTATCCTGTGTTTCGGAAACTTTCAGAGCGTTGCCTAAAGTGGGATCCACCGGAAATTCAGCTTGTCCGGAAACAGCCAACTGGCGAATGAGATCAGCTGATTCCTCGCCTAAATCCACCACCGTTGGTTCGGGAGAACCCAGTTGCAGTTGAGCCAATCCGGCAGTGTCCGAACTTTGGCTGGAAAATGCGGCAAACGGTCCCACCAACACAATCTGCCCGCTTTCCAACACACCTTGAGGCGTGAGCGCACTCCCTTCAAAGCGATGTCCCCCCAACAACTGTTCCAGTCGATCCAGGGAAACATCCAGCAGTGCGACTTGTGAGTCGGCCAATTCCGACGGACTCAAGTCCGGATCATGCATGGCGTTTTGCGCGGAACGTATCACAGGTTGATAGGTCTCTAGTTCTGCGATATGGATGCGTGTCTCAAAAATCTGCGTAAACTCATCCATGAGACCGTTCACGTAGTTTTGCTCCTCCCGGAGTCCTTTGATTTGAGATTTGAGGGTGTTGAGTTCGGTTTGTTGATTGTCAGCGGAACGCTCCAAACGCGAAAGTTCCTGTCGTTTGCTGATAACGATCTGTTCGAGATCATTCAAGCGCTTGGAAAGAGGCACTTTTTCCTCAGCAATGGATTGCTGCAAGGCGCTTAATGCGTCCAATGCCTGTTCGAGATCGGATTTGAAGGAACCTTGCAATTGATCAAGATTCTGGCCGTGTGTAAGCGCCCAAAACGAAAAACAAGCAACACCTGCTACCAATCTGGAGAATAATTGAGCCATATTTAGCTGTGCCGATTTATTTCAGTTGAAACGGCAACGAGACAAAAGCCGCTGGTTGTAACCCTTGATACATCTCGATAGCACGCTGAATACGAGGAGCCCATTCGGAGCGAAGCTCCCAGTTCCAGCCTTCCTCGGCAGGCATCCCGACCCCGGCGAAAGCTCCCGTCGAATCGCTAAAAAAAGCTTGAGCCAATCCCACATACAGCACTTGAACCTGCACTTCTGCTCCTGATGGATTTTTGCGAAGCTCTGAAACAACGTTGATACTACTGTTAAATTTGTCGATCTCATTGACCACGCCCAAAATGGTTTGCATGCGCGTGGCAACCGAAAGCTTGGTTTTCGAGGGAACTTCCGGAATGCGATCCAACAAAGTAGAGATGCGATCCTGCAAGGCATTTGGAAGACGTTTGGACAACCCATTCAACTTGGATTCCAATCGAGTGGCCTCGCTTTTCAGGCGATTCGAATAGGTGATCAAGTCATGTTTTTCCTGGCTAACTTGATCGAACTCATCAGAAATCTGAAGGTTCGAAGCATCTGTGTTATCGATTCGATTCTCGATGGAAATTTTCTCATTTTCGAAAGCGGCAATGACCTGCTCAAGGACCTCACGGTCACCCCGCCAGTCAGCTTTTAGCTGGGATGCAAGCTGTCTGGCTTCCACCCAATTCTCAACGACCGTTCTTGTTTCACTCAGGGTCGACTGAGCACAGGCAGCACTTGTTAAAAGTCCGAACAAGCAATAGCAGATATACTTTTTTGATATCATTCGTTGTCTATCATTAATTGACAATGCCTCGACGATTTGATTTCCGAAAAGAAATTCAGCGATTTCAAGCACTTCATGTTGGTTAAGCTTCAAAACAAGCACAGCATACGAATCCGAACAATGGATTCACAGCTAATACCCTTTCCCCTTGCACCTTAGCGCATCCGGCCATTTCCTGGCAGCTCCATGGAAAGAATGCAGAACACCCTACAGAGACCCCACACTTGTATCCAGGAAAGGACGAGGATATCACTGAGTCGCAGTAAGCGCAATGAAAGGCATGATCGAACGCGGGAAACAATGAGGCAATGAAAGGGATTACTCGAAAGGAACACCATTCTCATCCACAAGATCTTTTCCTTGACCCAATTTCAGAATCTTGTCGACCAATTCGTCGGTTTGCCAAAGGTTGCCCACAATGATGTCCTGAATTTTTCCTTCCGGATCGATCAGCACGGTTCGCAGATTGTGGTCCCATTCCAGCAAAGTTCCTTCACTTCGATAGAACAAGAGGCCGAATTGTTCGGTCAAGGCGTCAATATCGATCATCTTGCCGGTGGCGAATGTCCAGGTGTCAGGGTCATGTTGATAGGCGCTGGCATACAATTTCAAGCGTTCGGGGGTGTCGTTCACCGGATCAAAGCTGATGGATAGAAAGTGAACATTGTCGGGCGGGTTATCCATGAGCTGGAGTTTTTGTTGCGCCTCGAGAAACTGACGGTTCATCTTCGGGCAAAAATCTGGAATGGGGCACCGTGTATAGATGAAGGTCAGGGCCAGTGCGTTGCCTCGAAACTGGTCCAGGGTGATGGGCTTGGCAAATTGATTGGTCAGGCCATAATTCGGCAACATATCCCCCACCTTCAGTGGCTGCACTTCGCGCACCAGACGCCAGGGAGCGGTTTCGGATAATTCATCCAGGGAAGGAACATCATCGGCCTTTTTCTCGACCCCATCGATCCAACTGCGCTCTTCAGTGACGTGCAGGAGGAACATGATGGAATCGTTGGTATGAATGTTGGACCATTCATTGGTATTACCAATATTAAAAGGCATGGTCATCGCTTTCATGTAACCGGGAATCTCCTCGTGCTCGATGCGGGCTCTGGATAGATCCGATTCAATGGACCTCACGACACCATTGACCGAAAACAATTTGAGGTCCTCCATACGGCTTTCCACTGCATCTCCATCTTCGGAAGCCGTCGGGACGTTTTCGACCTCAGATACGGATTCGGAAGGTTCAGCCGCTTCCGTAGATGCGATCTGCTCTGTAGACTGTTCAATGCGGGCTTCGTCATAAACGCCGATAGCCATCCAGAAAAGGCACAAGAACAAGCCGCTCAAAATAAAAACAGTGGATCGATTTGAATTTCCAAAACTCATGCCCCTTACATGGCATGAAACCCAACTCATTTCCACCCCTTTTCTGGCTTT
>CAYPZD010000074.1:0-5576 GCA_964415055.1 uncultured Verrucomicrobiota bacterium | reverse complement strand
ATCAAAAGACGTGGAACGCGGGAAGCCATAGGTGATCGTTCATTTGAGGTGTTTCCATCGACTCCGTGTGGGCCTGCACACACCCTGAGGATAGAAGTGGGAGCAAAGCGGAATTTGCCCCTCCGAATTTGTTGCTTATTTTTGGGTTGCGCCCCACTCCCCCTTGAATAACCAGAGATGGCAACTTTCAACCACAAAGTCTCGAAGGGATACGAAGATTTCATGAGTCTTCAATTCTTGCAAATCGGGAATTGATTCCCAATTTGCAAGAATTATTGAACCCTTTCACCTTCGCGCCTTCGTGGTTAAATGAAAACACCCCCCATTCAACAAGAACCAACTTTTGACCTTTGATGGGCGATCCTCTAGGCTTGCAGCATGAAAACCGTGAAAGTGCCTTTGGGTGACCGGTCTTATCGGATCTTGATTGGACCGGATTTGATGCAGCAGATTGGCAAACAATGTCAAAAGCTGAAGCTTCGGACGTCCTGTGCCATCGTGACAGATGACAAGGTCGGGCCGCTTTTTGCGGATACCGTGGTCAAATCGTTGCAAGATGCCGGCATCCGCACGACGCTCATCACCATTCCCAACGGCGAACAATCCAAGAACCTCCAGCTGGTCCATCAATGCTATGACCAATTGGCCGAAGCCCGTCTGGAGCGCAAATCGTTCGTTGTGGCTTTGGGCGGCGGGGTTGTGGGAGACCTGGCCGGTTTTGTCGCGGCAACGTATTTGCGAGGCGTTGATTTCGTGCAGATCCCTACCACACTGCTGTCGCAAGTGGACAGTTCCGTGGGCGGCAAAGTCGGGGTCAACCTGAAAGCCGGAAAGAACCTGGTCGGAGCCTTTTATCAACCAAAGCTCGTGTTATGCGACCTCGATAGCCTGAGAACTTTGCCTGAACGGGAGTTCCGGGCCGGACTGGCCGAGGTCATCAAGTATGGCATCATCGACGACGCCCGGCTGTTCAACCGGCTCGAGAAGGAAATCGACCTGTTGCTCAAACTGGACACTAAATGCCTGGAGGGCGTCATCGCACGTTGCTGCCAGATCAAGGCCAAGGTCGTCGGGGAAGATGAGAAAGAAAGCGGACTCCGCGCCATTCTCAATTACGGTCACACCATCGGGCACGCCATCGAAGCCATCACGCGTTATGGCACCTACCTGCATGGCGAAGCCATTTCGATTGGGCAAGTGGCGGCCGGCTATTTGTCTCATCAATTGACGGGTTTTTCCGAACCGCATGCCGAGAGGGCAAGGTGCTTGTTTGAACGCACCGGATTGCCCACGACCATCAAGCTTTCGAAATCCCAGCGTCAACGCCTCGTCGGCGCCATGCAATTGGACAAAAAAGTCAGTGCCGGCGAGGTGAAATTTGTGCTGGCTCACAAGATTGGCAGCGTTACTCCCGGTCACCGGATTGCACCGGACCTGATTCACGCGGCACTGGACGCGGTCTCCCAATAAAACATTCCAAACTCAAGTCGCATGTCCTCCGTCAATGACCAGATCATCCGGGAGTTTTTCGAACTCCAGGGATTCCTTGTCCGTCAGATCCGCAAGCATGTGTCTCCCATGCCGGACGAAGTGGAGGAATCGGATTTCTGGATCTGGCATCCCGGACTTGCGGCAGGTATTTCCGGCCGCAAGACAAGCCCTTCCGAAGCAGAGATCCGTTCCATCGCCAGCGCGTTTATTTTCGTCAAGCCGTGGCATACGGAGACGTTTACGACAGGCGTCATTGAAAACGATCAGGATCTGACCAAGCGTTTATCCAGCACCCTGGAGGCAAATGATTCGGAAACACAATCCTGGCTCCAACATCAGCCACGGAATATTCTGATTGTCTCCAACCTGCCAAAATCAAAAGCCGCCCGGGAGAAAGCGATCGCATTGATCAAAGAAAAGGGATTCGATGTGGTCCTGACCTTTGATCGGATCCTTTCCAGGCTATTGGAGCACGTCGAACGAAATCGGAATTACCAACGGTCGGATCTGCTGCAAACACTGCGACTGCTGAAGAACTATGGATTAGTTCGTCCGCTGCAACTGGAACTGTTCGAAAGCTCGAAACCCCGAAAAAAACGAAATGAACGATCGGCAACCAAAAAGCCCAAAAAGAAGTAAGTTCCGCACGCTCCTGTTGCTGGGCTTTTGTCTTTTCCTGAGCAGTGCAGCATGGGCCGCACGCCAGGCAAACCAAGCACCCAACATCGTCCTGATCGTGGCGGATGACCAGGGGTATGCCGATCTCGCCTGCTATGGCGGCAAAGATATTTTGACCCCCAATCTGGATCGCTTGGCATCGGAAGGCGTGCGCTTGACTCAGTTCTACGTGACGTGGCCGGCCTGCACTCCGTCACGCGGAAGTTTGCTGACCGGAAGATATCCCCAGCGAAACGGCACCTACGACATGTTTCGAAATGAAGCGCCCGATTATGGCCACACGTATCCCCCCGAAGAATACGCCATCACGTGGGAACGCATCGGTGGGATGGACACACGTGAAATCCTTATCCCCGCCCTGTTGAAAGAGCGTGGATATGTCTCAGGGATCTTTGGCAAATGGGATCTGGGAATCCATCGTCGTTTTCTCCCCATTGCACGCGGATTCGATGCGTTTTACGGATTCGTCAACACAGGTATTGATTACTACACGCACGAACGCTACGGCGTCCCGTCGATGTACCGAAACAATTCCCCCACCGAGGAAGACAAAGAAACTTATGCCACGTCCCTGTTCGAACGGGAGGCGCTGAATTTCATCAATGCCAACAAGGATCGCCCGTTCTTTTTGTATGTTCCGTTCAATGCGCCTCATAATTCATCCAACCTGGATCCCGGCATCCGTGCATCCGTTCAGGCGCCACAGGAGTTCATCGACATGTATGAACCCGATCCCAACGAAGGATGGCGAACTGTCACACGCTATGGCAAGGAAGCCAAAGCTCCCAACCGATCCATGCGTCGACGCCATTTCAAGGCGGCGGTCACCTGCATGGACCAGGCCATTGGCAAGATCCTGAATCGACTTGAGGAACATCAGTTGACCGATGATACCATCGTGATCTTTCTGTCCGACAATGGTGGCGGAGGAGGTTCCAACAACAGTCCATTGCGTGGCGGTAAGGGACGCATGTTCGAAGGAGGTGTTCGGGTTCCCTGCCTGATCAAATATCCCAAGGTCATTCCGGCGGGTACTGTTAGCGACGCCTTCCTGAGCACCCTGGAAATCGCTCCGACCCTCTGGCAGCTTGCCGGTGTCCAATCGCCACCTCAACTTGCACTGGACGGTTTCAACATGCTGCCCGTCCTGCAGGGTGCAGCCCCATCGAAACGGACATCTCTTTTTTGGAAACGGAGAGGTGATCTGGCGGCACGCGTCGGTGACTGGAAATGGGTTGAGTCCAAGGGCGGCAACGGATTGTTTGACCTGGAGTCGGACGTGTCCGAATCAAAGGACTTGAGTGTGTCCCATCCCGATCGACTCAAGGCGATGCGAACTCATTTCTCCGAATGGCTGAACCAAATGGAATCCGCAGAACCACGTGGTCCGTTCAGGGATTATTGAAAGAAAGACTATTCCATCGGATATTTCAAACCCCACTGCTGCCGGATGCGATCCATGGTTTGGATTAATCTGATACTCTCCGAGTGGGGCATCACCGAGCTTTCCAGTTTGCCAGCGGACAAACACTCTGCCACTTCCCGGGCTTCGAATTGGTAGCCGTTGCCTTCGTAGGGACAATGAACGGACTCAGGTTCTTTGCCGTCCACAAAGACATCCATCTGACTGGCCTTCCAGAATTGTCTGGCCAGGTGGATGCGCCCTTTCTCACCGTAAATCCAGGCGGATTGAGATGTTTGGGTGCGGACAGCGGAGGACAACACACTTAATTGACCGGCGGCATGCTTGAGGATGTAGGCGGATTGTTCATCCACTCCGGTTTCCCCCAAAGTGGACATGCTCACAATCTCGGTGGGCGCGCCAAGGATCATGCCACTGAACTCGATGGGATAGATACCGACATCCAACAACGCGCCACCTGCGAGAGCCGGACTGAACAAGCGGCGTTCCGGCGCGAAATCCACTCGAAAACCAAAGTCAGCCTGAATCATGCGCACCTCACCGATGACACCATCCGAAAGTCGCTTTCTCAACTCACGGATCAATGGGATGAAACGCATCCACATGGCTTCCATCAGGAACAGTCCTTTTTCCTGCGCTTTGGCAATCATCATCCGCACCTGGGATTCATTGACCGCAAAAGGTTTTTCACAAAGGACATGTTTACCGCCGTCGAGACAAAGCAGTGTATTTTCGCAGTGCGAGGTGTGTGGTGTGGCGATGTAAACCACGTCCACATCCTGATCCGCGGCCAGGGCCTCATAGGTTCCGAGCGCTTTCCCCGCTCCATACTTGGCAGCGAACGCATCGGCTGTGCTTTGGTTTCTGGAGGCAACAGCGGTTAATTCAGCTTGTTCCAGCTGTTGCAAACCTTCGGCAAATTCACCGGCAATGCGGCCGGTTCCCAGGATTCCCCATCGAATTCTTGTGGACATACGCTTAGTTCGAATACATGTTGGGCACTAATGTGTCAGTTAACATTCAAAGTGCTTCCACTAAAAGGAATTCACCGTAAGGAATCAACGTGAAAACAAAATAAGGTGACTTTAGTGGAAGAAGAACAACCCAGTGCGCAGTGGTGTATCATTCCCACCAGGCATCGTAATCAGGCGATGGATTGGAGTTTGGTGCTGACCAGCCAGAAAATTACCACCGAAATCCTGGCGTTTCCGGAGGGCAAGGCGCCGTATGGATTAAAAATCCAGCACGCGGATCTGGTCCGGGCCCAGGATGCCATCCGGCGTTTTCAACACGAGAACGTATCCTCTCCCTGGCATAAACAATTGCCCGCAAGCGGATTCAGTTTCAATTGGGCATGTGTCATGTGGTGTGGGGTGCTTTGCATCTTCGCATGGCAGGGATGGACCGCCCGCCCCGAGATACAGCTGGCCGGCATCATGAAAAGCCGGGAGGTCATCGGAGGAGGCGCCTGGTGGCAGACCGTGACAGCCGTTATGTTGCATGGGGATATCGGTCATTTGGCTTCAAACGTTTCGTCCGGATTTCTCCTTCTTGGTTTGGCCATGGGACGTTTCGGAGCGGGCCCCGCGTTGTTGGCCGCTTTCCTTTGTGGCGTGTGGGGCAATTTCTTCGGATTATGGATCCATGAAACCCCATACCGCGGACTGGGAGCTTCCGGCATGATGATGGGAGCACTGGGAATGCTCGGGCCCCATTCCATCAAATTGTTGAGAACCCACCGTCAAGCCGGCCGCATCATCGTGGGCGGTATGCTGGCGGTCACCATGCTCTTTTCACTTTGGGGTCTGTCACCCACCAGCGATGTTGCCGCTCATTTGGGCGGGTTCATCAGCGGACTCGCCATGGGTGCCCTGCTCGGACTGGTTCCCGAAAAACAACTCCAGGCATGGAGATTGAACATGCTGTGCAGCCTGTTGCTGACCTTCCTGCTTGTCTGGGCATGGAGAATGGCTTTGACCGGTGG
>CAYPZD010000073.1:14108-27283 GCA_964415055.1 uncultured Verrucomicrobiota bacterium | reverse complement strand
AGGACTTTCACCCGACTGTTTGTGTGCACTCGCAGGCGCACTAGAACGTGCCGTCTCGGCGCGCAAACCTTAGGGCATACCTCACCCATGTTGCCCTCCGTTTTGGGAAGCCCACGATTTACGAACACCCCACATCCGAATAGCTGACGCTGGCGGGCGGGCCGTTATCCCAATATGATCGGGAATTTACCGTCATGCCTTCATTCTGCATCGATTTGAGAATGTTTTTTTTCGGGGGATTAAGATTAAGATTAAGAGCGGTGCATACACCATTTACTGCGCCGCTAACTCTCGCAATTTCCTTGGATTCCCATGAATCCAAGCCACCTCTTCCGCATTTAATGCGCGTTGAAAACAACTCACCTCATCCAACAACCCGATATAGTTCAACCCAAGATAAAGCCGAACAGACTCATCATCCTTCCAGGTAAAAGTCTGGTTCCAATTCTCAACAGCTCCCTTGAATTGCCCATTCATGTAAAGCTTGGCCACTCCGTTCTTTTCACCGGTATTGAAGTTTTCCCAGGTGAACAACACATGCGTCCATTGATCCCGGCCAAACGGCGGAGCCTGCACCGGAAATAGTGGCCTTTGATCTTCGGGCACTTCCTTGTTCTCCGGATTCCATACTTTCAAATCAGCAAAGGCGCCGAGACGAAAATCCCTGGGATCACCATCTTTATTAAAATCCACGAAAAAAGAGCCATCATTCCAGGCGCGGGTTGTCAGTTGTAATGGATCCGCAAATCCTGGCTCCAAATCAGTTTCAGGATCCAGCTTCAACCAAAGCGATACCGAGCCCCCCCAACGATCTTTACGGTAATCCACATTTTTCTCCCCGCGGTAGAAGATCCAGGGAGCATTGCGCTCATTGAATTTGAGTGCCGCACCACCCTCCATGCCCTCCCCCCTGACCCATTCCGTCTGTCCCTGGGCATGCAGTCCGCGCCGGATGGTTTCCTTGGGGTTCCTGGTGGTAATGGTATGAAGACTGGGATTCCCTTTTGAAACATCCGCCTCGATTCCTTTGTCAAAGGATGCATGGAAGGTCATGGCTGATCGAATGGATTTCTCGACTGACTGGGCTTTACCCGAAATATCCATCGTCAAAACAAAAGACAATACTCCGAACAAGATGGAACATGAGTGCAGCTTCGCTTGGCTTTTCATGACGGATGTTTTAGCCTCCTGACCGCCGATTGAAAACTCAAATCGCATGGATTCGTCACAAAGAAAGATCAAATTGAAAATGACCATCGCCTACCACGGGGGTCATTATCAGGGCTGGCAAACCCAGAAAATAGGAACGGGTGTTCAGAGTCTGGTGGAAAGCTGTTTGAAACGCTTCTTTCCTGATGCCGGCCCACTGTGCGGATCAAGTCGAACTGACACAGGGGTGCACGCTCTGGGAATGGTGGCACATGTTGAAATCCCGGCGGCATCGTTTCACATGGAACCACGCAAGTTGCGATTGGCCATGAACGCCCATCTCCCGAACGACATCCGGATCATCACCGTCACCAGAGTGCCCATCAGGTTTCATGCGCGTTTTGATGCCAGGGGCAAGCAATACCGGTACATCATCTGGAATCATCCCTCGATGAACCCCCTTTTGACGGGACTGGGTTGGCATGTTCCTGTGGCTTTGAACCTGAAAGCCATGCAGGAAGCTTCGACCCATTTCCTCGGCAAACGTGATTTCAAATCGGTCGCCTCCAATCGCAATTATGCGTATGAGAGCACCGTCCGTACATTGACCCGTTGTGATGTTCGGAAAAAAGGGTCCGAATTTACGGTCATCATCGAAGGAGACGGTTTTCTTTACAAAATGTGTCGTGGCATCGTGGGCACACTCGTCGCCGTAGGCAAAGGAAAATGGACTCCCGAGGACATCCCGCCTCTACTCACGGAAAAAAACAGGGAGGTCACCGGCATGAACGCACCGGCATGCGGATTGACACTGCACAAAGTCTTCTATTGACCATTCACATCCCTATCGGATTCACCCCATTTCCCCGACGCATCCCGCAGGTAGACCGTGCCGTCCCTGGCGCGGAACCTTATGGCTTCAACCAACCAGGATGCTCCTCGTTTTGGGAAGCCCTCGGCATCCAAACTCCCCACATCCGCATCGCTGGGAATCACACGCATATTGTCTGCGATAATGCCATCAGGCGCTGCTTTAGGTTGTGAAAGTTTTTTGGGGGATTAAGATTAAGATTAGGATTAGGAGAGCAGTTGGATCGCATTCTCTATTCACTATTTAACCGGCAAGCCAACGGACCCAATGTTTCATTCAATTTTGTCGCATACGACATCAAAGCCTCCGGAGACTCCTTGATCACCACGTCACACCGGCGCGACACAGCCGCCAGACTTTCTGTCAGTTGGGTCACCTTCATGATGTTGAGATAATCCGGGGCCTCCTTGAGCGAAACAGGAAGTTCGGACAAATACAGTTTGATGGGATGACGTGCTGAAGGCATTTGCTCCAACATGAGGGTCGCATAAAGCAAATTCACAGCCATAGCCCCTTTGGCCTCCAGCGCGACTTCTTTTTCCCTGGAAAGCTGATCTATCAATCGCATCATTTCATAAACACGCATGGAATCCAGGGTTTGTCCAATCAACATGTATCGACGCCGAATCTGGTTTTGTTTGTGATGGCTTGCCTGGTAATACCCCTTACCAGCATCCCCTTCCTCAAACACCAGATGTCCGGATTTATTACCGGACGTTTTCCAGAAAGTAAATCCGCGCCTCACTTCTGCTTTTGTCCCTTCAGCAGGCCAACCGGCAAATACTTCATGCTTGAGCGCCGCCCGCAATTGCTCAATCATCCTATCCCACTCAGCAACAGATTTGGGGTGGGCCAGCGCTTTTGCTTCAGGAACAAACACCTCATCAACGGTCGTGACGATTTCATCCTGGGGAAGTTGATCAAACACCTTCAAATCTTTCGGCTCTATCTCTTTGACGGCAGCACGTTCAATGAGATCACTGCTATCTGTGAGCCAACGCTGGAACCAACGAAAAGAAGGCACTTGCAGGTCCTGTGTATCCTTATGCGGCCCTTCGGTGATCAATAATCCCAATCGATCTCCTGCTCCCAAAAGATCATAAACATCTCTCACCTGACGATGCGTCCGCACCACACCATCCAAAGGAAAAATGGAATCCTTGTCCGAATTGGAGATCAACAAAGCACGTGGAGCAATGAGGGAGGCGATCAAAGGATAATCCCATCGATATCGATTCACCATGAACATGCAGTCACAATGCCCTTCCACCGCACCGTCGATCACATAATTTCTCAAATCCGTGATCCCCGCAACCGGCACCACCGCTTTCACCCGTTCATCCAAGGCTCCAACCCACCAGGAATACACACCGCCCCCCGAACGACCGGTGATCCCCAGTCGGCCTCCGTCCACCTCCGGTCTGGATTGAAGGTAATCCAGAGCCCGAATCCCATTCCAAGCCTCTACACCGGCCGAGGTATAACCCCGCGAATTCCACCACCAACGGTTCTCGCGATAAGTGCCGTGGTGAATCCCTTCAATTTCACCCAACTGAATGGTATCAATGGTCAAACAGGCAAAACCATGTCGGGCGTACCAAATCCCGTGATGTTGATAAGCAGTCTTGTTTCCAAAACTCACTCCGTTTTCCTTCACGTGCGCATGACCGCACACGTACAGAATGGCAGGCACCTCTCCTACGGGTTCTTTGGGAAGGTAAAAATTCCCCGTTACATACAGCCCGGGCATGGACTGAAAATGCAGGTTCTCCACCACATAATCGTCCTTCACAATCCGACCGGTCACCACCGGCTGCAGTGGAGTCCGCTCCGGCATGGGATCCAGTCCCAGCATCTCGGCCAACTGCCTTTTCAACTCAGGTTTATAACGATCCCAGGCAGCAGCGTCAGTAGGATGCATCAACCGATGTGTATGCGATTCAATGCTTCTGACTTCTGTCTCGAAATAATCTTTCAGATCCGGGTGAATGGACCAATCGGCAGCAAATGACGAAAAGTTTATCAGGGCGGATAACACCAGCCAAACAACACCCCGACCGAAGACAAAAGTACAATGTTTCATGACGCTCATGGAATTGGTATGGCTGATAATAACCGTTTCCCAACGATCAGTGCAAGCGCCCAAGGTTGGTGAACACCCATCAGGCATCCAGGAACTCAACTCGTCCCGTGCTGACGTCGTAGATGCCCCCAACCAGCAAAATTGTCCCCTGATCCACCAGTTTTTTGAGAGTCGGGCTGTTCTCTGTGATCTGCTCCATGGTTTGCAAAACGTTCAGCTTGGCGACACGATCCACAAAAGCCTCATTCTGCGAGGTGCGTTGACCAGATGTTTCGGTTTCTGATTGGACGGAACGGGTGATCACTTCAGTGACCGAGTCCAGATTCTCACATCCTGTTGCTTCCAGAGCTGTTTTACCTTGATCAACGAGATCGATGGTGGCTTTGACGGCTCCGCATTTAGTGTGTCCGAGTACAACAAGCACCTTGGCTCCAGCAACGGCACAACCAAACTCCAGACTGCCAATGGATTTGTTGAAAGCAATATTACCGGCAACACGCACACTGAAGAGATCACCAATTCCCAAATCAAACACCAATTCCGTTGGCACGCGCGAGTCCATACAAGCCAACACTGTGGCCAGGGGAAACTGCCCCGAAGATGTGGCGTCCCGTTGTTTAATGAGATCGCGCGATAACTTCTCCCCACGCGCAAATCGCTCGTTGCCTTTTTTCAAAAGATTCAGCACCTGCTGTGGTGTCGCCTTTTCCTGAATATCACGTGTCGAGACATCAATGTAATGCTCCTTGTCTTCCAGTTTGTATCGATCTTTGAAGCCAATCAAACTCAGTTTCAAATCATGGGCGGGAGCTGTCTGTTGTTCAAAATCCGATAGAAGGTCGAGAATATCCGGATCAATGTAGTCCGAGTCCCTGGCATCAATGACCACCTGGCTGCCATGCGGAATTTCGTTCAAGGTCAGCAACAAGGACGCGCGATTAAGGAAGCTCACCTGATTGGACAACTGAATGCGCAAAACATCGCCGCCAACATGTTTTTCATGAATCTTCCTAAGTGGACGTTTCAAGTTGCTGTTCAAAATGAAACAAATGGAAATGACCATTCCCAGCATGATACCGATCAGCAAATCGGTCAAAACAATCGCGACGATTGTGATGACAAAGGGAGCAAATTGCAGGACTCCCTCCTTCCACATTTGACGGAACAACTTCGGATTCGCCAATTTGAATCCTGTGACCATCAGGATGGCCGCCAAGCAGGACAATGGGATTTGGTTCAGCACCGACGGAATGAAGAGAACCGTCAAACACAGAAACACACCATGAAAGAAACAGGACAGACGCGTCTGCCCCCCTGATGCGATGTTCACGGAACTGCGGATGATCACCGATGTGATAGGCAAACCACCGAGCAGACCTGAAACCATATTCCCGGCACCTTGAGCCACCAATTCACGGTTCGGTGGAGAAACACGCTGCTTGGTGTCCAGTTTGTCGACTGCTTCCAAATTGAGCAAGGTTTCCAGAGTGGCGACGATGGCGATGGTCAACCCCGCCACCAGCACATTGACACTCAGAAATGCCTTAAAATCCGGAAATGTTAAGGAATCTGCCACGGCTCCAATGGAACCAGATACAGGCACCTGAACCAGATGGGACGCACCAATGGTCATCAATTGCCCCGCAGGCGAAATCAACTTGGCAAGCACCGTTCCAAACACCACCACAGCCAACGGAGCGGGAACCGGGAGTTTCTTGAGAGGGGTCTTATCCCAAACCACAAGCAACACCAGGGAAAGCAACCCGACAACGGTCGCTCCCGGATGAATATCAAACGTGGTGGCCAAGATCTCAGTAAAGGTGTTCCTTCCATCTTCTTGAAGAAAGGAAAGATCCCCCATCCAGTCCGGGTCATGCCCAAACAAGTGAGGTATTTGTTTCAAAATAAGGATAATCCCAATGGCAGCCAGCAATCCCTTGATCACACTCGAAGGAAAAAAAGCGGCAAGTGAACCGGCTTTGATCCAGCCGAGCAGGATTTGGAACACGCCAGCCAGCACCACGGCACACAAGAACGTTTCGTAGGATCCCAACTTGGTGATCTGTGCGAATACGATCGCCGTCAAACCCGCCGCCGGACCACTCACACTGGTGTGGGAACCGCTCAACCAGGCAACAAGCAATCCGCCGACGATCCCGGCAACGAGGCCACTGATCAAAGGTGCGTTGGAAGCCAGAGCAATCCCGAGGCATAAAGGAAGCGCCACCAAAAACACCACCAGACCTGCTGTCAGATCTTTCCAAAGATGATCCTTGTAACCCACTTGTTGCATATATCAATCGTTTCGTCGCTGTTATCCTTTTTGGAACGCCGGAAACTAGCATCGAAATGCTGTCTGTCCAAATGTATTTGCGAGAAAGTAAAGAAATAGACCTCCCCGACCCATTAGTGCCTAATTCGAATTCCATTGGACATACTATTCCAATCATAAGAATGTGCTGATTTAATTTCCCACTTAAAATGAGCAATTCAGTCAGCCCTATCCCGGATGGATACCCAGCGGTCATCCCTTATCTTATCGTTCGAAACGGCAAAAAAGCGCTCGAATACTACCAAAACACCTTTGGAGCCGTCGAAAAAGAGAGACTGGAGATGCCCGATGGAACCATTGGACACGCAGAAATCCTGATCGGCGAATCCATGATCGTGCTGGCCGATGAATCCCCAGCGTGTGGCGCGGTCTCTCCCGATTCGGTTGGCGGCACCCCTGTCACCATCGCACTCTACATTGAGGACGTGGATACGGTCATTCAAAGGGCCCTCGATGGCGGAGCCATCTTGGAACAACCCATTAAAAACCAGTTTTACGGAGATCGCAGTGGTTCAATCAAGGATCCTTTCGGTCACAAGCGGACGATCATGACGCACATCGAAGACGTTTCTCCTGAAGAAATCAGCCGCCGGGCCGCAGAGCTTTTCGGGACCAAATAAACTTAGGTTCATATGGCTATAATGTTAGCCATGTGCCCTTTTGGACTGCGGTGATCACGGCACCGCTCTGGATACGACAGGGAAACGCAACAGTCCCCTCCTCAAGCCGAAACCTCCTCACGTAAATGTTCAAGCTGGTGAAATATGAACACGGCTCGAGCAGGCGGATCGTATCCAGAGCGGTGCTGCACACCGCACTCCAGAGGCGCGACCTTTGCCTCGAAAGTTTTAACACGGCCCCGATAATCAGGTTCGGAAAGGAGTATGCTCCGGCTCGTCCAGCTCGTCATTTTCCAGAACCAAACGGGCTTCCGGCGTGCCAACCCAGTGCACACCTGCTTTCAAAAATCCCAACACCTCACTCTGGCGCACGAAAGGACCGGTCACCTTGAATTGCATGCCTTCGGGACAATGTTTCTTCAGCTTTAGAAATTCTTCAGGAATCAAGGGTTCAGGCCGAACTCCGCCGAGCAATTCAATGGTTCGGATGCCGGATTCCCTCACCAATTCGATGGCATCCTTTGCTTCCTGTTCTGAGAACAAGCCCTGGCAGAAAACGGCCTTCACCGGTCTTACTTCCGCGGCTTCCACCACATCACGCAATTCCCGGAAAAACACTTTTGGGCGCCCGTCTTTGAGCATGGCCGGATTGACCACGATCGCAAATTCCTGAGCCCCCATGTCGGCGGCGGCTTCGGTCTCGTAACGTTTGACATCCGAATCCATGGCTCCAAACGGAAAACCAATCACGCAGGTCACCTTGACCGACGTTTCTTCCAGCACCATGGAAGCGGCAACGATCCGGGAACTATGGACAGTGACGCCATAGACCCCAAGCTCCGCTGCCTCCTGGCAGCGGGCTCGGATTTCCTTCAGGGTGGCATCCGGCTTCAGCAGAGTGTAATCCAGATGCTTCGCCAATTCGGAAACAGGATCGTCAAAATCTGACATGCTTAGGCTCCGGGCAAGAGATCGGCCACCATGGCCTTCTCTTCCTTCAATTCATTGACGGTTGCGTCAATTTTGGATTGGCTGAACGCATTGATTTCCAATCCGGTGACCACATCGAGTTTCTGATCACGACTGCGAACAGGAAACGAGCTGATCAAACCTTCTTCCACGCCGTAACTACCATCCGAACACAGACACACACTGTGCCAATCTCCGTTCAGGGTCGGGTTAATGATGGAAGCCACCGTGTCCACCACTGCATTGGCGGCGCTGGCGGCGCTGGAAGCGCCACGGGCTTTGATAATCGCCGCTCCGCGCTGTTGCACGGTGGAGAGAAATTCGCCTTCCAACCATGCCTGATCCGTAATGACATCGGTCGCGGGTTTGCCTTGAATCCGCGCATTGGTGAAATCCGGATACTGAGTAGCGGAATGGTTCCCCCAAACACCCAGGTTGGAAACTTCAGTGATGTCCACTCCGGCTTTCTTGGCCAGTTGGGATTTGCCCCGGTTTTCGTCCAATCGTGTCATGGCAAACCAACGGTCACGAGGAACATCCGGAGCGTTGTTCATGGCGATCAGGCAGTTGGTATTGCAAGGATTGCCCACCACAACGGTGCGCACATCAGAGGCTGCGTTGTTTTGAATGGCTTGCCCCTGCCCGATGAAAATCTTGCCGTTGATACCGAGAAGGTCCTGACGTTCCATGCCTTGCTTGCGTGGCACGCTGCCAACGAGAAGCGCCCAATTGACGCCATTGAATCCCTCGTTGAGGTCGGCTGTGGGGACAATCCCTTTCAACAGAGGAAATGCGCAGTCATCCAGTTCCATGCAAACACCTTGCAGAGCCGGAAGCGCCGGTTCGATTTCAAGCAGGTGTAAGATAACGGGTTGCTTAGGACCAAACATCGCACCGGAAGCAATCCGGAAAAGCAGCGAGTAACCGATCTGACCAGCAGCGCCGGTGACCGCAACACGAATGGGAGTTGTATTCATAGATTATACTTTCAATTTCAGGTTCACGGTTCAAGGGATGGCCCCTGAGACCATCCGAGAACGGGTATTGTTAAGATTTCATGCCGTTAAGGCAAGCGAAGAAGAAACAAAGGATCCAGAATGGGCGTAGTTCAATATTTAAACACGGAGGGAAGAGTTCCACCTCGTTCCCAAACTTCTCCCTCATAAGTGTTCCTGAGCAAAAAAGACGGAACGAGAGAAGACTGAGGGCAGTCGAACGACAGGGGCGATTCCATTGCAGCAAGAAAATAGTTCCAATACCCAGAGGTTTGAAGTGGGTGTAAGACGGAGCTTACCCCTCCGATAATGGGGTCTATTTTTTGGCCTGCGCCCGGGGAGAATGATTCCCTACAATGAAAAGAGGGACGCACGCACATGCATCCCTCTTTCAGTCAATAAGATGATATCAGTAACACATCAGAGTCCGAGCAAGTGTTTATCCATGCGTTCCCCGACTTCCTTGATGCGGTTTCGGTCTCCGCCGGAAACTTCAGCTGTCGCCCAACCGGTGTATCCGATTTCATGCAAAGCAGCTCTCACATCGGCCCAATCGACATCTCCATCACCGATTTTGCAGAAACCATTGGAAACACCCCAATCTTTCACATCCAGTTTCGCAATACGCGAACCCAAGGTGCGAATCCACTCGGCTGGCTTACCAAATCGCTGGTGATTTCCTATGTCAAAATATGAGCCCACCCATGGACTGTTGATTTCGTCAATGTAGGCAGCCAACAGATAGGCGGACTGATTGTTGTCTCCTTTCGGGTCGTATAGAAAGTTGTTCCAGACATTTTCAATGAGGATCCGGATTCCCAACTTGGATGCCGTTGGCAGTGCTTTGCGGATTTGCTCGATCGAACGTGTCCAGACATGCCCGTGAGATTCCTTCTCCGGATCACGTGCAGCGCCTGGAACCAGCAACACCGCATTGCCCCCCACATAGTGTGAATCGCGGATGGCTTTCAAGAGCCCCTGCAATCCTTTTTCCCTGACTTCGGGGTTCGGATCGGACAGGCGCGTTCCCCAATGAATGGAATCCACAACCCCGTGAATAGGGAAATCCAGCTCCCGGCTGGCCTTGAGCGCTTCCTCTTTGTCCACACCGCCAGGACTGTTCAATTCCGCTCCATCAAACCCCATCTCTTTCATGAGACGGAATTTTTCGATCAACGGAATCTTTTCATTGAACATGCCCATTTTAACGGATTTATAAATCCGCTTTTCACCCCCCAGGTGATGATCGGCTTTGAGCTTCACAAACGGAAAACCGGACAACCCGGCCACAAACGAACCTGCCACCGTTCGGGATGAAACGGACAGGAAGGAACGTCGATCTAAAGGTGCATTCAATTTCATACGAAACAACTTTCTATGGAGGCCGAGGCCATTAAAAAACAATCTCCCTGCGACTAAACAAATGGAGTGACACCGGGCATGGACATCGGACGAATCGGAAGATCCATGTTCGGTTCAAAGAAATCCGGCACCAGTTTTTCCTGCGAGTTCATCGCCTGTTCCCAGGTGATTTCTTTACCGGTATAGGCCGCCATGCGTCCCATCAATCCCATCATCGTGCTGCTGGTCATCCATTCGCCATCGTTGATGGGGTTACCCTTTCGGATGGATTCAAACAATTCGTCATGTTCCGTTTGATACATGTCGTTGTTTTTACCACGGAAGCGCCAGTTTTCCTGGCCCCGGATCTGAACACGCGTCCATCCCAGGATTTCACCAATACCGGTGGCTCCGTGAATGTAATCACTGTTTTCATTATGACAGCCGGCAATCTGACGGCTTCCCAAGTAGGCACGCAAGCCGTTGGCGTATTCGTAATAAACCGCAAAATGATCGAAAATATTGCCGCTGTTGTTGGGGGTCTGGCGTCCGCCGGTGGCCACGGCTTTAATGGGGGGTTCGTCTTTCATACACCAGGCAATCTTGTCAACACTATGAATCGCCTGCTCGACCAGACTGTCACCGCTGAGCCAGGTGAAGTTATACCAGTTGCGTACCTGCCAGTCCAAATCGGACATTCCGGCCGCGCGGGTATCATCCGCAGGCATGGGCTTCACCGGTCCGGTGTAATACGTTGCATAAATGGACCGGACATCGCCAATGGCTCCGTTATGGATTCTGTCGTAAAGTTCGCGGCGGGCATAATTGTAGCGCCAGCAGAACCCGGCCACCAAAGCGAGTTTTTTGGCCTTGGCATCCGCTGCCGAAGCAATGACGGAACGAAGCCCCGGGGCGTCGGTTGCCATGGGTTTTTCACAAAAGATGTGCTTACCGGCATCGACGGCCGCTCTCAAATGCATCGGACGGAATCCGGGAGGGGTCGCCAGAATGACCAGGTCCACGCCACTTTCCAACACTTTCTTATAAGCATCAAAACCGGTAAATTTATTTTCAGGCGTCACCTGAATCTTGTCTTCAGCGGCTTTCTTCAAAGCATTGTGGCTGACATCCAGACGATCCGCATACATGTCGCCCATGGCTGTCAGCATGACGTTGGAATCGGCTTTCATGGCCTGACTGGCAGCACCCGTCCCACGGCCACCACAACCGATCAAACCAACCCGAATGGTGTCGTCATTGGCGGCAAAACCCTTTTCCTTGACGATGAACTGGGGAACGACTATTCCCGCAGCCATGGCGGTCGAAGAGGATTGAATAAAACGTCGGCGGGTGGATTTCACCTGCTGGTCCTTGCGGTTCGAAGCTTTATCCGAACCCGACTGATTATTGGATGGATGACTCATGTCTTTAGATTTCTGATTGGAAGGCCGCATTATGAAACAGAAGCGCCTTGCTTGTCGAGCATGGATTATGGACGTCAAACGAGTTGGAATCATTCATTTCAACGACCGACAAGATTAAAGTGGGAGCCGAATGCGAAAGAGGGCTCCTTTGCCCTGATTGGGCATGGCGGTGATTTCTCCGTGGTGGTCGTGAACGATTTTCTGACAAATTGACAAGCCTAGTCCGGTCCCCTGTTTTTTGCCGTAGGTGGCAAAGGCATCGAATAATTTGGTGGCGATGTCCGGGTGAACACCCGGGCCGGTGTCTTCTATATCCGTCTCCAGGTATCCATCTGCTTTGCGAACAGAAAACGTCACCATACCTCCATTTTCGGACATGGCATCGACTGCGTTGGCCACCAGGTTGTGGAAGACATGTTTCAAACGCCGGGGATCGAAGTTCAATTCCACGTCCGGCAATTCACCCTCAAGCTCGAGTTGAACTCCCTTGGAACTTGTTTCAGGCCCGAGTTCTTCGATGACTTTCTGGATGAATCGCCCGTAATTGGAGGGTGAGAGAACGATTTCCGCCCGATCACCCCGTGTAAATTCGAGCAATTCATTAATCATGTCACTCAGCCGATCCACCTGGGCTGAAATGCGATCATGCACCCCGCGTCGAGCGGTTTCATCCGAACCGGCATGAATGCCAAACTCCGATGCAAGCCGGATCACGTTGAGAGGGTTCTTGAAATCATGCACAATCGATCGCGCAAACCGACCAACCAGGGACAGACGTTCGGCCTGAAGTAATTCCTCAACATACTTGCGATTGAACTCACGCAGCCGGGCGCTGGTTTCGTTGAACAATCTCAGGGCGAATTCCGATGACGCATGAAAAAGGTCCAGGATGACCTGACGGGGAATGAACACGACTTCGGTGGGTTTCAGAGCGGTGACCGTTGCAGATCTCGGTCCCTGATCCAGCACGGCCATCTCCCCGAAGAAATCACCCGTCTCAATGGTGGCCAACAGACAGGTCTGCTGGTTGGGCATTTTGACGGTGATACTGACTTCTCCTTCGGCAATCAGATAAATCCCATCCCCCGGATCCCCTTCCTTGAAAATGGTTGTCTCCACCTGAAAGTGACGCGATTGACAACTGGTGACCAGACTGGACAGTTGTTCATCGGAAAGGTCTTCGAAAAGCCGAATACTTTTGGGATCTAAAGCCATATTGGGACTGTTGAGCGGCTGTCTGTTGATGATTCCATTGTCGAGTGACTGAACCTTGAGCCAATGGTCTTGAATTCGTTTACGGTCTTCATTGACTATTTATACTGCCAAGAATATGCCCCATTGAACTTCAGCCATACATGGCGAAGCAAGATTAATCGCAGGAACTCCGGATT
>CAYPZD010000073.1:0-14008 GCA_964415055.1 uncultured Verrucomicrobiota bacterium | reverse complement strand
CATTGAACTTCAGCCATACATGGCGAAGCAAGATTAATCGCAGGAACTCCGGATTCCGGAATGTTGTCACACTTCATCCAAAGCTCCGCCGTACGGAGCAGAGCGCAACCCTGGACTGCGGTGATCACGGCACCGCTCTGGATACGACAGGTAAACGTTTCGACTCCCTCAAGTTAGCAAAGTCCCCCTCCCCCTTCCGAAAGCTCCTTACGCGAAGGTTCTTGCTATTGAAACAGGACCACGCCCCTGGTAGGTGGACCGTATCCAGAGCTCCGCCGTACGGAGCACTCCAGAGAAGCGACGGGGTTTCAATCAGCTCTGGCAAAATTAGGATGCTCAATCCAAAACTGAGGCTTTCCCCGCGCGAACTGTTGGAATAGGCTCGGAACTTAAACACATCGAAAATATCCGCGCAACATGACGTCACAAGTCCAAAAACCCCCTCAAATCTGGATGGACGGCACCTACCCATGGTGCTGGCTGCAAGGCGAGATCGTGGAGACATCATCCGCTTCGGTGTCCGTCATGGATCGTGGATTCCTCTACGGGGATGGACTTTTCGAAACCATTCGCATCCATCAAGGCAAGCTGTTCCAATGGGACCGGCACTGGGACAGACTGCAGATTGGATGCGATGCTCTGACCATGCCTGTCCTCCCGAACAAAAGCGAATGGACGGAACACCTTCAAACTTTACTGAAGAAGAACCAAACCGAACAAGGCCTGGCCCGCATCCACATATCCCGCGGCCCGGGACCCCGAGGATATGCGCCTTCCAACTCAGCGGCCCCCACCCGCTTGATCACCCTGCACCGAGCCCCGACACTACCGCAGGATGAACCTGTCAGCTGGAGTCTCCATTCATCAGGTTTCCGGACCCCGTCCTTTTCGGCCATCCCCAAATGGAAAACCGGGAACAAACTGTTTCAAATCATGGTCAAAAAAGAAGCCGTGGATGCGGGATTTGACGACGGAATTGTCCTCAATGAAAAAAATCATCTCACGGAAACCAGTTCCGCCAACCTGTTCCTGATCCGGGACAATCACCTTTTCACACCGACAACAGCATGCGGCATACTGAACGGCACCACCCGCCAACTCATGTTGAGATTGGCCCATGCTCTCGGTCTGGAATGCAAAGAAACGCCCTGCGACGTGGAACAACTTAAAAGTGCGGATTCGGTGTTTGTGACCTTGTGTTCCTATGGCCTGGTGCACGTTCAACGAATTGACGACCGATCCGTCCCCCTGCACCCCCTGGAAGTGGCGTTGTATCAGGCATATCTCAAGGCATTGAAAGCGGGTTGACCATTCAAGCCATTCAGGGCAAAACCAGACACATCCATTTCAAAACCACCATGCACATCATGAAACGAACTATTCTCATCCTCACACTGCTTTTCACCTTGGAAACGCTGCAGGCTGCCAAGCCGAACATCATCCTGGTGTTCATTGACGACATGGGTTGGGGTGACTTTTCCTGTTTTGGCAACCAAGCGGCGCAAACCCCCAACGTGGACAAGATGGCGAGTGAAGGGATTCGGTTTGAACAGTTTTATGTCAACTCCCCCATTTGTTCGCCCTCACGCACCGCCATCTCCACCGGACAATACCCTCAACGATGGAAGATCACTTCTTATCTCGCCCATCGAGCCATGAATGAAAAGCGCGGCATGGCGCAGTGGTTGGATCCGTCCGCCCCCATGTTGGCGCGCTCCCTGAAACAAGCCGGTTACGCCACCGGGCACTTCGGAAAGTGGCACATGGGTGGCCAACGCGACGTGGACGAAGCACCTGCCATCACGGAGTATGGATTCGACGCCTCCCTGACCAATTTCGAAGGCATGGGCCCCAAGCTCCTGCCATTGACCCTGAAACCGGGCGACAAGGAACCCGGAAAAATCTGGGGCAATGCGGAACGCCTGGGCGAAGGTTTTCGCTGGATGCAACGGTCAAAGATCACCAGCGGATTCATCGACGAAGCCATCCCGTTCATGGAAAAAGCCGCCTCCGAAGACAAACCATTCTATGTCAACGTCTGGCCGGACGATGTCCACAGCCCCTTTTGGCCGCCCGTGGACAAATGGGGCAATGGTAAAAGGGAACTATATTTGTCGGTGCTGCAGGAGATGGATCGACAATTCGGACGACTGTTTAATTTTGTCAGAAACAACCCCAAACTCCGGGACAACACACTCATCCTCATCTGCTCCGACAACGGGCCTGAGAAAGGAGCGGGAGTGGCGGGCCCCTTCCGAGGTTTCAAAACCCATCTTTATGAAGGAGGCTTACGCTCGTCCTTGATCGCATGGGGCCCCTCCCTGGTTCAAAAAAGCAATGCTGTCAATCAAGCCTCGGTCTTCTCAGCCATCGACCTGGTTCCAACCCTCTTGAATATTGTCGGGGTGGAAGCACCAGCCGGGGTGGCTTATGATGGAGAGCCATTGCCATCCGTGCTTTTAGGACTCACGGAAGATTCACGCAAAGCCCCCATATTCTTCAGACGCCCCCCGGATCGCGACTCCTTTTACGATGTGGATGATTTACCTGATTTGGCCGTTCGGAGCGGTAAATGGAAATTATTATGCGAATACGACGGCAGCGGCGTGGAACTTTACGATATGGAATCCGACCGGGGTGAAACCACCAACGTGGCGCGAAAAAACCTCGAAATCGCGAGAAAACTCACCGTCCAACTCCTCGACTGGCATCGTTCCATGCCCCCCGACAACGGCCCAACCTATTCCAGGTAATCATAAATATCCCCAGCCAATTCGAAGTGAGCAAATAACGATCAAACACCTTAAACGCGTTCACGGCCCCGCAGCAGTGGTGCCCTACCGGTAGGGACTTGCTGCCGCAAGTCCGCGACGTCCATTAAATCAAACAAAACCCCGGAACAAACACCGCGCGCCAAACCATCCAACTTGGCAGGCATACAACTGTCTGATGAAAGCGCAGCCATTCAAGAAGCCTTGAGTCATCGACAGCTTTATGTTCCAATCCCGTTCGAACGATCATGCGTCTACTGGACAGATATTTAACCAAAGAATTATTGATCCCGCTGAGCTATTGCCTGGTGGGCTTTCTCATCTTTTGGATTGCGTTCGATTGGCTGGGCACCGCAGAAGATTTCCAGGACGCCAACATGGGGTTTGGAGATGTGCTGACCTATTACTGGATCAAGATCCCCGAGTTCCTGTCGACCATCCTCCCGGTGACGCTTCTACTCGCCATGCTGTATGCCCTCACCCACCTGGCTCGTTATAACGAACTGATCGCCATGCGGGCAGCCGGCGTCAGTTGGTTCCGTTTGTGTGCGCCTTATTTCGCAGTCGGTATCAGCATGAGTTTGCTTCTCTTTTTCATCAATGAGACATGGGGAACCAAAAGCGCCAACGCATCAGAAGCGCTGATGCAAAAACACAGGGAGGGAAGCACCAACTCTTTGGATTACGCCTGGCACGATCAAGCCATTTTTCAAAACGTACGTGATGGACGTGAATGGATTGCCAAACGTTACAATACCGAGACGTCCGAAATGCGGGGGGTTTACGTCAGTGACAAAAGCTCCGATCTGCCACAGTACCACATCGAAGCCAAGTCGGCCGTTTGGACCAATTCCATGTGGGTCTTCTATGAGGTGAACGAAATCTATGTCGCTCCCACCAACGAGGATGACGGCACCATAAACAAACCCTCGAAAATCCTGGAAAAACCCGAATACACCGAAACACCCGAGCAGTTTAAAAGCGAGCTGAAAATCGCCATGCTCAGCAGTGTCAAAATGGCCAAGCAGGCACAGCTTTCGCTCTCGGAGATCAACAATTACTATGCATTACACCCCGAGATCCCGAAGGAAATGCGCCCCAAACTGGCAACCCAATACCATGGACGCATCGCCTGGCCCTGGACCTGTCTGGTGGTGGTCTTGATCGCGATTCCGTTCGGCGCACCGTCCGGACGACGCAACGTCTTTGCCGGTGTGGCGATGAGCATTTTCTTCTGTTTCACCTATTTTGTCCTGATGCGTCTGGGCTTGGCTCTGGGCACCCGAGGCACCTTTCCACCCTGGTTGGCCGCATGGTTTCCCAATGTCATTTTTGGAGGAACGTCCCTGTGGTTCATCCGTAAAATCCGCTGAGGAACCCGCGCCGTCATGTTGCCTTCCAAACCAACATCACCCACAGCTTCGCCTGTTGCAGATTTCAAGAACTTACTGAAATCGAAGCGGCCCTTTTCCGCACTGGCACCAATGCAGGCCATCTCTTCGCTGGAGTTCTGGAAAGTGATGCACCAATACGGTGGGCCCGACGTCTATTTCACGGAATACTTCCGGGTTCATTCCACCAGCCGACCAGGCAAGTTCATCCTGCGGTCGATCGATCAGAACGAAACAGGTCGACCGGTCGTTGCTCAAATGATCGGCAACGACATTCCCTCCCTGATCCGTATGGCGAAGGAACTGGAACAACACCCCATCGCCGGCATCGACCTGAACCTCGGATGCCCCGCCCCCATCGTCTACAAAAAATGTGCCGGCGGAGGTCTGTTGCGCGAACCTGAACGCGTGGACCGAATCATCGGCGCGTTAAGAGACGCCCTCGAAATCCCCTTTACCGTGAAGACACGCATCGGCTTCGAAGACACCGCCCTATACGAGGCGTTACTGGAAGTATTTTCAAAGCACGACATCGATCTCCTCACGGTGCACGGACGAACGGTCAAACAAATGTACCGCTCCGCAGTGGACTATGACGCCATCCGCCAGGCTTCCCAATCCGTCCACTGCCCGGTCCTGGCCAACGGAAACGTTTACTCGGCGACACATGCTCTGGAAGTGCTCAAGACCAGCGAAAGCGCAGGCTGGATGATCGGCCGTGGAGCCATTCGCAATCCCTGGATTTTTGATCAAATACGAGCGGCCATGAAAGGAGCCCCCATCCCGGTCCCAACCGGAATCGACGTGTTGGGCTATATCGAAACACTCTACGACACCCTGGCCATCGAACCATATGAAGAAAAAGCGCATGTCATGCGCCTGAAAAAATACGTCAACTTCATCGCGCTCGGCATCGAACCGGAAGGAGATTTCCTGAATCATATTCGCCGCACCCAATCAAAAAAAGAATTCATGGCCGTTTGCAATGCCCACCTGAACCACAGGGATCCCATGCCCCTGGAACCCTTTGACATCCCCATGAAACCCAAAGATGTCCTGGCAGGGGCGCACCGTTAAACCGACATGCCGGCAACAACCAACACCTCATTCAGCGTCGATGCCAAGATCCTTCCAAAAGAAGCGGACCTGCATTTCACCTTGCTCATCCCCGCCTACAACGAGGAGGAGCGCATCGCCGGCACCTTGCATGAGTATGCCACTTACTTTCGGGAAAACTTTTCAGGTTCCATCCGCCTCATGGTGGTCCTGAACGGATGCCGGGACGCCACGATGCGGGTGGTGGAATCCTGCTCCAAAACATACCCGGAAATCGAAGCCATCGAATTCCAGGCCGCAATCGGCAAAGGCGGCGCTTTGATCGAAGGACTCAAACTGGCGCCGGACACGGACATCATCGGATACACCGACGCCGATGGCGCCACCCCACCCTCGGCTATGCTCGACCTGCTGCGAAAGTGCTACCATCACGACGGTGTCATCGGATCGCGCTGGCTGCCGGGAGCCAAACTCCACCAGGCTCAAACCAAGACCCGGCAGTTTGTCAGCCGGGTCTTCCATCGCATCGTTCACATCTTGTTCGATCTTGGCTACCAGGACACCCAATGTCCCGCCAAGGTGTTCCGAAAAACGCCCATCGTCGACGTTCATCAAAACTTGATGATCGCGGATCTGGCCTTCGATGTGAACCTGCTTTACCTGCTCAAACGAGGCGGATTCGACGTGGTGGAAGTCCCCACTGAATGGACCGACAAACTGGGTTCCAAGGTCACTCAAACACTTTTCAGATCCTCACTGACCATGCTCCTTTCGGTCATCCGATTGCGATTGGTCTATTCCCCGCTCCACCCATACATGTCTTATTTCCGGCCACTGGAGGCCTGGATCTACCAAAAGCTTCGCGCGCCATTCATCCCGGCTGCCAAACGCTAGCCCCCCTTGGCTTGACGAAATCGCAACGGAAACTTGAAGCATGCCACCGAAATACGTCATGCTCCAGGCATGTCATCTAGCGCTCAAGTCCGGATCAAAAGCGTACGCTTATTCCATTTACCCGTCGAAACGCGCATGCCGCTGAAGTTCGGTATTGAAACGTTGACCCATGTCATGGTGGCACGCACATGCGTCCACGTTGAATCAAACGACGGCACCCGGCATGAAGGATGGGGGGAGACACCGTTGAGTGTCCAATGGGTCTGGCCCGGAGGTTTGCCCTACACGGAACGGCTGGAATGCATGCAGTTGTTCTGCGAGCAGTTGGCGCAGGCACTGGTGGATTTCGACCTGGAAGCGGATGCGCTGGAATGGGGCTGGCAATTCCAGGAATCAAGGCTTCATGATCTCTGGCAAACGTTCAATGTCCAACACCGTCAAGGAAAGGATCCCATGCCCTGGCTGGCGTCCCTGGTCTGCCTGTCCCTGTTCGACATCGCCATCCATGACGCATGGGGAAAAGCCAACAAACGGCATGTCTACGCATGTTATGCACCTGAATATCTTTCCCATAATCTGTCCCGGTATCTAACGCCGGCAAAAGGGACGCACATCGACTTTCAGGGCAGGTTTCCATCCGATTATCTGTTACCGGCTCCTGATCCTCAATTGAGAGCCTGGCATCTGGTGGGCGGGGTCGATCCGATCACAGAAGATGATTTGACCGGAGACGAACCCGATGACGGGTACCCCGTCCTGTTGAGAGACTGGATCCGTAATGACGGGCTCAAATGTCTCAAAATCAAACTCCGTGGCAACGATGCCGAGTGGGATTTCAACCGACTTTGTCAGGTGGGCGCCATCAGCATCGAAGAAGATGTCGAATGGCTGACCGCCGACTTCAATTGCACCGTCACCGATCCGGCCTATGTGGACGATATTCTCGACCGCCTCCGGGACACTTCCCCGCGTATTTACGGCATGTTGCTGTATGTCGAACAACCTTTCCCCTACGAGTTGGAACAGCACCCCATCGACGTTCACAGTGTCTCATCCAGGAAACCCCTGTTCCTCGACGAGAGCGCACACGATTGGAAACTGGTAAGGCTCGGGCGCGAGTTGGGATGGACCGGCGTGGCCTTGAAGACCTGTAAAACCCAAACCGGCGCCATCCTGAGCGCCTGCTGGGCCAAAGCACATGGCATGACGCTGATGGTACAGGACCTGACCAATCCCATGCTGGCACAAATCCCCCATGTACAACTCGCCGCCCATGTTGGGACCATCATGGGCGTGGAAACCAATGCCATGCAGTTTTACCCGGAAGCCAGCGCACCGGAACGCATCATCCACCCCGGTCTCTACCGGCGCCAGAACGGATCGCTCAACACGTCATCCATCCAGGGGAACGGGTTTGGCTATCGTCTGGATGAAATAAAGCGGGATTTACCTGAACCGGCATTGATCGTTGAGTAAAATGGAATCCACCCCCCTCTCAATACCCGTTCCAAACGATGAAACAGCCATCTGACATCCCGATCCAACAACGCATTTCCAAGGAGCTTGGAGAAAAATCAATCCGGGATGCATCATCCCGAACCATGATCGCAGATCTCTATCGGGACAGTCTGTTGGAGGACATCCTCCCCTTTTGGTTTCCACGATGCCTGGACCTTGAACATGGAGGATATTTCTCGAGTCTGGACCGGGATGGCACGGTGTTCGAAACCGATAAATCCGTCTGGATCCAAGGTCGCATGGTCTGGATGCTGCTGCGTTGCCATCAGGATCTGGAGGCGAACCCGGCATGGCTGGAATGGGCGGAAAGTGGCATTCGGTTCCTGGATCGGCACGGGTTTGATCAGGATGGCAGGATGTTTTTTCACCTGACCCGCGAAGGCAAACCGATTCGAAAACGCCGTTATGCCTACAGCGAAGCCTTTGCCGCCATTGCTTACGCGGCCCATGCACGTTCCACAGGTAAATCAGAATCCGCGGACCGCGCCGACAAGCTGCTGGACCATTTTGTGCGCTGGAACTTCGAATCCCCTGAGACATTCATCCCCAAGTTTACGGATGAACGTCCCCTCATCGGTTTGGGGCCGCGCATGATCACTCTGGTCACCGCGCAGGAACTCATCCACCAACTGGGTTCCAACCCCAAATGGGAATCCATCATCGAAAAAATGGTGACGGAAATCCTTGAGTTGTTCGTGAAACCGGAGGAAGGGTGCGTGTTGGAAATCGCTCAACCGGACGGATCGGTGTCCGATCATCAAGAGGGCCGCACCCTCAATCCGGGACACGCTATCGAAGCGGCCTGGTTTGTGATGGCCGAAGGAGCCAGAAAAGGTCGAACAGACTGGATCAAAGGGGGGTGCGAGATGTTGGATCTGACCTGGAAACGTTCCTGGGACACAGAACATGGTGGTCTTCTATACTTTACGGACATTTACAACAAACCGGTTCAGGAATACTGGCATGACATGAAGTTTTGGTGGCCCCATGACGAAACCCTGATTGCCTCGATCATGGCCTACCAACTCACCGGCGAGTCGAAATACGCAAACATCCATCGGACAGTGCATGACTGGGCATTCAAACATTTCACCGATCCTGCTCACGGAGAATGGTATGGATACCTTCACCGCGATGGATCGGTCGCGAATCCGGCCAAAGGCAATTTTTGGAAAAGTTTCTTTCATCACCCGAGAAGTTTGCTGGTTTGTTCCGAATGGCTGCGAAAGGATGCAATAGAAACTTCAAGCTCCGGCTGAGAATGCCGATGAGTTGAGTGATGGTGCGATTTATTCCGTGAAAAAGCTGGTTTTCAGCCTGAATTTGCCTATAGTTCATTCGTGAGTCGAGAAGTGCCCTGGGAGGTGACACCCCCTATTCGAGACGTATTCAACAAGGCATCTATCTGTTGTGATCCACCCGGGCTGGATGGGCTGGGTGATGTTTACGCAAGAACGATTCAGTGAAAGACTGGACAACACGATATTTTCGTAGCATTGGTAAGAAAGAACTATGAGTGAAGACGCTTTCAACAACTTTACTCCCAGAGCCCAGCAAGTCCTGGCTTTGGCGAGAAAAGAGGCAGACCGTTTCAACCACAACTATGTGGGCACGGAGCACCTGCTTCTGGGTTTGATCAAGCTGGACCAGGGAGTCGCCGTCAATGTCCTCAAGAAGATGGGACTCGACCTGGAAACCGTTCAGCTGGAAGTCGAAAAACATGTCCCTCCCGGACCGGACCACAAAGTCGCCGGCACCATTCCATATACGCCAAGAGTAAAAAAAGTGCTCGATCTGGCCGCCAAGGAAGCCAAGCAACTCGCACATACCTACGTGGGCACCGAACACATTCTTCTGGGTCTGTTGCGTGAAGGAAACGGCGTGGCCGCCAAAGTCCTGCGAGGCCTGGACATCGATCTGGATCAAACCCGCACCGAAATCCTGCGCGAAGTCGACCCCAATTTTCAGGGAGGCGATGAATTTGTCGGGATGGAGGAAGGCGCTGCCGGCCCCAAAGGAGAGAAAAAGGGCGAGGTCAAAACCCCCGCTCTGAAAGCATTTGGACGTGACCTGACCGAAATCGCCCGCAAAGGCGACATGGACCCGGTCATCGGACGTAAAGATGAGATTGAACGGGTCATTCAGGTCCTGTGCCGCCGCACAAAAAACAACCCGGTCCTGCTGGGAGAAGCCGGTGTGGGCAAAACCGCCATCGTGGAAGGACTCGCCCAGGAAATCGCACGCGGCAATGTGCCTGAGATTTTGAGAGAAAAACGGGTGATCACCCTCGATCTCGCCCTGATGGTCGCCGGCACCAAATACCGTGGCCAGTTCGAAGAGCGCATCAAGGCGATCATGGATGAAATCCGGCGCACCAAAAACGTGATCCTGTTCATTGATGAGTTGCACACCATCGTCGGAGCCGGTTCTGCCGAGGGTACGATGGACGCCTCCAACATCATCAAACCCGCTCTCAGTCGCGGAGAAATGCAGTGCATCGGCGCCACCACGCTGAATGAATACCGCAAATACATCGAAAAAGATGCTGCATTGGAACGTCGATTCCAGAGCGTCAAAGTCGAAGCACCTTCAACAGAAGATGCCATCCTGATTTTGCAGGGACTCAAGGGCAAATACGAAGAGCATCACAACATTACCCTGACCGACGATGCGATTGAGGCGGCCGTGAAACTTTCCGAACGCTACGTCACCGGACGTTTCCTTCCGGATAAAGCGATTGACGTCATGGATGAAGCAGGTGCCAGAGCGCGCATTGCCTCAATGACCCGACCGCCTGACGTGAAGAACCTCGAAGACGAAATCGAGACCATCCGCGTTGATAAAGAAAAAGCCATCAAGGAACAGGATTTCGAACAGGCGGCTTCGATGCGTGACAAAGAGAAGCAGGCCAAGGAAAAACTCGAATCCATCCTGAGCGCATGGAAATCATCGCGCGAAGAAAAGAAGGTGGAAGTCAATGAAGATGACATGCTTCAGGTCGTTTCCAAATGGACAGGTGTTCCATTGAAACGCATGGAAGCCGGAGAAATCCAGCGTCTGCTGGATATGGAAAGCGAGCTTTCCGACATCGTCATCGCACAATCGGAAGCCGTTTCCGCGCTCTGCAAAGCCCTTCGCCGTTCACGTGCGGATTTGAAGGACCCCAGACGCCCCATCGGAACCTTCGCGCTGCTGGGACCCACCGGGGTTGGAAAAACACTATTGGCCAAGACCGTTGCCGAACACATGTTCGGCGATGAGAAATGCCTCATTCAGCTCGACATGAGCGAATACATGGAGAAATTCACCGTTTCGCGTCTGGTGGGTTCACCTCCCGGATATGTGGGTTATGAAGAAGGCGGCCAGCTCACCGAACAGGTGAGACGGAAGCCATACTCCGTGGTCTTGTTCGATGAAATTGAAAAAGCTCATCCGGATGTGATGAACATGCTTCTTCAGATTCTCGAAGAGGGCAAGTTGACTGACAACGTGGGCCGGACCGTGGATTTCCGTAACACCGTCATCCTGCTCACCTCGAACGTCGGTGCGCAACAGGCGAGCCAACAGGGTGGCATTGGATTCGGTTCACCATCGGAAGAAGGCGACTACCAGGTCATGAAGGACAAGATCATGGACGAGGCCAAACGCTCGTTCAAACCCGAGTTCCTCAACCGCCTGGATGACGTGATCGTCTTCCGCTCGCTGGGACGAGAGGACCTGATCACCATCCTGACCCTCGAAACAGAGAAGGTTTTGACCCGGCTGAAGAAGAAAAACATCGAACTGATTCTCTCGGACGAAGCCAAAGATTTCCTCGTCGAGAAAGGATACGATCCGGCCTATGGCGCACGCCCCATGCGACGTGCTGTGGAACGTTACCTCGAAGATCCGCTGGCGGAAGAAATCCTAAAGGGCTCGCTCTGCGACAACCAACCGATTCAGGTGGTGGTCGAAGACGATCATCTGGCTTTCACCCAGGAAGCCAATATCGAAGGCGAAGCTGTTTCGAGCTGATAAACGCAACTATTTGAATGCAAGCACACCCGTCCGAGAAATTTTCTCGGACGGGTGTTTGCATGTTAACAAAGACATCCGCATAATGGGCCTATGGAAACGAGGAAATTGGGCAACACAGACCTTCAACTGCCGGTCGTGGGATTCGGTGCTTCATCGCTGGGACAGGAGTTCAGACCGATTCAACTGGACGAGGCCATGAAAAGTGTTCACGTATCCCTCGAATGTGGCATGAACCTCATCGACACCTCCCCCTTTTACGGAAGAGGCATGAGCGAGGTATTACTCGGTATGGCTCTGCGTGATGTGCGACGTGAAGACTACATCCTCTGCACCAAACTTGGACGCTACCACCTTCAACATTTTGATTTCTCCGCCAAACGTGTGGCTGAAAGTGTGGACGTCAGCCTGCACCGCCTCGGCATCGACCACCTGGACATCGCCCTGTGCCACGACATCGAGTTCGTTCCCATGCAACAGATCGTTGACGAAACCATTCCGGCCCTGAAGAAAGCTCAAGAGGAAGGTAAGGTGCGTTACATCGGTTTCAGCGGTTACCCTCAGAAGATCTTCAAATTCATCATCGACCAAATCGATGTGGACTGCGTGCTGAGCTACAATCAATACACTCTCCAGAACACACGTTTCGCCGATGAAACCGTTCCTTACCTGAAAGAGAAAGGAGTCGGGGTCATGAATGCGGGACCGTTTTCAGCACGCCTGCTCACCAACGCCCCGCTGCCGGATTGGCTGAAGGAACCGGAATCCGTCAAACAAGCCGCACGAAAAGCCGCCGCAGTTTGTGAAGCCAAAGGAGTCGACATCGCCAAACTGGCCTTGCAGTTCTCTATAGAAAACCCGGACATGACCACCACCATCGCCGGCAGCGCCAATCCAAACAACATCCGTAAATGGGCCGAGTGGGCAGCGGAACCGATCGATCGGGAACTCCTGAATGAAGTTCAGGCCATCTTCGAACCCGTCAAAAACATCGGCCACGCCGAAGGCTTACCCGAAAACAATTGATCAATGATTAATCAGTTTTTAACCGCAGATTTCGCAGATTTACGCAGATTGCAACCACAAAACTGTGTCATTCCACTTTAAAAATGTTTAGCTAACTGAATGCAGTATCCCAAAAACCAGGACCCTGCTTTTCCCTATATCATCTGCGATAATCTGCGAAATCTGCGGTTATAAAAATAAAAACATCCCCCTTTTCCATCCAGGCAACAACACATGAAAGCGCTACAATTAACCGAACCCAAATCCTTCAAACACATCCAAACCGATGAGCCCGACTCCCCGGCTCCCGGGCAGGCCCTGGTCAAAGTCCATCGTATCGGCATCTGCGGTACCGATTATTCCGGTTACCTCGGCAAGATGCCCTTCTTCAGCTATCCGCGAATTCCCGGTCACGAACTCGGGGTGGAAGTCCTGGAGGTAGGTGAAGGCGTTACCAACATCCAACCCGGCGACCGCTGCTCCATCGAACCCTACATGAACTGTGGACAGTGCTACCCCTGCCGAAAAGGTGCTTCCAATTGCTGCGAAACCCTCAAGGTCATCGGCGTCATGGAAGACGGCGGTATGCGCGAACGATTTCTGGTGCGAGCGGAAAAGCTGCACCCGAGCAAAGAACTGACCTTCGACCAACTCGCCCTGGTGGAAACCCTGGCCATTGGATGCCACGCAACTGATCGAGGCGCCCCTGGCAAAGGAGACCACGTCCTCATCATTGGCGCGGGCCCCATCGGATTGGCCACGCTCGAATTCACCCGCCTGACAGATGCCACCGTCACCGTCATGGACATGGTCCCCAGCCGATTGGAATTTTGTAAATCAACTTACGGTGTGGCGCACACCATCCAGTTCAAAGGCGACGGAACCGAAATGGACCAGATCATGGAATGCACCGGCGGAGATAAATATGCCGTCGTAACCGATGCAACCGGCAACCAGCACTCCATGTCCAATGCCTTGCAATACGTGGCACACACCGGATCACTCGTCTATGTGGGCATCACCACCGAAGCCGTCTCATTCAAACACCCGGTGCTGCACAAACCGGAAATCACGCTCAAAGCAAGCCGCAACGCGCTGCCCAAGGACTTCGGACGCATCATTGGCTTGATCGAAAACGGCACCATCAACACCACCCCATGGATCACACACCGAACTTCTTTCGAAGCCGTGCCAAACGATTTTGAAGGATTCACCCGCCCCGAAACAGGCGTCATCAAGGCCATCATCGAAATGACCTGACACGGGGGGGGCGCAGTCCAAAAAAAGAAATCCAACTTTGGAGGGGCAAGCGCCGACTTGCGCACACTTCAATGCTCTGGACAACCTAATATCCAGACG
>CAYPZD010000072.1:16044-27486 GCA_964415055.1 uncultured Verrucomicrobiota bacterium | reverse complement strand
TGGATCAGGTTGAACCGTCCGTTCATTTCAGGATCAAAGCACCCTTCTGGGCGACGGGAGGGTTCCGTTTGCTGGTTTTGATTTCATTGGGGATGGTGATCTTTGGAGGATACCGGCTTCGTGTTTATCGCATCAGCTCCAGCAATCGATTGCTTGAAAAACGCATCCGGGAGCGGACACATGAGTTGGACCTGAGCGACCGGGCTTTGAACGCGGCCAGCAACGGGATTGTTATCAGTGAATCCGATTCGGGTTCGATCATGCATGTCAATCGAACCTTTCTCGAGATGTTTGGTTTCTCGGTCGAGGAGGTTGTCGGCAGTGAAATGGAAATTTTGTTCGGTTCCGAATCCAATCGTGCCGATATGGAAACATTAAACGAAGCGGTCCATTCGGCTGTTGAGACAAAGGTGAACGTGCTCACCTATCGTAAGGATGGCTCCACCATTTGGAGCGAGATCAGAGTGGCACCGGTATGTGACGAGACTGGAAAATTGACACATCACATCTGGACTTTGACGGATGTGACATCGGTTCATCGCCATGAAACAACTCTCAGAGAGGCGCGCGATGAAGCCGAGGCAGCCAACAAGGCCAAAAGTGATTTTCTATCCCGCATGAGTCATGAGCTTCGCACACCACTCAACAGCATCATCGGATTTTCCAAATTGCTCAAAATGGCCCCCATGGGAACCCGGGAGTTGAGCAATATCGACCGGATTCATCGGGCAGGCAAACATTTGCTCAACCTGATCAATGATGTCCTGGACATCGAGCGAACCGAAAGCGAACAACTTCATTTTTCTCCCAATGGCGTTTTGCTCGTGGCCTTGTTGAGGGAGGGAATCGATATGCTGAGTCCCCTGGCAAGTGAGTTTCAGGTGGCTGTGGTTCTGGACGTGGCTTGTCCCGGTGACATACGGGTGGTTGCCGACGGGAGACGATTGCAGCAGGCCTTCATGAATTTTATTTCCAATGGCATCAAATATAACCGGGTTGGCGGAAGCTTGCTTGTCCGATGCCAACAAGAGGCGGGTGACCGGGTGGTGATTCATTTCAAGGATGAAGGGAAGGGGATTCCGCCGGAGAAAATCGCTCGCTTGTTTGTACCGTTTGATCGATTGGGGGCCGAACAACGGAGCCAGGTGGAGGGTACGGGCTTGGGCATGGCTCTGAGCAAAAAACTGCTCGAAGCCATGGGGGGAAACATTGACGTTCAGTCCGAGCCGGGAGTGGGGACCACTTTTATCGTAGGGCTGAAACGGGTGCTTCCCGGCAAAGAGACAAAAGACAAGAAAGAGGAAACATCCTTTTTCCAGAGGAAAGCATTCCCGAATCATGATGTCGTCAATGTTCTTTACATCGAAGACAATGAAGACAATTTAAACCTGGTGGAGCAAGTGCTGGAACTGCGCCCAAATATAAGGTTGATGTCCACTGCTCTCGGGAAACAGGGGATTCGAATGGCGGAAAAGAGTCAGCCCGCACTGATTCTGTTGGACTTGAATTTGCCCGATATCAACGGTGATGAAGTCGTGGTCATGCTGAGGAAGCAATCTTCCACCCGGGAGATACCCATTTGCATCCTGAGCGCCGATGCCCAGCCTTCACAGATCAATCGACTCAACTCCATGGGGGTGGTGGATTATCTGGTAAAACCTCTCGATATCACTCAGTTCCTAAAAATCGTTGATCAGTATACGGATAGCGGATCAGAATAAGCCTCCTGATGATACGAAAAGCCCACGGTGACTTTCCCGGAATGGCTTGAGCTTTGTTGGTCCTTGATTCATGGGCTTTGCAGAACAGGGCTCTCCTTGTCGAAAACAAGCTGTGTCTGTTTGGGGAATACAATGGATACCACACGATCAGCCACCCGCCAGCTACGGAACTGGTATTGGGTAAAATGTTGATAGAACCCGACCCATCCACTTTCCGGATGCTGCTTCAACCCTTTCACCGCCATAAGACTGAATGGAGACGTCAGTCCAATGCGCAAGGCTTTCGCGATCGCCTCCTTTGCGGTCCAAAGAATGGTAAACAGCAATGTTGGGTCCATTCCTTCCCCGTCCATCTCCTCCCATTCTGCCGGTTGGCAATGCTTTTGCATGGTTTGGGCACGTTTCACATCAAGATCTTCAAGGTCGATGGCCATCGGATGGGTCGCAGGGAATGCCAAAGAGGCCGCCATCGTGGAGGTATGGGTGATGCCGACCTGTAGAGGACGGTCAGATGGGAAATGAGGGACCGGGTCCTTGAAGGCTCCCATGCAAATGTTGATACCTGAATACGGGGAATCCGAACCTGTCTCAAGGAGTGCTTTTTTGGCCGTTATCCGGCCCAGCAGATAGGATGCTTGCCGCCTTTCCGCCGTCAAAGTCTTGTAATACCGTTGCTCATCGACATGTAACCAGTGCTCCGTATTATCTTTGAAAAACGGGAAGTGATTGAATCCTGCCGAAACGAGACACCCGACATCTTGCTCGTTGCTGCGCAGAAGCTTGAAGGGTTGTGGGAGCAGTCGTTGAGTGTGGGTGTTGGATGCCATGTGTGCCCAGTCTACGTTGCTTTTTCTTCCCAAGTCAAAACATGGGTTATCTGGGACTTGTTTGTTCCAAATGACTGGTTGCGTTTGTTTTCAAGAGAAACGGTTTGATTTCATTCGCCTGGCATTTCCTTAAAATCATGACAAAATGTGAGTAAGTTTCATTTTTTTGCATTGAAAAAACCGCTTATTTGTCGCATCTTCGTTCTTTAGCGGGGAATGTGGTGTTTGTAACTAATTTGTCGGCGTTCACCTTTGTTGCTCGCGTTTTTTGGTGAAGTGATAACATTGGAACAATGGCCATTTTGGAACGCATACAAGCATTCTTGAAGACTTTGACAGCAGGTGATCCTTTAGGGGGAATCGACCTTCTGATGTGGTCGGTCATTCTCTTGGGATCCATGACTGCCTGTTGTCTGGCGGTTTTCTTTTTGACTATGTATGTCTTTCGAAGGCAACGTGCTTCAGAAGTGCCGTCGCTTCCGAAAGGCCGAAAATCGCTCTGGAAAACACCGCATCCCATCCCCACTTATGTTTTTGGTCAACCCCGTCGCTGGATGGCCTTTCGCACTCGTAACCTGGGGTTGGTGCGCAATGCTCTCGGTGTTACGAATGCTGAGGTGTGTTCCTGGGAGCAAGGTCTTTGCAAGGCGACAGAACGGAACTTGTTTATCACACCGCCCATCAGGGGATGGGTGTTGGTGTTCGGGCATTTTCTTCCCAATCCTTCCGACGATGTGGATGCCTTTTACGGTTTCATGCGAGACGTCAGTGCGGTGGTGGGGGAAGTCCAATTTTTCTGCATGGACGTCGTGATGCGTGAACACGCCTGGGTGCGGCTGATCGATGGAAATGTGGTTCGTTCCTATGTTTGGTCCGATTCAACGCTCTGGAATGAAGGTAAAAGCTCCTCAGCTGAAATCTCCCTGCAAATGCATGCATTTGACTATGGATTTCAAGCGTCCGAACTTCCTGAAGACGAGCTTCACGACAAACTTGATCACAATACCAACCACGTACACGCCCTGGCGGCGCGCTGGAGTTTGGATCCACTACGAGTTGAACCCAAGGACTTTGCTTCCGAGTTTGGTTTAACTGGCGAGATGGATCGACTTCGAGTGGGTTAATTAATTATATCGTTGCCCCTATCCATCAGGGGAGATTCTTAGCAGAAAGTTGATGATGACAGATCTTTTTCCACCATTAGACGGGATTGTAGATGCTTATCCCAAAGAAATGACTCTCAAAGATGGACTGAAGGTTACAGTACGTCCCCTGGAGGCTGGAGACAGCGAAGCACTTTTCAATTTCTTCCAGGTTGTTCCTGAGAACGAGCGATTGTTCATCAAACATAAGGTTCAGGAAAAGGAGGTCATCGAAGGGTGGTGTAGCCAGATCGATTTGGAGAAAAATTTTCCTCTGGTGGCGGTCAATGCCGAGGGTCAGATTCTGGCTTCCTGCACGCTGCATCAGAATGGCTACGGTTGGAAGCGGCACATTGGCAGGATCAGCGTATTTGTGCATGTCGATTTTCGGCGTCGCGGGCTGGCTTATGCCTTGGGCGAAGAAATGATCGGAATATCCCGCCAGCTCGGATTGGAGAAAATTGAAGCTGAATTTGTGGCGGAACAAGCTCGAGCTATCCACGTGTTTGCCATGTTGGGATTCAGCGATCTGTCTTGTTTCCCCAAATACGTCATGGATATGCAGGGGAAACACCACGATTACCTGCTGATGGGCATCCACCTGGCCACTGACATTGAATACGCCGGTGTTGGCGGGTGATCTGACCCCTGGCGAAACTCAAATTTCATGTCTGCCCAAGAAGGCTATTGTCCCAACTGTGGCGCCGAAGTCCCGCCCGATGCCAAGGCTTGCCCGGAATGTGGCTCCTGCGAGGAAACCGGCTGGTCCGACCAGGCGAAATACGAGCGGATCGATGTGGATTACGATGACGCCTTTGACTACGAATCGTTCGTAGACGAAGAGTTCGGCGGCGGTAAAACCCGCCGCAAGTCACCCATGCAATGGATATGGGCCATCGTGGCGATTTTGTTGATCGCTCTTTTTGTTAAGCACTACCTCAGGATATTCTAAACCTCAGAGAGGTAGCTCCCATCCCTTGCGGTATGCTTTGTAGATATATTGATTGGCGTGTGGATCGTTGGTGATTTTCATCCGATGAGCGTCCCACTCCACTTTCTTACCGGCTCTTAACGCCACATTTCCCAATAGCACGGCTTCGGTCATTGGACCTGCATAATCGAAGTGCGACAAGGCCTTCGCTTCTCCCTTACAAGCGGCGATCCACTCATGGTGATGTGCTTTGTCGTTGTCCTGGTCACCGCCGGGCCAGCGGGGCAAGGTGGCGTCAATCTTGTCGAAATCACTGGTCTTGGCTCCGGAGAGAAAGCTGGCGCCGCCCCAATAACTCGGCACATACATGGTATCCTTGGTGCCCATCAGAATGCAGCCATTGCTGGGGAGTTCTTTCAGAGAAACCAATGAGGGATCCGGCTTGCGACCACCGTCATACCAGGTCAATTCGACGGAGCCCCGGTCCTTGTTGGCGGGGAATTTCCATTGGACGGTTGCGGCTTTGGGGGGGGATTCTTCCGTTAATCCCTCGCCTTCGCCGGATATTTCGGTCGGGTTCTTCAAGTCGAGCGCGAAAAAGGCCAGATCCATGTTGTGGCAACCCATGTCCCCAAGCGCACCCGTGCCGAAATCCCACCATCCGCGCCAGTTGAAGGGCGCATAGGACGCGTGGTATGGGCGTTCAGGGGCCGGTCCAAGCCATAAATCCCAATTGATCGTGCTGGGTGGGGTTTGCACTTCCTTCGGTCGCGTCAGACCCTGCGGCCAGATGGGGCGGTCGGTCCATATGTGCGCTTCTTTCACGTCTCCAATAACGCCAGCCCGAATCAATTCCACCAGGCGTCGACTGTCGGATTGACTGTGTCCCTGGTTGCCCATCTGGGTGACCACACCGGTTTCCCTGGCGATGCGCGTCAATATGCGGGCTTCTTCGACAGTGTGAGTGAGTGGTTTCTGACAGTAAACATGCTTGCCGGCCTTCATGGCGATGATGGCCGGGTGGGCATGGGTGTGATCCGGTGTCGATATGGTGACCGCATCGATGTGCTTCTGCTCCTTCTCGAGCATCACACGAAAATCCTGATAGACCTTGGCTTTGGGGAATTTCTTGAAAGTGCCCGCGGCCTTGTTGCTGTCCACATCGCACAACGCCACGACATTCTCACCGGCACAATATCCGATATCGACCCCGCCTTTGCCTCCCGCCCCGATGGCGGCGATGTTGAGCCTGTTGTTGGCGCCGAGTACGTTGCGAATGGAGACCCACGGAAAGGCCAGGGTGGTTCCGGCAAGCGCGCTCGATGCCAGAAAACGTCGACGATTCAAGGTTGGACGGGGATTCATGAGACGAACCCTAGCATTGCCTGGCATCATGCGTCCAGATTTCTTGAATGGATTTATTGTTTCGCATTTGTTACAATTCCGTCACCTTAGGGCCACCGCGTCGGTGGCAGTTTTACAGCCGGTGAGTGCAAGAATACTAGTAGTAGACGACGAACCGGATGCCATTGAGTTGATTCGTTTCAATTTGAAGGCATCAGGTTACGATGTGATTACAGCCGAAGATGGCGAAGAGGCTTTGTTAAAAGCACGTAAATTTTCGCCGGATTTGATCTTGCTGGACGTCATGTTGCCTGAAATCGACGGGTTGGAAGTGTGCAAGATCCTTCGTCGCGATCCCGCCACGGCCAAACTGCCTGTGGTGATGCTGACGGCCAAGGCTTCTGAAATCGATCGCGTGCTGGGACTCGAATTCGGCGCGGATGATTATGTGACCAAACCATTCAGCCCGCGTGAACTGATCTTACGCATACGAAATCTGCTCCGACGCCAGGATGAACCCGAAGGTGAAGTGGAGAGACTGCAGGTGCAGGATCTGGAGATCAACATCCCATGTCACGAAGCCCGGGTGGAGGGAAAAGTGGTTGATTTGACCCCGACCGAATTCCGGCTTTTACAAATCCTGATGGAACGCAAAGGCCGGGTACAATCCCGGGATCAATTGTTGCAGGATGTGTGGGGATACGATCAGTTGATCGATACACGGACCGTCGACACCCATGTCCGGCGCCTGCGCGAAAAAATGGGCAAAGCTTCCAGCTACATCGGAACGGTCCGGGGCGTTGGATATCGTTTGGTGGAACCGGCCAACTGAGACCTGCACGTTTGAAAAAGATTTTATAAGGAGTGAGTGGTTTTCAAATATTTGTCGTTGTCGTGCTGACAACATTGGTTGTTTCCGGTTTTTGGGGCGCATGGATGCTACGGATCCGTCGGGATGGAAAATCCTCCCGGGAAGAGGCCGACGCGCTCAAGGAACAGTTGGTCTCCACCCGCGCCGACATGGAGCATCATCGTGATGCGGTATTCGACGCCATGGCCGAGGGGGTTATGCTTTGTGGACTCTCCGGCAAGGTGATATTCATGAACCGGACCATCCGGCACTTGTTTGAAATTCCTGAAAATGTCCCTGATGGCATCACTTTGCTGGAAGCACTCCGTCTCCATGAAGTGCATGAAGTGTTTGAACGCACCGTCAAAAACGGCCGCACGATGGGAGTGGAATTGAATCCCTCATCTCTGGAATCCCGCCACCTCATGTTGAACGCCGTGGTGGTGCATGACGCATCCGGCAAACCAGAAGGCGTCCTCCTGATTTTTCATGATTTCACCCGCTTGAAAGAACTGGAAAGCGCCCGGCGCGATTTCGTTGCCAATGTCAGCCATGAGTTGCGGACACCACTGTCGATGATCAAGGGTTTTGTGGAAACGGTGATCGACCATCCATCCATGGACAAGGAAACGTTGATCAATTTCCTCGGTAAAGTGCAGAAACATTCCGATCGCCTGGCCCTATTGATCGAAGATTTGTTGACCATTTCAAAACTCGAATCCGGACAGGCAACCATCAATCTCCGGGAACTCCGTCTGTGCCTTGAAATTTCCCGGGTGGTCGGGGATCTACAGCGCAGCGCCGAGAAGAAGAATATCGATCTGACTTATTCAGTTGCCAAAGACCTGTTCGTAAAAGCCGATGCCGATTTGTTGGAGCAGATCCTGCTGAACCTCATCGATAATGCGGTCAAGTATGGCAAAACAGGTGGCAAAGTGGAGGTGCGGGCCTTGCGAAATGGGGCGGATCAGATCTGTGTCAGCATCTCCGATGACGGCCCGGGGATCCCCCCGGAAGCCACCGATCGCATCTTCGAACGATTCTTCCGCGTTGACAAGGCCAGGTCGCGAGCCCAGGGGGGGACGGGACTCGGGCTCTCCATCGTCAAACACATCGCCCAAACTCTGGGCGGGCGCGTCTGGGTGGAAAGCGAGGTGGGCAGGGGATCTACATTCTTCTTTACCCTTAACTCTTCGACCGCCAAAGGCCAGTCTTCCCAAGCTTCCGCCGACGAATTAAGCTCGGCCGCTTGACAACTGATTCGTTCAACTGTATTGGTTTTATCATACAGTTAAATGAATCGAATCTTTTCAACAAAACATCACGCTGGAGTCCTTGGGTGGCTATGCCTTGTCTGCTTGCCAAACTTAATGGCTCAAAAAGCGCCATTGCTTCGCATTGAACATGGATCTGAAAGCTCATCCATCACCATTCATCAGGAGGGAGGAGAGAATACGACCTATCTCCTCGAATCTTCAACCGACCTTCGCAACTGGCAGGATTGGGCCAGATCGTGGGGGACTTTCGACACTTACGTTGACCCTCGGATCTCCAGTCAGGCGCAACGGTTTTATCGTTTAAGCTCCGCTGGTGACGAGACGCCCTGGACCAATCAGTTGGGACCGGATATTTCACCTTTCATGGCTTCACCTCGTTATGAGGGAGATTTGGGATGGGTCAAATTCGCCGCGACAATGGATGAAAAGGGGCAGATATATTTTCAGGACAGTCGTGCTTTTCCCTTTCATTACGATTTTGCCAAAGCGCATTTGCCAGCTTATGCGGGGATGGGGCCGAGTGAATTCGAACGCGTGACATTGGATCCGGCCACTCAGGAACTGTTGTTGGGTGCGCTGCTCTTTCCCGATGATCCATCCATCCGGGAAGTCGGGGTACAGTTCATCGGTCAGGAGCCGTTTCCCGTGGAATCCGTCGTGAAGTGGCTGGACCTTGTCGCGATGCGCATCCGATTGGGCGAAGGGGTTCGTATGATTTACATGCCAACCTTTGAGCAAGTGGAAGCCACGCGTGCTGCGGGCGATTTCTTCGCGGCAAAGGGCATTGCAGTGGATTCCCCCTCACGTTGGGTCACTCAGGATGGGCTTTATGCAGAAGGTTGGACCTTGGGGCGGTTGAAATACCTGATGGCTGCAGACCTGGCTGACGCATTTGCCGCAGGGGATTTGAAAACCACCGACATTTTGGTGCTCGACAGTGTGCCGGCTGAAGTCCCGCCTGTGTCCGGCATCCTGAGCTTGTCACCGGCAACGCCCAATTCGCATGTCGCCATCCTGGCGCAATCCTTTGGAGTTCCGTTTGCCTATGTGGCGGATAAGGCGAGACAGACCCAGCTCAAGCAGTGGAACGGTGAAGAGGTTTTGTTCATTGCCGGCAGGAACGAAAGCGGCGTGGAGGTGCGAACGCTGAAAGTGGGGAATCAATTGAATGATGAACAAAAGTCCAGGATTCTCGCTCTCAAACAATTGCCCCCTCTTTCATATGAACCGCTGCAGGCGGTCGGTGAGATGGCTTTGCCTGTTGGTGAATTGAATCCCGGGGATATTGGCAAGGTTGGGGGTAAAGCTGCGAATCTGGGCTTGTTGCTCAGAGCGATACCGGATCACTCCCCGGGCGAAGCTGTTTCCTTCACGTTTGATTTGTGGAACGAGTTCATGTCGCAGCAACTCGCATCTGGCGAAACATTGCGGACTGCCATTGATGCGAAATTGGCGGGATTTCAATTTCCACTTCTAAATCCGGGCGAACTTTCGACGGCTTTAAGTGAAGTGCGCGATCTGATTAAAAAGGAAGCTCGCTTCAATGCCGAACAACAGGCCGCCATCTTGAATGCCTTGTCTTCCATGAGCAGCGATCGAAAGATTCGTTTTCGAAGCTCCACCAATGTGGAAGACAGCGAGCAATTCGTCGGAGCCGGATTATACGACAGTTACAGTGGTTGCATGGCGGATGATCTGGATGGTGACACGACGGGGCCCAGCGCGTGTGACGCCTCCAAGGACAAGGAACGCGGTGTGTTTCGCGCCATTCAAAAAGTCTATGCCAGTTTCTACAACGAGAACGCGTTCATCGAGCGACTGAGGCGGGGTGTGCAGGAAAGTGAAGTCGGGATGGCGGTGCTGGCTCACTACAGTTTTCCGGACGAAATCGAGTGGGCGAACGGCGTGGCAACGCTGCGGGTTGCTCGTGGACAGGATGGATTGCCTGCCTTGGTGGAGGGTAGTCTCGTGACCCAGAAGGAAGCCGTGTCTGTGGCTAATCCTGATCGATCCGCTCAGCCGGAGATCATGCGGGTGGGATTGTCCAAATCCGGTGAGATGGAGTTTGAACTGGAGCAGGGGAGTGCCCTGGTGCCGTTGGGGGCGACGGTTATGGATGGACAGGATGATTATCGTTTGTTGACGGAACTCATGGTGCAGGCTTCGGGGGCTTATTTGGATCATTTCGACACCAGGACCGAAGCATTGCTCGATTTTGAATACAAGAAAGTGGCGCCTGGTAAGCTCGTTTTGAAACAGATTCGATCGATTCCGGCTTCGCCATTCGATGGTGCGACTTTGCCTATTGCCTTCAGTGATGTGGACGCCTTTGAGGTGGTGCAGGGCGAGTTCGGAGACATGATGGCGCGCCATCGTCTGAAGTCCATTTGGAAGTTCCAGAGTTGGGGCTTGGTAGAGGATGGGTTGCCGGATGACCCTGCCGGCTTGTTGAACGTGGAACTGGAATTTGTCTATCACCAACAGATCGTTCAGTATGCCGGATTGATGAGCGATCTTCCGGGCGCAGAGGTGACCCTGTCCGGTCGTGATTTGAAAGTGGATTGGCACTGGGGTGAAGACGCTTTGCGAGTGGATTACCAATTACACTTCAATTTTCTTTACGACCTCCGCCGGCGCACCACGCCGTTCCTCAATCTTGGAGATGCCGAGATTGAACTGACGGCGCGTTATGCCACGGCTCAACCGACCATGGACTTGTTTCGTGAAAATATTGGTTTTACCCGAGAGGATTCTGTGATGCTTGCCGATATTGACCCAGTCAATCGGAGCGGTGGATTCCCGAACTTCTCCTGGAAGCGCAATGTCAATTCAAGGTCCAGAGGGCTGTCCGTGAACAGTGATTTTTACATTGGGACATACAAAATCCGAGGTGAAACACCCTGGATTCTGAAGACTCCGGTGTTGCAGGGATGGGAGGATACTTCGTTGAATCTGGCTGATTACGGTACATTCTCCCTGAGCTCGACCTATTCCCAAACCTACTATCCGGGGCATCACAATTTCATTGAAACCTTGATCCTGGATCCCAAGCTCGAATCCGGAGTGGATCCGGTACTGCTCGAACGTATGGAATCTGAAAACATCCGGGGCTGGATCGTCATGCAGGACTCGGCAAATGTCAGCCCAACATTGACCAGTCGGATTTATGTATGGACCCAGGACAACCGTCTGATGATCGCCCGATGACAGCACACAGGTAGAGCGTGGCGTCCCGCCGCGCAATCCTTGTGGCCATCATGCCTGCAAATGACTTGAGAAGGAAGACGCCGGAGCATCCAACACCCCAGCCTCACCCGTAAGCGTATGGGATGTGTTTGTGGTTTATTGTG
>CAYPZD010000072.1:1372-15944 GCA_964415055.1 uncultured Verrucomicrobiota bacterium | reverse complement strand
GCGGCATACTCCAGGTAGAGCGTGGCGTCCCGCCGCGCAACCCTTGTGGCCATCATGCCTGCAAATGACGTGCGAAGGAAGACGCCGGAGCTTCCAACACCCCAGCCCCACCCGTAAGCGTATGGGATGTATTTGTGGGTTGTTGTGAATCCTTGGGTGTTCCTTTGGAAGAAGAGTTGGGAGAATGGATGCCCAGAGGCGACGCGTCGGGGACGACACGTCCTACCTGGTGGTTGCGTTGGGGGGAAATGCTCTGCGAACTCGGTTCAGACTACTTTTTCTTTTTGTCCTCTTTGAATGCCGATCGCAACAACCAGTGATCGCGCAGGCTTTCCATGAAATCGTTGGCGGTGACTACCAGTAAAGAGATTTCGCCAAGGATATTGGTGTTTGCCTGGACCTGTGCATTGAAGTTGCTGGTGAGGGTGGCGAGTTGGTTGAGACTGATGTTCAGGTTGGAGACGGCCAGTGTCATGTTGGCGTCCGCTGAACTCAGGGTGTTGGTCACGGAAAGCAGGGTGTGATGAATATCCTGATTCAAATCTTCGGGCAACAACCAACGTCCCAGGGAACCATTCGGATCCTTCAGGTTTTCAGTGATAACGGCAAGGTTGCTGGTTGTTTGCCGTGTTTCCAACAGCAGGTTGTTGACGTTGGTGCTCATTTCATTCGCATGCTCGAGCGTCATGGATAGTTGGTTGGTAAGGGCAAAGACGTTTGGGAGGTGTTCCTGAACCACTTTCAGAATGTCTTCTATCTGATTGTTTAAACCATTTGATTCGATAGCCCGGATCCAGACCGGTTTTGTGGTCTTTTTGTATTCAAGGTATTCCGTTCCGTCCCACCACTCTACAATTTTGCCGTTCTCTTCTTTATAGAGGACGTCTCCATCATAACCCTTGGTCACTTCCAGATAGCGGTTGCCCAAGAAATCTCCTGACACAAATTTAACGGTGGAATCCGCCCAGAGATAACCGTGATACGGGCTGCGCACTACGAATTCTACATAGACGTTATTGAATAAATCACTTGCCGGCATGGCCTCGATTGCTGTGATCTCCCCTACTTCAAACCCCATTAGTTTGACCTTGTCTCCTTCTGAAATGCCATTGGCGCTTTGTAAATATGTAAAGTACCTTGCCTGTGCCAGAAACCAGCCCTTTTGTTTGGCGGCATGGTAAATGAAATACCCGAATGCGCCTATAAACGCCACCAATGCCAGCCCGACAAATAATCCAACAAATTGCTCTGCCCGGTTGAGGCGCGTGCGAATCTGAGGTGTCAGGTCTTGTAGTGGCATGATGCTTTCTTGTTTCTTATATGTTTGCCGTCATGAGCGATTGGATCAATGGATCGTTGTCCAGGGCGTCTCGGTCGCTCGGATCTATCTCTAACCATTTTCCGTTATTTATCAAGGCCAGGTGATTGATGCGTGACATCCAGGGTGTCAAATCGTTTGCGGAAACCACCAGTGCTTTGGGTTGCCATTCCCATTCTCCTGTCATGAGGCGGTCCAGAAACTTCAGCCACCACACTCCATGATGGGCATCCACCGCCCCTAGAGGATTGTCGAGAAAAAGGACTTCAGGCTGCAGGACCATGGCGCGCGCAAGCCCCAGCCGTTGTTTCCAGTTTCGACTCAAGCCCGCGGCGGGTTGATGGGCGAAGTCTGACATCTCCGTGATTTCCAAAATGGACTGGACATGAGCGCTTCTACCCTCAGGTGCCAATCGTTGGTGGTAGTCGAGGGGCAACAGGAGGTTTTCGTAAACGGTCAGTTCCTGAAACACTTTGCCTCCGTCTTCAAAGACCATCCCCATCCGAAGTTTTTCATCCAGCCAGGATTCCGGTTCCAGATCCTGCACCTCGCGATTGAAAAAACGAACTGATCCCTGGTGTGCATGCATGAGTCCGGCCGCTACAGACAACAGGGGAGTCTTGCCGGAATCCGGTTTGGCTCCCACCAGCCAGTGATCTCCACTGCATATGGTCCAATTCCAGTTGCGAATCCAGTTGGGATAAGGGTGCATGACGGAACGAACCTTGACGTCTCTCAATTCAATGAGGATGTCCTGGGCGTCACATGATGGATCGGATTTCGTCATATCATCCAATAGAGAAGAAACACCGCATCCAACAAGCCGCACAAGATGATGGCTTTCATCACCGCCCGGGTGGCTGCCACCGAGATTTGTTCCAGTCGAATCGGACGTGCCAATCCTTCGTAGCAGGTTACCACTGCGATGACTCCGCCGAAGAAACAGGATTTCAGAATCAATACCAGAAAATCGGAAATGTGGAGTGCTTCGGTGATTTGGTTGACGAATGCCAGTGGTTTCATCGGAATGTCCTGGAGGAACACAAAGAAATACGCGCTGACCATGGAGATGAGGATGAAATAAATGGTGAGTGAAACAATCGACAAGGCCAGGCCGAGCACTCGTGGAACCACCAGGTAGTGGATCGAATCAATGCCCAGGGCTTCCATGGCTTCCACCTCGCCCAGTGCGCGTTTTGTGCCGAGATCGATCACTGTTGAAGTGCCCACTCGAGCCAGTACCATCATCGCGGTCATCAAGGGACCGAGTTCGCGGAACACCGCGATGACCATTACCAGCCCGGTGTAACGCCCTGCGCCGACCATGCTGAACAGGGAAATCATCTGGCCGACGACAATGAATCCAGTGATCAAGGCAACCAAGCTTACCAAGGGCAGCAACCGGATGCCTGCCTGAAAAATCTGCCGCCGAATCAGTGGATGCACCACCGAGCGGGATCTGCCAAGCTTGAAGACCGTGACACTGAGAGTGATCAATGTGAAGGCGATCAGTTCGTGCAGTGTTTCCAGTGATCGGATGATCCGCCGCCCAAGTCGGGTGAAACCAAACGATTCGGGAACCAGGTTGGGCGGCGGCAGGACGGCGGACTCGGGAGGCATGGAGTGTGTTGGTTGTGATGCCATGAGTTGTTCGCCTTCCTTTTCTGCTTTCAAGTCCAGTCAACCGCAATATCCATCGCACATGCGCAGCGATTCATTTTACCTGGGTGAATACAAAAGATTAAACTCATCATCTGCGTCAATCTGCGACATCTGCGGTTCAATAAAATAAACCAGGCTTCGATTTTTAAAGTTTATTTGGCCGGGGTGAGTTCCAACTTGCGGAACTCGACCGGTCCATGATCCCCCTGCACCAAAATGGGGCCGGGCGCTCCTTCGTCGCTGTCCAAGGCGCCACCGGTGATGCCGGGGATATTTTGGCGTTCGATGATTTTCTTGCCGTTCAGCTCGATGGTCACCAAGCGACCGATCAACGTGATTTCCAGGCGCTGCCATTTACCCGGTTTTTTGGCAGCGTTCACGTAGGGTGTCAGGAAACCGTAAACGCCGCCGATGCGATGGCTGTTGATTTCCATTCCGTAATTGTCTTCGATTTGAACTTCATGACGACCTCGCAGATAGATGCCGCTGTTGCTTCCCTCCGGATAGCGAAACTCGGCCTTCAATTTGAAATCGGTGAACTTCTTCCTGGTCATGATGTCGTTGCCGGGTGTTTCGTTGATCAACAGACCATCTTTGACCACCCACCCGTTGGGGATGTCGGCGTGGCGAGGCACCCATCCTTTGAGATTTTTGCCATTGAAGATTTCAATTTTCTTCCCCCACTTGGTTTTGCCTTTGCGCTCAAGTGAAGGAGCCCTAGCGGCTTCAAATGAAATGACCTTGCCTTCGTCATTGAAGGTGACGCCCTCAATAGAGTCATCTTTTAGAGTGCCTTCGACGACCACATTCTTGGTGCGTTTTTCCCACTGGGGTGGCAATTCAAACCGAAAGGCCCCGGTGTCTGTATTGAATGCCACGTTGGAGATAGGGCGGGCGCTGCCGAACTGGCCGACGTAGGAACCGACCAGCGTGCGATAACCGGACAACTCCACATGAAACCAGGACGGATAGGTCAGGTCCCCATCCTGTACGGTGCAATCCCAGCTGCCGGTCAGTGCCGGAGGATCGATTTTGACGAAAGGATCTTCCTCGCCTCTCAGTGCATTCAGGCACAGAGAAGCAGTCACCAAAAGTGTTCCAATAAGACGCATGTTGACTTGTGAATACATGCGAACCTTATAGCCCGAATCCGGGCGGATGACTAGCGCAATTCGATGTTTGGATTCGGGACGTTTTCCTTGTGCCAGTTCAACATCCAGAGTCCCTGAACCGAGACACGTTCGGTGTGTCCGTCCACAAAACCCACATTGATCCCGTTGCCGTGACGTTCCAGGGCAAAACGGCCCATGAATCGTCCTTTGCTGTGGGGGAAACTGCCGTTGCCGTAGCCGTCACCTTTCAGGTCACCCGGCATGGTGTCGCCACCATCGGGCCAGGATCCCACCCATACCGAATCTCCATAAGCCGGAACTTCGGCGGGCGCTGTCGAGTATTGGCTGTAGTATTGGTCCGCCGGGAAATCGTTGATGTAAACCCCCTGATTGTCCAGCCACAGATTCATACCGTAACTCCCTTCCGACTGCAGGGAACGCCAGGTGGTCGTCGCTGAGCCCCACCAGCTGTCACTGGGGTTGGGATTTGGCTTGGCGCTCTTGGTGGAGGGACAGGTAAGGATGCGCATCACGCCATCGGCCAGTTCGTGGGGGTTTTTCTTGTATTCGTCAGCTCCCATGTAGGGGGCGATCTGATGGAACCAATATTCTCCCACAGCATGCGCCACAGGTGGAACATGATCATTGTTGTCATCCGCATAAAACCGGGTGGCCAATGTCATCTGTCGCAGGTTGCTGAGGCAAAGCGCCGCCTTGGCTTTGGACTTGGCCTTCGACAACGCGGGAAGCAGCATGCCCGCCAGGATGGCAATGATGGCGATGACCACAAGGAGTTCGATCAGGGTGAAACCGCTGTTCACGGAATTTGAAATACGTTTTGGGTGACGGGAATTATCCATGTTGTTGCCCTTTTTCGTTTGAGAATGCCTTGGTGAGGTTAAATCGGATTTTGGTTTTTACAATTTCTTTCCATATCTTTCCAGAACGTGTTATGTAAGTCTTTGTCGGTGTCGGCGATGATTGGAGTGAGATCCCTGTTTGTTCAATTTTTTAAGAAGTATCAAGTTATCTGTGCTATACGGGTTGGCTTTTTGTGCTTTTCTGTACTCGTTTGCGGCAAGGGGGTGGCACAGGAAGGTGATGAAACTTCCATCAAGCCGGTGGCTTCCTTTATGGACCTTTGGAATGTCGCTCCGGAGGACAAGGAGAAGGTGCGGCCCGTGCGGATCACCGGTCAGATTTTATATTACGACCCGGCCTGGGGGATGTGCTGGTTTTTTGACGGGCAGACCGGGGGGTACCTTCATATCAGTGGTCTTGATTTTGGATTGCATGCCGGTGATCGAGTCGAACTCAAAACCTTTACCACTGCGGAGACGAATGAGATCGACATGACTCAGGCTGAGTTCAACGTTCTTTCCGCCGGAACGCTTCCGGTACCGCAAAAACGTTCTGGTTCCCAATTACGAGATTATGCGCTCAATAACACCTGGAGTTCGGTCCGTGGTTTTGTTCAAACTGCCGAACAGGTTGATCAGCACCTCAAGTTGAACCTGATGGTGGACTCGGAAAAGCTCGAAGTGGTGATTGCCCTCGGAAGGGAGGATCGTGTTCCCATGTTGATGGAGACATATGTGGAAATTCAGGGAGTCCTGGTTGTCGGCAACAGCGCCACCGATCCAAACGCATTGCCTGCGATCGTTACCAACGGGATCAAACGTTTGACTGTATTAAACGAATCCTTGGATGATTTTTTTGCCACAGGGAAGTTGACTATCAAGGATCTTCAAGAAGGATCTGAATATGGGCGTATCCAGCTTGAAGGGCGCGTGAAAGAGCATGAACCTGCCAAGAGTTTGATCCTGCAGGATTCGACAGGAGAAATAGTGGTTCCCGTATGGCAAAACAAACAGCTGACCTTGGGGGCAACGATTCAGTTATCGGTTTTCGTGGAGCGACCGGATGAGCAGCTAGTGCTCAAGGATGCTGTTTTTCGGGATTATTTCGTAGATCGCACAGGTGTTCGTTCTCAACCATGGGACCAGCCCTGGGCTCGTCTTGATGAGTTGCGTCCCTTGCATTCCGGAAACAAGGATCAACCGGTTCTGAGGCGTGTGCGCGGTGTGGTGACCGGCATCGATCAAAATGAAGATTCGTTCATCTATTTTTTACAAGACACCACAGGCGCGGCCAGGGTGACCGGCTCATCAACCGGTGCTCGATTGATGTTCTCAGACTGGGTTGAGGTGTTGGTGGAAATTGGAGGGGAAAGAGCTCCGAGTCATCCGGGAATGTTAACAGTGTTGCGTCAATCTCCCGGAATTTTGCCCGAACACCCAGATGTTTCCGCAAGATATTTATCCTTGGGCAATTTCAGCGGGCAACTGGTCAAGGCACTTGGGATTGTTACGGATTGTGTCAAAGTTGATGCCGAGACGCTGGATGTACATCTGCATGATCCCAGTGGAACCGTTGTCTGCCGGGTGAAAGGAGACGTGGAACATTTGAGTGAAAGGTGGTTGGAGGCGTTGTGCAGCATTTCGGGGGTCTCTATCCGTTCGCGAGTGGGTGGTGATCTTTTTTCGGATTTTGATTTGTTGGTTTCCAATCCTGAGTTGGTCCGTATTGAGCAAGCACGCGATGATGATCCATTTGGATCGGACGTCACCCCCATCCAGACCATTCGGCAGGGGCAGGATGTCGTCTTTGGTAAACGAAGCGTCATTCAAGGGGTTGTGACATACCAAACTCGGCCTGATGAGTTTTATCTGGCCGATGATTCCGGTGGTATCTTTATCCGTCTCAAAGAAGCGCAGGTTTTGAGAGTGGGCGATACATTGCGTGTGTCCGGATTTCCAATGGCGCTGGGGAGTCAGAATGTGATGGAACTGTCGGTCGTGACTCCCATGCAAATGGCCCCGCCGCAACTCACTCCCGTTCGGCTGGAGATTTTTTCTGATGTTCAAGAACAGTTGATTGGTTCTCCCGTTCGGGTGACCGGGACAGTGACCGGGTGGCTCAATGAGCCCGACGAGTCGGCTTTTCATCTGCTTTGTGGAAACAGCATCGTTCCGGTCGAGACTCCGACAGGTGTTTCTATCCATAAAATGGGTACCGATCTGCTGGCGGATGTCATCTACCTGGCGAGTTACGATGGGGCAGGGAATCCAACGGGCATTCGTCTGGTTCTGGCGGATCCTTCGGCGATTGAAGTATTGAAGCATCCCCCTTTGGTCAAGGTCTGGCATGTGGCGGTGATGGCTGCGTTGGTCGGATTTGTTGCGATCTTGTTCTGGGTGTGGAATACACATTTGCGACATCAGGTGAAGCTGCAGGTGCAGGAATTGCTTGAGGCCAAACAAAAGGCCGAAGAAGCCGACAAAGCAAAGAGTCATTTCCTGGCCAACATGAGCCACGAAATTCGTACTCCCATGAATGGCGTCATTGGCATGGCTGATCTGTTGGTGGACAGCCCCTTGAATGTGGATCAGAGGGAGTTTGTGGAAGCTATACGGCACTCGGGAAGCACCTTGCTTGCGGTGATCAATGATATCCTTGATTATTCCAAGATTGAGGCCAATTATCTGAATCTTGAGAACAGGCCCTTTGCCTTGCGGGCAATGTTGGAACACGTGGTCGAATCATTGGATCCACAAGCTGCCGCAAAAGGATTGCACCTATCCTTCTACGCTTCGCCCCATTTGCCGACGAAGGTTCTGGGGGACGAATTGCGGATACGTCAGGTCCTTTGGAATCTTTTGGGCAACGCCATCAAATTTACCCACAAGGGCAAGGTATCCATCGAGGTGACATCCCTGGGAGAGGATGTGGCTCAGGTGGATGTCCTGGTCAGAGATACCGGGATCGGCATGACACCGGAACAGGCGGAGAACGCTTTCCATCCATTCTCACAAGGGGACAGTTCAACCACTCGACGCTACGGTGGAACAGGGCTGGGATTGAGTATTTGCAAAAAACTGGCTGCGGCCATGAAGGGAAAGTTGCTGGTAAAATCGGAGCTTGGCGAAGGATCCGAATTCTTGTTTTCCATTCCTTTGTCGGTCATTGAGGCTTCTTCTGACACAACAACATATTCCGGTCAAATTCCCCTGTCGGCGATCATTGTCGGAGATGAAAGCACATCCGACCCAGGTTTGATCCGGTATCTGACCGAGCTTCAGATTCATCACGTGCATGCTGAATGGAACAACGACCTGATCGGCTTCATTCAAAAACAACAGCAAAAGGATCACGACCTTGTTCTGTTTGTTCCCGCCGAATGGTGGTGTGCGAATGAGGCGCTTGCTCGACATATCCTGGCCGCACCAGACCATGCGCCCTCTTTTCGGATTTGCCTGATGAGGCGACGCCATGCCGCGATGCAGCCGATCGATCTACCGGATGGAGTTCAAACGCTTAGATATCCTTTGCGATTAAGAGAGCTGACCCAAACGTTCGACTCACTTGAGAACCCTGAGGAAGCATTGGATGCTCCCCGTGAACAACCGCTCATCTCACACGACCGCCTGGCGGTTTTGGTGGCTGAAGATAGCCCCATCAACCAGAAGGTGATCAAGGCTCAATTGGAAAGCATGGGGCATCAATGCACATTGGCCGATGATGGTCAGGATTTGCTGGAAATGTTAAATGAAGATGATTTTGATTTGATCCTTATGGACTGTCAGATGCCGGTGATGGACGGATACGAAGCCGCGCGCCGTATCCGACAAAATGACCGGCATAAGATGGTCAAAATATATGCTTATACGGCTGCCCTGCGGGAAGAAGATCGGCAGCAGTGCATCGATGCGGGAATGGATGGGTTTCTGAGTAAACCTGTCCAGAGGGAGGAATTAATCAAAACTTTGACAGAAGTGTCCAGATCTCTGGCCTAACTCAAAAAGTTCCGGAAGGAAGGCTTTGGGGTGCAGAATACCATTTGGCTTCTGGCAGGGTTGGGTTGGGCGTCAGGGGCGCATTTCACTTGATTCCTTGAAGGAGCATAAACGCAAGGATTTCTATGGAGTGCGTGCGACTCGGCGCCGCTTTGGATTTGGTCCATCTGCTTAAACCATTCACTTCATTTAAATACACCCACCCATACCCCAACGCGTCATGTTATTCTGGTTACGGGCTGCTGACATGGGCTAGATTCCGAGAGATGAGTATGCTGAGGCATTGTCCAAAGGTATCCAAAGCGGCGCCGAGTCGCACGCATTCCATATGGCTCTCGGTTCACGCTTATATTCTTAGAAGGAACTGAGATGCGCCCACGCGTCAGTTAGTGAGGCAAGAGTGCTTGAGGTTTTTCGAAATGACGTTTATGATCTGACAAGTAGTATGGATTATCGAGAACGTATTTCAATCGATTCGAACATTAGAAGCGGTAAAGCTTGTATAATGGGGACCCGCATTTCTGTTTCAGATGTCTTTGATTACCTCGGTGGAGGAATGTCGATTGAGGAAGTGTTGGATGATTTTCCAGATTTGACCTTGGATGACATCCAGGCCTGTTTTGCATACGCCGCAGACCGTGATCGCAAATTATCGGTGATCCCATATGAAGCTGCTTTTTGATGAAAATCTATCTCCAAAGCTGCCCGATTTGCTGAAAGAAGAGTTTCCTGAGTGTTTTCATGTAAGGGATTGCGATCTCAAAGGGGAATCAGATTCGGTCATATGGGATTTTGCCTCTCAGCGCAACTATATCGTTGTGTCAAAAGATTGCGATTTTTTTCAACGGTCATTGATAGCGGAGTCAGCACCCAAGGTCGTTTGGCTAAAAATAGGCAATTGCAGCACGAATCAGTTGGTTGCGTTTCTTAAGCAGCATCAAACGACGATACGAAAATTTATCAAGTCTCGGGAGATTTTTCTGATTCTTTCATCCTAAATTTCGATCAGGTTTTGATCATATTCCTGGATGATATGGACTTTTTGTTGCGTGGACAGAATGTGGTTTAAACCTTAGAATGCCCTCCAAATTTCCAGATGATGACACACTCCAGAACGAAAAGAAGATTGGTATGGGTGATGGTATTGCTTTGTTCCTTTGGTCGAACGCTTTTGGCGGGGGATGAAGTTCGGTTCACCCAGTCCATCAAACCCATCCTGGCGAACAAATGTTTTGCGTGTCATGGTCCGGATCAGCAAAAAGCCGGGCTTCGGCTGGACGACGCCGAGTCCGCTTATCGTGTTTTGAAATCCGGGGATCGTGCGGTTGTTCCTCACCAGTCGGATGCCAGTGTATTGGTGGATAGAATCTTCACTCAAGATGCCGATGCGCTCATGCCACCTCCCGAAAAAGACAATCCGTTGAGTGATGCCGATAAAGCCCTGCTCAAACAATGGATCGCTCAAGGCGCGGAGTATGAAAGGCACTGGGCTTATGTGGCGCCCAAACGTCCGGAAGCTCCAGTTGTTCAAAACAGGGATTGGAGCCGAAACGCCATCGATCTTCATGTGCTGGCCAACATGGAGAAGGAAGGATTACAACCATCTCCCGAAGCGGATCCTTATGTTTTGCTGCGGCGTGTCTATCTTGACTTGATCGGACTTCCTCCCACGCCTGATCAAATCGAACAATTCATAAACGATCCACGTCCGAACCGTTATGACCATGTGGTGGACGAATTATTAATGTCGCCCGCCTACGGAGAACGTTGGGCGCGACATTGGCTGGATTTGGCGCGTTTTGCTGATACGAACGGATACGAGAAGGACCGATACCGCAGCATCTGGCCCTATCGAAACTGGGTAATCCATGCCTTGAATGAAGGGATGCCTTTTGATGCCTTCTCCATACGACAACTTGCCGGTGACATGCTTCCAAACGCCAGCGAAGCGGACCGAGTCGCCACGGGATTTCATCGCAACACGATGATGAACGAAGAAGGAGGGATTGATATCGAGGAGTTTCGTTTTGAGTCGATCGTGGACCGGGTGAATACGACCGGAACCACCTGGATGGGATTGGCCATGGGATGTGCGCAGTGTCACGGTCACAAATTTGACCCTATTTCACAGACCGAATATTGGCAGTTGTTTGCAGTGTTCAACAACGCGGACGAACCGGAACTGGACCTGCACGATCCCGGGATCGCCGCTCGGCGCGATCAAATCCAGACGGAGATCCGACAACTGACAGAGGCCTTGAAAGATGAGTTTCCCAACCAGCCGGCCGATCAGGAAGGTGCGACGGGAACCCAGTATGCCGAAGGACAGTATTATGAAGAGCGATTTGACCAATGGTTGGAAAGTGCGGTTGCCAGAGCGGTGGACTGGACAGTGTTGAAACCCGAGAGTCTGCATTCGAAATTCCACGCCACCTTGACCACGCTGACCGATCAATCGGTGCTGGCTTCCGGCGATAAACCCAATCGGGATATTTATACGATTGAATTGACCAGTGATCTTTCTTCGATTTCAGGATTTCGTTTGGAAGTCCTGGCGCATGCATCGTTGCCGGCGGGTGGACCGGGACGTGCCCACTTTTTCCAAACCGGCGATTTTCTGTTGTCGGAATTCATCGTGGAAACGTCCGACGGACAAGGTGGCTGGGTGCGCCAGACATTCGAACAAGCCACGGATTCCCATCACAAAGACAAGCATGAAGCTGCCAAATCATTGGATGGATTGCTGGACACCGGGTGGCAGATCGGTGGTCGAACCGGAGAGGATCATCAGGCGGTGTTTGCTTTGATGGAGCCCATACAAGGCACAAACGGCCCCATTCGTCTTCGGGTGACGCTGGATCAATCATTCATTCATCAGGTGACGATCGGGCGGTTTCGATTGTCCGCCACCGGGGACGATGATCCAGGGGCAAGTGGCATGCCGGCAGAGGTTGAATCATTACTGGTTGAAGACAAGCAGGAATGGGACACGATGGACATGGCGTTGTTGGAATCACAATTCCATCGGGAAGCGCCGGAATTGGAAGAGGCAAGGAAAGCCATCTCGACCTTGAAAAAGAAACTGCCCTCCTTTCCGACCAGTATGGTCATGATGGAGCGTCCGCCCGAGTACACACGGACGACCATGCGTCGTCATCGAGGTGAGTTTTTGAAACCCCGGGAAGTGGTGAAACCGGGAGTGCCTGAAATGTTTCATGCCTGGCCCGAAGGTCGTCCGGTCAATCGCCTGACCTTTGCCCAATGGCTGTTTGAACCTGGCAATCCTTTGACCGCGAGAGTGGTGATGAACCGGACCTGGCAGGCCTTTTTCGGAAAGGGAATCGTGAGCACTCCGGAAGACTTCGGTTTGCAGGGAGCGATGCCGACGCAGCCGGAAGCATTGGACTGGTTGGCAGTGGAATTTGAAGAGAGCGGATGGGACATGAAACACATGCATCGGTTGATCGTGCATTCGGCCACCTATCGTCAATCTTCCAAACTAAGCGACGCCTTGCTCGAAAAAGATCCGGAGAACCGTTGGTTGGCCAGAGGTCCCCGTTTTCGTGTGCAAGCCGAAATGGTGCGGGATATTGCCCTGCATGCCAGTGGACTGCTTGAGCACAGGATCGGCGGACCAAGCGTCTTTCCGCCACAGCCAGCCGGAGTGAGCGATCTGGCATACGGCGGCCCCGGTTACAAGGAAAGCAAGGGTGCCGACCGATACAGACGAGGCCTTTATACTTACTGGAAACGAGCCGTTCCTTACCCGGCCTTCATGACTTTTGATGCGCCGAATCCCGAGCGCACCTGTGCCCGGCGGATTCGAAGCAATACACCATTGCAGGCCCTGACCTTGCTGAACGACGAAGTTTACGTCGAAGCCGCAAGCTCGCTTGCGAAGCAATTGTTAAGCGATCAAGACCTGTCCGATGAAGAGAGAGCCAGGGAAGCTTGGATGCGACTCGTTGGGCGTCCGGTTTCGTCGGCAGCCATTCAGCAGATATTGGACTATTTACAGCACGAAATAACACAACTCAGTCAGAATCCCGAGATGGTAAAACCATTGACCGGTACAAAAGAAGTTACGGATGTCGAAGCGCGTTTGGCCGGGTGGATCCTGACATGTCGTGTGCTTCTCAATCTGGATGAGGTCATCACCAAAAGCTAAAGATCATGTCTTCGAATCAACCCATTCAAAGCAATCAAAACCGACTCAGGCATCGAACACGGCGTCACTTTTTTCAGGACTGTGGTGTGGGGCTGGGTTCGGTGGCGTTGGCATCCTTGTTGAAACCTCAAGGTTTGCATGGAGCCGCATCGGATAAAGATCCGCTTGCTCCCAAACCAACGCACTTTCCGCCAAAAGCCAAACGCGTCATTTACCTGTTCATGGCGGGCGCGCCCAGTCAGTTGGATTTGTTTGATTACAAACCGGAGTTGAAGAAGCTCGAAGGAAAGCCTTTGCCCAAATCCATTGTGGGAGAACAACGATTTGCATTTATCGAACCGGATGCCGGTGTTCTGGGGCCACAGTTTTCTTTCTCCAAGTATGGACAATCCCGGGCGGAACTTTCCGAGATGCTCCCTCATCTCAGTGAAATGGTGGATGAGATCAGCATCATCAAATCGGTGAACACCGACCAGTTCAACCATGCGCCCGCTCAGATATTTCTCAACACCGGAAGTCCGCTGTCTGGACGACCCGCGATGGGGGCCTGGGCAACCTACGGGCTCGGAAGTGAGTCTTCGGATTTGCCCGGTTTCGTGGTGTTGAAATCGGCGGGGGGGATCAGTGGAGGCGCTGCCAATTGGAGTTCAGGCTTTCTTCCTTCCGTGCATGCCGGAGTACCGTTTCGTTCCAAAGGGGATCCCATTTTAAATGTGTCCAGTCCGGTCGGCGTTGATCGATCGATTCAGGAACGGTCCATCGGATTGATCAATACCTTGAACCAGCAGACCCTGGCAGATTGGAAAGATCCGGAGATTCAAACCCGTATTGATAATTACGAGATGGCCTACCGCATGCAATCCAGCGCTCCCGAACTCATGGATTTGTCCCAGGAAACCGAGGCAACCATGAAGATGTACGGAGCCGAACCCGGAAAGGAGTCTTTTGCAAACAACTGTCTTTTGGCGCGGCGTCTGGTCGAGCGGGGGGTTCGTTTTATTCAGCTGTATCACGAAGGTTGGGATCATCATTCCAATGTGGTGGGCGGTCTGAAGGGCCAATGCAAACAGACGGATCAGGCCAGCGCGGCCTTGTTGCGGGATCTCAAACAACGTGGTTTGTTGGAAGACACGCTGGTTGTGTGGGGCGGCGAATTCGGGCGCACCGCCATGGTGGAATCCAATGCCACCCTGGGGCGGGTCAACGGGCGTGATCATCATCCGGCTGCCTTCACCATGTGGATGGCGGGCGGTGGCATCCGCAAAGGTCAGACGCTGGGTGAAACCGATGAGCTGGGTTATCACGTGGTGAAAGATCCTGTTCATGTGCATGATTTGCAGGCGACCATTCTGCATTGTATGGGCTTGGATCACCTCCGGCTCACCTTTCGTTATAAAGGAAGAGATTTTCGTCTAACCGATATTCATGGAAATGTCGTTGAAAAGCTTCTGGCATA
>CAYPZD010000072.1:0-1272 GCA_964415055.1 uncultured Verrucomicrobiota bacterium | reverse complement strand
TTGAAAGCATTAGTAGATAATTACGGAAAAACGACGGAACGCGCGTTCCTCATCGGAGCGCAGTTCAAGACCCGTTCCTCCTGGGAAATTCAGGATTCGCTTGATGAATTGGCACAGCTGGCCACGACGGCGGGAGCCACCATCGTCGGGCAGGGATTTCAAAAGCTCGAAACCCCGAACCCAGGCACCTTTATCGGAACAGGTAAGGCCAAGGAATTTGCTGAAGATTGTCGCATTGACAAGGTGGACACCGTCATCTTTGACGACGAACTGTCGCCGGGTCAGGCACGAAATCTTGAGAAAATCTTCGAGTGCAAAATCCTGGATCGCACTTCGTTGATCCTCGACATCTTTGCACAACGCGCTCAAACCAAGGAAGGCAAGCTTCAGGTTGAACTCGCCCAACTGAAATACCTGCTCCCGCGCCTGACCCGTTTCTGGACCCACTTGTCCCGTCAAAAAGGGGGGATCGGCATGCGGGGTGGCGAAGGTGAATCGCAGTTGGAGGCCGATCGCCGTAAGGTGTCCGAACGCATCACCCGGTTGCTGGAGGAATTGGAGCAGGTGCGCAAACAACGCGAAGTGCAGCGGTCCGGACGCAAACGCAATCTCTGGCCCCTGGCATCCATTGTTGGATACACCAATGCGGGAAAATCCACTTTGCTAAACTCCCTGACCGGAGCCGAAGTGATGGCCGAAGACAAACTCTTCGCCACCCTGGACCCAACCACCCGGCGTCTGCGATTGCCGACCAATCAAAACGTGTTGATTTCAGACACGGTGGGATTCATCCGTAAACTCCCCCATCGACTCGTCGAAGCCTTCAAGGCGACGCTTGAAGAAGTGGTGGAGGCCGACTTGCTGATACATGTCACCGACCTCAGCCACCCGCAAGTCGATGAACAGATAGAAGCGGTGAATACGGTGTTGGAAGAAATCAAGGCCCATGAAAAACCATGCATGATGGTGTTCAACAAAATCGATCAGCTCGAAAGTCCGGGGGTGTTGGATCATTACCTGGACACCTATCAGCCATCCGTGGCCATATCCGCCAAAACAAAACAAGGATTCGACGCCTTTTACGCCGAGCTGGGGCGCCAGCTCAAACCCATCCGTCAATTCATAGAGCTGAAGATTCCTCTGGATCACTCGCAGGTCATGTCCCGTCTATACGAAATCGGACAAGTTGAGGACAGGCGATACGAGGGGAATGACGCGCTGTTCAAGGTTCGCATCCCGCCCCAATGTCACCACGAATTCGAAAAGTACATC
>CAYPZD010000071.1:9025-27651 GCA_964415055.1 uncultured Verrucomicrobiota bacterium | reverse complement strand
GTAGGTGCCTTCGCCAGAAGGTGCCCCGCTGTAGCCACAGTATGTCTCAGGAGATTCTTTTTCCCGGAGGGTGAAATTCAGGTTTACTTTGGGCTGGGGGTCCTTTTAGAATTCTCTTATGGCTGAGTTTGTTCGTTTTGTTAATAATGGGGCATCGCTGATCACGCCTTCCGTGGTGGAAGACGTCATTCGGCATATTCCCGTTTGGAAGGCTGAGTTTACACAGATCGAAGCGCCCAAATACCCGCATTTGGTGGATCAACTGGAGTTTTTGGCTAATGCGGTGGAGGATAGTTTTGAGGGCGTTTATAAGGAATTGCCTTATTTCGCCCTGGCCGAGGCGGTGTTTGCCCTGACTTATGCGCACAAAAAGGTGGATATTATCCCAGATTCCGTGGTGGATCTCGGGCACGCGGACGACTCCAGTGTGGTGCGTGCCGTGATCATGCAGAATGAACGCGCTTTCGAGAAATATGCCAAGTCTCAGGGAATCAGTTGGCAGCGCATCACTGTAGATCCTTGATCTTCAGCCCGTCCTCCATCCACAGGACGATAAAATTTTTGGAGCCTTCAGGATTTTTCCGAAGGCTTATTTTTACCCTCATATTTGAAGAATACCGCTCCCAGAGGTGGGAGGGCGACGGTCAGGCAGTAAGGTCGCCAGTGCCATCCGTAATCCTCAGTTGTTACGCCACCTAAATTGCCCACGCCGGTGCCTCCGTAGTCCGGTGCATCACTGTTGAGGATTTCGCTCCAATATCCACCTTGCTTGACGCCAACGCGGTATGTTTCACGAACCACCGGTGTGTAGTTGATCACGACAAGAATGATTTCCCCTGTTTCCGGATTGGTGCGTTCCCAACTGATGATGCTTTCATCGGCATTGTCACAATCCACCCAGGCAAATCCCTCCGCATCACAGTCAAATGCGTGTAATGCAGACTCCTTACGATAGGCTAGATTCAGATCTCTGACCCAGTTTTTAACGCCATTGTGATTGGCGTGATCCAATAAATGCCAGTCCAGACTGGCGTCGTGATTCCATTCGCGCCACTGACCAAACTCACCGCCCATGAAAACCAGTTTTTTCGCGGGTTGACCGAACATGTTGGCGAACAACAGTCGCAGGTTGGCGAACTTCTGCCAGTTATCGCCCGGCATTTTCTCCACGAGGGATCCTTTGCCATGAACGACTTCATCGTGCGAAAGGGGCAGCATGTAGTTTTCAGAAAAAGCGTAAAGTCCGCGGAAGGTCAGCTGGTGGTGATGGTATTTGCGGTAGACGGCGTCATGACTGATGTAGCTGAGCGAATCGTGCATCCATCCCATGTCCCATTTGAATCCGAATCCCAGTCCACCCAGATACAGGGGACGGGATACCATCGGCCAAGCGGTGGATTCTTCAGCAATCATCTGCACGCCCGGGAAGTGTTGGTAGACCTCGGTGTTCAGGCGTTTCAGGAATTCAATGGCTTCCAGGTTTTCGTTGCCGCCGTATTGATTGGGGACCCATTCGCCATCCTGGCGTGAGTAATCCAGGTAGAGCATCGAGGCCACCGCGTCCACGCGCAGTCCATCGATGTGAAATCGGTCCAACCAGTAAAAGGCGCTGCTGATCAGGAAACTGCGCACTTCATGGCGTCCGTAATTGAAGATGTAGCTTTTCCAATCCGGGTGAAAACCCTGTTTTGGGTCTTCATGTTCGAACAAGTGGGTACCATCGAAATATGCCAATCCGTGTTCGTCGTTCGGAAAATGAGAGGGTACCCAGTCCAGAATGACTCCTATGTCATTTTGATGTAGCAAATCGACGAGGTAAGCGAAATCTTCTGGTGTGCCATAGCGACTGGATGCTGCAAAGAAACCGGTTAGTTGATAACCCCAGGAACCGTAGAAAGGGTGCTCCATGAGCGGGAGAAACTCCACGTGGGTAAACCCGGTTTCCTTGACGTAATCCACCAACATGGGGGCCAGTTCCCGGTAGGAAAGCAGTCGTTCCGGATCGTTGGGATCGCGTTTCCAGGAACCCAGGTGGACTTCGTAGACGCTGACGGGAGCCTGGTGGTTGGAGCGGTTTTCACGCTTCTCCATCCATGCCTGGTCCTTCCATTCATGTTGGGAATCCCAGATGACGGAGCCGGTTTTGGGCGGGATCTCGTGCCAGGACGCAAACGGATCTGCTTTCTCGACTTTGTATCCGTTCCACTTGGATTGAATATAATATTTGTAACAGTTGCCGGTCTCGATGCCGGGAATGAACCCCTCCCAAATCCCAGAGTGTCCTTTCGGGTTCAGAGGGTGTTCCGATTGGGACCATTGGTTGAAATCGCCCATGACATGGACCGATTCCGCATTGGGCGCCCAAACGGCGAAATAGATGCCTTCCACACCATCGCACTCGGCTTTGCGACTGCCCAGTTTGTCATACAAATGAAAATGACTGCCTTCATTGAACAAATGAAGGTCGTCATCGGACAGAAACGTGATGCCTGGTGCGTTTTTTCCCATATCCTTTAAGAATGATGGAATGATTCGGATTCGTCGATGATCAAATAACGGTGCCGTCCGGGACAATGGCGTTTTTGGGAATGATCACGATGCCGTCCCGAATATGGTAGAGTTCATGATCCGCTTCGGACGGTTTGCCTTCAGGAGTGATCACGCAGTCTTTGCCGATACGAGCGCCTTTGTCGATGATGGCATTGAAGATCTTGGTGCGTGGTCCGATGCCGATGGCGGGTTTGCCTTCCTGCGCATGTCTGGCAATGGATTCCTGGGATTCATAATAGTCGCCGCCCATCATGACCACTCGTTCCATTTCGGTGTCGGCGCCGACAATACTTCGAATCCCGAGCATGCATTTTTTCAATTTGGCCTTTTGCACGATGCAACCATCCGAAAGAAGCGTGGACTCGATCTGTCCACCGTTAACCTTACTGGCTGGCAGGAACCTGGGGCGGGTGAAGACGGGCGACTGCATGTCGAAGAAATTGAACTTTGGCATCACCGAGGTGAGGTCCAGATTGGCGTCGAAAAATGCCTTGATGGTTCCCACATCTTCCCAATAGCCCTGATAGACATAGGAGGATACTTTGTGGGTTTTGATGGCTTCAGGGATGATGTGCTTGCCGAAATCGGTGTGGGAATTGTCCAGCAACTCCAGCAAGGTTTTTCGATTGAAAATATAAATCCCCATGGATGCCAGCCAGAGGTCTTCTTCTGATTCGATGTCCAGTTTGCTATACCAATCCCGAGGCATTTTAAGATCGTCCTGCAGCGCCGGATCTTTCGGTTTTTCCACGAATCGGGTAATTTCGTGGGCATCGTTCATCTGCATGATGCCGAATCCCTCCACCCAGTCTTTCTCCACCGGAATGGTAGCCACGGTCAGTTCCGCGCCCTGTTCGATGTGGTGTGCCAGCATTTCCAGATAATTCATGCGGTAGAGTTGGTCCCCGCTGAGAATGATCAGGTATTCGAACGGCTGGCTCGTTAAATGCATCAGGTTCTTGCGTACGGCATCCGCGGTTCCCTCATACCATGATGTGCTGGTGGGCGTTTGTTCGGCGGCGAGGATTTCGACAAATCCCCTTGAGAAATGATCAAATTTATAGGACTGGGAGATGTGTCGGTGCAAAGACGCGGACAGGAATTGCGTCATGACAAATATCCGATGCATGCCCGAGTTGATGCAGTTGGAAATCGGCACATCGACGAGGCGGTATTTTCCCCCCAGCGGAACCGCAGGTTTGCTACGCTCCTTGGTCAGGGGATACAATCGAGTGCCGGCGCCACCGCCCAGGATGACGCTTAAGACGTTTTGCGACAAAAAGGATGCTGAAAAAATCGGATTTGATGCCATAGTTTGCCTTTGGTTATGTTCGAGTGAGAACTGCGGGATTGTAGTGAGTTTTAGATCAAGGTAACAAGCAGCAAAGGGACGAAAGTTGTGGAAAACACAAAATATGATCGGATTGTAACAAACCGAAATTACCAGCCGAAGTCCGGCATTCATTGAAGTCATGACAAATATACAAGCTTCCTTGCATGCGGTCATTACCGCAGGTCCAACCTATGAACCTCTGGATCAGGTGAGACGACTCACCAATTTTTCCACGGGTTCACTGGGGGCGCAGCTTGCCAGTTTCCTGAAGGCCAGGGGGATTAAAGTCACTTTGTTGACGGGGCACTACTCGACGTATGATGGTCCTTATCAGGCTGATGTAAGGCAATCGTTTACCACCACGGAGGATCTGGCGACGAAACTGGAAGCATTGAAGGAGAGTAAAGTGGACGCCGTTTTTCATGCTGCTGCTGTGAGTGATTTTTCGGTGGAAGGGCTCTATCGGCAAACAAATTCGGGTGAATTGGAATCTTTGAAATCTGGCAAGGTTTCGACACGCGATGGTGCTGTGATGGCGAAATTGGTCCCGACTCCCAAACTTATTGAACAATTGCGGCAATGGTTCCCCGATGCGTGGATCACCGGCTGGAAGTATGAGGTCGAGGGGAGCTACCCGGAATTATGCAAAAAAGTGACGCATCAACTTGCCACCTGCCAAACCGATGCTTGCGTCCTCAATGGCCCCGCCTTGGGGGATGGTTTTGTATTGTTCCTGAAGGACTCTGTGAAACCCGTGGTGGCCGCTGATCGTTCCGGTTTGTTTGATTTGCTCCTGAAACACGGATTGGGTCGTGGCAACTGAGGATTGTTTTTAAATCCGCTCCACCGCAGGAGCGGAATCTGCGATAATCTGTAAAATCTGCGGTTAATAAGAATCACATCATCTCAGGTGTTTCGATACCCAGCAGGGAGAGACCTTTTGCCAGGACCTGGCGTGTCAGAGAGCAGAGGACGAGGCGGGTCGTCTTGACATCGCCTTCTGATTTGAGCACGGGGCAGTTTTCGTAGAAGGACGTATAATGTCCGGCCAGTTCGTAGAGGTAGTTGCAGAGATAGTTGGGGCGATGATCTTCCAGTACGGAATCCAACACCTGGCTGAAGTGGATCAAATGACGTGCCAGTTTGTTTTCAAATTCAGAATCCAGTTTCAATTCAAATCCGGAATCTTCTCCAAAGCTGCTCAGAAAGGCTGCTTCGTCCAGATCCGCTTTGCGGAAGATGCTTCGAATGCGGGTGCAGGCGTATTGCAGATAGGGGGCGGTATTGCCGCTCAATGAAAGCAATTTGTCCCAATCAAAAACATAATCGGTCTGGCGGTTGGGTAGGAGGTCGGCGTATTTGATGGCGCCGATGCCCAGGATACGGGCAATTTCCTTCGCCGTGTCCTGGGCCAGATCCGGGTTCTTCTCCCGGACTGCTTTCAATGCCCGTTCTTCCGCTTCATCCAGCAGGTCATTCAATTTGACGGTGTCGCCGGATCGAGTTTTGAAAGGTTTGCCATCCGGACCCAGGATCGATCCGAACCATGTATGGCGCAGCCTGACTTTGGCATCCGGTTTCCAGCGTCCGAAGATTTCGAACAATTGCTTGAAGTGCAGTTGTTGGCGCCCATCGGTGACGTAGACAATCTCGTCCGGTTGCCACGTGTTCAGCCGGTAATCGAGCGTTGCCAGGTCGGTGGTGGTGTAGTTGGCTCCACCATCGCTCTTAAGGATGAGGGCCGGATGATCTTTCAAGGCTTCGACGTCCTCAAAGAACACGACTTTTGCTCCCTGACTTTCAGTGGCGATGTTCTTTTCCGAAAGATCCTTCACCACATCCTGCAATTGATCGTTGTAGAAGCTTTCCCCAAGGGTTTGGTCGAATCGGATATCCAGCCTGTTGTAAACTGTTTCAAACTGCTTCTTGGACAGCTCCTGCATCTCTTTCCAGATGCCGAGGTTTTCCTCATCACCTTTCTGCAGCTTTACCAACTCCTGACGGGCAGACTCGAGGACCTCTTCATTTTCTTCGCAGTCAGCGTTGATTTTGCGGTAAAGCCGCTCCAGTTCACCCAGCGCGTCGGCTTCCAAGGCTGGACGGTCCAGGTGATGTTTCCAGCCGATCAACAATTTGCCAAACTGCGTTCCCCAGTCACCAATATGGTTGTCCGTGACCACATTGTGGCCGAGAAAGCGGAGGATCCGGGCCAGACAGTCACCCAGGATGGTTGAGCGGATATGTCCCACGTGCATCGGTTTTGCGACGTTGGGGGAACTGAAATCGATGACCGATGTGCGGGGTGTTGTGGTTTTGGCGACAAAATGATTGCCGGTTTTGGCTGCCTGGAGCAGGGCGGATTGGACGGCGGATTGTTTTAACCGAATGTTGATGAATCCGGGACCGGCCAATTGAACTTCGTCGGCAATGTCTGAAAAATCCAATCTTTCCAGCACTTGTTGTGCGCATGCACGCGGATTGGTTTTCCGTTGCTTGGCGATGGCCATCACCGAGGTGCATTGGTAATCGCCGAATTTGGGGTTCGTGCAGACCTGTAACTGAATCAGATTCGGATCGGCATCTGGAAAGGTTGCGAGAATGGCCTGACGAAGCCGTGACTCGATCAGCTTGGGCAGTACAGCGGTGGAAGGTTCCATGTTGATTGGCAGAGAGACGGGTATGATCTGCTGTGGTGCTTCAGGATTTGGGGGCGGATTTTTCCTTGATGATGCGTTCCATTTCTTCCGCATCGGTTGCCTGCTCCAGGGATTGCCTGAATTCGTTATTGTGCAGTAACTTTGCAATATTGGCCAAGGTATGCAGGTGCTTTTGGAATTGCCCCTGAGGCACCAGGAAAAGCATCACCAGATTCACCGGTTTGTTGTCCAATGCATCAAAATTGACGCCACTCTTAGATCTTCCGAAGGCGCCCACCACATCATAAATGAGGTCGGTGGAGGCATGGGGGATGCCCACACCAAAGCCGATCCCCGTGCTCATGGAGGTTTCGCGCTTTTTCACCACGCTGGCGATAGATTCCCGGTCCTGCGGTCGTATTTTGTTGCAGGATACAAGATTGTCTATCAACTCCTCGATGGCTTCCCAGCGTGTGGTGGCCTTCATTTCGGGAATGATCTGATCTTTGGTCAGGATTTCGCCCAGTAACATATCGTTTCTACTCTCGTTCGGCGACCATTTCGCAACAGAACGGTCTGCATTTCAAGACCGAATTCGGTAAAGGTCGCGTTATGAGTGTTATGGTTTGAATGACAGTAAGTTATGGCTTGGGTCTTTATTTGGTTTTATTGGTTGCCATTGAATACAGCTGCGAGCGCATCCATTTATCGCAGCAAAAGCACCTTATCGTCCAATATTGTTCAGAAGTCCTTGAGCCGCACCAAAATCAGGTTGTATCTCCAATGCCCGCTGCGCCGCTCTCCTGGCTTCGTCCACGCGTCCCATTGCCATGAGGATGGTGGCGCGTGCGTAAGGGATCTCCGGGTCAAATGGATTGGCCGATTCACCACGCACCAGACTGCGGACGGCGTCCTCCTTCAATCCCTTGTCGTTTTGTGCCAAACCAAGATTGTACCAGGCACGTGAATGCCGTGGGTCCACTTCGACCGCTTTTTCCAGTGATTTCAAGACCTCGTCCTTATTGCCGAGTTCGTTCCAGGCGAGGGCGAGTTTGTAAAAATATTCGCCTTCAGTGGGGTCCAGACGGCAAGCTTCCTTCATTTGTTCCAAAGCTTTGTCGCCATTGCCTGCCATGCTGTAAACCACGGCCAGTTCATGCCGGAGCGGCGCGGAGTTGGGATCCCATTCCACGGCCTTGCTATAATGTTTGAGGGCAGATTCGATGTCCTGCTGCGCAAGATGCCAGGCGCCTTTCTGCATTTGCCCCGATGGTTGATCGAGATGAAGATTCAGGAAGTGCTGTAATTCCTGTCCAGTCAAAGAGGCTGGATCCACCAGATTGCGGAGCGACCATCCGGCGTTGACACGCACGCTGCGAACGGGATCTTCCAATCTTTTCTGGAGAGCTTGTATGGCATCCGGTTGTCCGGCTTGTGCTGCGGGTCCAAGGGCCATGACAACCTGACTGCGTAACAGGGCATTGGTGCTGGTGGTGGCTTTCACCATCTCGTCCATGACGCCCCTCTCGAACCACCAGGTGTCCAGCAAACGGGTGGCCACCGCTTTCCAGAAGGGCGAGGTGGTTTCGTTTTTTAACATGGCCAACAAAGGTTTGTGGGAGCCTTCGGTGTTTTCCCTGGCTTGGGCGATCCAGCGCGCACGTTCGCGGGTGGGACGTTCCATGCGCTCTCCATACCACTCATCCACCGCCGCGATGGCCCAATCGGTGGTTTTGTCTCCATGACATCGATTGCAGGCGTTGGGGATGTTCAGCTCCTTGGTGAGCAGCGGATCCGGAATGGTGAATCCATGATCCCGGCGTGGATGACGTTGCATGTAGGTGGTCTGCGGCATGTGGCAGTCCACGCAATTTCCGCCGGGTGTGTCCGGTTGGTGGAACATGTGTTTGTTTGGATCAATGACCGGTGAATTCGGGTAACCTCCCGTGTGACACCGCATGCAAAGTGCGTTTCCGGGTAATATGGTTTCATTGGAGTGGGGATCATGACAATCCATACAATGAACGCCCGCCTGATGCATTTTGCTGCTCAGAAAAGAAGTGTAAACATAATCTTCATCCCGCACCTGACCGTCCGCGTAATACAGATCGGAGGCATCCGGAATGACCAGCGAATAGTGATCCAAATAAGCCTCTCCCGGGGCGTAATCTCCGGTCAATTCGGTTCTTCTCGAATGGCAGGAACCGCAGGTGTTGAGAATCTGTTGAGGATCTCTTTCACCCAGGACGGGCTTGGGTGGTTTGGGGTAGACCGATGGTGCTTTGTAATGCTGAACATGCGCTTTCATCGGGCCGTGACACGCTTCACACCCAACCGACATTTCGGCCATGGAAGTATGATATTTGTCGGTATCCGGATCGTAATTTTTTCTCAAACGTGTGTTGTGACAACCGGCGCACATACTGTTCCAGTTCATCCCACGCCCAGTCCAATGCCCCCATTCCCCGGGACGTCGATCTTCCTCGCCATACACATTGAACCACTCACCCTTGTGCGGATCCCATGAAGTGTCCATGGCCTGAATCCTGCCATCGCCAATATCGGTCAAATATTGTCGAAGAGGAGTGTGCCCCAGGACGCGTTCCAGTTTGTGATTCTGATTGGTGGAAGTGGTTCCAAGAGTATTGATGAGGTAGTTCGTCCCTTCCTTGCTGGCTTCGGAGTTTACCGAAGCAATGGTGAACGACTTGGCAGGCTCAAACGCAGGCGTGTCCATGTCCGTCATCAAAGGACGTTCCGCCATGCGATGGTTGGACGGTAACCACTTGTCGAATTCCTTTTCATGACACTCACGACAGGAAGCAGTCCCAGCGTACTGGGCATAGATCGCTTCGTCAGGCATCTGGAGTCGATCCATGGACAGTGGTTGACTTCCATTCGTTGAATTTTGAACTTGTTGGGAGGCCGTTTCGAGCTGTCGGTTTTTGAAGAAGATCAGCAATCCGACCAGGATCAGAGCTCCAACGCCCCACACCCAAGGTGGGAGACCTTTCGCTTGCTCTGTTTTGGGGGGCTGGGATTTCTTGCCCGACTGCTTCTGTTTTCGATTCGCCATGTGCGACGCATCTTAGCAGAGCTGTCACGATGATCAACCGCTGGTTGAATGGATCATTTCAATAATGAAGTATCCGAGTTCTCGAATCATGCTTCAACCATTCGAGAGTCCTTACCACGTCGCAAAACGAAAATGCTACAGCTACCACAAACTCACTGAAAATCGGATACATGGGAAAGGAATTTGTTACAATTCTGTCGAAAAAACGACAAATGTGTAAAAATTATATCCATTTGTCGGCAAGCTAGTTAACGTGAATGGAATGCTTGGAAAAAAGCGGTTATTTTTTGTTGACGGTTGCATGAACCAGGCTTACTGGTGAGTCATTGCGATGCCGCATCTCGGGTCCTGCCTGTATAGCCCGACACAAGGTGATCAAACCACCGGGTTCCCGCAACGGGAACATGCGCATACCACAAGCAATGAACATAGCGGATGGTGCACTCCGTATGGGGTGGACTGTGCCAACCGCCAAGGAAATGCAGAGAATAGAACAATTGATTATGAAGAAAAACATAAAGACTAGGTTAGTGGTCCTTCTGATTGTGGCTATGAACGTTACGATGATTGCCAGCGTATCACCAGCATACAACTCCTATTCGTATCGCAATCTGTATCACGAGGCCCATGACTATACCCCGCTTGGGTTATACGGGCGATCATACGTTGGTCCGCGTTTGCTGAGATCCCGTGTTTGGATGAGGTATCAAAGTGCTTACAATGCTCAGTCAACTGGCAATACGATGGAAATGCGTCAAGGATGGGTCATGCCGGTTTGGACACAAAATGTGGGGCCGCAGGTCCGCACTAATAACTCCACCAGCATTCGATGGGAGGCAAACCAGAATTATATGCTCGAGTTTAGTAAGAGTGATACTCAGGGATCTACATTCTCCTGTGATGCGATGTTTGACGGTCCAGCTTATAGAATAACACCACCAGGATCTCCAAGTTGGGTGACAACAGTGAATCCAGATTACAACTGGAACAGGGAAGTTTTTATAGAAGTAAATTGGGCGGGTGTCGTAACTGGATTCACTTTGCCTACAATCATAGATTGCATTGGGATACCATCTTATTGGGAAGGGATGACTGGTGTTGGGAGAACTTCGAATACCGGGCAAATAGCAGGAGCTACGTTCAACGGGTATGTTTCCATTGATACACCAAACGGAACCACAGCAGAAAGTCACTCTACTGGTTGGATAGACCATCATTAAAAAGAGCGATGATATGAGAAATGATCGAATATGCAAATGGTGGATTGGCGTGTTGCTTCTGCTTGCTGTAATCGGATTTGCTTATCATGTTATGCCGCTGTTTGAAAGCACATCCGTTGAGCATAGGGTCGATGAACAGCGATTTTATGAGAGATTCAATAAAGCAGGTAAACTGAATATTCCTGATCCATCCTTGATAAGTTTCCGGCGCCAGGACCTAACAGAACGAGAGAGTGACAGGGAAATCTTCGATACAGCGCGCGCGTGGGATCTTGAGGATCGTGATTATCGCCTGAAATTCGAAAAACACCGATCTATCAAAACGTATTTAAGTGCGCCCTGTCGGGATTATCCGAAGTATCAAGAAGTTTTGATGACATTGCTTGAACATGGTTACGGGATCCGGGAGTGGCCTGAGGCGGTCCGGGCGATTTCTTCATGGAGTGAATTGGAACATCACAACACCGGGCAGATGCGATTAATAGGTGTTCCTGAATCCGATATTCCCAGAGAAATACAGCGATTTAGGAATGAAAATATCGGTGATTGGAGAAGGTGTCGTGCTCTATTAAAATCGACCACAGGTATTGAGGACGACGCATTACTCAATGACTTAATGAACATCCCGTTGCATTGGCCTTACTTCAGTGATCCGCTCAACGTAGATGGTGTTGGATTTCAGCAGGGTGAGTCATTTCTAAATGATGGAGATTGGATGGCTCCAGAGCATGTCGCGGCATTGGGGCGTTACCAAGGCGAACCGCTCCCTGAAAGAACCCTCAGTGAAATAACGGCCACCCTTGGTGAAGAGCCGTTGTTGGTTAACGAAAATGAATCCATTGCCGATCGAGAAAATATTTCACCCGCACTCGCACCCTATCGCGGTGACGATTACTATGAAACCAAACGTCGCCTCCACGAATTAGGCGAACACCAAGTCCAAGATATAATGCAAAATTCTCAGGAAAACGAATGAAATGAGAGAATGAGGTGAATGATATTCCGATCACAGAAGGCCCTTATGGGTAGCTACTGATATAGTTATTACTCAAGGTGCAACCTTCATGTGAAAAATTCGTGGTTCCCATTGGGTTGAGATGTTGATGTTTGAGAGGATGTATCCGTGGGTGTTGGATTTTTCGGTCTGACGGATTTGTGCTTTGATTTCTTCCGTGCTTGTGTCCCAGCCCTGGAGGATGCCGACCAGTCTGTTTGGTTTGACGGAGGGGTGTTGAAATCGGGTGGATTCGGTGTCAAATGCTCCGATGGCTTTGTTGATCCAGCCAGCAGGTTCTTTGTAGATAGGGAGATCGCGTTCCAGTTCTTTGTAGGTCAGGAGGACTCCAAGGTGCGGCGTTGTTTTGGCGAGGGGTTCCAGTTGTTTGGACCATTCCCGCCAGCAGGCTCCGTTGTAGCATCCCACTCCTGCGCACATGCCGTCCTTGTCGTGTGCTTCGCATTCGGTGGCCCAGACCGGGATGCATTCCAGATCAGGATGTGTCTCCTGAACGCGTTTGACAAATTGTGCCGGGGCGGTGTGGCCCATGTTTTTGGCAGATTTCTTGGGACCGTAATCGGTGGTCCACCGGCACAATGTGTGTCCGCATCCGCAAGCCGTTGGCGCTCCCTGGAGATCGTTCAGGAATATTCCTTTGCTGGTGGGCCATTGTTCCAGCAGATTGTTCACTTTTTTTAGATGTGCGTCGAAAGCTCCCTCATAAAACACGGGAACCCATGGGTAAACTTTGACCACTTCGTTTTCTTTTTCTTTTGGGAAATCAGGGTGAAACCGGCGCCATTCCGGATGTCCCTGAATGCTGGCCATCCATTCGGGATGTTCGGTTGCCATTTTTTCATCACGGGCGATTTCGATCCAATACCAAATATCTAAACCGGACTTCTCCAGGCGTTCGAGAGCCTGTGTTTGAGATGGGGTGGGGGATGCTTCGATGGCGATGACCATCTGTTTCATTCCCAATTGTTCCAGCGACTCTGCTTGTTGATTCTGTAATTCGGAGGCGTCGATCAACAGGCCTTTCATCTGGCTCGACGCGTCTTGAGCTGCCGTGGTCCAGGCAAAAAGCGCCAAACAACAAACAATGTTGATTCGGTGGATGTGGGTCATGGTTTGGGTTGGTTTTGGAACCAGGTTGTTTCAGGAAATTCGGCGGTCCAGGCTGCTGCTCGACATTGTATGGATGGAATCCATTTCAGTTCCGTTCCACGCAGCGGACCGTCCACAGCCCGACCGGCCAGAGTCCAGCGGCTGTTGGTTTCGTTGTCCATGAAGGGAGCTGTTTCGGGAGCAATCTCATCCGCTCGAAAAGTCAGTATCCTGTCACCGACCTGGCGAATCCAGGCTACGGAAGATTGAGTGGGGCCGTACCAAAAAGCTGTGACAGGTGTGTCATCCAATGTGTCATTAAAGCAGTCGCGTTCCTTGGACAGGTCTAGCGGAAAGGCCCGTTGAGCTTGTTCGATCTCTACGCCGATGATCAGGTCGCTCTTCTCGGTGGCAGCGCGCGATGTGCGGTGCTTTATCCAGGCATCTGCATTCGGAAGTTCGACTACCGGGTATCTGTCTCCTTTGAACAGGTTGTAAGCGGTGGATTCGGGATGCAGCATCAGCCAATGCCCCCAGGTGGTGGTCATGGACGGGACGCGCTCCAGGACTTTTCCTTTTTTTGGACCTTCCAGGGCGCGGCCGCTCAGGGCGGACCAGATCGTGCCGTCTTTGCTTTTCACCAGCATGACGCCCTTGCGCCATCCATAAAATGTATAGCCATAATCTTTCTTATACGCGGCAACGTATCCTCCGTCGGGGTCGTAGAAGAACAATCCGTAAGTGTCGTTGATGATTCGAGGGCCTGCCAGGAAATGTCTGACTGGAATCGCTCCGCCATTGTGAGCGCCACGCAGCCAGGCAACGACTTTGTCTCCGTTTTCAACAAAGCCTTTCCGGTTTTCCGTGGACATGTAGGAGCAGGGAGGTTCGGTCAGGGCTTCAAACAGGAGAGGTTGAATGTTCCAGTCTTCCTTGGAAGCGCTGTGCGCGTCTCTTGTGGGCAAGATCGCGCACAGAATCCACAAAAACGTCAAATGCTTGATATGTGTCAATCGGTTCATACGCGTGGTAAGAGTCTGTTACCTGCAACTTATGCCTCTCACTCTGCATTGAATCTGTGAGGATGCAAAGGAAAGATCGATGAGTTCAATGATTGGATAGCAGAATGGCTTGCTACTTGACTAAATGGGTTAGTCCATTTATGGATACGCTATGGCTACGGTTGGTATTCACGAAGCAAAAACACATTTTTCCAAGCTCATACAGCGGGCGCTTGCAGGTGAAGAAATTGTCATTGCCAAGGGGAAGGAGCCTTTGGTGAAGTTGGCCCCCGTTGAAGGTGCTCTCACAAAGAGGAAGTTGGGGCAACGCTCTGAATTACTGAATTGGATTGCACCCGATTTTGATGAACCCGTTGAGGAATTTGAGGAGTATATGAAATGAGGTATCTACTGGATACACATGTCATGATCTGGATGATGACGGATCCAAGTAAAATTGGAAGAAAAGCTCTGAACATCATTGAAGATGGATCAAATATCCTTTTATGGAGTGCTGTCAGTTTTTGGGAGTTAACCGTCAAGATTTCTCTGGGTAAACTTTCATTAAGTTCGGATTGGGTTCAGCAGTTGGAAGCTGAAAAGAAAGGGAATCGCATTCTGGATTTGTCCTTGGAATGGAGGCACTGCTGCAAGCATGAATCACTTCCCTGGCACCATCGCGATCCTTTTGATCGGCTTCTTGTCTGTCAGGCGCTCTGCGAAGGATTGAGCATGATCACCAAGGATCGACACATTGAAAAATATGAGGCTCCAATTATTTGGTGATCCCGCCTGTTGCAACTTATGCCTGACACTCTGCATTGAATCTGTGAGGATGCAAAGGGAAGATCGATGAGTTCGGATGTATCCATTTCCCAGTCCCATGCAGCAGGTGGCGTGCTTTACGTCGTGCCGACTCCTATTGGCAATCTGGAAGACATGACCTTGCGCGCGCTGAATGTTCTGAAATCCTGCGATTTGGTGCTCGCCGAGGACACGCGGCATACGGGGCAGTTGCTGAAGCATTTCGAGATTGGCAAGCCCATGCTCAGCTATCACAAGTTTAACGAGGCGGCACGCCAGGACCAGATCCTCCAGCGACTTTCACAGGGGGGGCAACTGGCTTTGGTGACGGATGCAGGAACGCCCGGAATCAGTGATCCGGGGCAACGCATCATTGCTGAAACCATTCACCAGGGATTTCGGGTGGAACCGTTACCCGGTGCGTGTGCTTTTACCACGGCATTGAGCGGGTGCGGGTTGCCAACGGATGAAGTGCATTTTATGGGGTTTTTAGACCGTAAAAGCGCCCGTCGTCGCCGTAAACTGGAGGCCTGCCTCGATATACCCGGCACACTGGTTCTCTATGAATCGCCTCACCGTGTTGAAAAACTGTTGGAAGAACTGAGGGATTTGATGCCGGATCGCGACGTGGTTCTGGCCAGGGAGTTGACCAAAAAGTTCGAGCAGTGGGTGAGGGGCAAAGCAGCGGATCTTTGGGAACATCGGCAATCCATCAAGATCAAGGGTGAATTTGTCGTATTAATTGGCCCCGGTCAGTGATGAGCTATAACGATAACTTATCACTGGTTAGGGAGTTTTTTTCGCGATTTACCCTAACCGGATCAGGTATTTGATACCTGTTTAAATCCCTCTATTCGGCTGTTGTCGTATTGGATTGAACTTCCTCTTCCTCGCCCGATGCGGTGCTGTTGATGGCATCCGGATTGGAAGTTAGATCCTCGTTAATCGGAGATGCGTGATACTGCGTTTCCACATAACTCGGTTCATTTTGTTCCTCCGAGACTGGATCCATGTTCCAGACCAGGAGAAAGGCAACGGCCAGAATGAACAATGGCAATGGTGCTGCTTGTTCGGACACAGTGCTTTATCTTGTTTTGTTGGTTCTTGTCTTGTGTTGGTTAAATGAGCAATCCACCTTGCTCGGTCATTTCATCGGCGTCAGAGGATCGTCACTTTAGTGTTTTTTTTGTGTTTTTTTCTAATACCATTCTGTGGTCAGAGTCTTATTCGCATGAGAGAGATATTTGGATCAGGTGATTTCACTTGAGTTTAGGAGCAATTGAGAACCGAATGAGGACTGTGTCGACATCGGACCCAGGTAACAACACGGTGAATATCGCCGAGACATTGGAGGCTCTTTTTGAGTCTTTGGAGTCGCCGTTGCTTGCTTATGCTTATCGGCTGACTCAGTCCGCTGAAGTGGCACAGGATTTGGTGCAGGAAGCTTTTCTGAGACTTCAGGAACATTTTGCCAAGGTAAGAGAGCATAAACCCTGGTTGTATCGAACCGTCCATAACCTCGCCGTCAACCATCATCGCAAGGCCAATCGCATGGTGACCTTACAGCAGGAAAACAAGGAGGGAGACACGATGGAGACTGATTCCAAAGACGACGGGATGTTGCCTGATGAATCCATCGTCCACCAGGAAGCTCTCGGGTTTGTCCGGTTGAGCCTGGAAACATTGGATGTCAGGAGCCGCGAGTTGGTTCGATTGAAATTTGAAGAAGACATGACATACCGCCAGATCGCCGAAAAAACCGGTCTGTCGGTGAGCAATGTCGGCTACGTGCTGCATCACGCAGTGAAATCACTGGCCATTGAACTTAAAAAGTTAGGAATAGGAACATGAACGATCCCTTACCCCCATATGAAGATATCGAGGTCAAGCTGACCGCCCATCTTCTCGGTGAACTTGGTGAGGAAGAAGCCCGTGAGGTGGAAGCCAGGTTGGCTGAAGATGAGGCGTTGAAGAAACTGTATCAGGAATTGAAAGCATCCGTTGACCTGATGCAGGAAGCGGCTCAGGTGGGGCTGTGCGCGACATCGGTCGATGACAAAGCTCCTTTGCAATTATCGGAGGACCGTAGGCAGTCCTTGTTAAAATCATTTCGCAAGGCGGAAAGCGAGACCGCTCCCTCAACCGGGAAAGTGGTGCGGGGCATTCCGTGGTATGTGCCGATGGGGATCGCTGCGGCATTGATCGCTTTGATGTGTGTCACCAGTGTGATGCTCAACACGCAATCTGCCATGCGGGGGGCGCTTGCTTTCTACCAGGCAAAAGAAAAACTCAGTGAGGTCGAACCCAGACAAACGACGGAACTCTTCAGTAATGTTCGTGTGCCAGTTTCTTCCGGACGGGGAGAGGATGCTGCTGCGACGGATTACTATTTCATGATGCCTGAGTCGGCCGAATCAGAAGAGGCGCCCGTCGCTAGAAGTTCACAGCGTCAGGAATCCTTGAGTCGTTTAGCCGAAGTCCCTACTTCGGAATTGGCATTGGAACGTGAATCACTCGGAATTTTTGAATCGCCAACATTCAAGAAGAGTTCAAACCCTCACACAACGAATCTGCAAAAAGCGATTGAAAAAGAAATGTCCAAAACCAGAATGGAAGATATGGGACGTTTGAGCGGGCGATTTAGAAAAGGCAGTTCACTTGCCAACGACATGGCTCCTCCTCCGACAGCATCACCCATGGCGCCCACTGGGGCCAGGCGTCAGGAGTTGGATGCCAAAAACAATGCTGAAAAACTGGTCGCACAGCTTGGAGCGGATCAACAAGACCAATCCCGAGGCGTCGTGAATCGATTCGGGACCCCTCAACAATGGGGTCTCCAGGTAAATGATCCACTGAGCGGGGAAACGTTGGATCTGGAGGGTGAAAGCCGGGGATCCAATCGTTCATTGGCCAGTCAGGCAAATGATGGTTTTCAAAACAGCTCGTTTGGAATCGAACTTGCGGATGCTCCTGCCTCTGGTGTTTCGGGTATGCAACGTAGTCCTCAGCTGGACGGTTTGGGAGTTGGCTCTCTCCCCGCATTGGAAGAGCCAGAAGCTTTTTCGGGGCCTGCCCCGGGAATATCTGGTTCCGGGCAAATGGTATCCGGATCGGAAAGGAACCTCAGCCTGGCCCGTAGAGGTCAGTCCATTGCGGTCAATTCCCTGGGTGACACCAAGAATGCTCCGACGGATGCCGCGCGTGGCTATGTTGTGAATCAATTCGACGTGCCCGCAGGGGAAAATATCCCCTTGGATCAAGAGCAGGGCGCTTACGCAAACAATTTGAATTTTGCCTATCAAACGCCGGCCAAAGTGCAAGCGCAAGGTGCCGCTGGCAAGCCCGATGGAGCGAATGGTTCCCTTAACGGTGTTGCCTTCCAGGGTGAAAACAATGGCGAGGCAGCAGGTTTTAATGTGGCTCGATACGATAGCGGGACTTTTGGAGGCAACGCGCCAATGGGAGGGATTTCTGAGAACGGAGCGAGAGGTTTTGGTGGAGGCGGCATGGGGGGGATGGGACTGGGCCGTTCCGGAAGCATAGGAGGTGGCGGTGGTTCTGCCGGTGGTGGTGGTCTTGGAGGTTTTGCTTCTGCCGGATATGGGACTGCCAATCCTGCGGGTGGCATGTCCCCACAGTTCGGACGCGCCGCGGGAGAATTGTCCACCCCGGACAATGGTTTGAGCATCAACGGCCGTGTCGTGGCAAATAATCATGGCATGGGTGAGCCTGCTCCAATGCTTGCCGGGGTCGTGAAACAGAAGTCTGCCGAATTTGATGACTTCTCTACTGTCGTCGATTTCGAGTCAGCAAGCGAAGATTCACTGGAAGTGGCGGCCTTGCAACAACAGGTTGCCGATCTTGATTTTGACGCGAGAGGAGGAAGACCGGCGATCGCTGAA
>CAYPZD010000071.1:0-8925 GCA_964415055.1 uncultured Verrucomicrobiota bacterium | reverse complement strand
ATCGCTGAAGGTATGGAAATAACCTCCGCCGCACTGGAATCGAAAATGTTGGCGGATATGGCACCGGAGGAGGCAGAGCCGGAACAGGCCCCAGATCCATTCACTGGTTTACCGATGGATGATCCCTTCATGGATGACAACATCGAAGCTGCCGCGGAACCGGAACCTTACACCGGTTTACCACAGGTCGCACTGAAACAGGCCAAACCCGAATCCACCAACGAACAATTGTTCGAGTCACTCGATCAGTCTGCGCCTGATGCCGAACTTTTCGGTTACAAACGCAATGACGCAGCATTGCCTCAGCTGGCAAAAAAACTGGCGATCAATAAGCCGCAACCGGACGCCAACGTGGAACACCGTCCTGAGCAGGATGCGAAGGAAGAACCCATCTCGACCTTCTCGCTGAATGTTTCCGATGTTTCTTTCAAATTGGCTCAGGCGGCATTGGATCAAGGGCAACTTCCTGATCCTGAAAGCATCCGCAGCGAACAGTTCCTGAACGCCTTTGACTATCGCGATCCGGCCCCGTTCTCCGGACAGGAAATCGGTTTCAATTGGGAAATCGCCCGTCATCCGTTTGCCCACCATCGCGACGTGCTGCGTCTGGCCTTGAAAACAGCCGCCACAGGGCGCGAAGCCGGACGTCCCATGAGCCTGACCTTGTTGCTGGATAATTCCGGTTCCATGGAGCGAAGTGATCGGCGTGAAATCTTGCGTCAGGCTCTGGATGTGTTGAGTCAAACTTTAGGGGAACAGGATAAAATCAGCGTCGTCAGTTTTGCGCGCACCGCGCGTCTATGGGTGGACGGCGTGCCGGGCGGTTCTCCCGGTTCGGTGTTGGAACCGGTTCAGAATCTGGCGCCGCAGGGGGGGACCAACCTGGAGGAAGCGTTGAATGTGGCCTATGAAGTGGCGCAGAATCATTTCCTTCAGGAAGGTGTGAACCGCGTGATCCTGCTGACGGACGGAGCGGCCAATCTTGGCAACGTCGATCCCGAAACACTGAAACAAAAGGTCGAAGCCGAGCGTCGTCGGGGTGTTGCTTTTGATTGTTTTGGCATTGGCTGGGACGGCTTGAACGATCCGATGCTGGAATCGCTTTCGCGCAACGGTGACGGACGATATGCCTTTCTGAACGACCCGACGGTTGCGGGACATGAGTTTGCCGATCGTCTCGCGGGCGCGCTGAATGTTGCCGCTTCCGATGTGAAGGTTCAGGTGGAATTCAACGCCGATCGAGTGGGGAATTGGCGTCAGGTGGGCTACGCGAAACATCAGTTGACCAAAGAACAATTCCGGGACAACACCGTGGATGCCGCCGAAATTGCCGCAGCGGAAGCCGGTAACGCCCTTTATGTGATCGAACCCAAGGAAAATGGAACGGGTCCCATCGGCGTCGTGCGGGTGCGTTTTCGTGAACCGCATACCAATCAATATCACGAAAAGGAATGGACCGTTCCCTTCCGCAGTAACATTCCCGATGCCGGAGAAAGTTCGCCCTCGATGAAACTCGCCATGACTTCGTCCCTATTTGGTGAATGGTTGAACGGTAATCCACACGCGGGAAGCATCTCCATCCGGGACCTGAAGCAATTGCTGGGTGGAGTGCCCGAAGCTTACGGCAAGGATCCACGCCCTCAAACACTCGATCGCATGCTGGAACAGGCCCGTCAAATCGGCGGTCTTTAAACACACATTTCAAAACATCAGGGAATCCAAACAGGAATCGACATGAAAACGTCAGTCAACAAAATGAAATTATTTCTGAATCTGCTCACTGTAAGCTTCTGCCTCTGGGTAACGACAGCCTTCGCAGCGGAGGCTCGCTTAACAGGATTGGAAATCGATGGCTCAACCAAAAGTAATCAGTGGGTGCTTCGTGCGGACATCGAACCTTTGGGAAAGGAAAAGAAGCCTGCCATTGTATCACTCGATCAAAACATCCATCTTGATATTCAGCCGGAAAAGGCAACCGGTGTTTACCAAGTTCATGCCGAGGCTATCCAGGGGGATCTCCATCTGCTTGAGTTAAGCATTCATGGCAAGGGTGAAGTCACCGCGGTTGAAGTCGAGGGAATGATTTACTGGAGTGTTCGCAGTGACAAAGACAAAGGCCGATTGCTGGTGATCCAGATGCAGCCCACCGAAGAACCACGCACCCAGTTCAGCGGTATCATTCGAGTAGAACAGGATTTGGATGATTGGAAAGGCATGACCTATTGGGAGCCCGTGGGTTTCTCCCTGCTGAATGAGGGGGTGTCGGGCGGATACATCAGTTTGACACGTGATGCGGGATTGGACGTGGAAGCCGGACGGGCATCTGGTTTGACCCCGATTGAGCTGCAGCACTTGAGCCCCTGGTTGAAATCGCAAATCAAAACACCCGCACCGCATCAACTGCATTATCGTTTTTTTCAGAGTGCTTATGATTTGAATTTGAACATTCGACGTTCGGATCCCGACCGGCGTGCGGTGGTGGTGGATGATTTTCAGTTGAACGGAACCTGGCAACAGGATGCGGTGGCGTTTCATTTCAAGGGAGTCGTTAAGGTCAAGCAGCCTGGAGGTGGATCGCTGCATCTGTTGGGCGGTGATGCAGCCATGCTGGATGTGGCGCAATCAAAGGGCGCTCACATTCGATATGTTGATCCGATTTATTATGAGGTGAAGGCCGGAGACACCCTGTCGCAGATTGCCCAACATCACCGGACGACCCTCGCGAGCCTGGTCAAGATGAATGACGTGAGCAATCATCTCATCCGGGTTGGACAACGTTTGCTGGTGCCGGGGCCAAATGGGGAGACCGGATATGTGGCTCAATATGAGGAAGCCGGAACCTATCCTCTGGAATTCAAATTCCTGGCCCACATCACTGCTAATGAAGGGGCGCAGAACTTGCATTTCACCACCGTTCCCAGTGTGTTGCGTCCCGTTCACATTTCCCAGATGCCCAAAGATGCTCAGTTGGATGTGATGACGACTTTGGTTTCCGGGACAAAGGAGGAAGATGGGGAAGGGAACACATTCTTCGCCTCGTCGGATGGCCCCATTGTTTTAAAAGTGCAGCAGGGGTTTTCTGATGAAAGCAGTCGTCTGTTCTTTGCTGCCGAATCCTGGGAAGAAGTGTTGGTCAGCCCTGGTTTGATGCGTCAGTCGCTGCTTTGCGAAATCGACATCATGCAGGGGGAAATGACCGAAGTTTTGTTCGAAGTGGTCGGGGAGGGTGAAATCATTTCCGTGGATTCCCCTCAATTGTTCGGATGGGAGCTTGAGCCCGCCAACGATGATAAGGTTCGTTTGCTCAAGTTGAAATTGAACGAAGCACAATCGGAAGGTTTTCAACTTCGCATTACGGCTCAGTCCAGCCTGGGGACCTTTCCCGCATCAGCCAAACCGGTGCGATTGTTTCCCGCAGAGGCGACGCGTTATGGCGGTTGGATTCGCATTGCGAACAGCGGTGCGGTGCGGCTCGAAGTGGGGCAGACCATGGGGTTGTCGCAGATTTCACCTGATCAGTTCAGTCTTCCCTCCGTCCCAAGAGGCGCGTTTTCGAATGCCGGAAGCCAGGTGTTTGCCTATCGGTTCGCATCGGTGAGGCATGAGTTTGAAATCCGGGCAGACAACATCGTTCCAGAGATCGGTGTATCCGAAATGCTGGTTTATCATGCCGGATTGGCCGATATGTCCATTGAGGCGGAGTTTGAGTTGAACATACGTGAGGCGCCTGTCAGAGAGATTGAAATCCTCATGCCCGCCGAGTTCGCCTTGTCCGGCATTCAGGCTTCTCAACTGGCGGATTATTTTGTCGGCGATGTGGATGATAACGGCAACGTGACCCTGAAACTGCTGTTCTCGCAGCCCTTCAGTGGACGGCGTGTGGTGCAGTTGGTTCTGGAACAGAATAGTCCGGTGGATCCCGGCTTATGGACTTTACCCCGGCTGGAAGTGCTCTCAGCCAAATCGACACGCGGTAATTTGGCCGTGACCGCCGAGAACGGGCTTAGGGCCCAACCGTCACAAATTACCGGGTTGGCCGAAATGCCTGCCGGATTTTTCCCGCGACAATTGGATGGCATTCAATCGGCTTTTCGATTGCGTGATCCTGATTGGGCTGCGGAGTTTTCCATTGAACGACTCGATCAATCCGTTCAGGTAGACGTCCTGCACTTATACACTATCGGCGAAGGTTTGGCATATGGCAGCAGTGTGATGCATTACTATATTTCCGGCGCTCCGTTGAACGCGTTTGAAGTCGAACTTTCCGATGATTATTTCAATCTGGAGTTCACGGGGCGGGATGTGCGCGATTGGGTGCAGACCGAGACCGGTTACACTGTTTACCTCCACAAACCCGTGTCCGGCGCCTACACCTTGCTGGCCAGTTATGAACGTCCGTTCAATGCCTTGGGAGAGACGTTGACCTTTTCGGGTGTGCGACCTTCGGATGCCCAATCGGAGCAAGGGTATACCATCATCACCAGCGCTTACCAGTTCCGCGTGAATCCTGTTTCCGTTTCAGAAACATTGAAATCGCTCGAGCCAGCAGAGGTGCCTGCCGAACATCGCCTGTTCATCGATTCCCCGATTTTGGCGGCTTATCACTACACAGCCCTGCCGGTTGAATTACAGTTGGAACTCCAGCCCTTGAGCCAGGGCAGGACCCTCGATCTGGTGGTGGATCGTGCTTCCATCAAGACGCATGTTTCCGCTTCCGGTGAAATGATCACCGACGCCACTTATTTCATCAAATCCCAGGGCAATGCGATGTTGCCGATCAGCATTCCCGAGGACAGTCGACTCTGGTCGGTCAGCGTGAATCAAAAAACCGTTGCGCCGATCCAGGTGGATGATGGTTTTCAAATTCCCATTACGTTTGAACAACGTCCCGACGCACTGCAATCCGTGCAAATCAAATGGGCGGCTCGCTCCGAGCGTCCGGATCGCCTGACGGTGCAAACCGCCGCCGTTGGCGTCCCGGTCGTGTTGGCCGAGTGGGTGATTGAACCGGATCCCGGGCGCTACATTCAGTTCCGAAACGGTAGTCTGGAACCTTTGGTGACACCCAAGGATGTTTCGGGTTGGGCCGCTTTGTTGCGGGTCATCAGGGGTGAGGGAGGCATAGGGAAAGATCGCCTGATCCAATTGATGTTGGCAATGGGGTTGTGGGGAGTGGCGATATTGGTCTGGTGGTATGCCAAAACGGCAGATCCTTCCTCCAGTCGTGTCAAGTTTTGGTCCGGTACTGTGCTGGGAGTGGCTGCGCTGGTGTTTTCTTTGATGATACTGGATAGCGTGGCCAAACCGGTGATGACCCATGATGCCTCAGTGGAAAAAGCATCCATTGAGTTTCTCGCCCCGGTTCTTGGAGCCGACGCATCGCTCACGGCAAGTCTGGACCACCTGGATCAGGAGGATGCAGCAAGTCAATATGGACTGCGTTTCTGGTTGGTTCTTGGAGTCGTCCTCTGGCTGCTTGGTTTGGTCATGGGGGCATCGTTCCGGCGGACGCTCCTGTGGGGCGCTGCCTGGCTGATGGTTTTCGGCGCATCATTGTCGTCGGATTTTGGTTGGCCTGGTTTTGTATTTTGGTTGGGGGGATTTTACTTTCTTCATATTGCAGGTCCATGGATGTGGGCGCTTTTTCAGCATTCGAAGTGCAAGGCTGCAACGGCGGCTGTTTTGTTGCTGTTGACCTGGCAGCCAGTACAGTTATCCGCCCAGGCGGGAGCGCCATGGCAAGCGAATGACAATTCCGCCACCCGTCTTGAGCAATCCTTGGTGGTCAAAGGAGAGCAGGTGCAGGTCGATGCAAAACTGGTTTGGTCCACGGATGGACCTGCAAATTTGGATCTGTTGAACGAGCCGGCCATCTTGAAGTCGATCGAATGGTCCGGCGGCAAGGGCAAGGTCTTTCAGCGAATCGCAAATGGAAGGCGTACGCACGTATTTGCTGCGGCGGAAGCAGGGGAGTTTGTTGTTTCCTTTCAATATGAAGTGAGAGTGCTCGGTGAGGGGGCGACGGCGGGATTCACGCTTCCCACGTCTTCGGCTTTGATGCATCAGGTGTCCGCTTTGGTGGTGGGTAGAGAAGTGGATCTTTCGTGCGCGCAGGCCGTTTCATCCACCAGTCAAGTCACCGGGAGTGGGGATTCGGAAATCAAGATGGTTTTGTCTCCTTCGAAATCGGTGCGTTTCCAGATCCAACCCAGAGTGCGGGATGCCAGACTTGAGGAACCGGTTTTCTTCGCTGAATGGGATCATTTGATCCTTCCTACGGTTGGAATGGTGGAAGGTTTTCATACGGTGTCCGTTCGTTTGTCCCAGGGCGAGCTTTCAATGGTGCGTCTCCAGATGCCGGAAGACTGGACCGTCGCCGAAGTGGTTGGACCTGGCGCCGAGGGATGGCGGTTTGATCCGGAGTTGGGCGTGCTTTCGGTCCCTTTGAACCCTCCCCAGCAACGATCGTTTCTGATTTCATTGCGATCCCAACAGGCGGGAGAACCGCTGCCTTACACCAGCGATATTCAACTGCCGTCACTGTTACAGGCAGAACGTGAAATTGGTATGGTTGCCGTTGCCACCTTGCAGGATGTGCAGTTGACAGATATCAACGTGGATTCCTTGTCGGAAATCCGCTTGGAAGACTTCTCCGGCGGCATGCGACAGATGGCCGGACGCTCTCTGAACGAAGCGCCCATCATGCGAAGAGCGTTTCGTTACTCGGGAGGGGAGCCAGTCTTGACCGTTTCTGCCGACCTGGTCAGTCCTGACTTGAGGGTGGTGACTCAGCAGACGCTTTCTTTGGGTGAGGACCGGTCGGTCTTGGGGGTGAACGCCACTTTAAGCATTACCCGAGCGGGCTTGTTTCGACTGGATTTCCCGATGCCTGCGAACATGGATGTCGAAAGTATCGCCGGCAGCGCATTGAGTCATTGGACCGAATCGGATCAGGATGGAGTTCGTATGGTGACGCTGCATTTTCGCGATAAAACGATTGGACGAACCGATCTCCAAATGAGCTTTGCCGGTCCGGGACCCGATGTGGGGAATACCTGGCAGGCCCCGCGTGTTCGTTTTGAAAATGCGTCCAAACAGACTGGTCAGTTGACGTTCTCAACCGAGCAGGGCATGCGGCTGCAGGTGGAATCTTCCGACGGTGCCATTCAGTTGGACCCTGAGGAGTTGGGGATGGGGAACCAGGACGCCGTTGTGTTTCGTTTGCTCCATCAGGATTGGTCCATTGGATTTGATGTGGCTCAACTCCCGCCCTGGATTCAGGTGGACGGATTTCAATTTGTGCGTTTGTCTGAAGGGCGGGGGGAAGTTCAGACCAGGCTCAAGTATCAGATCAAAAATGCAGGTGTTCGCGGCTTCAGAGTGGCTTTACCCGCGGTGGCGGAAGGAGTCCGGTTTCAAGGGGAACATATATCGGATTACCTGTCATCCCCGCTGGATGGTGATGCTGATCGTCTGGAATGGAATCTGGAGCTGGACCGACGGGTGATTGGTGAATATTCCGTAACTGTTTTTTACAATCTACCCGTTGAGACGAACGCGACGACTTGGGCTTTCTCCGGGGATATGGCGTTGGACGCAAGATTGCAACGCGGTTATGTGGCGCTTGGTTTGGAGGGAAGATTGCAGGCTTCATTGGCTGCCTTGCCTTCCGAACTTCAAACCGCCGATTGGCAATCCATCCCATCCGAATGGACCGAACCGGTGCAGGCTTCCGGGACGCGAATGAGTTTTCGATTGATTCAGCCCGATTTTCAGATTCAGTGGAACCTGCAACGTCATGAAGTGGCCCGGTTATTGCCTGCGCAGGTGGAGAAAGTCGATCTGCGCTCGGTGGTGTCGGATAATGGGACTATCTTGACCGAGATTCGAATGGAATTGCAGCCCGGTGACAAACGTCTGTTACCGATTGGTTTGCCCGAAGGCGGCGTCTTTTGGTTCGCGCTGGTGAATGGAAGCAGTATCTGGCCGTGGGAATCGGATGACCGCATCCTGATTCCCCTTGAAGCTGCATCCGATCCAAATGAACCAACCGTGGTTGAATTCCTCTATGCGGAACGACTCGGTAAACCGGGAGCCAATCAGCTTCGCTTTGACATGAAGGGCCCGGAATTCGATCTACCTTTGGAGAATGTCACCTGGCAGGTGTTCCTTGATGAGAAATGGAACATGCACCGTCATGATAGCACCTTGCAGTTGATCGACGCCTCCGCTCGGCCTGTTTCTGCGAAAATGGACTGGCAACAGTACTTCCAGAGCCAATCCCAGCAGCAACAGGAACAATCCAGAACAGCTGAACAATTTCTCAATCTGGGGAATCAATTGCTTGAGACCGGGGATTCACGCTTTGCCCGTAAGGCGTTCGAGCGGGCATATGGATTGTCCGGACATGATGCCGCTTTCAACGAAGATGCGCGTGTTCAACTTCACAATTTGAAAACCCAACAGGCATTCCTTGGTTTGAATTACCGAAATAACTTCATTCAAAACCAATCGGGCGCTCCCAATCAAATGAACTGGGCACAGAATCTTGCCGATGAAAAAATGCAGTTCAGGCAGGAAGATGTGGAGCAATTGATTGTGTCCAATGGCGATGAAATCAATGAGGCATTCACCAGTCAGGCTGAACGCATCATTCGTCAGCAGGAAGCCGCCATCGAGAAACCGGAACTGCTGCGAACCACCTTTCCGCAGCACGGAAAAGCCTATACTTTCCAGCAGTCCATTCAAGTGGAAGACTGGTCCGATCTCGTGCTTTCCATCGACGCAAGAAAAGTAAGTGCCGGAGCCGGAATGGGGGCGAGGTTTTTGTTGTTACTATGTCTTGCCGGTTTTGTGGGAATTGGACTGATCATCGGAAGACCGATGAAATAGTAAATGGTAAATAGTAAATAGTGAATAGTGAAT
>CAYPZD010000070.1:21063-28225 GCA_964415055.1 uncultured Verrucomicrobiota bacterium | reverse complement strand
CGTGGCGTCTCGGCGCGCAATCCTTGTGGCTTCATTACCCTGCATATCAACATCCAAAGGAATACCCCACAGCATCCAACACACCGCAATCCGCGTAGCTATCGCTAGCGGGGACGGACCGAGACGGTCCGATCTACCTGCCGGCAATTCACCATTCCAAATTCACTATTCACCATTCAAAGCTTCGCCGTTCAGAATCTTCTGAAACTCAGGCAGCACCTTCATGGCATTGAAGCGTGTATCGGCTCTTGCCTTGCGTGCCAAATCCACCGCGGCAGGATTCTTCAGCTTGCGGGCACGGCTCAGTTCCATGGTCTTGCTCAGGGTCTGCAGAGCCAACTGCTGTTTCCCCATCAAAGCCTGGGTGCCAGCCAGATCAAACCAGGCTTCCGGGTTGTCTGGAATCACCTCCACCAGGCGAATCAGGGCATTTTCCAATCGATCGTATTGTTTGAGATCGTTGTAAGCGGAAGCCACGGTCAGGATTGTTTCAGCAGGCGCATTCGGATCGGCCAACAACTCATCCATCACCACAATGGCTTCATTGGTGCGCATGGTGAGCACGTAATTGGACATGAGTTTATAGGCGACATCCAGGTTGGTTTTGCTGGCGACAAACTGTTGTTCAAGACTTGAAATGGTGTCCTGAATTTGATTGAGCTTGGTTTGCCCCTGCTTCATGCGGTGCAACTGCTGCAACAACTGCCGGACCCCTTCGTTCTCATAATCAAACTCAAAACACTTTTCGGTGATCATGATGGCATCGTCCACTCGTTGAGTCATGGCCAACAAATTGGAATACCTGAATACGGCCTCCGGACTGTAGGGACACAACACCAATGCCTGACGGAAAGCATAATCAGCTTCTTCCAACAAACGTTGTTCTTCCTCGACGGTTTTGGGCTGCAAATGTTCCGGACATTGTGGGCCAAGCCTCCAGGCATAAATCCCGGCAATGCCACTGCGTAATTTCGAGAAAGCTTTCTGAGCCCAATCATCCCGGACGAACTTGGTGTCTCCCTTGAACGCGGACAAATCACCCTTGAGATAAATGTCATCCGCAAACTTCACAATATCCTCGATCGGTGTGTCATATTCCACCCAATCACCGACCAAACGATTCATATACTGCGACCAGAACGCATGATCCTTCTGCAACATCTCTTCCGTGATCGCCGGAACTTCATCACGATTGATCTTCATGATGATCCCGAAAGGAGTGAGATGCGGATACATCCACTCCAGCGGCATGCTTTCCTCAATGTAAAACTCGTGGTCGGGATTCTTGTCAAAAATGATCCTGGCCAGGATCGCATTGATCGCCATGACCGCGGCCTGTCCCTGAACCGAAATGCGCCCATCGGGCGTTTCCGTGACGATTTCACCCGGCTTGAGTTGTCCGGACATCTTACGCTGGGCAGCATCCGCCATGTAGTCCAGATAGGCCTTCTCCGAATCTTCATGCGAAGGAGTATAAATCTCCTTGGCCGGATAGACGCCTCGATCCTTACGCTTCTTTTCCACGTATGCGCCAAAACTCGTCATGGCATTATCCAGGGGAGAAAATGCGCTCGCCACCCAGTTGGTGGTCTGGTTCAGTTCCTTCTCCTTGGTCGAACGCAGCATCTCCTGGAAAAAGGGAAGATCCTTTTGCGCGCTTCGGAAGTAGTGAGCGCGGATGTAGTCCAGATAAGTACCATCCGCCAAGGCATTCTGGGTAATGATACGCACATCACGCCGATCGAAATCCGGATCCCGGGGTTTCTTGGAGGCCGGAATGAAGCTTTCGCAGAAAATCATATAGGTCGGGTTAAATCGCCCGGGATCGGTCCCCCCGAACAGGATGGCATCTTTCGACATTTCCGGATACACCTCAAACGGTGGCGAAAACATGTCATGACCAAACCAATAGCCGAACAAATGCCCCCTCTGCTCATTTTCCCACCAATGACTCATGACCGAATAAAACGGAGCCATGGCAAAGATGAGCAAAATGGCTTTCATCGGCGCACGGGAACGCGATAGTCCGAAGATCAGGATAAAGGCCACCGCAAGCAGAATACCGTAAAGGGCGGTAAACTGGTCCAATGGATGAACACGCTCCAGCCCAAGCTTTCCATAGATCGCCAAGGCTGCGGCAATAGCGCCACCAGCCAGAGCTGGCAAACGCTGAGCCTCATATTGTCGCGCCAGAAATGAGGTAATCAAAGCCACTCCATACCCCATGAACAAGGCAATCAGCACGTGGGAAGAAGTAAAAAACACCCGGTTCAAATCCTGACTCTGCTTGTCGGGCGGAGGATTGAGCAGGATCATCAGGATCACCGCCAGACAAAAGAACACCGCCATCAACCCGGTCATCCAGGCGCGCTCGCGCTTCGCCATGCGTTTCCAGCAGAAGAACGGAACCAAACCGATCAACAGCATCACCGGAGAAAACTCGGAACCAGCTCCTTTGAAATAGAGATACATCTGTTGGATGAATCTCAGTGGCGAACTGGTGGGATTCGCTCGTTCATATTGCCCTCGACTAAAGGCATGCACAAATCCATCCCAGGTCCTGGGATATGCCCAGTTCATGGGCGGGTTCGTGGACGACGCAATCGGCATGTAGAAATAGAACGAAGCCCCCAACAAAAAGACTCCCGCAATAATGAGCAGCGGACCCCATTCGGTCAGGACCTCCTGTGTTTTGTTCCATGCCCAGACAAACACGCAGATGGAAGTAATCCCGACCGCGTTATAGATAACAAACAAGGGAATATTCTGATCAAAAGAGGTCAGCATGCCGTTCCATTTGGCAATCAGGCCCAGGAGGTAAATCACACTGTTGAACAGGAACAAATCCCGTCCCAAACGTATGTTCACCGCAGCAATGGCGACTTCGAGTCCCATGGCCGCCACAATGAGGGTTTGGTGATTATTGAAGCAGAGTCCAAAGAGAAAGAAGGCCCAGTAGAGGTATTTCTTCCGTTCGGGAACATACACCCAGTGCATCAGGCAAACCAGCACGCCCATCAGCGACAGAACACTGAGCGTGTAAACCTCCACAATCACCGCCTGGCTCCACATGAATCCGTTAAACCCGAGCAACATGCCGGCCACCCAACCGGAAACCCGACAAATCCAATCCTCGAGCGAGCGATCCATGCCTTTGAGTTCTTCCATCCCTTCCACGATCATGCTGCTCCCGCGGGAAACCATCAGGGAAAGCAGTCCACAAGCCGCGGCAGCCGCCACCGCGGAAGAAAGCGCCACACGAAAGGCAATGTTGGAGATGGGCACCAAAACGGTAAACAGCCAGGTATAGAGCGTCCAAACCGGATAGCCCGGCGGATGTGGCACCCCGGCGTAAAAGGATCCCACGGACAATTCACCCGAGTCTTCCAGGGTCACATCCGGGGCAATCGAAAACAGATATCCGATGAAGACAAACAAGGCAGTGAAAGCGGCGGTCTGCCAATCCACTTTTCTGAAAAACCGACCGGCATACTTTCCGGAGACATCGTCATAGCCGCCGGTAGCGGAAACCGTTCCCTGCTGATCCTCAGCATCGTTGGTAGACTTGGATTTAGCGTTTTTGCTCATTACGATATGAATACGATCTGCCCCTCGACATTTCCCAAAACCACTGGAAACCGAAAAATCGGGGCAAACAGGGCACAACTGAAAAAGAATCCAACGTGTTTGTCCATGTCAAAAGTCCTGAATACTGGATTGATTGAAAGAAACAGGCAGGCATTCCCGCCCCTTCGGCACTGTCTCCACACCTCAGCACATGCCAAAGCTGCTGGCGATGACAGGACCGATCCTTCCTGCACTGTTGCTTCTGACAACCGAAACACCACAAGTGTTTCAAAACGAATCCAATGCCACCTGTCTCAAGGAACCGACAAGGCAACACCCAAAGACACGCATATAACTGGTAACAAACACGTAACAAACTCAACACTCAAACATTCAACCAAACACGGTTCACGGTTGGAAACGGGGGCATCAAGCATGGGGCATGCCAATTGGATAACATTCACTAAAAATCAAAATAAACCATTGTGTCCAATGGAGTTTTCACCTAGAATGACCGGATATCGCAGCTTGATTAAAAGCAGCTGCAGCCTAACAAGTTATGGATTCCGAAACAGAACAAAGTCCCGAGCAAATCGCGAATGCAGATGCCGCCAAGTATGATGCTTCCAAAATCGACAAATTGGAAGGCTTGGAGGCGGTCCGGAAACGTCCGGGGATGTATATCGGCGACCCTGATGAACGTGGTTTGCACCACTGTGTTTTTGAAGTGCTCGATAATTCCATCGACGAGCATCTGGCTGGTTTTTGTTCCCGCATCGAAGTAAACATCCATGTGGATGGCTCGGTTTCCATTCGGGACAACGGGCGTGGTATTCCAGTGGACGAACACCCCAAATTCAAGATCCCGGCGGTGGAACTCGTCCTCACTAACCTTCATGCAGGAGGCAAATTTGGTCAGGGTGCCTATAAATACTCCGGCGGTCTGCATGGTGTCGGCGCCAAATGTGTGAACGCCCTCTCCGATTGGTTCAAGGTGGAGGTTTCGCGTGACGAGAGCGTGTATTTCATGGAATTCGCCCGAGGCAAGACGACGCAGAAGCTGTCCGTCATCGGCAAAAGCAAAAGCACCGGCACCTTGATCACCTTCAAGCCGGACGCCACCATTTTCACGATCACCACCGAATTTCAATTCGAAATCCTAGCCAACCGATTGCGCGAGTTGGCCTTCCTGAATCCAGGATTGGAAATCGTCCTGACCGATGAACGTGAGGATGAAAAAACCGAGCGATTCTATTACAAGGATGGAATCGAAGAGTTTGTCCGCCAATTGGGACGCAACAAAGCCCTCGTACACCCCACCCCGATTACCCTCGCAGGCAATCGAACCATCCAAGTGGAAGGCAAGGACGAAGAAGCTTATGTCGACTGCGTGGTCCAGTACAACGACACCTATAATTCGCAGATCCTCTGCTTCGCAAACTCCATCCCCAATGCGGATGGCGGCACACACTTGACCGGTTTTCGCACCGCCCTGACGCGTGCCATCAACCAATATGCCCGCGGCAAAAACCTCCTCAAGGACAAGGATCCCAACATTTCTGGTGACGACGTCCGTGAAGGTCTGGTCTGTGTGCTCAGTGTGAAATTGCCGAACCCACGTTTCGAATCCCAAACCAAAGTCAAACTGGTCAATGGCGAAATCGAAGGCGTGGTTTCCTCCATCGTTTATGAAGGCTTGATGGAAGTTTTCGACGCCAATCCGGGCATTGCAAAGAAGGTGATCGAGAAATCCCTCATGGCGGCCAGAGCGCGCGAAGCAGCCAAGAAAGCGCGGGAAACGGTTCGCAAGAGCGCCATGACCGGGGGCGGTCTTCCCGGAAAATTGGCTGATTGTTCGGATCGCAATCCGGAAAACACCGAACTTTACATTGTTGAGGGTGACTCTGCAGGCGGCTCGGCCAAACAAGGTCGGGACCGAAAATTCCAGGCCATCCTTCCCATTCGAGGTAAACTCATCAATGTGGAAAAAGCGCGCCTGGACAAAGTGCTTCAGAACAACGAAATCCGCACCATGATCACCGCTGTCGGAACAGGCATCGGAACAGGCGAGGGCGAAGGCACGTTCAATCCGGACAAGTTGCGCTACCACAAGGTCATCATCATGACGGATGCGGACGTGGACGGATCGCACATTCGAACACTGCTGCTCACCTTTTTCTACCGTCACATGACGGACCTGATCAGTCGGGGTTACGTTTATATTGCACAACCCCCACTCTACCAGATCAGTCGCCGACGACACTCCGAGTACGTTCCCGACGACGCCGCGCTCAGCAAGATCCTGATTCGTTTGGGATCCAGCGAGGTGAAACTCAAGAATCTATCGGACGGCACCACACTCGAAGACAAATCCTTGGGAGAAATTCTCGATCTGCTTTCGTCTTTGGACAAATATGCCAGCGCCATTCAGCGCCACGGCGGTGATTTCGCTGATTATCTGGAACACCGAAGTGATTCCGGGGCCCTGCCGCGCCACCTCGTCAAGATTCGGGCTGGCAACGAAGAATTCACCCACTTTTTCAATAACGAAGAAGAACTGGCGGCATTCGGCAAAGAGAACCTCGATCTGGGATTGTTCGGAGAGTCCGAGTCCGAGGACACGGAACCTGAAAAGACCAAGGGCCAAATCACACGACGTGCCCGGCACGTGGAACTGCATGAGAGCAAGGCCATTGAAAAATTGCTGAATCAACTCACCGAAAATGGACTGAACGTCGAACACTATTCAGCCCAGGACAATCCGCTTTACGAACTCCTCGAAGGCGAAGGTGAAAAACAGCAGGTCAAACCGCTGTTCTCCATCGCAGAAATCCTGGAAAGCATCAAGGAAGTCGGACAACGCGGCCTGGAAATCAAGCGTTTCAAAGGTCTGGGTGAAATGAATCCCAAGCAATTGTTCGAAACCACCATGGACCCCAACTCCCGCAAACTCCTCAAAGTCGATTTGACCGATGCGGTCGAAGCGGAAGAGATGTTCACCAAACTCATGGGCGACGAGGTGGAACCACGCAGACAGTTCATCGAGGACAACGCATTGAACGTCCGCAACCTCGACGTTTGATACGGAACATCCATGGAACAACGAACTCACTGAACATTTAATTTGATCATTACTTGAGGCAACCCATCCGGTTGCCACCTTTAGCAAAGACATATTATGGCGGAATCCGATTCCACACCACCCACAACACCACCGTCAGGCGGCCGGATCGAAAAGATCAACGTCGCCGACGAAATCAAGAACTCGTTTCTCGATTACTCCATGTCGGTCATCATCTCGCGTGCGCTGCCCGACGTTCGAGACGGACTCAAACCTTCCCAACGCCGCATCCTTTACGCGATGAACGACCTCGGCGTCGGTCCCAGCAAAAAGCACATCAAGTGCGCCAAGATCGTCGGGGAAACCATGGGTAACTACCACCCCCACGGTGACCAGGCGATCTACCCGACGCTCGTGCACATGGCTCAACCCTGGGCCATGCGCGATACCTTGATTGAAGGCCAGGGAAATTTCGGGTCGGTGGAGGGTGATCCCCCCGCTTCCATGCGTTATACGGAAGCTCGCATGACCCAT
>CAYPZD010000070.1:0-20963 GCA_964415055.1 uncultured Verrucomicrobiota bacterium | reverse complement strand
GGTGGAGGGTGATCCCCCCGCTTCCATGCGTTATACGGAAGCTCGCATGACCCATCTGGGATCCATCCTGATGGATGACATGGAGAAAGACACCGTGGATTTCGTTCCCAACTACGATGATTCCACCGTGGAACCATCCGTCTTCCCATCTTCATTCCCCAACCTCCTCGTCAACGGAGGAACAGGTATCGCAGTCGGAATGGCTACCAACATCCCCCCGCATAACCTCGGGGAAGTGGTTGATGGTATCTGTGCCCAGATCGATAACCCAAGCATTACCATTGACGGCCTGATGGAATATATCAAAGGCCCGGATTTCCCAAGTGGTTGTCAGATTTGTGGATTGGACCCCATCCGACAATACTTTCACACCGGACGTGGCAGTCTCCGTATCCGCGGTCGGGTTGAAGTGGAAAACACCAAGACCGGACGCGAACAGATTGTCATCACGGAAATTCCGTTCAACGTCAACCGAGCCGTATTGGAAGAACGCATCGCTCAATTGGTGAATGAAAAAATCATCACCGAGATCTCCGCACTCCGAAATGAATCGGACGAAAACACCCGACTGGTCATTGAATTGAAGCGGGATGCCATTCCAAAAGTCGTCATCAACAATCTCTACAAATACACACAACTTGAGACGACATTCAGCGTGAACATGCTGGCGATTGACCATCAAAAGCCAAAAACGCTGAACCTCAAGGAGATCATCAATTGCTACATTGAACACCGTCGCGAAGTGGTGTTGCGACGCACGCGTTACGAACTGAAAAAAGCCGAAGCGCGCGCCGAGATCCTGGAAGGCTACCTCATCGCACTGGCCAATCTAGACGACTTCATACGCATCATTCGCGAATCCGCCAACCGCGAAGAAGCCAAGACCAAACTGCTCGCCTACGAATTTGCCCGTGAAACAGTTGAACAATTCGGCATCCTCATCCACAGCGAAGCACGCTTGGTCAACGGCCGCTACGAATTGAGCGAAGCACAAGTCAACGCCATCCTGGAACTGCGTCTCTACCAGTTGACCGGCATGGAAACAGACAAGGTCAAAAAGGAATACGGCGAACTGCTGGAAACCATCAAGGACCTGATGGATATCCTGGCCCGTGAAGTCCGGGTCCTGGCTATCATCAAAGAGGAACTCCAACGCGTCCGTGAAAAATACGCGACCGATCGTCGTTCCGAACTGATCCCGTTCCATGGCAACATGCTGATCGAAGACCTGATTGCCAACGAACCGGTCATCATCACTCTGACGCACAACGGCCTGATCAAACGCACCAACCTCACCGAATACCGCGCACAACGCCGGGGCGGCAAAGGTGTGATTGGCATGGCCACCAAAACCAAAAGCGTCGTGGACGGTAAAAACAAAGACTTTGTGGAGCACCTGTTCACCGCCAGCACGCATGATTATCTGATGTTCTTCACGAACACCGGACGTGTATTCGTCGAACGTGTGCATGAAGTTCCGGAAATGAGCCGAACATCCCAGGGACGCTCCATTGCCAACGTGCTGGAACTTCAACCTGAGGAAAAAGTGGCGGCATTGATCCGTGTTGAATCCAAAACGGACGAAGCCAAGAAGGACATCACCTGGGAACAACCCGGGTTCCTCCTCTTCGCCACCGAAAACGGAACGGTCAAGAAAACCGAACTGTCCGCCTTCAAGAACCACCGTAAAGGTGGTATCAAAGCCATCAACATTCTCGAAGAAGATCGCCTGATTGAAGTCAAGCTAACGACAAGTGACAACGAAGTCGTGCTCATTACCCGTAACGGCAAAAGCATTCGCTTCCTTGAGTCCGACGCACGTTCCATGGGACGCGCAACAACCGGTGTCCGGGGCATTTCTTTGATGGATGACGACCGTGTGGTCGCCCTTGCTGTTGTGGAAGAAGGCGCCACCCTGTTGGTTGCCAGTGAAAAAGGCATCGGCAAACGAACCGACTTCGAAGACTACCGCCGACAAACACGTGGTGGAAAGGGCATCATCACCATGCGAACCGGCGAGAAAAGCGGTGGTATCGTCGGAGCCCTGACGGTGCATGATCATGACGAAATCATGCTGATCACCGTGGGTGGTCAAATGGTCCGCATCAAGGTCGACGACGTCCGAGAAACCGGCCGCAACGCCATGGGTGTCAAACTGGTCGACACCGGTTCCAAAGACAAACTCCAGGCCATCGCCCCGGTCATCAACGATGAAAACGAGGACGACGAAGACTCGGAATCCGACGAGGAATCAACCGACACCGAAAACACGGAAACTCCAGAAGCCTCCGAAGGCGAAAGCCCCGAAGCAACCGATGAACCCACCGAGTAGGCGCCGAAGATCAAATTCTTTCCATTGAATGAACAGAACAAAAGGGCGGATCCAAAAGATCCGCCCTTTTTTAAATAGTGAATTTAAAATAGTGAATGGTGAATTGATGCGAGGACCGACGGCGTCCACCAGGTAGAGTCCCGATATCATCGGGATCCACGGCGCGCAACCCTTGTGGGTTCTTTACCCTGCATATCATCACCCAAAGGATAACCCGACTGCATCCAACACACCACAATCCGCGTAGCTGTCGCTAGCGGGGACGGACCGGGGACGGTCCGATCTACCTGCAGCACCCATCAATCACGATGATCCAACAAACGTCGCCGTTCGTATTCATACTCATCGGGCGTCAACGCCCCGGAATCTCTCGCTGCCTTCAGGTCGATCAGTTCCTGGCCGAGGGTAGTTTCTTCAGAATGGCGAGGAGTTCCCTTGTTCCCCAAACTCACCACACAGCCTGTTGTGCCCATGGCAAAGATGCCAGCCAACGCAACACATAAAGTTGCCTTCAAGATATTGATTTGTTTCATAATGAATGGATGAATCGTTAATGTTACAATGATTCTGTTCAGTTTGTTTCAATTGGAACCCCGGATATTGATGCGATTTGGACGACAGACCTTTCAGCTCTATTCAAACAACCCTCCTTATCCCTCCCCTCTGCTCTTGCAAGGGGAAATCCAAATCCCCCATAATCACCCCATGCGCACCGTATCCCATACCATTTTGCTGACCACAAGCCTGCTGGCATGCGCCGTCACAACATTTTGTCAGGGCGGTGAATGGCCCCAGTTCCTTGGCCCAAACCGAAACGGTGCTGCCTCCAACGAAACCATTCGAAGCAACTGGAAAACCCAGCCGCCCAAAAAACAATGGGAACAAAAAGTCGGAAGCGGTTTCAGCGGACCGGTCATTTCCGATAATACAGTTTTTCTTTACCACCGCCTTGGAGCCCAAAGCGCCCTGGATAGCATCGACCTCCAGTCAGGCGAAAGAAACTGGCGTTATCAACACCCAACCCAATACCGGGATGACTTTGGTTTCGACAACGGCCCACGAGCCACTCCTTGCGTGGATGGTGATTCCATCTTTCTCATGAGCGCCGATGGCATGCTCTCGGCTGTCGAGAAAAACTCCGGAACAAAGCGATGGGAGGTGGACGCCAAATCCACTTGGAAAAGTGGTAAAGGATTCTTTGGCATGGCCCCGTCTCCGCTGGCTGCAGGTGATGTGGTCGTCTTCATCATCGGGGGACAGGACGGCTCGGGGGTGGTTGCATTGGATCGCAACACCGGCAAGCTTGTGTGGAAAGCAACATCTGATGAAGCCGGCTATGCATCCCCCGTTCTGGACAATAAAAACAACAATCCCGCCTTATGGATCTGGACGCGCGAAAAACTTTACACCATGGAACCAGCCTCAGGCCAAATCCTGGCCTCTTTGCCATGGCGTTCCTCCATGAATGCATCGGTCAACGCGGCCACTCCACTAATTCTCTCCGAAGGCGTGTTTGTCTCCGCCAGCTATGGTGCGGGTGCTGTGTTGGTCAAACGCGAGGGGAATTCGCTCAATCGCGTTTGGTCGGGGGACGATAAAATATCCAACCACTATGCCACCTGTGTTTACCATCAGGGATACCTCTATGGATTCCATGGCCGCCAGGAATACGGCCCTGAATTCCGCTGCATCGAAGCCGCCACCGGAAAGGTTCAATGGAGCGAAGACAACCTGGGAGCAGGATCGGTGATTTGCATCAATGATCAACTGTTGCTCATGATGGAATCAGGTGAATTGATCCTCATCGAAGCTTCACCCGATGCCTTCCAAACCCTGAGTCGCAGACAAATCCTTCCTTCAGGCGTGCGTGCGTTTCCTGCTTTTTCGAACGGAATGTTTCTGGCACGCAGTCCCGAACGATTGGTCTGCCTGGAAATGTCAGGGAACCCATAATCATTGTCGAAAGCTACGGAAGGCATGTCGCATCCAGGCAACAAAAGCATCGTCGAACTGCTGATCGGTCCCGCCGGCAGCGGCAAGACCCATGCATGCCTGAACGCCATCCGGAAGGAGCTCAAACAAAGACCGGATGGAGCCCCCCTGCTCCTCCTCGCCCCCAAACAGGCCACTTTCCAGATGGAGCATGCTCTGCTGAGCGATCCCGACCTGCATGGTTACAGTCGATTGCAAATCCTGTCCTTCGACCGACTGGCCGAGTTCATTCTCTCCGAATGCGGAATGGGCGCGCGCGGTTTGCTATCCGAAGAAGGCCGGATCATGGTCATGCGCGCCTTGCTGAATCAGATCAGAGGTCAACTGAGACTCTTTCATGCAGCCGCCAAATTACCTGGACTGGCACAGGAACTGAGCCGGGTGATTCGAGAATTCCAGCAAAACCGCACATCTCCCACGCGCCTTCTTGAACTGGCCGAATCCGAACATCTGCCCACCCGCATCCGGTACAAACTGCACGACATCGCCCTGCTTTACCAAGACTATCAATCCTGGATCGACAACAAACAATTGCACGATCCCGATTGCCTGCTCGACATGGCCGCCGACGCGCTGCGCACCCTGGGTCGCTCAAATCATGCATCCATACCTTTCTGGCTGGGCGGGCTTTGGATGGATGGTTTCGCCGCATTGACGCCACAGGAACGTCAGCTCCTGACACTCCTCGCTCCATTGAGCAAAAAAACAACACTGGCCTTTTGCGCGGATTCATTTCCGGATCAACAACGCGAAGTCTTTTCCATCTGGCTCCCCACGCACCAGACACTCCGGCACTGCCTTCATGACTTTGCATCGCTGGATGAAGTCGTATTAAAACGAACCGTCCTGAAACGCACGCCACAATACGGACGTTTTACATCGGACCTCATGCTGGGTTACCTTGAAGAAAACTGGACCCGACCGGCTCCCTTCGAAGGCAATGGTTCACCCAAACCGCAGTCGGGCGACCAACTTCAACTGGGACTCGACGAATCGAACCAGGCCCCGCAAAAACAATCCATCAACATCACCGCCTGCCAGAGCCGGGAAGCCGAGGCCATCCATGCAGCACGCAACATTTTGAAACACGTTCGGGATGGAGGAATGCGATTTCATCAAATGGCCGTCCTAGTGCGTTCCTTGCCGCATTACCAGGAAGTCGTACGGCATGTTTTTGATCGTTACGACATCCCCTGTTTTATTGATCGGCGAGAATCGATTGCGCACCATCCGCTCATTGAACTCACCCGGAGCGCCATACGATTACCGGCCTACGGCTGGGCACATGAAGATTGGTTTGCCTATTTGAAATCAGGATTCACCCCCTTGCCCACCGATGCCATCGACGATCTTGAAAACGCCTCGATAGAACGCGGTTGGAGAGGCACACGTTGGTGGCAACCCCTCAAAGGGCCGGACAAACTCGTCGAACGATTTGAACCGATCCGGGAAAAACTACTGCTCCCCATCAAACGTTTCCTGGGGCTTCCGTCCAAAAGCCACTCACTCGGCAACCTGCGCCCATGGAACGGACTCCAGTTGGCAAACGCCTGCCGGGCTTTGTGGAAAGCGCATGGTGTGGAATCCATCTTGCAAAACTGGGATACCGATACCGACGAAACATCGACCCTGTCCATGCATACCGGATTTCATATGCGTGTACTGGAATCGCTGGAAACCTGGTTAAGCAACATCGAACTGGCTTTTGCGGAAACACCGCTGCCGATCCGGGAATGGATTCCAATCCTTGAAGCGGGATTGAACCACCTGACGGTTGGTGTGCTCCCGCCCGCGATTGACCAGGTATTGGTCGGAGCCATTGACCGATCGCGCAACCCGGACCTGAAAGCCACCTTTTTGCTGGGATTGAACGAATCCATTTTTCCAGCCAAACCATCCGTCCCTTTGATTCTTGATGAACGCGAACGATTACGTTTGGAAGAGGAAGGCGTTTCGATCGGCAACCGTTACCGGACACAATTGGCCACCGAACGTTTCCTGGGATACATAGGCTGCACACGATCCACCGAATGGCTATCGCTGTCCTATGCACTTAACGGAGAAGATGGACAAGCACTGTTACCTTCCGCTTTGATCCAACACGTAAAACGCCTGTTTCCAAACCTTGAAACCGCGTCATTCAACGAAACCATCCCTCTGGACGAAACATTGCACGAACGCGAACTGTTGCTTTCTCCCGAGTTTTGGACATGGAAAAACGGATCATCCGGTAAAGATATCCAGAGCATTCTCCCCCTGTTGAAAAACGAACAATCCGTCGCGTTTGTCAGCAAGGAAAGCAACACCGATCAGGCTCCTGAACTGGATGCCATCATCGCGCGAACACTGTATTCGGACACGCCCGAATCCCCCGTACTGCGCACCTCTGTCAGCCGCATCGAAGCCTTCGCGGAATGTCCGTTCAGATATTTTGTTCAATCCGGTCTGAAAGCGGAGGAACGCATGGCGTTTGAACTGGACGCCAGACGTCTCGGCAGTTTTCAACATGCCGCCTTGGAGTCGTTTCATCTGGCGGTCAAGGAGGAAGGCCTCACCTGGCATGATTTAACCTCGAACCAGGCCCGCGAACTCATGTCCCAGATCGTGCGTCAGACCATGGCGATTTTTCACGATGGCCTGATGGAAGACAAACCCGTGAACCGGATCACAGCAACAGCTCTGGGGCATGGGTTGGAGACGTTCATCGGTGTAGTGGTGGACTGGATGAAACAATACGCCTTCGAACCAAGCGGTGTCGAAGTCGCATTTGGAGGAAAGGAACCCAAACTCCCAGCCTGGGAATTAAACCTCTCCGATAACGCCAAAATGGTCTTCAACGGCATCATCGATCGAGTGGACCTGCTGCCCTTGAAGGACGGTTCGGTCATGGGCATCGTGGTGGATTATAAATCCGGAAAAAAGAAACCGGATGCCACACTATCCTGGAACGGCATTCAGTTACAGTTACCCGTTTACCTCAACGTCCTGCGTCATCCGGGCATGGCGAAGGCATTCGACGTTGAAAGCGTCCAGGCTGTCGGCGCGTTTTTCACCACACTGAGAGCGCGTTATGAAGGCAAGAGTTCCCGTCAGGACGCACTCAATGAAAACGTGGCGGAAGATGCCGTCCGAAAAGCCTATCAACACGTGGGATGTTTCAACCTGGACGCCCTGCCATGGATGGATCAACGCGAAGGCGCTTCGACTGGCGATCAATTTCAATACCAACTCAACAAGGACGGCTCCCCCCGCAAGACGCATTGGCATGTCATGCCTCCGGCGAAGTTCGAACATTTCATGGAGCATGCCGCACAGTTGCTGAGCGGGTTTGGTGATCGCATTCTGAACGGCGACATCTCCGCCGAACCGTTTCTCCATAGGAACGAAACACCCTGTGAACGATGCGACTTCGCCACCGTGTGCCGTATCGATCCCTGGACACAAGCATGGCGCAATCTTGAAAAAGCCTCCTATGGAGAAGCCCCCAAGCAGGAGTCATGAAACACACCGCCGCTCAACAGCAAGCCATTGAGGCAAAAGGAAACGTTCTGGTCGTAGCCGGTGCCGGAACGGGAAAGACGCGCACGCTCATCGACCGATGCATGCGGCAGTTGTTGGATTCAGACGATAGTGTTTCTTTGTTGGAAATCCTGATGGTTACCTTCACCGAAGCAGCTGCCAGCGAGATGCGGGGACGCATCGCTCAACGGCTGGAAGAAGCTTTATTGCATGATCCGCAAAACCCCGATCTTCAGGAAAAACTGGCGCACATCGACGCAGCATCCATTGGGACCCTGCACTCTTTTTGCTTCAATCTCATCCGCCAACACTTTCACTCACTGGAACTGGATCCCCAGGCACGCGTATTGGAGCCAGAAGAAATTGCGTTCCTGGAAGAACAGACACTGGATGAACTGCTCGAGCATCATTACGAAGGCAAGGAGCCGCTCGATGAATCGGTTCGACGCTTCGTCACCGAATTTGAAAACGGGTGGGACCGGGGCCTGCGGGAATGGATCATCAAACTTCATCGATTCAGCCAGGCCATGGTGGCGCCGCAGTTCTGGCTCGATGAGCAAATTCGCCTGCTGATTCAGGAAACGCCCGATCAATGGAAAACCTGTTTCCTGAACGAATCGCTGGATTGGATGCAACAATGGGTTCCTTTGCTGCAATCTCTCCCCGAAGAGAACACCAACGCCAAGGCGTGCCTTGAACGCATGCTTCCCTGCCTGCAAGGAACACCCTCCACCGAAGCTGTTGAGCGAGCCATCCGCGCAGTGGCTGATCGCGATCAAAAGGAATGCTGGCCTCCACGCTGCAAGACGAAGCACCGGGAACCGATCAAACGCATGCTCGATGATGCGGCCTTCCTCGCCACACTTTGCCGGGATGAAGAAGGCGCGCATGATCCGTTGGAAGAGGACTGGAAATGGTTCCGAAACCGAACCCTTGTTCTGCTGGAGTTGACCCGGGAATTCACCGCAACATTCGCTTCCAAAAAACGCGAGCGAGGCGGCCTGGATTTTTCCGATCTGGAACAGTTCACGCTCGATCTGCTTTGGGATCGCAAAGAAGGCCATCCCACCGAGCTCGCCCGGAGTATCCATGAGCAATACAAACAAGTTTACGTCGACGAATACCAGGACATCAACGCCGCACAGGACTGCATCCTGACCGCCATCGCAGGAGAGGGCCCTCACGCCAACCGCTTCCTGGTCGGTGACGTGAAACAGAGCATCTATGGATTTCGCCTGGCCAATCCACGGTTTTTCATCGATTACGAACGCGACTGGCAGACACCGAAAGAATCAGAACCATGCCAGGTGGTGTACCTGCAGGACAACTTTCGAAGTCGCCCGGGTATTCTCAATTTCGTCAACGCCTTCTTTTCCCATTTGATGGGGGCCGACGAAGAAGGTATCGCCTACGATAGAAATGCCCACCTGCAATTCGGAGATCCCGACAACAGATCAAAGCTGGCAAACCAGGAACTTTCTTCAGTGGAATGCCGGATGATCATGACGGTCAAACCGGACGAAGCATCCTCCGACGACGCCGAAGTCCCCATAACCGAAACAGAACAGGAAGCGAGGATGATTGCGTTGCGTTTGCTGCAACTCAAAGAAGATCAACACCCGGTCTATGATCATGATCGGGACACCTTCCGCCCGGTTGAGTGGAAAGATATGGCCATCCTGATCCGATCTGTTCGGTCGAGAGCGGACACCTATGCACGCGTGTTCGGTCAACTGGGAGTTCCCCTGTCCGTTCCCCGCAGCGGGATGTTGGAACGAACCGAGATCACCGACCTGGTATCCCTGCTCACCTTGCTGGACAACCCGCGACAGGACATCCCCTTGATAGCCGTGCTCCGATCACCGTTGGTGGCATTGAATGACAACGAACTGTCCCTGATTCGCATTGGAACACGTCGAGGCAGTTACTGGAGCGCACTCCATCAATTTGTTCGGGAAACCCCAGATAATATCCTGCCGGACCACCTCTCTGACAATCCACACGCCAGATCCGCCAGAGAAAAATCCAAACAATTCCTCGAACGATTTCATCGTTGGCGGCAAAGCGGCCGTCATTTGAATTTGAGCAGACGGCTTGAGACGATTCTCAACGACACCTTTTATCTGGAACATCTCGCATCCACGGAGAACCACCTCGAAGCCATCACACACGTCAAGCAGTTGATCCAACTGGCACGGCAGTTTGATCAATACCAGCAGCAAGGATTGAACCGCTTCCTTCAGTATCTGGAGAACAAACGCAATCTCGAAGCCGAGTTCGATCCGGGCGCCGGCGAAGAAGGGCAGGCGGTCAGCCTGATGAGTATCCACAAAAGCAAAGGTCTGGAATTTCCCGTGGTTGCGGTGGCGGGACTAGCCGGAACATTCAACTTCCAGGACATCCAACAGACATGGTTGCTGGATGAATCTCTCGGAGTGGCTGGCATGATCCAACCACCCGGAGCCAAACCGCGATACCCCAGCCTTCCCTTGTGGATCGGACGACGCAAACGAAAAGCAGAAAGCCTGCGAGAAGAAATGCGCCTGCTCTACGTGGCTTTCACCCGTGCCAGAGACCACCTGATCCTGGCGGGAACCGCCTCCGAAAACCGCATGCAAAAATGGACCGAACGCTCCCTCAGTGACACAGCATCCGACGCGCCCTCCAGCACACGATGCGCCATGGACTGGCTGTTCCCCTGGCTCTGCCAACACCTCGACCACCCAGAGTGGTGGAGCGAACCCTCCGGAGCGACAAAGCACATGCAGTGGCAAGTGCTCTTGGCGGATGATCGGTCGGATCAGTCCGATCAGTCGGATCAGACCGATCGCCCAGCTGTCTCCGGCAAGCGACTGCCACATTGGCAGCAGCTGGCCAGTTGGAGCTACCCGCACCAGGGCGCCACGCAGCACCCGGCCAAGGCCACCGTCACCATGTTGCGGCGTCACCGGGATGAAAGCACCGCGGACGAATCCGCCTCCTGGTTTTTCCAGGAAGCCAAAGCAACAACGGGCCGTTCACCACAGCAACCCGGCAAACTTTCCGCCAGCGAACGCGGCACCTTGCACCACCATTTCCTACAGTGGGTGGCCCTGCAGCCGGATATGTCCCTGGAACACCTCGAACAACAACGGGAAGACATGATCGCTTCCAACAACCTCGACCCTCGCGCTACGGACGCCCTGGACCTTGAAGCGATTCATCAATTCTGGAACGGGAGTGCAGGCAAAACTATTCTGGATCATGCCGACAGCGTCCAACGAGAGATGCCCTTCACGGCTCGTTTCAAACTCAGCGAACTCGCAGCCATCGGTCTTTCGCCGGATGATGTCTCTGAAACAAGCGAAGATTTTGTTGTCGTCCAAGGGATTGTGGACTTGTGTATCCTCGACAAGGAATCCATCCAAATCCTCGACTACAAAACCGACAGCATCCAGGAAGAAGCCGTCTCAACCCGCCTCAACCATTACCAGGTGCAATTGGAACTCTACGCCCAGGCACTTCAAAGAATTTACCAACGCCCGGTCACTCGAAAATGGCTGCACTTCCTCACGTTGAATAAGACAATTGAAGTGTGAGCATGTTCAAGGATTGTCGACTCGCACCACTCATGGTAGTGTCGAGGTTAATCCCATGCTAAACAATTTACCATTGAACTCGATCCTTTTATGGATCTGCAGCTTAGCCTTGTCGCTCGCAGGTTCTTTTCCTGTATCGGCGGCGCAAAAGGCCTCGGACATTGAATTTTTTGAGTCGCGTATTCGCCCCATCCTGGCTCAGGATTGTTATGAATGCCATCAATCCAAGGGGCCTCAGAAAGGGGGCTTGGCTCTCGATCATCGGGAGGCCTTGCGGCGGGGCGGCGATTCCGGGCCGGTTATCGTTCCCGGCCAGCCGGGAGACAGTCTCCTGATACAGGCCATCCACCAGACCTCTGAAGATTTGCAGATGCCAAAATCGGGTGCGAAGCTGGAAGCCTCGGTTATCGCTGATTTCGAGACATGGATAGCCAAGGGAGCCGTGGATCCAAGAGACCATCCACCTTCGGAAGAAGAATTGGAAACGGACACAAATTGGGAGGCCGTGATGGAACGGCGTAAACAGTGGTGGAGTTTCCAACCGATCAAGACAGTTGACGCCCCCTACCCACCCGACGCCACACGGCGCAAGCACCCAGTGGACGCCTTCATCGCAGACAAATTGGAGGCAACAGGACTGGAACCTTCAGAAGAAGCGGGTGGAGAAACACTCATTCGCCGTTTGAGCCTGATACTCCGGGGACTCCCCCCCAGTCCGGAGGAAATCGAAACATTTCTGGCGGATCAACGCCCTAACGCCTATGTAGACTGGGTGGATACATTTTTGAATTCACCTCAGTTTGGAGAACGTTGGGCAAGGCATTGGATGGATTGGGTGCGTTACGCCGAATCTCACGGTAGCGAGGGGGATCCGATGATTCCGAACGCATGGCTTTATCGTGACTATTTGATCCGCTCTTTAAATAATGACGTGCCCTACGATCAGCTGTTGCTGGAACATTTGGCAGGTGATCTCATCCCAAACCCTCGCATTAATGAAACATTGGGATTAAACGAATCGGCCATCGGCACGGCTCAATTACGCATGGTCTTTCATGGTTTTGCTCCAACCGATGCGCTGGATGAGCAAGTACGTTTCACCGACGATCAGATCAACGTCGTCTCCAAAGCCTTTCAAGGCATCACGGTTTCCTGCGCACGATGTCACGACCACAAATTCGAACCCATCAGTCAAAAGGATTTCTACGCATGGTACGGGATCATGGCCTCCGGCCGGCCTGCCATGATCCAGGTCAACGTTCCCCCCACTTCGGAAGCGGATCTACGCGTTAAGATGAAAGCGCTGAAGGCATCCATCAAAGAGGAACTCATTGCGACATGGATGATTGAGACAGAGCAACTGAATCCAGATTCAGACGTGTTGATGGAAGCACTGAAGCAATCCAAAAAAGGCGATGTGCTATGGCCCTTGTCCGCCATTGAGACAGATCGCAAGGAAGTCCTGGAAGCGTGGAAAGCACTACTGGAACAAGCCAACGGAGCCGAAACAACCAAGCGTGTTCATGACTGGAATCTTGCTGATCATTCGGATGCCTCAAAATGGTTTGCAGAAGGTCCATCCGCAACACGACCTGCTCATTCCGGAACCTGGACCCTGGCTCCCGAAGGAAAATCCATTGTTCAAAATATTCTTCCTTCCGGCACCTATTCTCATTTGATGTCCACCAAGGATCGAGGCTTGTTGCATTCACCGAGAATCCAACTCGATCAACCTTACGACCTCTGGCTGTTGGTTAACGGGGACGGAAATGCCTTGGCGCGCTATGCGGTTCAAAACTACCCGCGTGATGGAACGGTTTATCCGGTGGAACGTATGAATGGATCACGCTGGCATTGGAGGAAGTTTCCGCTCGATTACTGGAAGGGAGACCAGATCCACATTGAAGTCACCACTGCAGCCGATCAACCAGTTCTCGCCAGACTGAACCAAACGCGGTCCTGGTTCGGGATCCGAAACGCTGTCATCGTTCCCTCGAACACTCCTTTCAACAACCGGGTTGCTGCTGAAACATTCCAACCGATCCTGGCCGAAACGAAGGTTGATTTACCAGAAAGCCAAAGTGCACTCCTGGCTATTTACCGAAAGTCGATCTTCAAATCATTGACTGCATGGAAAAACAAACACCTCACGAATGCTCAAGCGGTTTTTCTGGATGCGATATTGAAATCAAAGATTCTTACCAACCAGGCTCAGGCAGGAACTTCTCTCGCCAAAAAATTGGAAAGATGGCGCCGATTTGAAGAACATTTGGCCACGCCCATGCGTTCTCCGGGCCAATTCGAAACGGAAGGTTTCGACCAGGTCCTGTTTGATCGGGGCGATCACAAGAAACCTTTGGATGTGGTGCCTCGACGATTCCTGGAATTCCTGGACAACGAACCTTATCAAACAAAATCGAGCGGTCGTCTGGAACTCGCCCAGGACATGCTGCGTGATGACAACCCACTGACCACACGAGTCATCGTCAATCGCATCTGGCATCACCTCTTTGGGAAAGGCATCGTCGCCACACCGGATAATTTTGGCAAACTCGGCCTGCCTCCGACACACCCGGAACTACTGGATTATCTGGCTGGTCATTTCAAAAACAACGGATGGTCGATCAAGAACATAATCCGGTTTCTGGTCACTTCGGAAACGTGGAAACGGTCCAGTGACACATCGGATCTGGCTGCGGCCAGCGATCCAGACAATCAGCTATGGTCGCATTATTCGGTTCGACGATTGGAAGCGGAAGCGATTCGGGACAGTCTGCTCGCCGTGTCCGGCAAACTGGATCTGGACACCATGTATGGTTCCCCGGTCAACGGCAACTCTCCGAGGCGCAGTGTTTACCTCCGGGTCAAGCGAAACGATCTGGATCCCTTTCTGACCTTGTTCGATGCGCCGGTACCTGCCAGCACGCGAGGTCGCCGGGACGCCACCAACGTGCCTGGACAATCCTTGAGCATGTTGAATGATCCGTTTGTCATTGATTGCGCTGAACAGTGGGTAGCGCAGTTGACTGAGAAAGATCTCTCAAATGCGCAAAGCGTGAGACACCAGATTCAATCCCTCTTTCTTCAAGCTTTGGGCCGCTACCCGAGCCTCACAGAAACGATCCAGGCGGAGCAGTTTCTGAAAACGATGCATGACCTGAAGGAAAGTACAGCCGCAAAAGTGCAGACCTTAAGCGAACGGGTCATGGAAGTCGAATCGGCACTAAACCAATTGGAAGAGACTGCTCGAAACCGAGTCAAGCAGAGCAGAGATCAAGACCAACTCAAAGCTGCCGTATCGGGTCCGACACCACTGGCCAGTTGGACCTTTTCCGCCGGATTGGAGGATGAAGTCGGATCCTTGGATTTGGAATTGCTAGGAGAAGCCAAATTGGAAGGCGGCGCGCTGAAGTTAAATGGGAGAGGAAGTTATGCTCGATCAAAACCACTTCCCAAGGATATCAAAGAAAAGACCATGGAAGCCTGGGTGCAACTGGACGATCTCAACCAAAGGGGCGGTGGCGTGATGTCGCTGCAAGATCAATCGGGCACGATATTCGATGCGATTGTCTATGGTGAACAGGCATCCAAAAAATGGTTGGCAGGAAGCAACGTCTTTGCACGCACACAAGACCTGCGTGGCGAAGTTGAAACCGACGCTCAGAAAGAATGGGTGCACGTTGCACTGAGGTATCAAGTTGATGGAACGATCACCGCCTACAGAAATGGAGTCCAATACGGCAAGCCATACCGCAGCGACGGTCCGATCACGTTTGGCGCGAACAATGGTCATTTGCTTTTCGGAAACCGACATGGTTCACCCAGCGGCAATCGATTGTTGAAGGGCCAAATCGCAAAAGCCCGGTTTTACGATCGCGCTTTGTCTTCTGAAGAAATCAGGGCCTCATTCGATGGAGATCCGAATTTTGTTTCACAAAAGGAATTACTGGCGGCCTTGAATGAAGCGGAGTTATCCAAACGAAATCGATGGATATCACAAATCGCCACGACCAGGGCGCAACTCGAAAACATCAGGAGCAAGCAAGGTTTAAGCCATGCATGGGCCGACCTGTCTCACGCCATTTTCAATTTGAAGGAGTTCATTTATGTCCGATAACCATTTACCCAACCCCATGATCTCGCGCCGCAGCATGTTAGCAAAGTGTTCCTCCGGCTTCGGCCTGATGGCTTTTTCAGCTTTGCGATCAAGGGAATTGAATGCAGCCCCCATGGCGCCCAAACCGCATTACCAGGCCAAAGCCAAGAATGTCATTCTATGCTACATGTCGGGTGGTTTTTCACACATTGACACCTTCGATCCAAAACCGAAATTGAAGTCCCTGGCCGGAAAACCCATGCCGGTCAATATCGAACGCACCCAATTCAACAACAACGGGAACATCTTCCCCTGCCCCTTCGAGTTCAAACGTTGTGGCCAAAGCGGCATCGACATCAGCTCCATGTTTCCAAAACTCCAGGATTGGTGCGCCGATGATTTGACCGTTATCCGCTCCATGACCAGCAAGCTCAATGAACACGCCCAGGGCAACTTTTCATTCCACACCGGATTCCCTTTCATCGGCCACCCCAGCGCCGGGGCCTGGATCAATTACGGTCTGGGCAATCTGAATCACAACATGCCGGGTTACGTGGTCCTGCAAAGCGGCGGTGCGGTCCCCCCTCATGGCGGGGTCGGATTGTTTAGCAACGGATTTCTCCCGGCACATCATCAGGCCTCCATCCTGAAAGTGGACGCCAGGGAAGCCGTGGCCAACATCGTCCCAAGAGAAGTGGATAAACAGCAACAGACGCGATTGAATTTCATTGAAACTCTGGATCAAACCTTCCTGAAACAATCGAATCATTCGACTCAAGTCGAAGCCGCCATCCGCAATTATGAAACCGCCTACCGCATGCAAACCGCCGTTCCGGAGCTGGTGGATTTGAAAGGCGAAACCGAGGCCACCAAAAAACTCTACGGAGTGGACGACCCACACCCTCAAAAAGCGGCCTACGCCCTGCAATGCCTGATGGCGCGTCGACTGGTGGAACGAGGGGTTCGGTTTGTGGAGTTGAGTTGCCTGACGGAGAACATCGGAGCAGGCGGCGCGGCGAATCCGTGGGATCAACACGGCGACCTGGAACGCGGCCACGGAGCCATGGGCAATCAGGTGGACCAACCCATTGCCGCCATGTTGGTGGATCTTAAACGCCGCGGATTGCTCGATGAAACCATCGTCATTTTCGCCGGCGAGTTTGGTCGCACCCCCTTTTCACAGGGAAGCAACGGTCGGGATCATAATCCATTCGGATTCAGTGTCTGGCTGGCGGGGGGCGGATTCAAAGGCGGTTCCATCTACGGCGCAACGGATGAATTCGGCTATCACGTCACCGATAAACCCTGCGATGTCTACGACCTCTGGGCAACCGTGCTGCATCAACTCGGCATCAACCATGAAGAGCACACTTATCTTTATGCCGGCAGAAATGTCCGGCTGACCGATGTGCACGGAAATGTTCTGAAAGATATCATTTCTTAGTTGATGAGGACGTGATTAAGACATTACAAGCTCACACTATGAAATCATCCATCACTATTGGGTTTTTCGCCCTTTTTTTTCTCATCCCCAATCATTGGGCAGAATCACTGATCATCCCGGCAGAAACCGGCTACCTCGAACCAGACATGGGGGGTGCACGCATTTCCAGACAAGGCGGGGTTGTAAACTGGAAAGATCATGCGACTCAGATTCAGTGGTACGGGAATTTCAAGAAAGTTGGAAAATTGAAAGTCCGATTGCAAGTCCGCGGAAGGGATGTGGGTTCTATAGCCTTGAAACTACAGGTCGGTTCCGAGGACAAGCGCCGGGTAGTGAAACTTGAAAGCAACAAGGAAACCGACGTAACTTTTGGGACGTTTGAAATAGCCGAACCAGGCTATCTTCCCATCATACTCAAACGCATACCCTCGCAAGATGCCGCTGTCACGGCTCTGGATATCATCCACCTTGAACTGGATGGAGAAGCTGTTGAAAAAGCTCATTTCAACCTGAAACCCAGACGCAATGCCGCATCAGTTCATTTGGTCTATCCGGTAAATGAAAACACCAAGGTAGCGGCTTTTTACTGTGAGATGACAGCTTTGGAAGATCCCGTGCATTCCTATTACATGGCTTGCGGTTGGCATCGTGGTTATTTCGGCATGCAGGTAAACAGCCCGACGGAGCGGCGGATCATTTTCAGCGTATGGGATCGGGGCAATGAACCAACCGATCCCAATAAAGTCGACGAAGTGGATCGTGTGAGGCTGGTTGAAAAAGGAGACGGAGTGTTTACCGGACGCTTCAGCAATGAAGGTACCGGCGGACACAGCCACCTGAAATACCCATGGAAAACCGGAAGCACTCAAAAATTTCTGGTCACCGCCACCCCAACCGACGACACCCATACACGTTTTACTGGATACTACTTTCACCCGGACAGCCTGCAGTGGATGTTGATTTCCTCCTGGGACACACCGGGCGAAGGAGCTTACATGCGAGGCTTATACAGTTTCAGCGAAAACTTTGTCGGGCGCAATGGACATCTGGTTCGCAAAGCCTTGTACGGAAACCAATGGATCGCTGAACCGAACGGAAAATGGACTGAATTGACCAGCGCAAAATTCAGTCATGACCCAACCGGCAAAGAAGACCGCCTCGATCGCTTCATGGGGCTGGAAAAAGGGCAGTTCTTTCTTTCACACGGTGGATTTTTAGATGGCTTCACCGACTACGGAGCCGTCTTTCAGCGACCGGCAACCGGAAAGCTCCCTGAAGGCACACCTTTCACACCTGCCAAATAGAACTGTTTAAGGCTAAGCCCCGGCCTCTGAACCTAGTTGGATAACCGCTATTCACGCACTGATAGTACGGATTGTTTCTTGAGTGCTTCCAGGGTATGGGTTACCTCAAAATCAATGATGTCCCACCCCAACGAAATGATCTTTTCTTTGGGCTCCAAAGAAATACCATTGATGGTGTTTCTGTTTGCCGTTTTCCTCTGAACAAAACGAACCAATTCCGGATCAAGCGTCATCAGAATGGCGGTGTAACGAAGACTGTCATGATAACCATCGTCCACCTCCACAAAACCTTTATTTTCAAGCCATGGCCTCAGTGATCGACGCGCCCCATAATATTCAGGTTCGTAAAGCACCCGGACGCCTTCCCATTCCTTGTCCAAACGCTCCGCAACATTTTTCATGGGAACCTGATTGTCACCGGAATCCCCCAAAAAGATGATGGTCTTGAATCCGTGCGACTTCAGACTTTTGGCAATATCCTCCAGGAGTGATTCAAACGTTTCCACACTCACTCCGATGGTGCCGGGATACCGCAGATGATGACTCGGCGGATCAAAACCTCCCTCGGGCACGAACGGCACGATCGGAGTAACGAGGGTGTTCCCCATCCGGTTGGCAAGAGCTTCCATGGTGCGTTGAAGGACATAGTTGTGTTTCCCTAATGCCAGATAGGGCCCGTTCTGTTCAATACCACCGGTAGGCACAAGAATACGGTCGGTTCCGTTTTGAATGGAATCTCTCACTTCCATCCAAGTCATCTCTTCGAGAAAAACTTTTTTTACGGAAGCAATCGGTCGTGTTTCGTCAATATTGTCCGGACGTTCGACAGGCCATGCATTCTGGGCGAGTATCGGGAACGCGAAACAAAGGGAAAGAAACGTGAACCAAGTGCTCGGGGCCATAAAATGACGCAAGGATTTCAAGTGTGGAGTCATTCAAAACCCATACCAACAAATGCGCCCCATCTCAACCCCTGCGTTTTCGCCTGGTAGATCGGATCGTCTCGATGCGCCCCTTATGGCTTGCCTTAGCAATAATCCCATCCTAAGGAAAACCCCGAGATTTCTGGCCCCCAATCTTCATTGGTTACGATCAAAAATAATTCAGGACTATAAGAACCACTGTCTTCCCAAAACGAAAATTGACAGGAGTCTTAAAGCACCAAGGAGCGCGCCAGGGACGGCACGCACTACCGGAAGTCCGAACAACACCACAGGTCTTCATACACCATTACGCGCTCGCGGCCCCGCGGCAGCATAGGATCTACCGAAGTGATCGCTCTATCTTGCGATGGTGGTGAAATTGTTTGCATTCGTTTCGAACATCGCCCAGAAACCAACCAAAAAAAGAACCACAAAGCGCAGGCAGAAACACCAACAAAACAAAACCAACTAAACCGAGAAGCAAGGTTGGAGAAACATACCGACTCAACCAAACGGCGGCGATCAGCACAAAGGCAGCGATCAACCAGGTCAAGAATCCAGGGCGCCTTTCACTGGATTGAATCACACAGCCAAATCGAATTGGAAGCCGTTCTTTCATAGTGATTTTAGAATTATAGTCCCACATCAGCTGTCAATACCGGCTCACTCATAACGCAAGGACTCAATCGGATCCAAATTCGCCGCTTTCATGGCTGGATAGGTTCCAAAAGCAATCCCAACCACAGAACAAATGAACAGACCAAACACAATCCAGTCCACAGGTATAACGACTGGCATTTCAAGCGCGTAAGCAACACCGTTGCCCCCCAGAATACCCAATAAAACACCGAGTACACCACCGACTTCACAGAGCACGATGGCCTCGACGATGAACTGTGTCATGATGTTTCGCTTTTTCGCCCCGATGGCACGCCGGACACCGATCTCTCGTGTGCGTTCCGTTACGGAAACCAGCATGATGTTCATGATCCCGATCCCGGCTGCCAGGAGGGAAATCGAACTGATCAAAGCCATCCCAACACGCACCGCCAGGGTAAATGCCTGAAATTGTTTCACCAGTGAGTCGTTGGAAAAAATTTCAAAATCATCCTCGTCTCCCGGAGCCACCTTGCGAACTGTCCGGAGGATGCCACGGACTTCCTCGCGCGTGTCTTCGAAAGATTCGCGACTGGGCGCCTGTACCAAAATGGAAAGACTCCGCCACCGCGCTCCGTATCGGTTCAAGCCGGTAGTCAGCGGAATGATGGCATAGTTGTCCTGGTTTCCCCCCAGCATCTGCCCTTTTTTCTCCAGGACGCCCACGACCCTGTATTTGATTCCATCCAGTTTCACCTCTTCGTCCAGAGCGGTACTGTGGGGAAAAAGGACCTCGGCCAATCCCGCCGCCAGAATGCAGACTGCCCGGGCGCTGTCCAGGTCGTGATCCATCAAAGAACGTCCATGTTCCACCACCCAGTTTTTGGCAGGGAAACTGCCGGGGGTCTCCCCGAACAAACGCACATTGGGCGGCGATTTTCCATAGCGTGAAGTGGCCATGCCTCCCCAGAAATCGGTCTCCATGCCGATACTTTGGGCGAGAGTCGCCCGCTCCTGAAGACGAATCCCGTCACCATAGGAAATGTTGCGTCGCCGCCAGAATTTCTCAAAATCGGTCACACCGAAAAAGGCTCCGGGAAATTTTCGAATTTGAAAGGAATTGGCTCTGCCGGCCGTCGACTTTCTGGCCCAAGTTGAGTGAGAAGTTAGGGTGATCA
>CAYPZD010000069.1:22180-28524 GCA_964415055.1 uncultured Verrucomicrobiota bacterium | reverse complement strand
GAATCCACACTGAAGATCATGTACTTCTGATGTGCACAAGGTTTGAACAAGGATTCAAAATCCTCTTCCCCCGCTTCCTTCAACAAATCAAACCGTAACCAGGCTTCACACAATCGTATGTAAGTGTTCGCATCAAATCGTCGCACGAATTTGGTGCCTTGATGCAACAGGTAGGACTCGATGGGATGGCTGAATTGATATTGTTTGAATCCACTGGACGGTTGAACGATCTCATCGCGCGCACGGTCTTCCATGGTGTAGAGGGACACGTAGGTCTTATGAGCAATCATCCGGGCCAAAGCGAGCCCCTGCTCGGGGTATTGCCCGTCATAATAGTCCCCCCCTTCAAATAGAGGATCTGCCTCAATCGCGTAGATCTGCTCGAAATTGTGAATGCGGTGCAGCGTTGTGGCGTACAAGCTGGTTGCCATGGGAATGACCACTCGCGCGCGGTCCGGATACCGGGTCGCAAAGCTCAAACACGCCATCCCCCCCATGGAACCTCCCACCACCGCATGAACACACTCGATTCCCAATGCGTCCAACAACCGCACTTGAGAATCAGCGATGTCTCGAATCGCAATGCTCGGAAACTGCGATCCATAAGGATTGCCGGTGGCAGGATTGACAGAAGAAGGCCCGGTCGTCCCATAACAGCCACCGAGATAGTTGGCACAAATCACAAAAAACTGATCCGTGTTCAGCGCCTTCCCCGGGCCGATAAAATCCGACCACCACCCCGCATAACAATCATCGGTCCAATAACGCCCCTCCGGCCCCGCCGCTTCCACATGCTGATTCAACCCGGAGGCATGCTGACTCCCGGACAAGGCGTGAAAGACGAGGATCGCATTGTCTTTGGCTTCATTCAGGCAACCGTATGTTTCATAAGCCACCTGCACATTCTCCAGAACACCCCCACGGTAGAGAGCGAAGGGATCAGCCTCTTTACTGATTCGAATATATTGGGTTTCCGTTTTTTCCATACCGGATATACAAAATCACCTATACATGTCCGATCGTCCCCACGATCAATCCTCGACAGATTTCGCGATCAAGTTCCTCATCCTTTGATAACCAAAAGCAACGGCATCCCGAGGAACCAATCTCCAGGGGATGCCTTGCCGTGCAAAATATTAAAGCCTCATCTTACGCCCCGGTGGAGGACTGGATGGCTTGATCAACATCGGCAATGATGTCATCGATATGTTCCAGACCAACTGACAAACGAATCAATTCAGGGGTGATACCTCCGGCTTGTTGTGCTTCAGCGGACAATTGGGAATGCGTCGTCGTCGATGGATGAATCGCAAGACTCTTGGCATCACCCACGTTGGCGAGATGGGAAAACAGTTTCAGACTTTCGATGAACTTGCTTCCAGCCTCCTTACCACCTTTGATACCGAACACCACCATCGAACCACCTTTGCCACCCAGATACTTGTCGGCAAGCGGCTTGTTCTTGTCACCCTCAAGCGATGGATAGCGCACCCAATCGACACCGGGATGAGATTGCAAATGTTTTGCCAGAGCGAGTGCGTTGTCACAGTGGCGATCCATGCGCAGCGGCAATGTCTCGATGCCTTGCAGGAACATCCAGGCGTTATCCGGCGTGATGCAGGCCCCCAGATTGCGCAACGGCACTACCCGCATGCGCAGAATGAAAGCGATCGGACTGAGATCACCCAGGTCATGCGCCCAACGCACACCGTGATAACTGGCCTCGGGCTCGTTCATCAAAGGAAACTTGTCGGACTTCCAATCAAACTTGCCTGCATCCACAACGATACCACCAATCCCGGTTCCATGCCCTCCCAACCACTTGGTCAGTGAATGAATCACGATGTCCGCACCGTGATCAATCGGACGCTGCAGATAAGGGGTTGAAAACGTTGCATCCACCACCAACGGCAATCCGTGATCATGAGCGATCTTGGCGATGGCCTCGATATCGGCAACGTCCAGTCCCGGATTACTCACCGTTTCGCAGAACAACATCTTGGTCTTCGGAGTAATCGCCTTGGCGAAATTCTCCGGATCATTGGAATCCACGAAATTGGTTTTGATGTTGAACTGGGGCAGGATGTCGTTGAACTGCGTGAAGGTTCCACCATACAGATTGTTGGCGGAAACGATTTCATCCCCTGCCTGACACAGATTGATGACGGTATAAAAAATGGCGCTCGTTCCCGAGGAAAGAGCCAGAGCTGCCGCGCCGTTATCCAACGCCGCCACCCGCTGTTCCAACACATCCTGAGTTGGATTCATGATGCGGGAATAGATATTACCCAGTTCTTTCAGGGCAAAAAGATTGGCAGCATGCTCGGTGTCCTTGAACACAAAGGAACTGCTCCGGTAAACCGGAACGGCACGAGCGTTGGTTGCGATATCGGGCGTGTGCCCGCCGTGTAAGCATAGTGTTTCTAATTTCATAAGATTCGCGAACTCACCTTAAGGAATATACCCAAGGTAACTCAATAATGTTTATCCTAACAATTCTTCCACTTTCTGGCCAATCAGCGAAGTGTCACGCATCAATGATTCCCCTACCAGTATAGCTCCGGCACCTCCCTTCGTGACAGTCTGAACGTCTTCCCGTGTGTAAATGCCACTCTCGGCAACCAATAAGGCTCCCTCTGGCCGACCGGACTGCCGCCAGATCTCAGCAAGTCGATGCGTGGTTTCCAGATGGACTGAAAAGTCTTTGAGATTCCGATTGTTCACCCCCACCAGGACGGCTCCTATGTCCATGACACGTCGAAGTTCTTCTTCGTCATGCACTTCAACCAACGCCGTCAAACCGGCCTCCAATGCAAATTGATGTAAGTGACTTAATTGCGCATCGTCCAGGATCGCGGCAATCAATAAAATGGCGTCCGCCCCATGATCGACCGCTTCTTCAATCTGCCGCGCATCAATCATGAAATCCTTTCGAAGCAATGGAAGATCCACCACCTCACGAACTTGCTTCAAATAATCGAGTGAGCCTTGAAAGTAATCCTGATCCGTCAGAACCGATAAACAGGTCGCACCGGCGGTTTGATATGCTTTAGCCACACGAACGGGGTCAAAATCAGGGCAAATCACCCCTTTGGATGGAGACGCCTTCTTCACTTCTGCTATCAGGGCAACATCTCCTCTCCTGGGTTGACGCAGAGCTTGCAGAAAGTTGCGCACGCCCCTCTTTTCGAGCTTGGCCCTTACTTTCGAGACATCAGGCGCTTCTGTTGGCAGCAGGCTGACTTCCTTTTGTTTGGTGGCGACAATTTTGTCCAGAATGGTCATGCATCCCCCTCTTCGCTGCTTCCGGCAATTTTCTTGGTTGGGCATCCGGCTCGGAGCCAACCATTCACAAAATCATCCAGATCACCGTCCATGACTCCTTGAACATCACTGGTTTCCACTCCGGTTCGCAGATCCTTCACCATACGATAGGGTTGGAACACATAACTACGAATCTGGTTCCCCCAGGAGACACTGCCTTTTTCCCCGTAAAACCGCTCCATATCTTTCTTTTCCTGATCCTGTTTCAAAGCGAAAATCCTGCTGAGCAACAAGTTCATGGCGGTGGCTCTGTTTTGGTGCTGTGATCGTTGGGTTTGACTGGCAACGGAGATGCCGGTCGGAATATGAGTGATTCGCACGGCCGTTTCCACCTTGTTGACATTTTGGCCCCCTTTGCCACCGGATCGAAAGGTGTCGGTCCGGAATTCAGTGGGCGGAAGTTCTTCCTGTTCCGATTCAGGGATTTCCGCAATCACATCCACACTCGAAAAACTGGTGTGACGACGTTTATTGGAATCGAACGGAGAAATTCGCACCAAACGGTGGACGCCGCGTTCGGCTTTGCAATATCCATAGGCATTGTCACCGGAAATCAACATCACAACACTCTTGATGCCGGCAGCATCACCTTCGAGCAGATCGGTCACGTCAACCTTCCACCCGCGTTCTTCAGCCCAGCGTTGGTACATGCGCATCAACATACTGGCCCAGTCACAGGATTCGGTCCCTCCGGCGCCGGCGTTGATGCTCAGAATGCAGTTATTGGCATCGTGGGGGCCGGTCAGCATCGAGCTTAACTCAAGGGCTTCAAAGTCTTTTCGAAAACCTTTTAGGTCCTGGGTCAAATCAGTCTCGATGGATACTTGAACATCCTCCGGCTCCTCCTCCCCGAGCTCCAGCATGACCTCAATGTCTGAGAGTTTTTCTTCTCCTTTTTTGAGGGGGTCCAGCTTTCTACGGATGGAACTGGTTTCATCCATGAGCTTTTGAGCGGATTCCCGGTCATTCCAGAAATCTTCCCGGCTCATTTGAGCTTCCAGCTCAGTAAGGCGTTTTTTCAATCGATCCTCGTCAAAGAAACCTCCGTAAATGCGAAAGTTTCACTCTCAAAGCGACTAACTCTTCTTTAACCTGCTCAAACATAGGGGGAGAAAACTAAGGGATCCGCCTTCGGATGACGAGTGAAAACCAGAAAATTAATTTTTTTTAATTTTTTTGACACCGAAGTGATCTTTTTTACGCATTTATATAGCGAGGGGGGAATCTATGAGGGAGGATACTCTTTCGGACCTTCTCGGATTTCCGCTTGGACCGGTCGCCTATGGTTTTTAAAAGGAGGACGGGTGGATCGGCCAGGTTGAAATTGAATCATGGTGTGGTGGCGGACTTGCTTGGTTGCTCCGCCACTGCACTGTGTGAGAAAACCGGATTCCTTAAAACTCTTGCAGTTGTTTCTTGGTTCAACTGCAATAGGTTCCGAACCGCCCCAAATCATTGCAGGGGGCGGTTCGGAACTTCCCTCAATCTCACCTCTCACCGTTTATGCTGCCTACAATCTTCGTTCATTCAACGATTTCCAATTGAGACGGAACCACTTCCACTTCATTAAGATAGTGCGTCTTGAGGTTTCCAAAGGCCTGGACCAGTTCGGGTCGTTGTTCCGCCAGATCAAAGCGTTCAGATGGGTCGTGCCATAGATTGAAAATCAAAGGAGTTTCGTGCTCCACCACCGGATCCCTGCCGTATGCGGATTTGGTCAGGTAATGAGCTTTATAGGCCCCCATGCGCAAGGCAAAGATCCGCGTGCCACGATAAAACGCAAAATGAGGCCGGGGGGACCGGCCATTCCCGAACAATACCGAAGCCAGGTCATAGCCGTCTTTTTGAGTGATTTCAGAATCCCGAATGCCGGCAATACGGGCAAAAGTAGGGAAAAGATCGAGCGTGGATGCGAGTTCACTGGTGATTCGCCCCGCATCGATTTTTCCGGGCCACCAGGCAATGGCCGGTTCGCGCATCCCGCCTTCCCAAGTGCTGCCTTTTCCTTCGTGAAGCAGACCGGCGGTTCCTCCGGCAGGCCCCTGCGTCAGCCATGGCCCGTTGTCACTGGTGAAGAACACCAGGGTATCCTGATCAAGACCGGTCTCGCGCAGCGTGTTCAGCACCTGCCCCACGCTCCAGTCAACTTCTTCCACCACATCCCCAAACAGCCCACGAAGGCTTCTGTTTTCAAATTGGGGAGACCTGAACAATGGAACATGGGGAAGAGAATGAGCCAGGTAGAGGAAGAATGGTTTTTCCTGGTTGGATTTGATGAATTTCACCGCTTCTCTCGTGTATCGACGCGTAATGGTGGTCTGATCGGCCGGACGTTCCACTACTTTCTCATTACGTATCAAGGGAACATTCCACCACTCCACTTGTGGCTCCAAACTCTTGGCGGCTCCTCGGGGAGCGCCCCGAACACCGTCCATATCATTCGAATAAGGAATGCCAAAATAGGAATCAAATCCATGACGGGTCGGTAAAAATTGGGGTAAATGTCCCAAGTGCCATTTGCCAACAGCGGCTGTGGCATAGCCTTGGCCCTTGAGAGCCTCGGCCATCGTCCATTCTGTAGCGGGTAAACCGCCTTTGGAATTCGGAAACAACACCCGACGTCGATCACTGCTCATGCCGCTGCGCACCGGATACCTCCCCGTCAACAACGCCGCACGACTGGGGGTGCAAACCGAAGCTGCGGAATAAAAATCAGTGAACCGCATCCCCTCCTGAGCCATACGATCCAAGTGAGGCGTTCGAATGGTCGGATTCCCATAAACCCCCAAATCGCCATACCCAAGATCGTCCACAAAAATCATGACAATGTTGGGTTTATCGGCTCCGTGGACCTGAACTGCACGGCAAGCAAAGGCAGCAAGGATCAATGCGAGAAACAGCCGGATACCAGTGTGAATGTGTCGCATGGCTAACAGACGCAACACCCGTGTTGAATTCATGTCCGATGGGGAATACATGCGGCGATTCTGATAAAATCCAGTGAACCTTTCGAGCACAAA
>CAYPZD010000069.1:14842-22080 GCA_964415055.1 uncultured Verrucomicrobiota bacterium | reverse complement strand
CCTCAGGAGAACTTCAGTTCGGTCGTGGCGGCGTCGGCATCCCAATTCCGCGGTGGTTTGGTGCGGATGGAATGCACTTCCTTGATCGATATCTGGTTGCCTTTGGCTTTGGCTGTCTTGGCGGACAGTTCACCCGGTTTGGCGATTTGTTGGGTCACTTTTTGCCGGGGAGCCGGCTTATACTTGATGTATAGCTCATCCGGGGTTCCCTCTTCGAAGAACAGGACCTTGGACTTCTCCGGTGCCAACCGGTATTCCTTGTTCAAAATTGTTCCACCAAATGAAAACCGCTTCAGATAAGTCACCTTCTTGTGCTGATACGCCATGGTGATGATTTGATCCCGGTCGGGACGCGCACAGAAAATGATATCCTTACCCACAAAAAGTTTGTCAGGAATTTCAACCACCTTGTAGAGACCGTCCTTGAACACGATCAACACCTTGTCGTATTTCGAACAAGCCATCTGAAATTCATCCCCGGAGATCTTGTGCCCCAGATATCCCTTGTCCCGGTCATAAGAGAATTTAAGCGACTTAAAGGCTGCTTCTTTGGCGGTGACTGCTTCAAACTCAGCAATCTGCGTCCTGCGCGGATAAAGGTCTCCGTATTGTTTCAGCAGGCCTTTGATGTGGGAGATCGTGTATCGGACAATCGACTTCAGATACTTGCGGGTCTGATCCAGCTCCGCCTGCACTTTCTCAATGTCTTCCTTATGACGATTGATATCAAAGAGTGAAATGCGACGGATCCTTACGCCCAGGAGCATTTCGATATCACTATCCTGCAAATCCCGGTAATACTCGTCACGGAAAGGTTCGAACCCTTTGTAGATCGCCTTGTAGATCGCTTCATTCGTCTTACAATTCTCGATCTTCTTATAAATCCGGTTCTCAATAAAAATACGGACAAGGGTCTTGAAGAACAAATCTTCCAGCAACTTGGCTTCCTTCAATTCAAGCTCGCGCTTCAACAAGTCCACCAACTGCTCGGTGTTTGCCTTCAGCACCTCGGTAACCGACATTTCCACCGGACGATTGTCACGGATCACGATCAAACGACTGGAAATACTGGTCTCACACCCGGTGAATGCATAAAGGGCAGGCACCAATTTCTCGGCAGGCACACCGGGGGGAGACTTGATTTCGATCTCGATTTTTTCGGAAGTGAAATCGTTGATACTCCGAACCTTCAACTTGCCCTTGCGCGCCGCATCTTCAATGGACGCCATCACGGATTCCGTGGTCGTCGCGGGTGGTATCTCGGTGATATGAAGGGTGGATTGATCCTTGACCTCGATCTTGGCGCGGATGCGGATGTTGCCCCGGCCATCGTCGTAATTGGAGGCATCCATCAAGCCGCCGGCAATGAAGTCAGGCAACACTTCAAAGGATTGTTTGCGCAGGATGGCTATTTGCGCTTCGAGCAGTTCACAAAAGTTGTGGGGCAATATCTTGGCCGACAGGCCCACAGCAATCCCCTCGGCACCCAACATCAACAACAGGGGAAGCTTGCTGGGAAGACAGACCGGCTCCTTGTTACGACCATCGTAACTGGGCACAAATTCCGTGAGTTCGTTATTGAACAACTGAGTGCGGGCCAGCTCGGTCAATCGACACTCGATGTATCGTGAAGCTGCCGCCGGATCCCCGGTGAATACATTCCCGAAATTCCCCTGCCCTTCGATCAGATACTGCTTGTTGGTCAACACCACCAATGCGTCGCCAATGGAGGCGTCGCCATGTGGATGATACTGCATACAGTGACCGACAATATTGGCCACTTTGATGAATTTACCGTCATCGTTCTGATGCAGCGACCACATGATACGTCGCTGCACAGGCTTCAATCCGTCCACCAGATTGGGAATGGCACGATCACGGATCACATAAGAGGCATACTCGAGGAAATTCGTGTCCATCCGCTTATGCAGACGACTCCGTTCCTTTTTCACTTCGGCGTCCTCTTCCGGCACATCCTGGTCGGGGGTATCCTCCCCGGATACTTCGGCAGTGTCACCTGATTCGGCGGAGGCATCCGTTTCTTCTTCCTCTTCGCCGAAATCATATTCGGCGTCGATGGGAAGTTCCGGATCGTTCGAGCCTTTGCTTTTCTTCTTCCTGGGCATGGTTTCTGAAAATCTAAATTCTTTTAATCCTCAACAGGCACCACAAGATTATCCATGATGTAATCCCGACGCTGGGGCGTGTTCCGTCCCATGTAAAAAGAGAGGATGTGACTGGCATCGCTGTGCGAAGCATATTCCACCTGATTCAACCGCATGTCATCGCCGATGAAATGCTTGAACTCGGAAGGAGAAATTTCACCGAGCCCTTTGAATCGGGTAATCTCCACCCCGCGTGCCAATTCCTTGATGGCTTTTTCGCGCTCGGCCTCTGAATAACAATAAATGGTTTTCTTCTTGTTGCGCACGCGAAACAACGGCGTTTCCAGGACATACAAATGGCCTTCGTATATCAATTGATCGAAGAACTTGAAGAAGTAAGTGATCATCAGGTTACGAATATGCAACCCATCCACATCCGCATCCGTGGCCAGGATCACCTTGTCATACCGCAATTCATCAATGGTATTTTCGATCCCCAGACAACACATGAGGTTGTACATCTCATCGTTCTTGTAAACCACATCACGCTTGAGATCCCACACATTGAGAGGTTTCCCTTTCAGAGTGAAGATCGCCTGGGAGCTCACATCTCGACAACTCACAATCGAACCGGCTGCAGAGACACCCTCGGTAATAAACAGCATGGTGTCATAGCCTTTGTCCTTCTTCTTGTTGAGATGTTTCTTGCAGTCCTTGAGTTGAGGAATGCGAAGACTGACGGCTTTGGCGCGTTCGCGGGCCAGTTTTTTGACTGCCATCAGTTCCTTGCGTAACTTGCGGGTGTCTTCCACCTTGGCCATCAACTTGTCGGCCGTGTCCTTGTCCTTGTGCAGCAGATGCAACACTTCTTCGCGCACTTTTGCAACAAGATCGGATCGGATTTCCGTGTTCCCCAGCTTGTTCTTGGTCTGGGATTCGAACATCGGATCCTGCAGTCGAATCGCCACAGCGCCCACCATGCACTCACGCACGTCGTCCCCATCATACTTGCCCTTGGCGTATTCATTGACCGCTTTCAGCAATCCCTCGCGAAAAGCGCTCAAATGAGTTCCGCCATCGGAGGTGTATTGACCGTTAACGAATGAAAAGAAGGTCTCACCGGAACGACCGGTGCTGTGCGTGAAGCAAAACTCAAGTGTCTTGGAACTGAAGTAAAGCGGAGGATAAATGGCTTCATCATCCACGTCTTCCTTGATTAAATCCAGCAAGCCATGGCGCGAATAAAACGTCTCACCATTGCAGATCAGTTTCAGGCCTGAGTTCAGGTAGCTGTAATGCTTGAGACGTCGCTCAATCAGCTCGGGACGCAGTTGGAGTTTCTTGAATATCGATGCGTCCGGGACGAACTCCACATAGGTGCCGTTCGGTTCGTCTTTGCATTTCCCTTTGTTTTGCTCCTTGAGATCCCCCTTGGAGAAAGACGCTTGGGCGTATTTGCCATCACGATGGGATTTGACGAGAAAAGATTGTGAAAGGGCATTGACGGCTTTGGTTCCCACCCCGTTCAGCCCGACACTGAACTGGAACACTTCGTCGTTGTATTTGGCCCCGGTATTGATCGTGGACACGCAGTCGACGATTTTACCCAGCGGAATCCCCCGCCCGAAGTCCCGGACACTGACTTTCTTGTCCTGAATGTCGATGTGGACTTCCTTGCCGAATCCCATGATATATTCGTCAATGGCGTTGTCGATGACCTCCTTGAGCAAGATATAGGCCCCGTCATCGTAATGACTTCCGTCTCCGATACGGCCAATATACATGCCCGTGCGCAACCGGATGTGCTCCAGTGAGGACAGCGTCTTGATCTTGCTTTCGTCGTAATTATGTTTGGCAGCAGCCATAGCGCTAAAAAAATAAAATTAAAATCTCCCCATGGTAGAGGCATACAAAATCCCGGGAATGCCATCAAAACAGCACTCCATACAGGCTCAACAGGTACGTCAGGAAAAGGATACAACAAGAACAGGAAACCGAAGCAAACGGCAACCTGCGTCCCGCTGTCAAGACCATAGAAACAAACATCCAGGATCGGCGGAACGCACAAGCAATAACAAACATCTGGCAATTCGCCACACTTTTCGCCAAAAATTTACGTATGCACTCATTTTGTCACCACTGGATCCGCCATCTTCGACCAAGGACCGGTTACCTGAAATGGTTTCTCCTCATACTGATGTTCAGCTTTCCATCGAATGACTCAGAAGCACAAAACCCCAAAGAATACCCCAAACAGGTGGTCCTGATCGCTGGCCCCATCACCGGCCACCCCAAGGATGCCCACGAATACGAAAAGGCCGTGACATTGATCAAACACTGCCTGGAAACATCCCCCAATGCGCCGGTCATGAACATTTCGGCCCATTACCATGGTTGGCCGGCCAACCCGAACATTTTGGATGTAGCGGACCTGATCCTACTGGTATCCGATGGCAGTGATCAGAACGAAATCATGCACCCTTTCTATCGCGAGGACCGGTATCAGGTTTTGAAAAAGCAGATGGATCGTGGTTGCGGATTGATGTTGCTGCATTGGTCCACATTTCACCCGGCCAGACACCACGACGAAATCACCGAGTGGGTGGGCGGGTATTTCGATTACGAAACCGGCCCCGGCCCGCGCAAGTGGTTCTCGAAGATCCAGACCTGGGAAGACACCGTGCAGCTGGCCTCCCCCGATCATCCGGTATTGAGCGGCGTTTCCCCTTTCGATCTGAAGGACGAGTATTACTACAATATCAAGTTCCGTGAAGCCGACCCGAGACTTCAATCCATCCTCAAAGTAAATCCTCCCGGCGACGATCCCGCCGACACCGTCGCCTGGGCGGTCGAACGCGACAACGGATCGCGCGGTTTTGGATTCACAGGAGGGCATTTCCACGACAGTTGGTGGATACCCGACTTCAGGAAGATGCTGATGAACGCGGTGGCCTGGACCGCAGGCAATGAGATTCCCAAAGGGGGCATTGAAACCAAACTGGAAGATCGCTTTAAAGTCATGATCCTTACAGGTGACAATCATCCGGCCCACAAATGGAAGGAAACCACCACTGCACTGATCAACGCCATCGAACTCGATCCCCGCAACATTGCCCACGTCACCGAAACCCCGGAACAATGGCTCACCGATAACGATCCGTCCGATTACGACGTCCTGGTGATGAACTACTGCAACTGGGAAAGTCCCGGCTGGAACGAACAAGCGAGAAAGCGACTGGACGACTACATTCGCAATGGTGGTGGATTTGCGGTCATCCATTTTGGTAACGGAGCCTTTCACGCTTCACTTCCCGGAGCCGAAACTTCCGATTGGCCGGGATACCGCGAACTCGTTCGACGCGTTTGGGATCACAACGCCGACAGCGGGCATGATCCTTACGGTGAATTCGAAGTAAAAATCACTTCCACCCGACACCCGATCACGCAGAACTTTTATGAATTTGATACCATCGACGAACTCTACTTCAGACAAGCCGGCGAGGCCCCTATCCAAGCATTGGCAACCGCACATTCCAAAGTAACCGGCAAGGATGAACCCATGGCATGGGCTTATCAGGTGGGACAGGGACGCGTTTTCCAAACCCTACTGGGGCACTCCGACGCCTCCATCCGCCACGCTGCCAACCTCATCCAACGAGGCTGCACCTGGGCCGCCAAACGAAGTCCCCTGACCTTCGACCCGCCAATCTCCATCACTGAAACAGCCATCTTTCGCAACGGCAGCCAATGGAAACCCTGACATCCCCCTTTCCTAACTTGCGGAACAACCCAAGCAATTGACCCCATTGACTGATGACATCGTTCACCAAAATAGTTCGTTCCTGTTTGAACACCTCAGGTTTCAAGCTCTTCCACCACTGGCCTTATTTCACATGCGCGTTGATGACCTGCTTCATTTTGGGGGCTACCTCTTCCGGTCAAGCTCAGGAAAAAACCAATTTCATGATCATCCTGTGTGACGATCTGGGCTACGGTGACCTTGGTTGTTTCGGCAACGTGACGATCCGAACGCCACATCTGGATCGCCTCGCATCCCAGGGGGCTCGCCTCACCGATTGCTATGCCACGGCGCCGGTTTGTTCCCCATCCCGAGCGGGACTTTTGACCGGGCGCACCCCCAATCGACTGGGCATTTACGATTGGATTCCTTCGGGACACGCGATGCATTTGAGAAAAGAAGAGATTACCTTGGCGAGCCTGTTGAAGTCCGCGGGATACGATACGGCTCACATTGGAAAATGGCATTGCAACGGGAAGTTCAATTCGCCGGAACAACCCCAGCCGGGTGATCATGGCTTTAATTATTGGTTTTCAACGCAAAACAACGCTTCCCCCACCCACGAGAACCCGGTCAATTTTGTGCGGAACGGCGAAAAAGTGGGACCGTTGGAGGGTTTTTCATGCGACATCGTTGCCGAAGAAGCCATTCATTGGCTGGACACGGTGCGTCAACCTGACAAGCCTTTCTTTCAATTCGTCTGTTTTCATGAACCCCATGAACCCATCGCTTCACCGACCGATTTGACAGGACAATACCCGGAGGCAAAAAAGAAAGGCGAAGCGCTCTACTACGCCAATGTATCCAACATGGACCGTGCCGTGGGCAAACTAATGGCAGCATTGGACCAGCGCCAACTCACCGACAACACCGTGGTTTATTTCACCTCGGACAATGGACCCGAAACGTTGAATCGATACGGCGGTGCGTGGCGTTCGCATGGTTCACCGGGGCCGTTGCGCGGGATGAAACTCCACATTTACGAAGGTGGAATCCGCGTCCCAGGCATCGTGCGATGGCCGGGCAAAACAGAAGCAGGATCGGTTGTCAGCGAACCCATCTCAGCAGTGGACCTTCTCCCGACCTTTTGTGCAGAAGCGGGAGTCGAATTACCTATCGATCGCACGCTGGATGGCGCCGACTTTCGGCCAGCCTTGCGTGGGGAATCCGTTGAACGCCAGCACCCGCTCTATTGGCACTATTTCAGCGCGTTTGGCAAACCGAAGGTGGCCATGCGATCGGGCAATTGGAAAATAGCCGCGCACTGGGACGGTCCGGATTATCCGCCGGGAAGCAGCCTGAGAAAAGGTCAACAAGACATCATCCGATCTGCC
>CAYPZD010000069.1:0-14742 GCA_964415055.1 uncultured Verrucomicrobiota bacterium | reverse complement strand
TTATCCGCCGGGAAGCAGCCTGAGAAAAGGTCAACAAGACATCATCCGATCTGCCTCACTGACTCAATTCGAACTCTACAACCTGAGAGAAGACCTCTCAGAAACAACCGATCGCGCCTCCGAACAACCGGCACGACTAAAGGCTATGGCAAGCCAACTGAAAGCATTATACGACGAAGTCCGAAAGGAGGCGCCTGTTTGGCCGGAGTGATCAGAACCTTCAAAGCATCCAATAAAACAAGTTGCCCCCTTTTTCACAACCAACGACTGACACCTTTCTCTGTTTGATTTCGGTGTTCGAGTTCAGTAACGTGCGCGCATGCCAACAACGGAAGCAACTCACGAACCCATCATGCAGTCGGCATTCGCATTCTGGAATGCGAAAACGCTGCTGACAGCCATTGAGTTTGACCTGTTCACCCAGTTAGGTGACCAAAAAATGACGGGTCCTGAACTGGGCAAGGAACTGGGTATTCACCCCCGTGGCATCTACGACTTTTTTGACGCCCTCGTCGCCATGAAGTTTTTGGAACGCGATGGGGAGGGCCCGGAATCACGTTACTTCAACAACACCTCCGGCAAAACATTCCTCGTCCGCAAAGCCTACGACGCCCTTCCGGAAGGTGGAGCATTCATCGCCATCGAGTCTTTGATTGACGACGCGCGCCGTGAAAATGTGTTCGGCCTTCTCATGTCACTCAATATGCTGATCGAAACCGGAAGTGGTTTTGACTATACGGGAGCCGATTTTCAAGGATGGTGCCGGGAAGTTGGATTCAAACGGTTTGAAGTGTTGCATCTCGCCGGACCGGCCAGCGCTGCGATTGCCTACAAATAGGCATGAAAACAGCTTACAAAACGTGTGGTCAAACAAGCGAAAAGTCGAATCCCCCGTAACGGGATAGGATGGTCCCCCTGCCTGATCCGGTTCCTGGCCAGCCTCTTAGTGTCGCATGAGGCCGGCCATGCCTCCACTTTGCTGATTGATTTCAATCGTGATGGCGACACTCAATCCGGCTGGCAGGCTATCAGCTCGAACGACGAAGACCTCGGATTTCCCTGGTCCAAGGTCTTCCTGAACGGGCTGACACTCGAGATTGTTCCTGTCGGAAACGAACCTCTCGACACTCGCAACCGGCGCACCATCAACGGCGGTGGAGACGAAGCCGAAATGTGGCGGGATTTCATCTATGTGCCTCGCAGTTTGACGACAACCGAGGGGCTCGACCTTCGTGTCAGTGGCCTGATCCCCTTCGCCACCTACCCGGTGACGATTTGGGGATATGACACGTCCAGCCGCGACGAACGGCGATCCACCTGGAACGGCACACCTTACGTGTTCAACGGAAACGATCCCGAACCACAAACTCTGCAGGATCATCAAGTGGGATTCTCAATGACAGCCGATTCTGAAGGCGAGGCCACCATCGAAGCACGATGCGGCAATCCTCCCGGCCCCTATTTCAATGTGCTGATGAATGGCATGGAAATCGGTGAACCAACCGATGTCCCGGATGGTCCAACGGGCATCGATCTCACTCAGCACATAGCCTACCGCTCTGAACCGGTAGGCAGCCAAATCGGTCAGTTGATCACCCTCGGCATGGAGGATGAATCCAATTTTTCATATGCATTGGCATCGGGCAATGGTGACGACGATAATGATTCCTTTGGCATCCAGCAGGATCAATTGATCACACGCAAAAGCTTTATCGCTGCTCCGGAAGGCACCGTGCTGTCGCTGCGAGTCCGATCCACTTCGGAGAGCGGTAAAACCTTCGAAGCCATCCTTCACATTGAAGTCAGAAATGGTGACGATTTCACTGAACCCATTCGCATCAACGAATTCATGGCTTCAAACCGATCTGCACATCTGGATGGTGACGGGAACGCGGTCGATTGGATCGAACTTTACAATCCTCTGAATGAAACGCTTGACCTCTCCGGTTACTACCTCACCGATGATCCGGACGATCTCACTCAATGGACCTTTCCCGGCATTCGCATCCCGCCCGGAGGGCACGTTGTTTTATTTGGCGGAGCGCCCGAGGTGGATGGAGTCACTGTCTTCGATTATCGCGATGCCGGAGGACATTACCATTTCAATTTCAACCTGAACGCAAACGGCGAATTCCTGGCCCTGGTGCGACCGGATGGGCAGACTTTCGAATTCGTGCTGGACCCCGGTTATCCAAAACAAGTTGACGACCTTTCCTACGGATACGATCTCTCAGGGCAATGGTCCTACTTCACGCGTCCGAGTCCCGGGCGGGCGAACGGCAATGGATTGGAGGGTGTGATCGGCGACACGCTCTTCTCGGTGGATAGAGGGTTTTATGACACTCCTTTCAACGTTGTAATCACCACCGAATCAGGGAAAGCAGACATTCGATACACATTGGACGGAAGCGAACCTTCTCCGACCAATGGATTGCTCTACCTCGGACCTATTCCTATCGACACCACCACCACTTTGCGCGCGATGGCCTATCAGGATGGCTGGCTCTCAACCAACGTCGACACTCACACCTATATCTTTGTCGAAGACGTCGCCCGCCAGCCTGCTGAACCACCGGGTTGGCCGGACAATTGGGGAGCCAACAGCGAGGTCAACAACAGGGACGGTGCAGGCAACGGCATCGTGCCAGCCGATTATGAAATGGATCCCCGTGTGGTCGACAATACATTACCTGATTATGGCATCCGGGAAGCCTTGCTGGATATTCCCAGCGTCTCCATCGTCATGAACCAGGACGAATTCATCGCGCCGGGCCGGGGCATTTATGCCATTCCCCAAAGCCGTATCGAAAAGGCTTGCTCGATGGAATACATCCTGCCGGACGGTGCCAAAGGATTTCAGGAAAACTGCAAGATTGAAGTGCACGGCAACTCCAGTCGACGCCCCTGGCGTATGCAGAAACACTCTTTGCGAGTGACCTTCACCACGGAACAAGGAGTTGCAAAACTCCAATACCCATTGTTTCCGGACTCGCCGGTCGATCGTTTCAATCAACTGGTTTTGCGCGCGTGTTTTACCGACAGCTGGGGATTGGTGAGTTGGGGAAGCTCCCGTTATCGTCCGAATGATTCGCAATACCTCCGGGATGTCTGGATGAAGAAATCTTTGAAGGATTTGGGACAACCGTCCAGTCACGGCAACTTCGTGCATCTTTACGTAAATGGACTTTACTTCGGTCTTCATAACCTGACCGAGCGATTGAAAGAAGATTTCATGTCGGATCACTTGGGTGGCAGTCCGGAAGACTGGGAAATCAATGAAGACTTTGGCAGTCCGGGAACGAGATGGAATCAAATGATGCGCATCGATGCCTCCACACCGGAAGGTTATACCGAGATTCAGGAATACCTGGATGTGGAAAACGTCGCCGATTACTTTTTGCTCCACTTTTACGCCGACGCGGAAGACTGGCCGCACCACAACGGATACGCCGCGGCAAATCCGGGGTCCGGCGACGGCCAGTTCCGTTTTTTCGTTTGGGATCAGGAAATCGCATTGGACAAGTTCAGTTGGAATCCCTATTTCAAAGCAGATGGTGCGGGAGGCGTTTTCCAAAAGCTGAAGCAAAACAACGCGTTCAGAAACTTGTTCGCAGATCGAGTCCAAAAACACCTCTTCAATGACGGAGCCCTGAGCTTGAATCAAAGTCGACAACGATACCTCGATCTGGCGAATCAAATCGACAAGGCAATCGTCGCGGAATCAGCGCGCTGGGGCGACACACAAGCCAGCACACCCTACGGTAACAATGTGCAACAACCCAGCCCGCGCACCAATGTCAACCACGACAACTACCCACCCGCCCCACACGCGCCGGATATTTATTTCACACGCGAGGATTCCTGGTTGGTGGAACGCGACAACATCCTCGACCATTACCTGCCGACATTGCACAATCCCTCGAGTCAATACGCCATCGTCAATGAACTGCGCTCCGCCGGACTGTTTCCCAATGTGGATGCACCCAGCTTCTCGCAGTTTGGAGGCTACCTGAAAAATAATGACACCATTGAACTGAACGCACCCGAAGGAACCATCTACTTCACCACCGATGGAACCGATCCCAGACAGGAAGCAGAGCTGGAACAGATCATCCTGCTGAACGACCGGGCTCCGGTCAGCGCATGGATCCCGGAAGACGACCGTTTCGGTCTGGATTGGATCGAACCGACATTCCGGGAAACGGAGGCATGGAAAACAGGCTTCACCGGAGTGGGCTACGAAACCTCCCCCGCCGATTACAAAGGATTTGTCGGGCTGGATGTCCGGGAAATGCGAAATCAAAATGGCAGTGTTTATGTGCGCGTTTCCTTTGAAGTGGACGATCCGGAAACCATCCGATCCATGACTTCCCTGCAACTGCAGATGCGTTACGATGACGGATTCGTCGCCTACCTCAACGGTGTCCGCATCGCGCAGGAGAACGCTCCTTTTGGTTCTCCTACCTGGAACTCGCTGGCACGTGCTTCGCACTCCGACAATGAAGCCACCACGTTCTTGCCCTTCGACATCACACGTCACATGGACTTGCTCATCAAAGGAACCAACATCCTGGCCATTCACGGAGTCAACACCAGCCTGACCAGCAGCGACCTGCTCATCACCCCCAAGATCGTGGCCACCCGACTGGGCGCTTCCAACCTCGATGACTCCGCACAAACCTATCAAGCTCCCATCACCCTGACACAATCAGCAAGGCTGAAAGCGCGCTCCTTTTATCGTGGAGAATGGTCGGCTTTGACGGAAGCATCATTCACAGTAGAAACAACGGCAGCCGCTGGCAACCTGGTCGTATCGGAAATCATGTATCATCCGTTACTCTCCGAAGCCCTGGAATTCATTGAGCTGTTCAACCGGTCTGACCAAGCACTTTCACTGACCGGAGTTCAGTTCACGGCTGGCATTCAGTTCATGTTTCCCGAAGGAGCAACACTCGGGACAAGTGAGCGAGCTGTCATTGTTCGGGACGCTTCATTATTTGCCAGTGCCTATCCCGATATTCCAATAGCAGGTGAATTCCAAAACGACACAGCGCTCGCCAACGGAGGCGAGACCATCACTCTGACAGCAGCCAATGGCCAGGTGATCCATTCTCTCCGCTACAACGATCGTTCTCCCTGGCCCGAATCAGCGGATGGGGACGGGTTTAGTTTGGTGTTGAAAGACCCCTTCTCAGACACCGATCCAGCAGAACCGGATGCGTGGAGAGCCAGTCACAAAATTGGAGGGACACCCGGATCCAGCGACGTATCGATTGACTTCGACAAGGACGGACTCCCGGCCATCGCCGAACGCTACCTGGGAACCAGCGATGCCAATGCAGAAGATGCACGCGAAGCCATTCAGTTCAGCATTGAAACATACAACAATACGCAACCCCACGGGGATTACCTGACCCTTCGGTTCACGCACGATCCTTCGGTGACTGATGTTCGGGCAACCGTCGAATTATCATCCGATCTGATTTCCTGGACCAAAGATGAAAACCGCATCATCCACATCGAAACGGTAACAAACAATGATCTCGAAACCCTTGTATTTCGCAGCACACACACTATCGAGTCCCAACAACAGGAATTCATCCGCATACGTTTTCACTGACCCACACTATAAAGTGATGCCTCACTTGATTTAGACTGAAGACCGTGAAAAGGTCTACGGGGACTTGAATGTGCTTCAACTGCCTATGGATGGGTCATGGCTTGTTTTGAAGAAGTTGCGGTCGAGGCAGGTGATCAATACGACCTCGCCCCCTTTGCCCAACACCACGGCGCCCTTTGTCACCCAGGTCCTTACGGGCGATCTCAGCCAATGCTGTCAGTCTGGTGACGATGTCCGGACGTTCAGCAGCCATGTTGTGCTTACAACCGATGTCGTCCATAAGGTGAAAAAGCAAGGTCTGCGGTTTCGTTGTTGCATTGAAATGGGGATGAGCACCTGAGGGTGTGATCGGGAGAAACATCTTCCATGGACCGGATCGAACGGCCTGCAACTGGTCCTGATGATAATAATAGAACGCCTTGTAGGGTGTCTCAACCGGGCCGTCATCAAATAGCAAATGGGAGATATCATGTCCATCAAGCTGTCGCATCCCGCTCAGGGTTGCTCCGGCTAGTTTGGAAAATGTCGGGAGCAAATCCATCGTCGTTGCCAGTTCATGGCAGATGGTCCCAGCCGGAACGCTACCAGGTTGCCAAACGATGGCCGGAACCCGAAACGCTCCTTCACTGGTCGTGTAACCACGTCCATGAAACGGGCGATTGGAACCTCGGCCAAGATCGTTAAGATCACGTTTGATCGGAGCACCGTTATCGGAAGTCCAGATAACGAACGTGTTCTCAGCAATGCCAAGCTTCCGTAGTTGCTCCAGCATAACCCCCATTGACCAATCAAGTTCTTCTATCGCATCTCCCCAGGGACCGTTTTTACTTTTGCCTTTGAATTCCGGACTGGAAAAGGGTGTAGACGTGCTACCAGGCATGGCTTGAGGGAAGTATAGAAAGAATGGCTCATCGTGGTGAGCTTGGATCCATTGCATAGCCCGTTCGGTATACCGCTTTGTGAGACCATTACGATCACAAGGAGCCTCAATGACCTTTTCATTTTCCATCAAAGGAAGAGGTGGCCACTTGGAACCATCTTTATCCCACACACGTTCGGTCATGTCATCTGAGTAAGGCACCCCAAAAAACCAGTCGAATCCCTGACGGGTCGGGAGAAATTCGGGTTGATCGCCGAGATGCCACTTACCAACAATGGCCGTAGCATATCCCTGCTCCTTGAGAACCTCCGCAATGGTTACTTCATCGGGATGTAGTCCATATCGCGAAACAGGCCTCAACACCCATCCATCCCTTTCGTTGAAATGCATTCCAACACGTTGAGCATAACAAGCTGTCATCAGACTGGCGCGGGATGGTGTACAAACCCCTGCTGTGACACAAAAGTGAGTGAACATTCGGCCTTCCTCCGCCATGCGATTCAAATGGGGAGTGCGATGAATTGTCGATCCGAATGGTTCAATGTCCCCGTAACCAAGATTATCGCAGAAAACCACAATAAAATTCGGCTGACGCGAAGCGATTGCGGAATGACTTAAAGCTACACCGAGGCACACCATCGATGTCATGACAACCGGTAAAAAAGTTCGAAGTAGATTAAAAGGTATTTTCATGGCACGAGAATGCCATTAAATGCACAAACGAACTCACACGCAAGCATATGAAAAAATGTGGCCACACAAACACATAATACCATCGCCTCCGATCACCCAATCACTTAAGCTCTCCACTGAACGACCATGACACCCATTAAACAACTTCTCTCCACGCCGGGTCTTTTTTTGATACTTTGTTTCACGGCCATCTGCGGTGTCACATCTCTCCGGGCTCAAATAAGTGTCGAAAACCTGGTTACCGACGAACTACTACAATACCCCCTCGCGCTTCTGAAAGGCACTTGCCATGAAGAGGCTTCCCACATCATTGTCCATGACATCAAGGATCCGGACAATCACCTGACATTTCCCGCAGTCGAAGGAAAATTCAAGGCTCTTTGGATGTTGAAAAAAGGTGGCAACACCCTTGTTTTAAACGATGGAATCAACGTTCCAATATCATTCCCCCTGAACTACAGTCCGATAGAATCGGGCAAATGGATCCGCCCCGTCTATCTACTCGCTTCGGATAGTGACGGAACATTTGACGCTCCCTCGGGCGAATCCAACGATACTCAAAGCGCAGTCCATCGGTTTGCGGTCGGGGCCCTGTTGATGCAGACTTTTACGGCGGAAAAAATGTCGGAAGCCGGCTATGGGAGAAAAACATTTCGACTCCAATACGACAAGAGAGGCATGCCGAAAGTAGAGGTGATTCGAACAAACAACAAAGTTGAAGACTACTTTCAGACACAGTCCTCGAAGGGCGACTATGCCTATTACAGCATGGTGTTGGGTGACCTGGCAAATTTACCGGAACGAGACGATTCCAAGGATATCGTCATCCCCTCTTTCACCCGTTACGATGGGACCACCCGGACCATACAGGGTCACACAGCTCTTGGAACAGACCGCCTGGGACTGTGCAGTTCGGCCACACTTCACACCTGGGCGGAAAACATTGAACAAATTACGGATCGATTCTCTGACACCTCCCAAATCGATACGAGTGACTTGTTTGACGACAGTGTCGGAAGAGGATCCCACTGGGCAAACTACGCAACCGGACTGGGGGCCACCCTCCATGAACTGGGTCACACTCTCGGGTTGCCGCATACAGATCAATACAATCCAATGCCAAAGACAGGTATCATGTGGCGAGGATTTGACAACCTCAACCTGGCTTTCATGGTTCAACAACCCGATGACGCCTCCACCTATTACGACAAAGAGGCCGGAGCCTTTTGGCACCCTGAAAGTGCACGACTTTTGAATCGCTCTGCTTGGATGCATCCACCGGCATCCGGTTTCCCAATGCCAAATTGTGTTCCCCATATACACATTCAAGAAAACCACATCGTTCTACGCTGGAATGCAAATCCCGGCACCACCTACCAATTGCTTTTTTCCGAAACCATCGACACAACAATCTGGACACCCGTTTTTCAAAGCATTCAGGCAACCGCCAATGAAGTGGTGTTGAACACATTGAAACCAACTTACAAGGCCGGCTTTTATCAAATTCAAACCGAAACACATCCATAACTGAAACACCGCAGGGTAAACAGCGAATGAGGTTACTAAAATAGTCACTCAGAAGGAGCTCCTAAAAAGAACCGGGACAGAAATCGAACATCTCAATTGACATCAAATATTTGATTGCTTTTCACACCCGTTCCGATGGACCATCGACCCGGTTTTTCCACACTGACGGACGGTTTTCCCAAACGTAAATCTTTGGGGGGACAAACATTGGACCTGATACAATGAACCACGAACAATCATCATGAAAAAAATGTTTCAATATCTGGCATTCGTCACCAGCCTGGTCCTCTCTACAACCAACACACTTGCCGCAGATAACCTGAAATGGGCAGAACTCGAAACGCTTCCCAACGAACTCGGAGTTGCCGGTCCTTTTGCCGGGGTCCATCATGACGCCCTGATCATCGCGGGTGGCGCGAATTTTCAGCACCCCATCTGGGAAAGCGACAAGACCTGGTACGATGAGATCCACGTCCTCGTACGCGACGGGAGTCAATATCTTTGGCGGTCAGGCGGCAAGCTGCCGCGCAAGACCGGCTACGGCGCCGCTGTTTCCACTTCGCTGGGCGTGGTCTGCATGGGCGGCAACGACGGAACGCAGAACTTCGACCATGTCTATCTTCTCAGCTGGAATGGCGAGAGCATGGACACCAGACCTCTGCCTTCGCTGCCTCAACCCTGCGCCTACGGACAAGCCTCACTGATCGGGAACACGATCTACTTTGCAGGAGGACAATCGGACAGCAACCTGGACTCGGCGATGAACAACTTTTGGTTACTCGATCTCGATACCCCTCAACAAGGGTGGCGCATCCTCGAACCGTGGCCGGGTCCCACCCGTGCCTTCAACCTCGTTGCCACACAGCACAACGGTTTCAATGATTGCATTTACGTGATGAGCGGACGTCGACAGGAAGGCGACGAAGTCCAGTTCCTGAAAGATGTATGGGAATACAATCCCGCAACCGGCACCTGGCGCGCGCGCGCCGGAATGCCTAACAGTCGCATGGCCGGCACAGCAGTCGGTTTCGGCCAGAGTCATCTATTCGTTCTGGGCGGAGCGGATGGTTCGCTTTGGGCTGATGCTCCCGGCTTGGCGGACAAGCATCCCGGATTCCCGAAGGAAGCCTGGATGTATCACACCATCACCGATACCTGGGCCTCGGCAGGTGAAATGCCAACCAATCATGTCACCACTGTGCCGGTGAAATGGAACGGGCGCATCATCATCCCCAGCGGCGAAATCAGGCCACGTGTGCGATCGCCCAAAATCCTGAGCGTCGAAGTCACCGGAAGCCATCGCGCCTTTGGTCAACTCAACTATTTCGTCCTCTTCTCCTATCTTGCCCTCATGGTGGGCATCGGCATCTACTTCACCCGTCGCAACCGCAACACCGACGATTTCTTTCGGGGCGGCAAGCAGATCGCCTGGTGGGCCGCCGGCTGCAGCATCTTCGCCACCATGCTCAGTTCACTCACCTACACCGGCGTGCCCGCCAAAGCCTATGCGCAGGATTGGGTTTACGCGGTCGGCAACTTCATGATTCCCGTCATCGCCGTGCTGGCCGTCTTCGTCGCCCTGCCTTTCTACCGACAGATTGACGCGACCAGCGCCTATGAATATCTGGAGAAACGCTTCAACCGCACTGTGCGTCTGTTCGGCAGTGCCAGCTTCACTCTTTTCCATATTTTTCGCATGGCCATCGTGATGTCCCTCACCGCCATGGCTCTCTCCGTCGCCACACCACTGACACCAACGCAATCCGTTCTCATCATGGGCTTGTTGAGCATCATCTACTGCGCCATGGGTGGCATCGAAGCCGTGATCTGGACGGACACCGTCCAGACTTTTGTCCTGCTGGGCGGTGCCTTGGTGGCTATCTTCATCTTGATCAGCGGGGTGGAAGATGGATTCTCCGGCTTCATCACGCTGAGTTCATCGGCAGACAAATTTGATCTCGCCCATTTTAACTGGGATCTGAGCAGTTCCCAGATAGCATTATGGGTCATCATCCTCGGTGCGCTCGGCCAGAACACCTCCAGTTACACAGCGGACCAGGCCGTCGTGCAACGTTACATGACAACGCCGGACCAAACACTAGCCGCCCGATCCATTTGGACCAATGCCGTTCTAGCTGTGTTCGCCACCCTGCTTTTCTACGCTATGGGCACCGCCTTGTGGGCCTTTTACCTCAGTCACCCCGACCATCTCGATCCAACCATCACCACTGACCAGATCTTCCCGTTCTTCATTGCGACACAAATGCCCGCCGGATTGGCTGGACTGATCATTGCCGGTATCTTCGCCGCCGCACAGTCCACAATTTCCACAAGTATGAATTCCACCGCCACCATTGTGATTACCGACTTCATGCGCCCCTTCCACACCTGCAAAAATGAAACCGGCTATTTGACGGCCGCCCGCATCATGACCGTCATTTTCGGAATCCTGGGGACCGGATTCGCCCTCATCTTCATCAATCCGGATATCAAATCTCTCTTCGATGAGTTCCTCAAAGTCATTGGCCTGTTCATGGGCGTACTCGGCGGCCTGTTCATTCTCGGGGTGGCCACCACCCGAGCCAATTCCGTGGGTGCCACTGTCGGAGCATTGGTTGGGGCGGGCACAATGTATTGGCTCTGGAAACACTCTACCGTCAACGGTTACATCTACACCACCATTGGCATCCTCAGCTGCTTTCTCTCCGGCTACCTGACCAGCCTTTTCAGCGGACACAGTGAAAAGGATTTGTACGGCCTCACTATCCACACAGCACCCCCCCGCAAGTCAAAATAAAGAAAAGCAACTTGCCCACGATCCGACTTCACACGCATCCGTCAGCGCGTAATCAGCCATGACCAATTGGTTCTGTTTGCAAAACGGCTCGAAGGAGAACCAGAAGTTCCAACAGGAAAATGGTATCGAAGGTTCCCTTAAATGAACGTTTGCGGAGAAGGTGAATAGGTCAAAACGTTTCTTCTCCCCAGTCAATCTCCAGCCGGAGTAAAGCTGTAGGCAATCATTCTACTTTCCTTTGGCTTTAGCTTGAAAAGCACTGTAAAGCGCATCTGCTTCAAGGATCAGTTGCGGTTCAACCTCTGCAATTCGATTCGGTAAATCCATAGCACCATGCTTCTCAGTCAACACGAAAATGTTTTTTTCATAAACCGCGCACACCAGGAAATGCTGCCTCACACGGTAAAAGCAAAGGGACTGAGATATGTTTGGCTTGGTATTAAGCAGATCGGGATTGTTACGGAGCAGCTTTAACGCATCTTCAATGGACTGCATATATTGGGCAGCTACCGCTTCTCCCCATTGCTCCACCGAATAACTTTCGATTTCCAGCATATCGAGCAAAGCCCGACGAGATAATCCGAGATAGGGCATGATCTACCAACCGGATTTTTCTTTTTTCTTGGCCTTGTTCATGGCGGAACGAAGGTTACCCGTAAACTCAACACAATGACCATTCAGAATGTCGCGATACCCCTCCAGCACCCCATCTCGTACGCGGGCCGCATCCATCCGCTCTTTCTTTTCACGTAACAAATCACGCACAAACTCACTAGGGGTTGCATACATACCCTTATCGCCACAATGACTGTCGATGAAGGAGCGAAGTTCGTCCGTTAATGAAAGATTGATCGTGCTAGCCATGATGAAACCTATTCTTTGAATGACACACTATACACCTTGGCAAATATTGTCAATATTCGCCAAATTCAAATATGAACTCCAATCAGCGGATGACTAAACTAAAACATGAGCAAAAATAGAAATCCCCAATCTTTGGTGTACTATCGGTGTAGATCCATTTGGATGGCCTGCCTAGCCGTAGCTTGCTGATCGGCTCATGGATGTCCTAACTCGGTGTTAACAGACTTCGGCGTGACGGCCTTCCCTTTGCTCGAAGACTCGCAAGCGAAGGCTGGCGGAAAGGGAGGGATTCGAACCCAGATACCCTTTAACTTCCAGCACCTTACAACACCACATATCGACTACTCAAGCCAACTCTTCCACTATCCGAGCATACTCCTCCAAAATCTTACTGGCACTTTTACTGACAGTTTTTAGTCGTATTGCAGGAAAATGATCTTGCTAACATGACAGCATATAAGCTATCAGTATGCATGTGGGAAGAATTATCGTAGTTGACACCAATGTTTTCGTGGCGGCGGTTCGAAGTGCCAGAGGAAGCAACCGAGATGTTCTTCGACTTTGCCTGAATTGCCATTGCGAACCATTGATGGGAACCAGCTTGTTTTTGGAATTTGAGGATGTGATGAGGAGAGAATCAATCTTCCGTGAATGTCCTATTTCTTCCCGCGAGCGAGATAATCTTTTTCGGGCGTTCTTGAGTGTCTGCCGATGGACGCATGTGTATTATTCCTGGCGACCAAACCTAGGAGATGAGGGGGACAACCATGTGCTCGAACTTGCTTTGGCGGGCGGAGCAGAAACAATCGTAACAAACAACATCAAAGATTTCAAAGGGGGGGAGTTAGCTTTCCCTGAAGTTAGAATCCTTCGACCAAACGAATTCTTAAAGGAAACCTCATGGCCACGTTAACCATTCGACTGTCAGATGAAAAACACGAACGGCTTCGCCAAATGGCTAGGCAACGCAAAATCAGCATCAACAAACTCATGGAGGAAATGTCCACCGCCACCCTGGCCCAGTTCGATGCCGAAGTCCGATTCAGGGCATTAGCACACAAGGGATCAGTAAAGGAAGGACTGAAGATCTTAGATAAACTGGATGCCGCGTTTTCGAAATGACAGTTAGTCAGATCATAGAGGAAATCAAACAGCTTTCCCCTGGTGAACGGGCAAAAGTCGATATTTTCCTTCGACAGTATGATTCTTCGATCCGTCTTTCCCCTGCGGAACTAGCCGCAATAGCCAAAATTATGGCTGAAACGCCGGACGACAACGAGGCAGCCGAGTTGGGAGAAAAAATCATTGCCGGTTTTTACAGAACCAAATAGGAAGATTCCTACCCCGGAATTCCCTGTTCAGCTCGCGAAAGGTGCTAAAATTGGAATCAACTGTCTCGCGTTTCGGCGATAGACACAAAAGTGACGGTCCAGCGTGAACACCTGACATTTTGAAGACAGTTCCGACATCCGCACCAGACAAGTATCCGCAAGGCTCATCGGCAAATCTTCGTATTTCCGAATCAATCGTCGAATATCCTGCCAATGTTCCTCGGCAGAAAACCGGAGGATCAGTTTACCCCGATCGATTGCTTGAAAGAGTGGCTCCACGGAAAGACCGTCATCATGTAATAGAAAATGACTTCTGAAAGGACTGCTTCACATGTGATGAGCGGACTAAAGATGCGATCAAACTGTTCTTTTGCCCAAGAGTGATATTGATCACCTCGATTGAAAAACGCAACCAACGGCCCGGTGTCAGTGATCAGCTCAACTGCGGCCATATCCTTTGAGTGACCGGGTACTTAAATCTTTCTTCCCCTCAAGGCAACCACACAAATCTGCCAACGCCTGCCCGAGGCTACCCTCCTGAGTTGTTTGACGCTCAGTAATCAATTCACGAACGAGATCGCCCTTGGATCGTTTCAATGCAAAAGATTGCTGCTCGAGCCAGGCATCCTGTTCCGGTTCCAGCTTAATAGTCAATGAACGCATACTTCGGCCAATAACACCATTCAGGTATCCGAGCAAGACAATTGGAACTGCACTTTCTTGCGAAAGCACTTAATTTAATAATCTGTGTGAATCTGCATAATCTGCGGTTAAATAAAATCCTCACTCGGTTGAAACCAACTTAGGCGTGGCATCCTTCGCTCAGCTCGAAGACTCGCAAGCGTTTTATGTAATTGTCGGTATATAGCCCGCCTTCGTTCTCGTTTGTATGGCCTGCCTAGCCGTAGCTTGCTGGTCGGGGCATGAGTATTCTTACTCGGTTTTACGGTACTTCGGCGTGGCATCCTTCACTTTCTCGAAGACTCGCAAGCGAAGGATGGCGGAGAGGGAGGGATTCGAACCCTCGGTA
>CAYPZD010000068.1:0-29151 GCA_964415055.1 uncultured Verrucomicrobiota bacterium | reverse complement strand
TGGTGAAGCGGTTTGGATTCACCGCAAATTGAGCGAAGGTTGTGAACGATTCATTGCGAAACAACCCCCCAAAATAGGAGAAAGGAGTCACCGCCGCCACACCCGGAATTTTTTCGATCACCTGCAATTGGCGCACAGGCAGTGGTTGAGCCAGCGACACCTTATTACGGACAGCGATGCGCAGGGATGCCCCGATGTCTTCCGGCGGAATGGTCAGTTCCCTCAAGGCTACCTGCAAGGTCACGAACAAAAACAAACTGACCGCCACACTCATGGCTGACAAGAATGCCCGACGCTTGTTGCGAAGAGCATTTCGGATAATGAATGTCGTCGTGGTCATCGGAAAGTTCTTGGTTCAAGGCAGCATGAGTAATTACATGCTCAGGCCTTCGCTTCGGATGTGGAAGGTTCGGCGAAACGCCCTTTCTCGAGATGAATCGTTCGATTGCCAAAAGCGGCGGCACGTGGATCGTGGGTCACCATGATCACGGTTTTTCCGGCATCGCGACTCAGAGATTGAAGGATCTCAAGCACCTGCTGGGCGGATTCCGAATCCAGATTCCCCGTCGGCTCATCGGCCACCACCAAAGCAGGATCCGTCACCAAGGCCCGGGCAATGGCAACACGTTGTTCCTGTCCCCCGCTGAGTTGCTTGGGCAAATGCCCGGCCCGATCCTCAAGCCCAACCAGTTCCAGGGCGGTCTGCACCAGCTTTCGCCGTTCCGGACGCCCCAGCCGGGTCAACAGTAAAGGGAGTTCCACATTTTCATAAGCACTCAGCACTGGAATGAGATTGAAGCTTTGAAAAATGAATCCAACGTTCTGATTCCGCCAGTCCGCCAAAGCAGATTCATTGAGTCCTTGCAGATCGATACCCTGCACTTTGCAAATACCGGAACTCTGACGGTCAATCCCGGCAATGATATGAAGCAAGGTCGATTTCCCCGAGCCGGACGGTCCCATGAGCGTCAGGAAATCGGAAGGTGTGATGTCCAGATCAATGTTGTCCAGTGCAGTGACCTGGATCTCGCCCTGCGCGTACACCTTGCTCAACTTTCGAATTTCAACGATTGGATTCATTTTTTAGACAGCCACCGCAGTCGCGGGATCTACGAGATGAACAGGATTTACAAGATGGGTCTTGGAGGATTGGGATGAGTGTGGTGAACGAGATCGCCAAAACATTATTGTACCGTATCCAAAGCGGTGATGATTCACCGCAGTCCAGAAAAGCTGCTTACAGTATGTACCCTTTAAAAATCAAATGAGCCCAAAGGGCGAATAATAAATCCTGTTCATCTCGTAGATCCCGCGACTGCGGCGGCCGTCAAAAAAATTCAACGCAGAAACCCCTGCTCTTTCAACCAGAACAAACAGTCCTTGGTCCAGGGATGTCCGTTAGCAAGGCCGATGCCGTGGCGTCCCTTTTGGTAAACATGCAAATCAAATGGAACACCTGCTTTTCTGAGGGCGTCAGCAAACTGAAGGCTGTTTTCAACAGGAACGGCCTGGTCTTCCCATGTGTGCCATACGAAACAAGGAGGTGTGTCGGCTTTGACCTGCAGTTCATTGGAAAGCAGCCAGACCAGTTCCGGAGAAGGTTTTTCGCCGAGCAAATTCCGCTTGGATCCCTGATGCGTGAACGCTCCCATTGATACCACCGGATAACAAAGAATCCCAAGCGCTGGTCGGGAAGACAATCGATCGACCGGATCCCGGGCATCTTTGTCACCGACGTCGAAGTGCGTCACGAGTGTGGAAGCAAGATGCCCTCCTGCGGAAGATCCCATGATGCCGATGCGCTCGGGATCGATGCCCCATTCGACGGCGTGGTATCTGGTCAGGCGCACTGCTCGCGCAGCGTCGCCCAGCATGATGGGGTGGCGGTAGCCTTTGGAACCCAACCGGTATCTCAACACCAAACCAGCAATCCCCTGTTCAGCCAGCCACTCGGCATAACCCTTGCCTTCGTGCGGCGCCAAACCGCCGTACCCGCCTCCCGGAAACACAACAATGGCAGCACCGGTTGCCTTGTCTTTCGAAGGGAGATAAAAGGTAAGTGTGGGATTGTCGTGATCCTGATTCCCCAATGCGCCGGGAGCACCGTCTTTCCAAAGCGGAACTGTTTCACCAGCACCAACCGACAGTGTCAAAACCGTCGCCAACAAGAAACCAACCAAGCATCGGCATTTCATGCATGAGTGATAGGCGATTTAGGGAAACCTGACAAACTCAAAGATCGCGCCCCAGGTAGATCGTGCCGTCCCTGGCGCGCAACCTTGCGGCTTCCATACTCACCTATCCACATCCGATGGAAAACCCCACATTTTTTGAATTAGGAAGAGTGAATAGAGAATAGTGAAAATCCCGCTCCCGCGATGGCTGTCAAAAATAGAAATCCAAAATGATAAATCTCAGGCAAGATCAAACAGGTTGGTTCGCCAACTCGGGACAGGTATTAAGTATTTTCTTATCGCAAGTGTAGAGTTTCAATCCCAGGTCCTCAGCGAGTGCGATGTATTGGCTGTCGTATCCGGAACATCCAGTGCGTCTTGCAACAGCAAGGACTCGCTCAGGTTGGACCTCATAGGAGCGATCGTCCATCAACAATAACGCGTCCGATAAAATGCTGAGCGATTCCTTGGGAGGTATAGCTCCATGGTGTTCATGGGTGCATAAAATGTTCGTAAACTCATCAAGCCATAAAAGCGGAGCCACCCAATGGGAATCCCGATCGTAAAGCCTGTCCACGGCCTCCGAACGCTCCCCTCGTATGAAATAGTAAGCAATGACATTGGTATCAACCACAATCATTTGCGCCCTTCTTCGATAGCTGCTGAGAGTGAATCATCGTTGATCCACGTTTTCATTGAGGCTCGTCTCGAATGGATGCGTTGTATAAGTTGACTGCGATCAGCCTTTTGAGGGAAATAGAGTCGCTTTAAATCATGTAGAATCAGTTTATTGAGACTTCTTCCACTTTCATCTGCCGCACGGCGTAACCGGTCATGAAGCTCTTCAGGAATATCTTTTAAGGTCACATTCACAATAAAACCATAATGACACCATTACGGTGCCATGCAATCATTTTATCAAAAGATTCATTGTAAAAGAGACCTTGACTGATTTGAAGATGAGCTGCCTGAAATCGCTAGGTATTTTCACTTCTCAGAGTCTTCCCTTGGTTGACATTCTTGAAGCAGGGATGTCGCAAGGTTCGGATCGGGATCCACGCAGTCTCAGGTTCTACCTGCCGCCCACCTCAGGTAGATCGTGCCGTCCCCGGCGCGGCCCCTTGGGATGTTCGAACTGAAGGCATCGTCCGTTTCGGGAAGCCTACGGTTTTCAGTAGCCTGTATTCGATACGAGCACACGCGGGAATGTTGGCGTTCAAATACGTCTGGGTTTTCCTTTGGATGGCAATTTTGACATCGCAAGCCACAAGGAGGCGCGCCGGGGACGGCACTCCCTACCTCAAAAAAACGCCTCCCACCGAAGTGGGAGGCGTGTGCTTTCAAAATGAATTTGATCCGTTCCGTGAATTAGTCAGCAATGTAGAACTGCTGAGCTTGATCAGCGTTCACGGTGTATGAAGGACCGGATGCTCCGGCAACGGCTTCATAAGGACCGGTCACGCTGTTGGAGGATTTCAAGGTTCCGGTGTATTCGATGGTCACTTCGTTGCCAGAAATGGCAATACCCGTGATGGCGCCTGGCTCAGGCTCAACCACAGGAGTGTCATCAATAATTTCATCGGTCACGGTCAAGCCACCGAGAGCGGCAGGAACACTATCACTGTATCCACCGCTGCTAATGTAGAAGTCATCCACCAGGATTTGACCAGCCACAACAGCACCGCTGTGTGAACTGATAAACAGCGTATCGAGATTAGGTCCGGGCAATCCGAGGTCCGTGCTACCGGCAGGATTACGATCGGACGTATAACCAGCGAACGCTTCCGTGCGGTCGCCATCATCTCCTGCTTCACGGAAATACATGGTGAATTTGTCGCCATCTTCCAGATTGTTGTTTTCAACATCCAACCAGACGTCATAGATGGTTTCATAATCCACAGTGGAACCGGTCCAGTCCAAAGAACCTTGGAATCCGTCGATGGCATACATGTCGATGCCGAAACCTTCCAGATCGCTGAACTGAACGAAAGGACCTACATCATTGTCGAAGTCGCCAATGAAGCGAATCGGCTTTTCACTCAAACCGACATTCGTCTGAATGGCAGGGGCGTCTCCCTCAACTGTGAAAACACGGAAGAACAAGGTTGCTTTATCCCCTTCCTTGATTGTCTTGGATCCCAGCAGAATGGCGCTCAATGCGGTTCCATTCACTGTCAAGGCATTGCCGGATGGTGAATCAGTATCCACCACAGCGGTTGTCCCTTCAGGGTTCTTCCAACGACCCTGCTGGTTGACGCTGGCGTCGACTTCAAGAGTTTCGAAGTTTTCAATCAAGCTCCAACCATCAGCGACACCTTCATAAACGGTCACCAAGGCATTGGCGGTGACACTTTGACCATCACGTGAAGCAGTGAGGGTGAAGTTGGAGGTACCTTCAACAGGAACCGAAACACTTCCCACACCAAACTCGGAGTTACCAGTCACATCACCCACACCGTGGCTGACATTCAATGTGGCATCAGCGGAGGCATCCCAGGTAAGGACCACGTTCCCGCCTTTACCAGCAGAGGTGTATTCAGCGGCGAAGCTGTTGATCACCAGTGGACGTTTGTTGCCGCCACCAGCGCTTGGCACGCCGTTGTCGATCACGTTTTGGATTTCGTCACCGCTTAATGCGCGGCTCCAGATCGCCACATCATCGATCAAACCAGTCACCCAGTGAGAAGCGGAAGCACGCAAAATACCACCGATGGACGTGTTGTTCACACGCCAGTCGCCTTCTTCTTTGGCTGCGATTTCAAGTTCATCGGCGTTGCCATCCACCCACATGGTGCGAGATCCGTCTGCTTCCTGTACCCATGCAATATGATGCCATTCATCGGCGATGAATGGTTGCTGAGAGGTATAAGCGTGGCCAAAGGTGCCCCATCCGCTCTGACGGATGTAAAGATCCACACTTCCATCAGCGCCACCGTTGTGCGTTCCGATGTTAAACAAAGGATTACTGTCCGAAGTATTACCTTCAGAGAAGACACGCAAATCGTTTTGGCCTTCTCCTGCAATATTCACCCACATGGAAATCGTGTGAGCCGCATGTTTGTTGGCGGGCAATTGATCGTCCGCTTCATGCACACGTGAAAGGAGCGTCTGACGTGCATTGTCGAATGAGAAGGCGTTTCCGTTTTTACCGGCAACCACATCAGCATCGGTCAGATTGGCGATATCCATGTCATAACCATTGACAATGTCAGGCGTCTTGGTCCCCTGGATTTCGTCCAATGGCCAGTGAGCCACCAAACCTTCGGCGCCGGGATCAGCTTCACCACCACCACCGACAAGATCACCTACTGCACTCGCTGCTACCTCGGCCACTTCATCGGCAGACAGGGCACGGCTCCAAATGGCCACATCATCGATCAAACCGGTCACCCAGTGAGAAGCGGAAGCACGCAGGATACCACCGATAGAGGTGTTATTAACGCGCCAGTCGCCTTCTTCTTTGGCGGTGATATCAAGTTCATCGGCATTTCCGTCAACATACATGGTACGGGATCCATCTGCTTCTTGAACCCATGCAATGTGATGCCATTCATCTGCAATAAAAGGCTGCTGTGTGGTGAAAGCATGGCCATAGGTGCCCCACCCACTTTGACGGATATAAAGGTCAACACTTCCATCAGCGCCACCGTTGTGCGTTCCGATATTGAACAGAGGGTTACTGTCGGTCGTGTTGCCTTCCGAGAAGACACGCAGATCGTTTTGGCCTTCACCTGCGACGTTCACCCACATGGAAATGGTGTGAGCGGCATGCTTGTTGGCCGGAAGATTGTCGTCTGCTTCATGCACACGAGACAGAAGAGTCTGGCGTTCGTTGGAAAAGGAAAAAGCATTTCCAAATTTTCCAGGAACGACATCATCCGCGGTCAAGTTGGCAGCTTCCATGTCGTAGAAACTGATCGAGTCCGGCGTTTTGGTTCCGTTCAATGCGTCCAACGGCCAGTAGGAAACAAGGCCATTGCTGATTTGTCCCTGCACCTGACCACTCGCGGCGAGGAGCAAGCCCCCCAACAAGCCGAGTCCGGCGCTGGTTCTTGGTTTATGTTTTTTAATCATACTTCAAGTGTGTTGTTTGGTTGTTAGCTATAACAGCTCTGGAATGAGGCAAGCTTATACAAAGAAATGCCAAATCGTCAATGTTGAAGCACCAAAACGTCACAAAACTGCCCTATCTTGCACAAATTCAGTAGGGTCCGCTGAATCCAAGAGCCACTCTGGACTGCGGTGGTCACGACACCGCTTTGGATACGCCTGGGTAAGGTTAAGGTTTACAGATGCCCACACCCTTCCATCCTCCCAGAGTAGCATCTGTGACGTGTCAGTCAGGATGATTGTATTTGAGCATGTTTTGGGATTTCGGACCGTATCCAGAGCGGTGTCGTGACCACCGCAGTCCAAAAAACGCAACCGAACACCACAATATATTGACTACATGCTAGATACAAAGGATCCAGCAACTAACGAAACGATACAACAAGCGGATCGTGATCACTGATTCCCCTGGTTGATTCACTGGAAACAGGCAATCCCTCGGGCCAATCACAGTTAATGTGCAGGAATGTCGCGCTGTGGAATCTGGCTTTGGCTTCTCCGAACATGAAGAGGTGATCCAATGTTTGCGCCTGTCCATCATACACATATGAATACGCATTCTCTGGCTTGCGCTTTAATATCCAATCGTAAGCAGAATGTGCGTCTGATTCGTACAAGGCTCCCAATTGGTCGGACACCCTTTGGCTGAATGGGTCATCAGGACGCGGAAAAACGTTCAAGTCCCCCCCAATAACCAATCCCACCCCAGGATTCGCCTCTACCCATGCCTTTCCAATCTCAGCCACTAAGGACGCCTGATCACGACGTAAAGCCACACGTTCATCGGGACGACTGGCAAAGTGTGCATTGACCACAACCACCTCCATGTCAACACGCTGCCCTTCTGCCTTAATCTGAAATCGAGCTATTTGGGGAAGCCGGGCATAAACGACCGCCCCATCTTGATCGGGTTTGGGGCGAATGGATTGAATGGCCAGAGGCGCTGCTTGTGACGCATCTCCATAAATTTGAGCTGCGGGGAAGGATTGCTTCACTATGTTTAACCAGGAACCTTTCAGCCCCAAGGGCTTCAGCTTCACTTTATCGGTGCGGAACAGGAATCCACAACTGATTCCCCTGGCATCGGCTCCTTTTCGATGTTGAGCGACACCATAGTGAGCCCCTCCCTGAGACCGGATCACGCGTGTCCATTCCTGAAGCACATCCGGTAATCCATCGGATCCGGGCTTGGGCAAGGCATCATCGGATGCTCCAAAACTCAAGATGTCTTGATCTTCAAACTCTTGCACCAGAATCAACTCAGGCTCTTTCATATCAACAACAACCTGTTGAGCCAAACCTGCCAGCCGATTCCGGTAAAGGGTCTCGTTTGCCGGCAAATAGTTGAATGGCGGTTGAATGGTTTTGTTGCCAGGGTCACTGGGGGCATCACAAGGATCTGATGGATCATCCTGATGGTCATAGAGGTTTTCCACATTAAAGGTGGCCACCTTAATCCCAGCTCCAGCCGAATCCCGCTCCAACACTTCAGGAATTATATTCTCCGCCGGATCCAACCCCCGCTCAAAATCAGGAGCTTGAATGGGCATGATTTTGTATTGTTGATAGGAGTAAATCACCCCACCTACGCAGGCCTGTGTCAAGCGATCACCCACGCGCAAAGCCGGTAGTAATGCGTCGGACCGTCCCGTCAATCCTTTGATTCCATGGCTTCCCAAGAGGATCCTTGATCCATTTTCGTTATCGAACAGCACATTCGGAACATCATCCAAAGGATGTGCATCACGAAAAACCCGGTTGTGGAATGGATTCGCCCTGAGGGCAACGGGATCAGTTGCTAGTATCACCCAGGCGTAGGATTCGATCCCCTCTCCAATCACTTTTCTCCCGGAAACCACCAAAGCTCCGGTGGGTAATGTCACTCGCATCCCTTCCAAACGTTCCATGTAGGAAAGCGTTTTTACCCGCTCGGGAAAGGGTTTCAGCTCGATGTCAGGCAATGCGGATGACAGGTTCAAACTTGTCTTGACCACTTGAATGAGACGAGGACGACTGAGTTCAGTCTGGCCATATCGATGTTGCAGTCGTCCTTCCAACACAACCCAATCCCCCACTCGGGGCAGATAATCGGCGTCCCGCCCTTCGCATGGAAGAGCCGGTTTGCCAGTGTAAACGAGGAGACCATCGGAGGTGCTGTCATTGCCATCCGAATGCTCCGGCAGATTTTGAATCAAGAACGCATGATTCGGGCGATCCGCTTGACTGCCCGGCCAGAGGAGTTTCTGGTGAATCACTCCCTGCACTCGAACTGTTTTGCCTTCGTGCCGTGGTCGAATATCAAAAGGAGCCCCGGCCACAGGACGACCGGAGCGTAATTGACCAATGGACACCACTTCCGAGGCGGATGCAGCACTGAAAGACAACACTAGCCAGGTTAACATCGCAATTAACCCGATGCAGCAATCACTACCATGTCGGAAACGTTCAATGCTCATGATTCATATTCCTGTTCAACCGGTTCATACAAAAAAACAGCCCGAAAGGCGGATTCACTCTACCTTTCGGGCTCACCGGGACGGTGACGAAAATGTTACCAATGTGCAACCGTTTTATTTGGACAAGGCCGCAATCACATTGGCGCTGTCCTGTGCGGCATTCACTTTGGTGTTCTTGTAAACCACTTTACCTTCCTTGTTGATCACGAAGGTCCATCGGCTGGCGGTTACACCACGCTCCAGGGAAACAGCTTTACCAAGGAATTCGCGCTCGATCGTCCCCCCATCGCGCAAGGGCACGCCAAAGGCTTTGGCGATGGCTCCGTTGTAGTCGGCCAACAGGTCAAAGTTCAGATCGTGGGTTTGTTGAAACACCTTCAATCCGGCGGGGGCATCCCCACTGACACCCACGACCACTGTATCCAGATCCTTCAATTTGGAAGCGTCATCACGAAAAGCGCAGGCCTGCTTGGTGCATCCACCGGTCATGGCTGCCGGATAAAAGTAAACCACCAGGTTTTTTTCTCCTTTCAATGAGGAGGTTTTCCATAGATGACCATCCTGATCGATGGCTGTGAATTCAGGAGCTTTGTCGCCCACATTCAAGTCGGCTGCTTCTTCGTGATGATCGGCCTGCAATCCGGAAACGGAAAGCAGGAGTCCAAACAATGCGCCCATCCAGGGCAGGTTTTTCTTATTCATAATGATGCGTTGAATTTGCTTTGGTCCAAACGAAATGCGTTTCTTTTGATCCATCTAAGCTCAGGCAATATGACAATGGTCACATCGCATGAAGTTACGAAAAAGATCAATGCAGGGATTTTAAGTAGATGTTGCGCCACCGAACCTCATAAGGTCCCGTGCCTTTTCGGATACCGTGCACCTGGAGTCCGATAAATCCTTCTTTGAAACTGTTTTCATCACCTTGAAGATTGGCCACGGGAATTCCATTGATCCAGGTTTTGATGTGATTGCCCACAGCCCGCACCCGGAACTTGTTCCACTCTCCCTTGTTGAAAGCAGCTCTCGCCTTCTCATCAGTTCGGTCGGTGCTCAACCACCCTGTTCCGAGCGCCTCCCCATAAACCCAACCGGCATTTCCGTTGGTGGCAATTTCCACTTGCGGCCCATGGACACGTCCGTTGTTAAATGTATCCAGGCTTCTTGATCGAATTTGAACACCGGAATTCAACTCATCGTCCACCTTGACCTCAAACAGGAGTTCAAAATCCCGATAATCACGCGTGGTGCAAAGGAAGGAATTCGGACTGCCTTCCGATGTGGTTCCCAAAATGACTCCGTCCTCAATTTGATACGTCGCTGTGCCGTTTTTCTGCGACCAACCGGTCAAGCTTCGACCATCGAACAAAGATGACCAACCCTTTTGCGCATGTGGAAAAATCTCGGTGAAAAATTGTTTCATGTGACGCCAGCTGCGGCTGTCCGCCCTGGCGTTGTAGGCGGCACCGGATTCCTTGTTGTCACCCGCCTCTTTCTTGGTGAAGGAATGAACCGCTCCCCCGTAACTAACCATCTGCCAATCAACCTTCCATTGGTTCATTTCGGCAACAAACGCTGCGATGTTTTCTTTGGACACAAACGGATCATCTGCGCCATGCAACACCAGAACCTTGCCTTTGATGTTCTGACCATCTTCGGGTTTGGGAGAGTCCAATCCGCCATGGAAGGAAACAACCCCCTGGACATCCGCGCCGCTGCGAGCAAGTTCGATCACACCGGTTCCTCCGAAACAGTATCCAATCGCTGCAATTTGATCAGGGTGGCAGCCGGGAAGTTTTTTAAGTTCGGCGAGTGCATCATTCAATCGTTGACGAAACAGGGTGCGATCTCCTCGATAAATACCTGCCTGAACACCACATTCCTGAGGATTTTCAGGGCGCACTCCCTTGCCATAAACATCGGCAGCAAAACAGACATAGCCCAATTCATTGGCAATTTGTCGGGCTCGGTCCTTGGCGTAAGCCTGGAGTCCGGTCCAGTCATGGATCAAGAGAATGCCTGGACGATATTCGCCTTCATTCAGATCGGGAACAGCGACGAATCCCTCCATGGTCGCACCGGCGGATTCGTAGGTCGTGGAACGTGTTTGAGCGGCCTTCAAAGCAGTGTTCCCGCTCCATACAGCCAAAAGACAAATCAATAATGTATGCTGGATCAAACGATACGGATTCATGCCAGAATGCTGCCCTATCTCAGGTCGGGAATCCAGCAGGAAATAGCGGAATGGACATGGGGGTATTCTCGACGATCTGCTGATGTGCCCGTGTAAGGCAGTCGCTCATCTGGAATGTGTTAGCTTGATACCGCTTTGGATACATCAGGTCAGCGGTTTGCTATACTCCTCCCCACATGGTCCGTTCACCCCGAAACCCGAAACGTTGGGAGTAAACACTTGTTGCAGGGTTAAGCTCGATTCTGACGTATTCGGACCGTATCTAAAGCGGCGATGACTCGCCGCACTCCAAAAGCGCACCAACTTATGTCGTGCTTTGGAATAAATTGAGCCCCCCCTTGTAACAATCTATCATCGAGCGAATAAGGGTCTCGGCCGAGCCGAAAGATTTACCAGATACCGAAATCCATCCTGTAAACCTCGCAGATCTCGCGACTGCGGTGGCTGTCTAAAAAAATCAATGGTGCTCTTCATCGACCCGGCATCCCCAAAACGTAAAGGCGCCCAGGTAAGCAAAGAAAAAGGTCACAACCGGCCAGATCAAACGACCACCAGCTTCCTCAGACCGCGCCGTCAGGAAGACGGTGTAGCAGAAGATCGCGCTGATGATCATAACCAGAAATGTCGGTAACCAAAATTTTTTCATGGGCGAACCTTGTACAGTCCATTTGCCCCGGTTTCAAGCATCGATCCACATTAATTTTGATCCCATGCTGATCAGTGTGGACTCTGTTTTCTCAATTGATTGAGATAAAGATCCAGCTCCCGATGCCCATAGACGTAGTCAATGATCGGATTTTCCTCATCGCTCAGGTTTCTGTTTGCCTCGGGGAGATCTTCAATACGTCGGAATAACTCCGTCCATCGGCGGTTGACACTGGCTTTGTCCGATAAGCGAACGCTGCGTTCTTGATGTATGTCGATTGCATTCATAACCATGCCGCCACTTTAACCAGCACCCTGGGACATTTACTGTCCTAAGGTAACTTTATTTCATTTTTTCAATCCAGAACCTGATTCAGGGTATGGATTGCATCTGAAAACCCCAAATCCGCGCCCAACGCTCCTGATCCGATGGTCCCTGATAACACTGGAGGGTGATGTGCGGCTTTCCATGGACCGGTAAATTCGTTTCACCAGCCACAATCCATTTTTCGCTTCCCTTTTTCTTGTAGAACCCCTTGATGTGATCGCCTTCAACCTCAAATTTCACCGAGACCTCGAACGTGTCCAAAGGAATGATGGCGATGGTTTTGGTGCGATCGTTTTCTTCACGTCCCATGACAATGCCCAGTTGCCCATCCACCAACTCCTGCCCGATCTTCACCTGGTAACTGTCATTGTAATACCATACCAGATCGACCTGTTCATACTGCTCGGTGGGTTGATTGAAAAAAGTGGCCGAGATAGTCCATTTGTTATCGGAAGTGATCGGGACATCGCGCACCAGGATGTTTTTTGCATTGTTGGCGCCACCCCACATGTTGCCCGGTTCTACTTTAATTTCCAGAGCATCGCGGGTCATTCGCCAGGCCCCCGGATGCTCCCGGATCCAGGACCACCCGTCTTTTAATTTGTCCTGAAAGGGATCGACCACGCTGATCTGTTGGGTTTGTCCAGAAACAGACACCATGAAAAACAACAAAAAGGCGAAAGACAAACGAGAGGTCCGAAGTGCAAGCATCACATTCATTGGGCTAACATAAACCCGACCACGAAAAATCGAAACCCTGTCGGGTCACTTTTTTGCCTTTTTGCTTAGTTCCTTCATTTCATTGCAAACCAAGGCCTCAACTGGCATAACTCCGTGCATGTATTACCGCCGATTTGGCAAAACCGAATTGCAAATGCCCGTGTTCACCTGCGGAGGCATGCGTTATCAGCATCAATGGCAGGATACCGCCCCTGAGGACATCCCAAAGAAAAACCAGGAAAACCTCGAAGCCACCATCCATCGTGCGCTCGAGCTGGGGATCAATCACATTGAAACCGCCCGCGGTTACGGGACTTCGGAAATGCAACTGGGTTGGATACTGCCCAAGTTGAAGCGAGACGACATGATGGTCCAGACGAAGGTTGCCCCGTTTGCCACCCAAAAGGAATTCTATGAGACATTTGAAACGTCGATGAATTATCTGGGACTGGACCATGTGGAACTCCTGTCCATCCACGGCATCAACAACCGACAATTGCTCGATTGGACGATACAGAAAAACGGTTGCCTGGAAGCGGCTTACGAACTCAAGAAACAAGGTCGCGCCAAGCATATCGGGTTCTCCACCCACGCAACACCGGACATCATTCTGGACGCGATCAAGACCGATGCCTTTGAATACGTCAACCTGCATTGGTATTTTGTCAACGACCTGAACTGGCCGGCTGTGGAGGCTGCCACCGAGCGGGACATGGGCGTGTTCATCATCAGCCCCAATGACAAGGGAGGCATGCTCTATGATCCGCCGGCAAAATTGGTCGGACTCTGTGATCCCCTTTCCCCCATGGCGTTTAACAACCTGTATTGCCTGTCGCGCCCGGAAGTCCACACCCTGAGTGTCGGAGCAGCCCGGCCAAGTGATTTTGACGAGCATATTCAATCACTCGAACACTACGACAAGGCCGGAGAAACAATGGCTCCCATCGAAAAAGCGCTGCGGATGGAAATGAACCGTGTGCTGGGAGAAGATTGGTGCAAAACCTGGCCACAAGGTTTGCCCGAATATGTGGACATGCCCGGCGAAGTCAACTTGGTGGAAATCCTGCGTCTTTGGACCTATGCCAAGTCATTGGACATCGTCGGCTGGGGTAAAATGCGTTACAACCTGTTGGGCAACGCCGAGCATTGGTTCCCAGGTCAAAATGTGTCCCACCTGCCAAAACAGGCATCCGAGTGGGCCCATCTGTTGGAAAACAGCCCCTTCAAGGACCGTATCCCGGACATCCTGGAAGAAGCACATAAAATGATGTACGAGAAGCCGGTGAAACGCTTGAGTCAGTCTGATTGAGTCAGCCTTTTTCCCCACATCCACATCGCTGTCGCTCGTGAACGGACCGGGACGGTCCGATTTACCTTGAAGCACACTCCGGGTAGAACGTGTCGTCCCGGCGCGTAACCTTTGGTCTCCCATAAACTCAAACAACAACCATTTCGGGAAGCCTTGGGTTTTCGATCACCTCACATCCACATCGCTGTCGCTCGTGGGCGGACCGGGACGGTCCGGTCTACCTATTCTGTGCGTACGCGCAAAAACGCCACGGCCAAAACCGTGGCGTTGTGATGAAATCCCTTCGGGACCAGCAGTTCCCTACTTCATCAGAAGCATTTGGCGAGCCTGTTTGATCGTGCGGCTCAGTCGACGCTGAAATGGCGCAGGAAGACCGGTGTATTTGCGGGGCAGGATTTTGCCCTGTTCGGTCACATATCGACGCAGCAGGTCAACGTTGCTCGGGACCAGTTGATCGATGGTAAAGTCGACAACGGGCTTCGGACGAGGTGTGCGTGCAGGGTAACGTCCGGGTTCGTTGCGGCGTTTGTCCTTGTTATTCTTACGTGGCATAATGTTTAAATTGAATAGTTTTCAGCTGCAATCCTACTTGATTTCCCGGTGAAGGGTATGGCGGCGGAGGAAGGGATTGTATTTCTTTTTCTCCACTTTTTCAGTCTGCAGTTTCTTGTTACGTGTGGTCATGTATCTGGAGGGCGGTTTGCCTTCCTTACGGGCTTCAGTACATTCAATGGTGACTATTTCGCGTGGCATGGTGTTTAATCCTTATCTCTACTATTAGATTTGTTGTCAGAGGAATCGCTGTCATCCGAGGACGATTCCAAAACGGCCGTGGCTCCGGTAGAGTCCACTGAACCGAGTGTTCCGAGACGACGTTGTCGGGCGATTCCGTCTTTTTCCATTTGCATCTGGGCTTCGACAGTGAACCGAGCCCAGGGGATCGCTTCCAGTCGTGCCTTGGGAATGGGTTTCCCGGTCAATTCGCAAACGCCGTATGTTTCTTTCTCGATACGTCGCAAAGCTTCCTCAATTTCGTACACGGCGTCCTGATCGGACGACAAAAGGCTGAGGGCAAAGTCTCTGTCAAAATTATCCGTCCCCGAGTCAGCCATGTGCAAGCTGTAGCTTTGCATCTCTTCGGCGGATTCCTTGGCCAATCCATCCATCTGCATCATCAGACGCTCATGGAGTTCCAACAGCGTCTTGTAATACTTGGACCATTGGGGTTTGACCTTGGTGGTGTTCCAGGTCTTTGCCTTGGATTTCTTGTCGCCCTTTGGCTCGTCGCTTTGAATGGGAATCCCAAGGATGGCAGCAGTCGTCGCTGCAGCCACCTTACTGGATGACGCCTTTTTACGGGTCGCTTTCTTGGCTGTTTTTTTCTTAGTAGTCACAGGGCTAGTCGATGTTATCCAACCTTTTCCAACGATCCTTGTGCTTCGTCTCCGAAGACACGGGTTCGAATGGAGCGGTGGAATCTAACAAAGCGTTTTAGAATTACCACCTTTTTTTAGGGCATCCGGTATCTTTTTATGCTCCGCCGCGGGAAGGCATCCTACATATTCCTCAACGGTCGCATGGACCCCCGGCTTCCTGATCAAATGATCACTTCTTCTTGCGCTGACGCATGTCCTTTTCTTTGACAAGCATGGCAGCTTTACCAATACGATCGCGCAAGTAATTGAGCCTGGCTCGACGCACCGCGCCGTAACGATCCACCACGACTTTGTCAACGCGCGGAGAGTGCACGGGGAAGACACGTTCCACACCTTCTCCGTAGCTGATACGACGGACGGTGAAGGACTCGTTGACGCCTGATCCGCTCCGGCCGATGACGATACCGGCGAAAACCTGAATACGCTCCTTGTCGCCTTCCACCACTTTTACGTGGACCTTGACAGTATCACCCACGGAAAACTCCAGAGGCTCCTTGCGAAGACTGCTCGCTTCAACTTTTTTTAACAGTTCCTGATTCATACAACAGTGTGTTTTTTTGTTACGGAGACTTTTATCCCCGCTCTATGTCAAATCTTTCGCCAAATCCGGTCGAAGCTTTTTGGTTCGCTCCACCGCTTTCTCATGACGCCACTTGGCGATGGCGGCATGGTTTCCCGACATCAACACGTCAGGCACGTCCATCCCTCTGAACGAGTAAGGACGCGTATAGTGAGGGTATTCCAGCATGCCATGGCTGAATGACTCCTCACCGGCACTCTCGGCATCCCCTAACACCCCGGGCACCAATCGACAGATGCAGTCGACGATAACCATGGCTGGCAGGGCTCCGTTGGTGAGCACATAATCCCCAATGGAAAAGACCTCATCAACAAGCGCCTCCCGTATCCGTTCGTCAAATCCCTCGTAACTCCCGCACAACAAGACCAAGTGCGGACACTCCGCCAACCCAAAGGCATCGGCCTGCTTGAACGGCTTTCCGGAAGGTGACATCATCAGCACCTTGGTTTCCGGTTGGCGCAGGCTTTCGACTGCATCAAACACGGGTTCCGGTTTTAACACCATACCGGGGCCTCCCCCGAATGGGCGATCGTCCACCGTACGATGTCGATCTTTTGTAAATTCTCTCAGACAGTGGATTTTCAGATCCACTAGCCCCTTGTCCTGCGCCCGCTTCAGAATGCTCTCATTCAGCGGCCCCACAAACATTTCGGGAAACAGCGTGATGATGTCTACCCTCATCGTTTCAGCAGCTCACCGATGAACCATTCCCGGGCATGAAGGGGAATGCCCCCAGGCACCCGGCATCAGGCTTCCAACTCGGAAACCTCTATGACGCAGCGTGTATTGGCTTTGGCACTCCCGGCCTGCATGAGACCACGGATAGCATTGATGGTATTACCCTGCTTGCCAATAACCTTTCCCATGTCATCGGAATGAAGCCTTACCTTATACACGGTAAGCCCTTCTTTTTCCTCAGTTTCTATCTGCATTGCTTCCGGATTCTCAACCAATCCGTTCAATACAAATTGTACGTATTTCAACATAATATCTTGATGGAAAACCAATGGCCTCCACCTTAAGCCGTGGGAGCGGCCTCGGTGGTTTCAGCCTCTTTGGCTGCCTTGCGGGTCTTACGGATAAAACTGGCAACGGTGTCAGAGGGCTGAGCCCCACAGGCCAACCAGTGGTCCACGCGATCCATCTTCAAATTAAATTTCTGTCCGGCACGTGACGGATGATATGTCCCCAGTTCCTCGATGCATTTTCCATCTCTGGGACTACGGCTGTCCGCCGCAACAACGCGGTAAACCGGATGATTTCTTGCGCCCATGCGCTTTAATCGAATCTTTACCATATAAGTAACAACTCTGTTCATTTTCGCCTCGCAAAGGCGAACGGGTCTTGTTTAATTTTGTCCTCCGCAAAAGAGGAACGAAGAAATTAGGCATGCCACCTTGGATTGGCAAGCTCTCTTTTTAAAAAAAACTTGCAGCTTAAGATTGACATTTACGACCAAGCATACCTAATTAAGAAAGGTAATTTACTTATGATTGACTCAACACCCGAGAAAAAGCTTTCACATAACGAGGTCCTGAAACAAAACGACCCCATCCTCGCGGGCAATTTGGCGGAAACGCTGAATGATCCCGAAGCGGATCGTTTTTCCAATGATGACGGACAATTCCTCAAATTTCACGGCATTTACCAGCAAGACGATCGCGACCTGCGGAAAACCGGCAAAAAATACATGTTCATGATCCGGGGCCGTATCCCAAGTGGTATCATGAAGGCCGACCAATACAAGGTTTACGACGATCTGGCCACGAAATATGGCAACAACACCCTGCGCCTGACTTCACGCCAGAGCATTCAGTTTCACGGAGTGGTGAAATCCGGACTGGGACCCTTGATGAAAAACATCAATGACGCTTTAATGACCACCCTGGCGGCCTGCGGTGACGTCAGTCGCAATGTCATGGCGCCCCCCACTCCGGCCACAGAGCCTTGGATGCATCAGGTCCACGAAGACTCGGAGTTGTTGTCCAATGCCCTGCTTCCAACCACTCCGTCCTACCACGCTATCTGGGTGGAAGGCGTACAGTTGAACGTTCAGGATCATCAAAGCCATCATGATCCGCTTTATGGCAAAACTTATTTGCCACGCAAATTCAAAACCGCTTTCGCCGTTCCGCCTCTGAACGATGTGGACCTGTTCACCAACTGCCTTGGCTTTGTCGCCATTGCCGAAGGAAACCAGGTGACGGGTTACAACTTGACCGTCGGCGGAGGATTGGGAATGAGTCAGAATAATCCAAACACGTTCCCGCGCAAAGCAGATGTCATTGGATATCTCACCCGAGACCAAATAGAAGAGGTCGCCAAAGGTGTCCTAACCATCCATCGTGACTTCGGAGATCGCACCGACCGCAAACATGCGCGCCTGAAATATGTTTTGGAAGAAAAGGGCGTGGCATGGTTCCGCAAGGAATTGGAATCGAGAACTGGCTTCAAACTTGAAGATGCCAAACCATTCGAGTTCTCTCGGCAAGGAGACCGCTTCGGATGGCATGAGCAAGCGGACGGCAACCACTTCCTTGGGCTCTTTGTCGAAACCGGGCGCATCAAAGATACCGAGTCGATTCAATTGAAAACAGCGGTCCGCAAGGTTGTAGACACCTATGGGGTGGAAGTCCGGTTGACTCCGTCCCAAAATGTGTTGCTGGTCAACATTCCTGCCGAAGCAGTGGACGGAATCAACCTGATCATGAAAGATCATGGCGTTCCGACCACACACGAGAAATCACCCGTCCGTAGCGCCACCATGGCCTGCCCCGCCCTGCCAACCTGTGGCTTGGCTCTGGCGGAGTCAGAACGTTATCTGCCCGGATTGATTGATCGCATTGAAAATCAACTGGGAGAAGCCGGCATTCCTCAGGAAGAAATCATCATTCGCATGACAGGCTGCCCGAATGGATGCGCACGCCCTTACATGGCTGAACTCGGATTTGTGGGACGTGCTCCGGGTAAATACAATGTTTACGTAGGCGGAAACGAAGCAGGCACCCGCTTGAACAAAGTTTATCTGCAAAGTGTCAAGGACGCAGACATGGACGAAACCCTCGGCAGCATACTCAAGCGATTCCAGCAAGAACGGAATGCCGACGAGCGTTTTGGCGACTGGAGCGCCCGCGTGCTCTGGCCTGAATTGGAAAGCGCCGGGAAGGAATAAATCGGATGGACGGCACTAGTAGCCACCAAAATCCGTTATCACCCTATGTCAAACAACACGACAACATCCCCCGATAAAGCATCCGGCTCTCCCAGGACCGGAGAGTTGCACGGGTTGAATCTGGCAGAAGAAAACGCCATACTGGAGACATTGAGCGCCGAAGAACGCGTTGCCTGGGCGGCGAAGCATTTTGGAGAGGACCTGGTATTGTCCTCCAGCTTTGGGGCACAAGCTGCGGTATGCCTGCACATGGCCACAAGCCAATCTCCAGACATACGCGTCATCCTGGTCGATACCGGTTATCTTTTTCCAGAAACCTACAAGTTTATCGATGAAATGACCGAACGCCTCAAGCTGAACCTCAAGGTGTTTCGCGCAGAGATGAGTCCGGCCTGGCAGGAAGCTCGTTATGGTAAGTTGTGGGAAAAGGGGCTGGACGGCATCAATGCCTACAATGTCATGAACAAGGTGGAACCCATGCGACGGGCGTTGAAGGAACTTCAACCCAAAGCATGGCTGGCTGGATTACGTCGAGAGCAAAGCTCGAGCCGTAAGAAGCTGAATGTTTTGGCCGTGGACGATGTTTATCTGAAGATCCATCCCATCGTTGATTGGTCCAGCAAGGATGTTTATGATTATCTCGTCAAATACGACTTGCCCTATCATCCGCTCTGGCATGAGGGATACCTGAGCATCGGCGACACGCACACCACCAAACGGGTGGATGCTGGCATGACCGAAGAAGAAGCCCGGTTTTTCGGCCTAAAAAGAGAGTGCGGTTTGCACGAGAGTGCCTCCAGCGATTTCAGCATCTGAACAAGCTGCTTTCGATCTGAATTCCGTGGCCCCGACAGCCTACACATTCAACGAACTTAATGGAAAACATTCATCCCATATTTGATCAAACCTTGGACCGATCCAGCAAAGAACAATTGCTGAATCAAAAAGGCTGCGTGTTGTGGCTGTACGGATTGTCCGGTGCGGGCAAAAGCACCTTGGCAACGGCTTTGGAGAAACAATTGCATTCCGAAGGCATCATGACTCAGCTTCTGGATGGCGATAACATCCGAACAGGGCTCAACAAAAATTTGGGATTCTCGGATGAAGACCGACTCGAAAACATCCGACGCATTGCCGAAGTGGCCAAACTGTTTGCCCGGGCGGGCATCGTCACGATCGCGTCCTTCATCACGCCGAAACGATCATTAAGAACCATGGCCCGCGAGATCATCGGTAAAGAAGATTATCAAGATATCTTCGTCACCTGCTCCTTTGAAACCTGTGAAAAGCGGGATGTCAAAGGTCTCTATGCCAAAGCCAAGGCCGGAGCCATCAAACATTTCACTGGAAAAGATTCTTCCTTTGAACCACCGGACGATGCACACCCGGCGACTCTGGTATTGGACACTGACAAACAAAGTGAGGAAGCATGCCTGAAGGAACTGAAGGCATTTACCATGCCACGCATTAAACCAAAACTAACAACTAACAACTAACAACTAATAGCTAACAGCTAAAACCCCTTAATTTCAAATCACGTCAAAACATACTCACACCCACATGCATCAAAGCTACCGACTCACTCACTTGAAATCTCTGGAGGCCGAAGCCATTTTCATCATGCGCGAAGTGGCCGCTCAGTTTGAAAAACCCGTGCTCCTTTTCTCGGGAGGGAAGGATTCCATCGTGATGCTTCGCCTGGCACAAAAGGCGTTTCATCCAGCCAAACTCCCCTTCCCACTCATGCACATCGACACGGGACATAACTTTCCCGAGACCCTGGAATTCAGGGATCGCCTGGTGGCGGAACTGGGAGCCAATCTCATCGTCCGTACCGTTCAGGAATCCATCGACAAGGGACGTGCCACCGAAGAAAAAGGTCCCAACGCCAGCCGCAACTCACTACAAACCGTCACCCTGCTCGATGCGCTGGAAGAATTTCAATTCTCGGCCGCCCTGGGAGGAGCACGCCGAGATGAGGAAAAAGCGCGCGCAAAAGAACGTTTCTTTTCACATCGAAATGAGTTTGGTCAATGGGATCCCAAAAACCAACGCCCTGAACTCTGGAATCTCTTCAACGGCAAAAAACACATCGGCGAACACTTCCGTGTCTTCCCGTTGAGCAACTGGACCGAAATGGACGTCTGGCAATACATCAAGCTGGAAGAGTTGGCTCTACCATCCATTTACTTCAGTCACGAACGCGAAGTCGTACACCGCAACGGCCTCTACCTTGCAAACTCGGAGTTTCTGACGTTGGGCACCGATGAAGTGGTCGAAAAAATGATCGTGCGCTGCCGCACTGTGGGAGACATGACCTGCACGGGTGTCGTCGCATCTCCCGCCCGCAACGTGGATGATATCATCGCCGAAGTCGCCGCCGCCCGCGTCACCGAACGTGGAGGCCGCGTCGATGACAAACGATCGGAAACCGCCATGGAAGACCGCAAAAAAGACGGATATTTCTAGGCCGACCGCAGCACAATTTGAACCTATACATTTCGAAACAAACATGACTACTGAAAAAGGTTATCTGGACATGGACCTCCTGCGCTTCACCACAGCCGGAAGCGTGGACGACGGCAAAAGCACATTGATCGGCCGACTGCTCTACGACAGCAAATCCATTTTTGAAGACCAATTGGAAGCGGTGGAGGAATCCAGCAAGAAACGGGGAGATGAAATCGTGAACCTGGCCCTGCTGACCGATGGTCTGCGCGCGGAACGCGAACAAGGCATCACCATCGATGTGGCTTACCGATACTTTGCCACCCCAAAACGCAAGTTCATCATCGCCGACACCCCCGGTCACATCCAATATACACGCAACATGGTCACCGGCGCTTCCACCGCCAGCCTGGCCATCATTCTGGTGGATGCACGCAAAGGCGTCATCGAGCAAACTTGCCGCCATTCATTCATCGCGTCGCTGTTGCAAATCCAACACGTCATCGTCGCGGTGAACAAAATGGATCTGGTGGACTACAAAGAAGAAGTCTTTCACTCCATTGTGAAGGATTATGAAAACTTTTCATCCCGCCTGGACATCCCACACATCGACTTCATCCCCATCAGCGCACTGCACGGAGACAACGTCGTGGACAAATCCACCGCGATGCCCTGGTATCAGGGAGGCACGCTTCTCTACACCTTGGAAAACGTTTTCATCGGAAACGAATTCAACCACGTCGATGCACGCTTCCCCGTCCAGTGGGTCATCCGCCCCCAAAGCAAGGAACACCACGATTTCAGAGGTTTCTCCGGACGCGTGGCCGGTGGTGTGTTTAAGAAGGGCGATGATATCACCGTTCAACCATCCGGATTCCGATCAAAGATCAAAGCCATTCACACCTTTGAAGGGGAAGTGGACGAAGCCTTTGCCCCGATGTCGGTGACCATCACCCTGGAAGATGAGATTGACATCAGCCGGGGGGACATGATCGTCAAACAAAACAATCCTCCGAGAGTGGAACAGGATATTGACGCCATGATCTGCTGGTTCTCTGAAAGCGCCAAATTGCAGTTGGGCAAAAAATACAGCATCCGCCACACGACCCGTGATGCAAAATGCATTCTTAAAGAGGTCAAATACAAGGTCAACGTGAACACGCTTCACAAAGTCGAAGACGACCTGGAAGTGGGCCTCAACGATATTGCGCGCATTTCCATGCGCACATCAGCGCCCTTGCTCCACGATCCCTACAAACGCAATCGTCAAACCGGCAGCTTTGTCCTCATCGACGATGCCACCAATGCAACCGTGGCAGCTGGAATGATCGTCTGATTCTCAAGACAGGAAAAACAACTTGATTCGGCGGACGCGTTAAAAGCGTCCGCCGTTTTTCTTTGCGGTGGGGTTCAGTTTATGAATATGGGAGGGTCGGGTTCCACCCCGAACCCATTCTTGGTCCTCAAAACCTTTCCCAAGCAAATAGCGTGGAACGTGGGAAGTCATGGGCGTTCATCAATCTGTGGCGTTTCCATTGCAGCTAGATAAGTGCTCGAATGCCATCAGGATTGAAGTGGGCGTCCCGACTCGTTGGGAGAGCTTGCCCCTCCATCTTTTTCAACGAAGGAATCCCGCATTCGCTCTTGCGGACTCTCAACTGAACCGTTTCAGCTTAATGGGTCACGATCCGGAAAAAGCGAGTCGCACCGGTCGTGTCCAGCTCGACCTGATGGGACTCGGCACGATCACTTGGTTCCCATCGAAACAAGGGTTTCCACTCCGAGTCATCCAGTGATGATTTGCTCATCAAGGTCGAGGCCACGCCTGCCTCCACTTCAAACTGAATGCGAACAATGCTACCCGCCGCCCACTGAATCGCTGCCGGGATGGTTTGTTCAACCACAACGCTTCCCGCGCTTCCACCCACCGAAGAACTCGCACGCCAGGCCGATGCATCCGCTCGATCAAATCGTACCCGCTCAAGGGAACTCCCCTCTCCGTCCGCCGCGTCCGGCCATGCTTCTTCGTCATCAAATTGAACCTGATCCAGCATGCGCCCGGCAGAATCCGTCAACCAGATCATTTCCCCGCCGTTGGCCAAACGACCATCGAATGGACCCAACACTTTTCCTTCCAAAGTTTGATCATGCGCAAGCAAGGCCTTGGGATCAGCCGCAACCACAACCGCTTCCCCTGGAGCCAATGTGTAAGAAGGAAAGGTAAAGTCGATGGCGTCCGACAAAGTCATCCCTTCCAACAAAATCCGTTCGTCTCCATGGTTCCAAATTTCCACAAATTCAAAGTCTTCTTCATCATAGCCGAATGGGATCAGATCTTCGGCCGGATGATACATGATTTCCGAAATCGCCAGCGCAGGCAAATCTTCGGTCACAAACAATCCAGACACCATGCCACTCCAATCATCATCTTCCAATGATCGCATGTTGACCTTGGTAGGGCCTTCAATATCCAGCGACAGACTGCCTCTGGAAAGAGCCTTGGCGTTAGGGGATATCTCCCCTCCAGGGAGTCGAGGATCCGAACCATCGACTGTATAATAAGTCTGTCCCGCCGCCTGCCGAACACGCACCATTCCATCTTCGGAAACCACACCTGATTCTGTTTGAAAACGAGGAGGCGATGTGTATCGGCTATCCATCCATTCCGCACGACTCTTGACCCAGGTTTTCAATTGTCGAACCTCGTTTTGCCAGGCACTCACTCCTCCCAACAATCGCCATTTTGCGTAATTTCGCTCCGCAGATTCTGTCAATTCCTCGGCCATACGATCAATCACCGCATGCATGTTCTCAACGGACATCACATCTTGTCGCAAGACCTGCCAACGGTCGATATAGGCTTGGGCGAAGTTTGGATTCCGAAAGATGGAACCCCACCAACCGAAACGATAGACACTGGACCATCCCACCGGATTGGCCGCCCGACCGTCATCATCCGGTCCCATGGTTCGATCAAAATCCCAAATTGGACCAAAGGTCAAACGCCCGTCACGCGGCAAGTGCATGTAAGTGGACAAACGAAATCCATCCGGATTCTTGGTGAATTCATTGAGAATGTGGAAATCAATCCAGGCACCCTGATCAATGTAAGCATCGTAATCCGGGACCGCTTTAGTAAAATCCCGATCACGCAGCGAACGATTCATGTCATTTAAAAAACCAACCAGGAACTGACGTTGATCAGATTGAATCTCCTGTTCCTTAGGTTCGACAAAGGCCATCTGCTGGCCACCACCGGTAAAACCAACATCCCCGGGATCCAGACGATCAATTTTCAAGATGTATCCACCCGAGACCTCCGGTTCCTCAGTGTGACGTCGCAGCAACTTGTCAATATCCACGCGATCCCCGCCTCGCTTGATTTTTTCCATGAGCACATACACCCCCACATAAGCACGATCATTCAGAGCCGTGCCGCGCGCATTGACATAGACTTCGCAAAACCGTGTGCGCACTGCATAACGCCCCAGCTGATTACTCAGTTCATAAATGAAAGGATTTCGCATCAGGGCTCGATCGAAATTATAAGGCGCATAAAGAATCCAATCCGAATCGGAAGGCATCCCAAGCAAGGAAACATCACGATCGTTTCCATAGATATCCTGGATCTCCATGGAGTAAGCCTTTTTGGGTCGCCCTTCAGTACTGGAACCACGCACTTTAAGGGAAGCCTTTCCCTGAAAATCAGGCTTTTGCGAAACACGGGCACGGCCGTCTTCCCCCCGATCATATAGCTGAATCAATGCGCTCGTCCGACTGGACGCCGAAATGCGTTCTCCCATGGTATCGAGAAGAACCACCGGAACATCCGAATGAAACTCCATCGTTTCAGCATCCACCTGAATAAAGGCCTTTTGAACAATCTTACTGGGCGCCAAGCTCGAATGAAACGCCCGGACGGACAACTGCGCTGAGGATTCCAGCAAGATCGGCCCCGCATATAAATTGGAACGCTCTGTCGGAACGCTTCCATCCAGAGTGTAACGCATGGATGCCTCAGGATTGGGGTGTGTCACAGCCACCGAATGCGTCGTGTCAAAAACCCTGGAGTCCGACTCAATCACAGGTTTCTCCAACGTATCGGCATAAACAATGACGTTCGGTGCCCCCGGGCTGGGATCAGTGATAAATCCGGGTTCGATTGAAAAATCTCCCAATTGACTCCACTGCTCGGTCTCAATTCTAAAAAGAAAATCCCGATCTGTGGAACGAAAATTCAAGCCATGCACCGCCAACACATTATCCCCCACCCTCAAACCATCTCTGGATGAAAGCGTCAGGAACTCAGGGACCATCTCCTCCCCATCATTACGATTCCCACTCGCCCGCACATTCCATCGCAGACTGGACGGCTCATTTCTGGTCAGGACACGTCGCCCATTCAAATACAACACACATCCATCATCAAAATGCATTTTCAACTTCACCACGGAATCAGGAGCGCTTACCGAGATGGGGTACCGCAGATAGATGGTCGAGTTCTTGGACCTCATGGTTGCTTGAACATTGGTATCGATGAGCGGCAAAAGAACACGGCCTGAATTGCTGTCGTATCCGATCCCCCCCACACCATCCTGCCATCCGGTATCATCGAAATTGTTCCGCTTCCAGGTGGCATCCATTTCATCATTTTCAGGAATCACGTATTTGAAGGTCGTCTGATCGTTCTTCTTGAAATCACCGTCCTGTTGAAAACCATAGGAAGTGCCTTCGAGTTGCCTGGGATACTCATCCGTAAACCCAGACACGAATTGGGAGTCCGGATCATAAAGCCCCAATGCCTCCCCACCTGAGGAAAGTCTGAAATTGGTATGCAGCGCTTGATTCGGATCCCGGTAATCCTTGCCCGACGCAAACACCACCAGGAATTGACCGGACAACAGGTCCACATCGGGAAACACCCATTTCCGTGGTTCATCCGCGTCATCGGAAAGCGACCAATTCAGCAGATTTTGCGTTTGATCGGATGCATTGTAGATCTCAATCCAATCGGAAGCATCATGGTCCTCATCCACAAACGCATGCACACTCTGCTGAACCATGATCTCACTGACCACCAAAGAAGCTGCACGTGAGTCCACGGAACTTGCCCCCACCACCAGGAGCAACAATACGAGCCCAAGATCAAGGAAGGTTCGGAATCTGGCCCTCGATAGGCTACGGCAAGAATGTCGCTCAGAGCAAACTGGGTGAATGGATTGCATCCACCAATCATGAAGGAACGCGTTAGACGGCTGCAAGAATGGAATGAATGAGTGTGATCAAGAATCACCAGTCATCATTTAATCAACCAAACCCTTCTCTGCATTTGATTGAGTTTGGTTGTTCTTTTTATTTTTTACCACTTTGGCCAGAAAATGGGTGGCACAAGCCTTTTCTATCGCATCTTTCCCTGACTTCGAAAATCGAAGCCAAGTCTTTTCGCCCTTGCCCCAGGACTTGTATCCGGTCCAACTAGGTTTCAACCCTCCGTTCTTTGAGGTTCGCTGGACCGTCCGCATGATGAAATTGATCTTGCTCAAGTTGACCTTGATCACCCGTTCAAGACAAGGGACGCGCTTCCGCCTCCATTTTTCGTAGTCTGCTTGGGTCAGGTAATCCAGCTTGATGAAAACATCGGGAAAACAAATATACCCTTTCTCGCGCAACAGCTCGCTAGTCACGGAGCTGAGCTTCTTTTCAAGTTGTTGCTGGTTCATGTAAGGACAACCAGATCCCCCTGCGACGGAAAGTAATCCCCCACTACCAGGCCTCTTTCCCTTGTGGTTCACCCCAGCCTGGTTCGCCTTCGAACGCATCCGGAGAACTCGGGGCAACCAAGTCCTCAATGCGATGACGCCCCCGAACCGGACGCGAATCCTCCACCGGAGAGATGGTGATCCGAGACCGGTCAGAAGATAATTCGATGGTCAATTCACTACCTATTTCCATGCCAAGAGTCTCAACCAGAACTTTTGGTATCCGAATTCCCTGACTGTTCCCCCACCGTTGCAACGAGGTATTCATACGAGAAGGATGTACCTAAGGCTATACGAAAGCAAATTGGTGATTGAGAGAGATGGTGCCCGCGGCAGGACTTAAACCTGTTTGTGGGTGTTATTTGTGTTGGTTTCCAACTATTTATATATATGCAAACACGATTGACATTGGTGAATGTTATGCCAATGTTATGCCATGTCCAGCCTCCACAGACAACAAGGCAAGCCAAATTGGTTCTGCGCATTCACGGATGCCACCGGCAAGCGCCACTTCCAAAGTACCGGCACACCTGATCGCAAAAAGGCCGAGATTATCTGCAGCACACTTGGCCAAGCTGAGAGAAAGTCCAAGAATTCGGAACTGACCCATCAACAAGTTCGCACCATGCTTGAAAGGGCCATGGCCACCATCATGGAGGGATCACCCGGCGTGCAACCTGGACATTCCATTCGTGAGTTTATGACTGATTGGCTTAAGGACATTAGAGGCCGAATCTCGGTCTCTACCTACAAGTCCTACACGGCGATTACCAAAAGATTTCTGGACCACCTTGCCCACAAGGCAGATAACAAAATCTCAGCGGTTGAGATCACAGATATTCGCGGTTACAGGGATTCCATCTCAGGTATTTTGTCCACCGGAACCATCAATAATCACCTCAAGATGCTGCGGTTAATGTTTGATGCTGCGAAGGAACAAGACGTGATGGACAAAAACCCCGCCAGGATTGTCAAGAACCTCTCAAGAACGGATAAACAGGAGCGGAGGCCATTCACGCCATCGGAATTGGGCCGACTACTTACCACACTCGAGGGGGACTGGAGGACTGCTGTTCTGGTGGGCTACTACACAGGGCTTCGTATCGGAGATGTTACCAATCTGAAATGGTCCAACGTGGATCTTGATAAGGCGGTTTATTCACTCAAGACAAAGAAGACCGGAAGGATGGTAATCGTCCCAATCGCGCCACCCTTACTTCGGCTTCTGAAGGATCTCCGATCCAAATCCCGAGGAGAATTCGTTTGTGGCTCATTGGCTGGAGTGCCAGTCAAGATGCTGTCCAGTCAATTCAATACCATACTGGCGAGTGCAGGTCTGGTTGAAAGAAAGAATTACAGGACCTACAAGGCAGATGGACAACGCCGCAAATACGCCGGACTGAGCTTCCATTGTCTCCGTCACACACTGACCAGCGAGCTAAAGAACACAGGAGCCACATCGGCAATTGCGGGTGACATCGTAGGGCATGATTCCGAGGCCATGTCACGGAACTACACCAAGATTGACCTGGAGATCAAAAGAGCAGCACTGGACAAGCTGCCGGACTTGGTGGGGCAGAACCGGCTGCAGAAATGAGGAGAAGGAGACAAGGCGCCATGTGGTGACGCGGCTCAGTCCACCTTCCTCAATGCTTGCACAACGCCTTCCAACACTCCAAATATTCCATCAATAACTTGATCCTTGTCCGAGAACACCGCTTCTGGGCCACCGGCGTGGATGTCAGTGAATGGGGACTCGTACGGCGTAAGCGGTGTACCGGAGTCCCCCTGAATGATACTGTCAATTCAGATGGGATTGT
>CAYPZD010000067.1:0-29201 GCA_964415055.1 uncultured Verrucomicrobiota bacterium | reverse complement strand
AGAAACATTTCAAGTGTCCGGTCACGGTCTACAACTACCCCAAAACCATCAAACCGTTTTACATGCGTGCCAATGATGACGGCAAGACCGTTGCCGCCATGGACGTGCTCGTGCCTGGCATTGGTGAGATCGTAGGGGGCAGTCAACGCGAGGAACGCCTGGAAGTGTTGGAACAACACTTCGAACACCACCAACTCAGCAAGGAAGACTATTGGTGGTATCTGGACCTTCGACGCTTCGGCACCGTGCCCCATAGTGGTTTCGGCATGGGATTCGAACGCATGCTGATGTTCGTCACCGGCGTATCGAACATCCGCGACGTCATTCCCTTTGCCCGCACGCCGGGGAACGCGGAGTTTTGAGGTGCGGGGATTTTATTGTCTCACGCCCGCCCCGCAAGCGGGACTAGTGGCGCGGAGGCGCAGAGTATTTTTGAACCATAGTGGACTTTGGGCGTTTTAGGATGAGTAGTGTAACAGGGAAGAAGATGATTCAACGTTTCCCTTGAGTATCCAAAGCGGTGTCGAGCCACCGCAGTCCAAAAAGGTGCTGTGCCAACCATTGTTTAATCCCCTGCGTCTCTGCGCCTCTAACCCGCAAAGCGGGTGGGCGTGAGAACCAAAAATCTACCGCCTTCTCCGCGTCCAGGAATTACGAGGCCTGGGGCGATTGCGTCCGAGTTGGGACTTTTTGGCCGCTTTATGATTGCGGTTCCCCTCCCCGGACTTGGTGCGTCGGATGGGTTCCGCCGCCAGTGAGCAGTGATAGGCATGTTCGTGGTCCGCCGGGATGGGCTTTTTGAGGAATCGTTCGATCCCCATCAATTGCCCCCTTTCATCTGCAGAACAAAACGAAACGGCATGTCCGGATTCACCAGCGCGAGCGGTGCGTCCGATGCGGTGCACATACGTTTCGGGTTCTTTCGGAAGTTGGTAATTGACCACGTGGGTGATGCCGTCCACATCAATACCACGGGCGGCAACATCCGTTGCCACCAGCACACGCACCTTGCCGTTGCGAAAATGGTTCAAAGCCTTCACCCGTGCCGCCTGACTTTTGTTGCCGTGAATGGCCGAAGAAATGATGCCTGATTTGTTCAACTTTTCGGCCAGTTTATTGGCCACGTGTTTCATCTGGGTAAACACAATCACTTTCTTCGTGCTGTGATCGTCGAAGAGCGAAAGCAACAGGGAATGTTTTTTCTTATCGTTGACGAACATCACCTTTTGCGCGATGCGATCCACAGTCGGTTCCTCAGGCGCGATGGAAACTTGTGCGGGATCCCTGAGCAGTTCTGCGGCCAGAGCCCGGATATCCTTGGGAAGCGTCGCCGAAAAGAACAGGGACTGTTTGTCCGCGGGCAATTGCTGCAGGATACGACGAATGTCATGAATGAACCCCATGTCCAACATGCGGTCGGCTTCGTCCAGAACAAAGGTTTCCACGCCTTTCAGACTGACCATCCCCTGCTGCATGAGATCGATCAATCTTCCCGGAGTGGCCACCAGGAAGTCGACGCCATTGCGCATGGCTTTTTCCTGTGGATGTTGACTCACACCACCGTAGACGAGCGCTTCCCGCACTTTCAGGAACGATCCCAGTGACTGGATGTTTTGCTGGATTTGCAAGGCCAGTTCACGCGTGGGAGCAAGGATCAACACCCGGGCGGATTTTTGAATGTAAGGTTTTGGATGATTGGCAATGTGTTGCAACAAAGGCAAAATAAAAGCCGCGGTTTTCCCGGTGCCGGTTTGGGCACTGCCCAACAGATCCTTGCGCTGCAACAAATGCGGCAGGCATTCACGTTGAATGGGAGTTGGGGCCTGGTAATTGATGGCTGCCAGGGCATGTTGCAATTCCGGGATCAGTCCTCCAAAGGGACAATCAGGCTGCCATGTAGGCATGGTTTCCGGAAGTTTCTTGGGTGCAGTGGCAACTGCAGTGGTAACGTTTTGTCGGTCCCCCCGGGACGCGACACGATTCTTGGGACGACGATCAAAGGATCGACGCCGACGCATCTGATTATTCATGTATTATTTTCGGGTCCGGTGTTAAAACATCTTCTCCACCACCGGACTTGAAGGAAAAAAGGCTGCGAATATCGCAGGTAAATGACCGGGATCGCGGCTGCGAATCATCGGGCTATACAGGAAATGACGAGGTTCGAGGAACGAGCCGTTCGCTGCATGAGCGTCGAAACATACGCGCAGAAGTGACAAGGTCAAGCGAAATAAAAAAGTTTAGTCATTATCATTATTGAGAATCGGCGCATTTTCTGCTCCTATCATCAATAAACGCATGATGAGAACTTTGATGCAGCAGCGATTCAAAATGAAAGACAACCACCACCCCATGTCCTGGCTGGGCCGGGCATTTGGCGCGATCCTACTGGGGCTCTCGTTTGTTTGGACACAAGTCCATGCTGCGGAATCGGATGAGACACCAGAAATGTTGATCCGCGTTTTATCGGTTCAAGGCCAGGTCGATATTTCCAAGACCAAAGGACAGGATTGGATCCCTGCCAAAGTCAACATGCCCCTTACCCCCGGAGACATGGTGCGCACCGGTCGCCGAAGTAAAGCGGCGTTGCAAATGACCGATAAAACCGTTCTCAAAATCCGTCAATTAACCAGCATGGTGGTGCAGGCTCCTGAGAGTGACGACGAACAACCTTTGTTAAATCTGGAATCAGGCTCGTTGTTTTTCTTCAGCCGGGAGAGTCCCAAGGAAGTTCCTTTCCGTACATCGCTCACCTCCGGGGCCATCCGGGGAACCGAGTTTGAATTGAGCGCGGTTGCGAATGGAGCCACCACGCTGACCATGGTGGATGGGGTGGTCGACCTGTCCACAACTCAGGGAGACATTTCGGCAGAAGGAGGCGAACAAGTCGTCATTGAACCCGGGCAAGCTCCCCGCAAGTCCGCCATGCTGGATGCCACATCCATCATCCAGTGGACGCTCTACTATCCCGGCATTCTGGATGCGTCTGAATTACACTGGGAAAATGGAGTCCCGGAAAACTGGCAATCTGCCATTCATGCCTATCAATCTGGTAATCTTCCCACAGCCATTGAACAACTCCCCGATGCGATCGGTGAAGGGGAGGAAGAAGCGGCCCGATTACTGCGCGCCGCCATCTGGTTGGCACAGGGTGAGGCGAACACCGCGGAATCGATACTGACACAAGACTGGGTCAACGAAACGCACCAACACCTTGCCTCAGCCATGCGTTTTTTGATCGAAGGGTTACAGAACCGATTGCCCGATACAGCCAACTTGACGGTCATGACCTTGACCCACACCGGCTCACTGGTTGCCTCCTACCTGGCACAGGCTGAATTCGATCTTGATCGCGCCCTGAGAATGGCCCAACGCGCGGCCGACGATTCACCCGGTTTCGGTTATGCCTGGGCTCGATTGGCCGAACTCCACTTTGCTCACGGAAACCTGGATGAAACCGAGTCCGCTTTAAACAGGGCCCTTCGGTCCTCACCGGAAAATGCACAGGCAAGAACACTGCAGGGTTTCATACATCTGGCCAACAACCGACCGGGAGCCGCGCTGGCGACCATGCAACAAGCGATCGAACTGGACGCCGGATTATCCAATGCGTGGTTGGGACGTGGTCTGGCGAAATTCCGTTTGGGCGACCAAAGCGAGGCACGTCAGGACCTGCAGGCCGCCACCATTCTGGAACCCCAGCGATCACTCCTGCGCAGTTACCTTGGCAAAGCCTATCATGTCGACGGCGAGCACATCCCCGCCCTGCGCGAACTCGATCGCGCCATGGAACTGGATCCCAACGATCCGACGCCGTTCCTCTATCGCGCTTTGATACGTTATCAACAAAATGAATTGATCCCCGGTATCACAGACCTGGAGGAATCCATTCGATTGAACGACAACCGTGGTATTTATCGTTCTCGATCCCTGCTGGACAAAGATCAATCCGTTCGTCAGGCGAACCTTGCCTCCATGTATCGCGACGCCCACATGTATACCTGGAGCCAACGCGAAGCGGCCGCATCCATCGAAAACGATTACACCAACGCATCGGCACACCTTTTTCTCGCCAACAGCTATGACGCCTTGCGTGATCCGCGACAATTGAATCTGCGCTACGAAACGCCCTGGGCGAGCGAGCTGTTCCTGGCCCAAATGTTGATGCCAGTCGGTTCGGCCAATCTGTCGCGCCAGATTTCGCAAAATGAATACACCGCGCTGTTTGATCAACAACGCTTTCATTTGATCAACACCACCGAATACCAGAGCAGCGGTCTTTGGGATCAATCCACCTCGCACTTTGGCAACCTCACCAACATGAGTTATGCCGTGGATGTGAACTATTTCAACGACCCCGGACAACGCCTGAACAACGACACCGAAAACCTGAGCATCTGGACCTCCGCCAAGTTCAGCCTGACGCCCCAGGATGAACTGATGATCCAGGCCGTGTATTCGGATTATGAATCAGGAGATGTCGCCCAGTACCACACCCAGGCGAACGGCAGCACGACGCAACGCATCGACGAAGATCAGGAACCCCTGCTCTTTCTCGGTTACCACCGCACCTGGCATCCGGACAGTCACACACTTTTCCTCGCCAGTTATTTTGACGATACCTTTGTGCGGAACGATCCAGCTACCATCGTTCCCGTGATCGATCGGGACGCGGCCGGCAATGTAACGGGCGTGAATCCGTTCACCTTCGACCTGGACTACCAACGCAAACTGCGGGGATTCTCAGCCGAACTACAGCAGATCCTCGAAGGCGACCGTTCCACGACCATCGCCGGTGCACGTTATCAATGGGCAGAAATTGACACGCAAGCTGTGCTCAATCGTCGTGGCACCGCGTTTCCCCCCATCTTTTCAACCCCGCCCGCGAATCAGCAAGTGCGGCCCAGCCTCGATCGATTTTCGGCTTACGGCTATTACTACTATCAACTCACTGAAAAACTGACCGGTTACCTCGGAGCTTCGGTCGATGCATTGCATTATCCGCAGAACACCGAGGTACCACCGGTCACATCCCTGGAAGAAAGCGAAACCCAGATTTCTCCCAAGATCGGACTGCGATACGAACCCTACGAACAAACCACGCTTCGGGCAGCCTATTCACAGAGCCTGGGTGGAGTCTTTTTTGATCAGAGCATTCGACTCGAACCCACGCAGATGGCAGGATTCGTCACCACCTATCGCAGCGTTCTTCCCGAGTCCGGAGCGGGTATTCTTCCCGGCGCCGAACAGGAAGTCGGCGGCGTCGCATGGGATCAACGTTTCGGCAAGAAAACGTTTTTGACCGTGTCCGGACAATGGCTTGAATCGGATGGCGCCCGACTATTGGGAACCTTTGACTCCACCACCTTTCCGGCCAACGTCGCCAACACCGCTCAACGAGTGGATTACGACGAACAATCGCTGTTGATTTCATTGAATCAATTGATCGATCCATGGTTTTTCGCCGGTGCGGACTATCGCCTGTCCTATGCATCCCTGGATACTGCTTTGACAGGCATTCCCGCAGCCGTCTTGCCAACGGGACGCACTTCCATGGACGCCACACTTCACCAATTGAAACTCTTCGCCGGCGTGCAGCATCCTTCCGGATTCTTCGGTCGGGTTGAAAGCGTCTGGACCAAACAAACCCACGATGGCGCTCCGCAACCAGCCGATGACGACGTGCTTCAATGGAATCTCTGGGCAGGCTATCGATTCTGGGACCGTCGTGCCGAATTGAGCGCCGGCCTGTTGAACATCGGCGACCAGAACTACCAGCTACACCCGATCCACTACTACAACGAACTCCCCCGGGAGCGCACCTTTGCGGCGAGATTTAGGCTTAGCTTTTAGCAATCGGAGTGCTAGGCTCGGCGCGACGGTGGAAGCGCCGTCGTGATTGATCATGTCAGTTTCGGACTCCTTTCAGCGATCTTCATGGCTTGGCCCCATCATAGGGGCTACGCTCGCGATCGTACTGGGTTTGATCTGCTTCGACTCACAGATTCCCATCACACAAACGCTTCACCGCAAGAGCTACGACCTTTCCTTTCACCTGCGCCAGCGCACCGTTCCGAAAAAAGTCGTCCTGGTTTACATGGATGACGCATCCTACGCGGAATTCAATCCGAGCTACGATCGATGGGATCGCGGCCTGCACGCCCAACTCCTGGACCGCCTCACGGAAGACGGAGCCAAGGCGGTGGTGTTCGACGTCATCTTCTCCGGAGCCAACACGGATGATCCGGAAGGGGACGCAGCCTTCGAACAGGCCATTGAACGCAATGGAAATGTCATCCTGGGAGCCGACCTCCTGGCAGGCGGTTACTCGGCGGCCATGAAGGATTCAGAATCTCTTGTGCTTCCATATGAACCCTTCGAGTTTGCCGCCGCTTCCACCGGATTTGTTCAATTCAACGAAGACACGGATTTCCTGGTTCGCAAGCATCATCACCATGGGCAGATCAACCCAATGATCACCAGCATGACATGGGAAACGGCGCTCTGGACGGGCGCTTCGCATCTCGAAGACGAATCATCCCCCATCTTCAAAGAAGTGCAGAATGCCTGGGTCAACTACTATGGTCCCCCACTCACGCTGCCCAAGATCAGCTATCATCAGGTCATTCAGGCAGATGGTGTGGCCGAGGGGTTTTTTAAAGATAAGATCGTGTTTGTGGGAGCCAACCTCCGCACATTGAATGTCGACGAACGCAAGGACGAGTTCCGCAATCCCTACGCAGATTTTCTTTACGTCACACAGCGCGATCAATTCATGCCGGGTGTTGAAGTACATGCCACCGTCCTGCTCAATCTGATCCGTGGTGATTGGCTGAGACGCATACCCTTGGGCACACAAAGCATGGTGTTCACCCTGGCCGGTTTGTTGCTTGGAGTAGGCATCGGCAGAATGCGCCCATTGACCGCTGTTCCGGTTTCAGTTTTGCTGGCCGCACTCGTCATGGGAATCTCCCAATGGCTCTTCCAACAGCATCGCTACTGGTTCCCCTGGTTGATCATTGTGGCGGTCCAGATACCCGTGGCCATGTTCTGGTCCATCACCTTTAACGCCGCCAGACTCTACGTCCAACGACAACTGCTCAGGCAATCCCTCAACCTTTACCTATCCCCCCGCCTCGTCAAAGCGTTCCTGGGGAGAAAAGACCGTGACTTTCTGAAGCCGGGGGCTGAAAAACAGGAAGTCACCATTCTGTTTTCCGACATCGCTGGGTTCACCGCCGCGACCGAAGGCATGGACTCCGATGAACTCGCGCGATCCATGAACGAATATTTCCAGCGCATGGTGGAAAACGGCGTTCACCCTCAAGACGGCACCGTGATCAAATTCATCGGTGATTCCATCTTCGCGCTCTGGAATGCGCCCGAATCCCAGAGTGACCATGCTTTGCGCGCCTGCAAAGCCGCCGTTGCGCTCGATCAACAAACCTTTGCCTTTCGGGAAGGCGAGCCCGTGCGCACACGCATCGGCATCCATACCGGCATCGCCAACGTCGGCAATTTCGGCAGTGACAATCGAGTTGACTACACCGCCATCGGCGAAAACATCAACCTCGCCTCCCGCATCGAGGGTCTGAACAAATACCTACGAACCAATGTCCTGATCAGTTCCGAAACCCGCGAGCGGGCGGGAGATGAAGGATTGAATGCGCGCTATCTGGGAAAATTTCGTTTGTCCGGATTCGAAAAATCTGTCGGTATATCGGAACTGATGCCCAACGATCATCCAATGGTCCAATCTCCCGACTTGTTGTCACAATTTGAAGCGGCTCGCCTGCTTCACGACCAGGGCAACATGGAAGAAGCCGTCAAAGGATTCCAAGCCATCCAGACAGTGGTGCCCGCAGACGGCCCAGCCCTCTTCTACACCAAACGCTGCCAAAGCATCCTCCACGGAGCCCTGGAAACCACCACCCCTGACCGCATCATCATCGGAGAGAAATAGTGGTGGGTGGGCATGTTTTTTTCACGCCCGCTGCGCTCGAGACGCAGAGGCGCAGAGTTTTTTTTTGAGGCAAGGAACCGGTGCTGCGGGTCCGCGATGCTGTCGACAAACTCGGAAGCCAATTAAAGACCCCTGTGCCCTCCTCACCAGGTAGTGCGTGTCGTCCCCGACGCGCATCCTTGTGGCATATGAAATCCAGCACGTCTGCGTTTTGGGAAGCCTTCGGTTCTCAAACACACCTCATCCGCATAGCTGGCGCATCGAGACGATACGATCTACCTGACTCCCTCATTGGGTAGCGCATGTCGTCCCCGAGGCACAACCCTTATGGCATCCAAATCCCAAAGCGCCTCCGTTTCGGGAAGCCTCTAATTCACTATTCACTATTTTAAATTTTCCATTTTACCCCCGCAGCACCTCTTTCACCACGCCGCCCTGGACGTCGGTGAGGCGGCGGTCGAGGCCGTTGTAGTAGTAGGTGAGGCGTTCGTGGTCGAAGCCCAGCAGGTGCAGCACGGTGCCGTAGAAGTCCCAGACGGTGGTCGGGTTCACCACGGCGCGGCGACCGAATTCGTCGGTGGCTCCGTAGCTCACGCCTCCTTGGACGCCAGCCCCGGCCATCCAGCAGGTGAAGCCGTCCGGATTATGATCGCGGCCCGAGGTACCTTCCTGGTGGGTGGGCATGCGACCGAATTCAGTGGTCCAGAGGATCAGTGTGTCGTCCAGCATGCCACGTTGTTTAAGATCGGTGATGAGGGCAGCGGTGGGTTGATCGAAGATCGGGCAGTGCCGCTCATAATCCGATTTCAGGGTCTTATGCGCATCCCAGTTCAACAAACCATCCACTCCGCTGGCACGCGATGCGCAGTAGAGGTTGACATAGCGCACACCGCGTTCCAGGAGACGACGCGCCATGACACAGTTCCTGGCGTATCCGGCTTTCAACGGATTGGGATCATCCATGCCGTACAGTTGTTTGATGTGATCGGGTTCGTTGGCCCAATCGGAAACTTCCGGCGCGGAAAGTTGCATGCGTGCGGCCAGTTCGTAAGCAGCCATGCGGGCTTGCAGAGCGGAATCTCCCTGTCGTTGGGCGGCGTGCTGTTCATTGAGAAATGCAATCAGTTCACGCGTATCCTCTTCTTGAGACGCATTGACCTCACCGGGGCGCTGTAGGTTACGGATCGGTTGTTGGGCGCTCATCACGATGGCCTGATGTCGTGCCGGAAGAAATCCATTGCTCCAGTTCGCTTTTCCATTGGGCGGCTCTCCCCGCACATCGGGAATGGCCACATAGGCAGGGAGGTTTTCATTGGCGGAACCAAGGGCATAACTCATCCAGGCTCCCGCGCTCGGAAACCCCTCGCTCGGATGCCCCGTGTTCATGAACACACAGCCCGGCCCGTGGGTGTTGGTCTTGGAATGCATACCGTGGAAGAATGCGATTTCATCAACGTGTTTGGCCATGTTGGGCAGCATGGATGAAATCTTCTTGCCACTTTGTCCTGAAGCGACAAAGGGCCAGGGGCTCTTCATCAGATTGCCGTTTTTCCCTTGAAACGAAAGAAATCCTTCGGCCCCAGGCAAAGGTGTGCCATGCCATTTTTCCAGACCAGGTTTGTGTTCCCACAAATCCATGTGAGACGCCGCACCGGGACAAAAGATCTGTAGAACACGAGAAGCTTTGGGAGTGTGATGTGTCCTTCCGACGCCGGGTTGCCAGGGGGCTTCGGACGCGGTCCATCCTTCCTGCCGCATCAGGCTGGTCAGACCGACCCCCATCAGTCCCCTGTAAACATCATGCAAAAATCCTCTTCGGTGTTTGAGAGCGTCCCAGGCTGGTTGGTTGAATTGATTCATGACGGTTCTATGAGGGATTAATCGATGTGAATAAAAGCATTGGCATTGAACAATGCCCGGCAGAACAAGGGACCGCCCAGTTTGGCTTTGAATACCAGGGCTTGCTCCAGTTCTTTTTCCGACGGTTTGCGCCCGTAACATCGCAAAAAAGCTTCATGTATCCAGGAAGCGTCCGCATCACCAGCTACACGATCCAAGTCATTGGCAAGCGCCTGAGCCATGTCCAGGGTGAAAGTATGATTCAACAAAGTCAATGCCTGCAGAGGCGTCGTGGTGGAAGCGCGTTTGGGTGCAGGAAAGGCCGGGTCCGGACAATCGAACTCAGTCATCAGATCCACCACCGCCGCACGAGCGTTGTGATGGTAAACTGCCCGGCGATAGGTTTCGGGACCATGTTCATCGAGGGGTACATAGGTCGCCACATTGTCCTGAAGGTAAAGATAGAGTTTGAACCCGGCCCCCCCCATGTCCTTTTTCAAGGAACCGGACACCTGCAACATGGTATCGCGGATTTCCTCGGCAGTCAGACGGCGCGGCGGAAAGCGCCAAAGCCACTTGGAATCAGCATCCAGACGCGCAGCATCTTCCCTCATGACAGAAGATTGGCGATAAGCCCGGGACATCACCAACAACTTATGAATGGATTTTATTCGCCAACCGTTGTTCACCAATTGGCCGGCGAGCCAGTCAAGTAGTTCGGGGTGACTGGGTGGATTGCCCATGAACCCAAAATCGCTTGGGGTATCCACCAGGCCGCGGCCAAAATGTTTCTGCCATATCCGATTCGCCCAAACACGCGGTGTTAGTGGATTCCGTTCATCCACCAGCCAATCCGCCAAAGCCAGTCGACGTTCGGCTTCCGGCGCTTCCTTTGGCAATGCGTAACCACCCGAAGCACGATTCAAGGCAGACAACGATGCTGGCACCACCTCTTTGCCGGGCCGTTGGGGATTGCCACCGATGAACACATGCGTGGGATCTTTGATCGTTGAAAAATTGCCCGCCCACCACTGAGGCAGATTGGGCACCTCACGCTTGGAACGATCGATGGACGCGATCTCGCGACGGAGGTTTCGCAAGCTCGCGCGTTCTTCTTCGGTTGTTTCAGCGGTCATCCAGCGATGGTTCCGATGGGCTTCGTTGACGGGTTTGCGATCGTGCGAATCCGCCACTCGAGTCCATGTCTCTCCGTCCACGGACACCTCGATGCGGTATTCCGAAACAAAAGCCGCCACCGAATGATCCCCTGCATCCCCTACCCGATCGCTTGAAAAGAACACTCTATGGACTTCGGCAGGTTCGGCGAGGGTGATCGTTAATTCCGGTCCCTGTGCAATCCAGCGGGCGCCATATTTTCCATCGATGGTTAAACGAGCGCTATAGGCATCGGCAAAATCCTCCGCAATCCGACTGGCCCCCTGGGCGCTGCCACCCGCCTCGAGTGCGGCGACATTCCGCCCCATGGCGCCGGGTGTCCATACTTCGAACTCATCAATTCCATATCCCGAAGTACCGGCCGGATTGCGCTCGGTTCCCTCCACGATCAGGCGCACATGCCGAACGGTGGTCGGTGCGAAGGTTTCTTCGACTCCCGTTCGTTTGATCGGATCACGCACCCAGGCGGCACCATAGGCTGCAGATTTGGATTCGGCACGTTGGAGGATTTTGGATTCCAGAGTTTGCTTCGTCTGTGACAATTCGTTGCGCTTTTCATCCAGCGGTTGTAGAGCCACACGACGTGCCTCGCGTTGAGCATCTGTCGCGATCTCGCGAGAACCATGTTTCACACCCGCAAAGGTGGCATACCAACTGTAATAATCTTCCTGCGAGATCGGATCGAACTTGTGATGATGACAACGTCCGCACCCAACCGTCAGTCCCAGGAAGGCTTCAGACGTCGCACGAATCATTTCATCAATGGTGTTGGCGCGAATCTGGGCCGCTTGAGCCGGGTCCTGATTTCCCACATCATCGTAGGGACCACAAACAAGGTAAGTCGTGCCGATCTCGACATCGGGATCATTCGGCCCCAGTTGATCCCCGGCCAAATGCTCGCGGATCAGACGGGAAAGCGGTTTGTCTTCATTGAAGGAGCGAATGACGTAATCGCGAAATGGCCAGGCGTTGCGAATGATTTCGTTGCGCTCGAATCCACGGCTTTCCCCGAAACGAATCACATCCAGCCAATGTCTCCCCCATCGTTCGCCATAATGTGGAGAGGCCAGCAATCGATCCACCAAACGTTCGTAAGCATCCGGATCGGTGGTATTGACAAATGAAGTGACTTCTTCGGGTGTGGGAGGCAGCCCCGTCAGATCATAGGTCAGGCGACGGATCAATGTGCCCCGATCAGCTTCGGGTGAATGACCCAGCTCTTGTGCGCGCAGTCCTTTATGAATGAATGCATCCACCGGATTGTGCCGCCAGTGATCCGGTGCGTCGGATACATCGGGGATGGCAGAATGATTCAAAGGTTGAAAAGCCCACCAGGTGTCATCCGCTTTGGCCGCTTCCTTGAGCACCACTCCTTCAGGCCATGGGGCTCCCTGAATGGTCCATTGTTGAATGGCCTTGATCTGGGCTTCATTCAGCCGATCGGCCTCTTTGGGCATTTCGGGAGCTTCACCTTTCGGGGAGGGTTGGATCAGATCGAGCAAGTAACTTTGATCCCCACTGCGCAAAGTCAGATAACCACCTTCTCTCAGATTATCCGGCGTGGTCAGAGAGATGTCCCCCTTTTCGTTGCCCGGGTAGTGACAGCGAACACAATGCTTCTCCAGAATCGGCGCTACACTTGTCTCAAACAGATCGTCCACTGAAGACGATTCATCCGCACCAAGAACTTCACCAAAGAGCAGAACTGAGAGAAAGACGCTGCTCAATTTAATTAAAACAAATCGGAACATAATAGCATGAGCGGTTTAAATGTGGCGCTTGATTGCAACGGGTAATCCAATTGGAATGAGTAAGAGTTATTTTCACCACAGAGGGCACAGAGAGCACAGAGTTTCAATATCAATATCCTTGTTCATCCTTTCTTCTCTGTGCGCTATGTGTCCTCTGTGATTTTTTAATGACGCATAGTTTTACACAAAGGGCTTCATCTTGGTTTATTGCTGCCACATCTCGTTATCCTGATGAGCTTGTTCCATCAGTAACCTGAGCTCAGCCACTTTGGATAGATCACCGGCAGCGATGTTGTTTTCCTCTCCCAAATCCTGGTCCAGCCGAAACAATTCAAACGAACCATTCCGGTGCTGCACGCCTTTCCAATCTCCCTGACGAATGGCCTGAAAATGTTTTCCACCTCCGTAGAATTCCCAATAGAGGTAGGGATGCTGTTTTTGAGTATCATCGCGTCCCACCAAGGTATCGAGAAAGCTGATTGAATCGAGCCCCTTCGGCGCTTTGGCTCCGACCAGTTCGGCGGCGGTGGTCATGAAATCACCGAAGTAACCGATGTGTTCCGAAACGCTGTTCGGTCGGATCTGTCCCGGCCAACGGGCAATCATGGGAACACGAATCCCGCCTTCATAAAGGTCACGTTTGATACCACGCAAGGGGCCGTTGGAATCGTTGAAAAGCGGGTCGTTTCCTCCTTCGCGATGAGGACCGTTGTCGGAGGTGAAGAAGACGATGGTATTGTCGTCGATCCCAAGCTCTTTCAACAAAGCCATCAGACGCCCCACATCGGCATCCATCCGACTGATCATCGCGGCATGCCCTTTTTGAGGCTCGGGCCAGTCGGTGTTGGCATATTGGCCATGGTCGGGGATTTCCATTCCTCGCTTGCCCCCTTCGTTGTTGGCGTGAGGGATGGTCAAGGAAAGATAGAGGAAGAATGGTTGCTCGTGATTTCGCCGCACAAAACCCAAAGCCTCGTTCGCGCATAAGTCATGGGAGAAAGAAGTTCTTTCGGTGGCGTAACCGGCCCCGTCTTTGCGATCATTCTCCACGCGATTGCCGATCAATGGAACTCGCTCCTGATTTCGGAACAAGAATTCCGGGTAATAATTATGCGCGTGACGTTGGCAAAGGTACCCGAAGAAATAATCGAAACCCTGGCGATTCGGATGGCCACTCGAATCGGGCCCGCCCAGGCCCCACTTGCCGATCAATCCGGTTGTGTAACCTTTCGACTGTAAGACCTCGGCCACCGTCAAGGTCTCATCGGGAAGAGGCCATTGTCCCATTGGTTGAATTTCCCGATTGCCACGCACCAGGGCATGCCCGGTATGCACCCCGGTCATCAACACGCACCGTGAAGGCGCGCATACGGTGGACCCGGCATAAAACTGCGTGAACCGCATTCCTTCCTCGGCCATGCGATCGATGTGAGGTGTTTTAATGCGTTGTTGTCCATAACAGCCCAGGTCACCGTAACCCAGGTCATCGGTCATGATGTAAATAATGTTGGGTTTGGCCGCCATAGCCTGAGTCCACAAGGCGCAGCAAACAGCCCATACCCCCAACCGACACGTAAAAGAAAGCAATTGATTCATGGTTTTCATGATTTCTGGAATGAAACAAGGCTAATAAATCCTCCACATAACACCAACTTTTAAATTGTGAATAGTGAATAGTGAATGTTGAATGAGTCTCCGGAGGTGAGGTCATATTCCTAAAAAATAACATATCCGGTTATAGCCATTTTGGAGTGCTTGTGGCTCGACACAGCTTTGGATACGCCAGGGAACCGCCAGAGTTTACTACCCCCCAGTCATTGCTACCATCACCTAAAGCCAGCCTAAGAATCCAGTTGTATAAACAAACATGCATCGTGGAATAAAGCGCTCTGAGGACATGCGAACAAGACCAAAAACGGTTCCGAAGTATTGGAGCACGCACTCAACAAGGCCATATGAAATCTGGTAGCTCGAATTGTAGTGAACAACTTTGAAAAACAACCATCTCTTCCTTCTCTCTCAAGATTAATTCATCATCGATTACCATCTGGCTTACGTGACTTTTCCCTTTCCTCCCACCATTCACGCAATCCGGGATTTATTTTTTTCCAAGCAACTCCATGGTAATCAGGCCTGCTCATGGATTGTCGAATCAAGATAGCAGTCAAACCAAAGGACGTACCAATAGTAATCAACCAACCAGGAAATCCAGAAACAATGGTCATGATTGAAAGGGAAATGAAAGTACCCGCCCATATCAATTCCGGACGACGCGGGATTCTGAAAATATTACAAAACATGAAGAAATGAGCGACCACAAACAGGATAATCATTGCCCAAAGAACGCTTGAAGGCCAGACAATCGAAGCACCCATCACACCCGCAACCAAGATGCCAACATCCATGGCGGAAATCCGAAATCCAGGTTGAAATTTCGTTTTAGTTTTCATGAACAAGTGAATCAAACAATCATAAGAGAGGGAATGGTAATACAACTTATTCGCTGTTCAGGATATTTCCAGATGGCAATTGATCCCAAAATGAATTTATCAAAGCATCCACTTCCCTCATTCTCTCTGGCGGCTCTCCTCCCCTGGGATATGACGCCATGGAAATGACTTTAGATTCTGAAACGTTGCCCTTCTCTACCTGTGTTCGAATAAAAATCCGGAACTGGGGAAGTGATTCATACAATGCACATATTTGACTGACATAACGTCCTCGCCCAATCGCACAACCAGCCCTGGAAGTTCCAAAATAAAGGTATGGTGAACCCTGGGCAAACTCCCAGTCGTGAGTGTGATTGAGAGACAGAAAATCTTGAAAGAATCGGGTGTCACCGATTTTACCAGACTTGGAACTGATTGGAACCGAATAGCCACTCCAGATACCAAAGTGCCATTGATAAACATCCTTCTTAGCCCAACAGGTCTGACAGCGAAAAGTGGTCCGCTCTTTGTAATGGCAAAAAAAGGCGATCAGGCAACAAGAGAAGCCACTTGCCAATATCAACCGCATTTTCCTATCCATAGCCATAACATTAAGAGATGAAAGCTGCCCCAACTATTCCGGAGCCTATTTCATTCCCATGGAATCAGGGTATGTGCACTTCCCTCAATTCTATGACCATGTCCCCACCACTTCTGCTCATCATCTACGGAATATTTTTCAGAAGCGATCGTCGATTACACGCGCTTCTCCCCAAGAAAAAGTAGCGCTAAAAACAATAAGAAGCAAAATCACTGCGCCTCCGCGCCTCTAGTCCCGCCTGCGGGACGAGCGTGAGAATAAAAAAGCCCCCAAACCAGCTACCCAAACATCCGCTTCAATCGAGCGCGATCATAGGCTCGGCGTTGAGTGGAAATCATCGCGGCAAAGTCAGGTTTACCGTCCGGTTTGACAGGCCAGTCAGATTCATCTGGTAGGGACGCGCTGCCGCGCGTCTGTAAGGCGTCCTCACTCTCTTTCGCCTCAGCCTCCTTCCCGGACTCGGGCACGCCACCCGGAACCACCACGGTCGATTTCGACTTGTTGGTTTCGTCGTAGCTCATCGCTTGCTCGGTGAGTTGAAGATCCCGATCAAGAGAGCGATGGGCTTTGATGCCTTTGGCCTGCAGCACGCCATGATAAGCATGCACGGCTTCCAAAGGTTCGATCACTCCTTCAGTGATCAAACGCAACATCTCGATGAATGCCAATTGGTGTTCAGCCTGGTTGATTTTCCGTCCATACAATGCCACGCGCGCACCATATTTCTGCGCATCATGGATCAGACGAAAGGCGTCATAGGTCGTCCCGGCGCTACCACCGAGCACCCCGACGATCATGTTGGGATCATACTGCACCAGCTCCTCCATGGCACGGGGTCCATGATAGGGAATTTTCAGGAACGTAGGGCGTCCGGCTTCGGTCACACCGGCCAGGCTGCGAAGGATCTGATCATTGATGAATTCACCCAGTTCCTCAGGAGCAATACCGGTGGAAACGTTGGGATTGAAGACTTCGAGAAAGTAACGAAACTGCTTGGCTTCGGCTTCTTCGCGAAACGTCTTGAAAGCGTTCAACGTGGCTTTATCCTGCTCGAGCTCATTCACAAAGGTGACCGAATAAAGCCCCAGGTTGGCACCTGGAAATTCGCCTGTGCTGCGGTCACATTCATTTTGTCCACATTGGATATGATCAATACTGGCCGAACGAAAAGGCTGGGCGGGTTCCGCCGTGTAACATCCGTGACGTATTGCCCACACATCGGTCGCGTCATTGGCTCGCGCTGCGGGGGTTATAGGCGAGTTTTTAAAAAGGCCTTCTTTAATGGCCAGCAGTTCGTTCACATAGGCGGACATCAGAACAATATCCACCTTCTCCTGCCGGATCACTTCGCGGATGATATCAAGAAACTCGGGCAGATTGCGGTAGCCGAATTCCTCCCGACTCCAGATCTCAGGTGAAAAACGAGCGGGACGTTCGCCGCGATTGGAAAGGTAATGTCGACCACCTGTAGCCCGCACCCCAAACGCCATATCGGCGTCCTTGGCATCTGCAATAATGAACGCACGAGAACCAGGATTGGCCTTAATCTCCGCCAGTTTTTGATCCAATGATTTCATCTGCGTCATCTCGAAGATCCCGCTACCGCGGTGGTGCGGATAAAAAAATATTTTATCTCAAAGTTGAACCTTGGCCATGGTCTCCTTGAGTGCCCGTGCTGATTGCTGCAGCCCGGTTTGTTCCTTTGGCCAAAGCTTCAATTCCACCTGATCCAACACGCCTTTGCGTCCCACGACAGTCGGCACGCTGTAACAAACATCGCGCACGTTGTAGACACCCTGCACCAAGGAGGAAACAGGGAGAATGCGCTTCTGATCCAGTGCGATAGCATGGATCACGTCGCGGATCGCAATACCCACCGCGTAACCGGCACCGCCTTTGCGTTTGATCACTTCGGCGCCACTGCCGCGTGTGCGGGTGAAAATTTGATTTTGGAAAGCCGGTCCGCATCCGGGATATTCGGTCAACGGCAATCCGTTGATGGATGAAGAAGACCAAATCGGCACCATGGAATCACCGTGTTCACCGAGGGTCAAAGCTTTGACTTGTGTCGGAGCCACTTTGAGCGCTTCGGCAATCAAGGAGCTGAAACGAGTGGAATCCAGCATCGTACCCAATCCGATCACCTGCTGCCAGGGCAAGCCCAATTTTTGAACCGCGAGGTGCGTTAAAATATCCACTGGATTGGACACCACAAACACGATCGCGTCATTCCGCATCCCGGCTTGTTTGATACTTTCCAGGATCTGCGCAAACAGGGCCACGTTACGGTTGATCAGATCAAGTCGCGATTCGTCAGGTTTACGGCGAAGTCCGGCGGTGATCAAAAAGATATCTGAATCAGCAGCCTCTTCGTAACTGCCAGCGTAGATCTTCTGATCGGCGGTAAACGCGGAACCATGCATCAAATCCAATGCTTCACCCTCGGCCATGGCCTGGTTGGCATCGATGAGCTGAATCTCGGAGACAATCGCACCGCACTGCAAAGCGAACGCAGCACACGATCCGACTCTTCCTCCTCCTCCAATGATACTGACTTTCATAATGGGCTTCGATTGTGTCGGGTTGAAAAGGATTTATTTGGCGGCAAGTTTGGCCATGATTTGATCGGTGATAGCCTGAACAGCGGCTTCGGAACTGGAATCCTGAGGCACGTCCGTCACTTCATCATGTGGCGGAACAGCACAGGTCACGCCCGGACGCCATTCTTCGTTGTCACAGAGTTCACATTCTTTCAAACCAAAGCGCGGATCAGGGATACCGAGGTTCTGTTTAATGTTCAGCAAATCTTTCAACTGGGATGGGTCCATGGTCTTGAGCGGCGTGCCCAATTGGGAAGCCACCCAGATGGTGCGACAGTAAGCCTCGAGAATTTCCATCTTGAAGTAGGCGTCCTCAACAGTCAGATGACTCCAGGACACCGCACCGTGATTCCCCATCAAGACGGTATTGTGTTTATCCACCAAATCAGCCACCAGTTTACCCATCTCAGGTGTGCCCGGTGTGCGATAGGGCGCGATGGGCACTTTACCAATGAACACCTCGATTTCGGGAATCATACAGGTGGGCGGTTCCACTCCGGCCACGGCATAGGCAGTGGCGTGCGGTGGATGACAGTGAGCGGTCGCCTTGGCACGTGGTTGACGTTTCATGATCTCGAGGTGCATCAGAATTTCGCTGGTGCGTTTCTTTTCACCGGCTTTCTGATTGCCATCGAGATCCACCAGACACAGGTCGGCGGGTTTCATGAAACCTTTGGAAACCAGGGTGGGCGTGCAGAGCGCGAGATCGTCCGCCACACGGATCGCGATGTTGCCACCGTTACCGTCCACGTATGCGCGCTGCCACATGCGTCGCCCCACGTCGCAGATCTGCTCCTTAAGTTCCTCCATGTCGGCCGTTCGGAAAAAGGCGTCGAGATCGGATTGGGAACTGCTCGATGAAATGGGCCCCTGAGGCTTGATCATCGTGGCTGCGGCTGCTGCAGGTGCTGGACTTGACACCAAACCTCCACCGGTTCCGGCAGACTTCAACAAGTCCTTGGCGGAGGGTGTGAGAATGGCGTCGGCAGCAATCGCGTCGGCGGATTTCCCTTGTCTCAAGAGTGCTTCAACATCTTTGGCGCTGATTATCTTTTTCATGCGTCTTCTTTGGGTGTGTAAAAAGTTTCGTCCACCAACGCGGCATTGATGGCGTCGATGGGGATGGGCGGATCAAAGGGCGATGCGGCTTCGCGGCCTTCCACGAATCCAACGGTGTCTCCCACGCCACCGCCCAGATTGTCATAAACCACCAGTGAAGGTTCTCCGGTGATCGTATTCAGGAGCTCGGCCCCGGATTGAAAATGTTCTCGGTTATGCGGACTGATCACCAACCAACGCGCGCCCTTCAATTCGGGAATCGTCTGACTCAAAGTCACGCGTCCAATGACAGTCCCCAATCTCATGCGGCTTGTTCCTCCGTGGTTTCGTCCACAATGGCGATAATAATCTGCCGCGCGGGGCTCAAATCGTCTCCCACAAATTTACGTGCGGTCAAACCGTCCGAAGACACGATCACTTTTTGATGCATGCCCGCACCATACGGATCAATGGCGATGATGGGCGTTCCTTCCGCCTTGCCATCGGCATTGAGCGGTTGACAGATCAACATGCGCCATCCGTTCAAGCTGGGATGCTTGCGGGTGGCGATCATGCTGCCTTCAACGCGCGCGAGTTGCATAGTTTCTGTGGTTCGAGATGATGATTAACGATTGCCCGATCAGTAAATCCGTAAGTTATCCACCATCACGCAACGTCGCACGCGGGTGAATGTCCTCGGGTTTGTCACGCCTTCTCCGGTCGGCGTCGCAATGGAAAAGCTCAGATACCCTTCGCCACCCAATCCCAGGCCGGCGCCACAAGGTCCGTTTTTGATGAACAAGGTGGTGTCCAGCGCACGCGCCATCGCCGTCATGTGATTGACATTGTGGGAGTGAATGATGGAGGTATGTCTGTAATTGTGCTCAGCTTTAAGCGCCGCCCGGATTCCTTCATCGACAGAACCAACCCGCACAATCGGAATGAAGGGCATCATTTGCTCTTCATCGACAAAAGGATGATTTTCGTCTGTTTCCGCAAAGAGCAAATCAGTACCGTCGGGAACCTGAATACCGGCGGCTTGAGCCAAAACACTGACATCTTTGCCGATAAGATCCCTATTGACCACCGGATGCGGGCACCCTGCTCCCTGCCCTTCCTTGAAAGTAAAAGCTGCCTGAGTCAATTGATCCAGTTGTGAAGCGTTCAATCGAACGGCCCCGGCAGTCTGCATGGCCTGCATCAAATCATCGGCAATATGCTCCAAAGCGAACACTTCCTTTTCACCGATACACAACAAATTGTTGTCATAGGAAGCCCCCTGAATAATCGACTCAGCGGCACGCTTCATACAGGCCGTATCATCGACCAGAACAGGAGGATTTCCCGGCCCGGCACAGATGGCTCTTTTGCCGGTTTGCATGGCCGCTTTCACCACACCCGGACCACCCGTGACGCACAACAAACGAACGGCTTCGTGCGCGCAAAGTTCTTTGAATGAATCCAGCGTGGGTTCTTCGATGATGCAGACCAGGTTTTGAATGCCTGTTTCGCGCTCAATGGCCTTGTTGAACTCACGCACTGCCATCGCCGCACAACGTGCCGCGGAGGGATGCGCATTGAAAACCACCGAATTACCGGCAGCAACAATGTTCACAATATTACCAGCCAGGGTAGGAATCGAGTGTGTCGAAGGCGTGATCGCTCCGATCACTCCGAAGGGAGTGTATTCCTCCAGGGTGATCCCATGGTCACCGCTGCGTGCATCGGGCCTTATCCAATCCACTCCCGGAACGAGGCCAATAATCTGGAGTTTCTCGATCTTGTGATCAAGCCGACCGATCTTGGATTCTTCCAGCTCGATGCATCCCCACTCCTGCGCACGTTCCGCGCACATGGTCTTGATGATTTCTTCGACCTTGCGACGAGCTTCGATGCCCTTTTTCTGGAGTTGAAGGAAGCCTTGCTGTGCGGCGTCACATGCCTCGTTCGCCGTGGCGAACACGCCATGTTTACCACCAGAACGTCCACTTTTACATCCGCATGAAGGCGGCGCGTAAGAAGAAGACGTGGAGGCCGGTGCAGAAGGAGCGGGCGCAGGTGCAGGATTCACGGCGCTGCCGTTGCTCCCCAGCCTGCCCAACACTTCCGTGATGACATCGCGAATGACTGCCTCGTTAATCTGTGAACTCATGATAAAAAATGTTTAACAAATGTTATTTTGGTAGGGATACGCTGCTGCGTGTCCGCCGCTCAATGTCGCAGCATACTTGAACCTTGGATGCCCCACAGCGCTAGCGGACGCCCTACAGCCGCGGAGCACCGCGGCCCTACCGCTGGCAGATTCAAATTTGACTGGGTTCGCCACTTAAGTCCGTGCGTTAAAGATTTGATTCCCCTGCACATCGACGGTATCGACGATGCCAATGATCACCGCATCCACCGGCGCACTCTTCATATTGGGCGCAAGCCGGGCGCTGCTTCCCTGACAGAAAAGGACCATCTCCCCCACCCCCGCGCCGACGCTATCGACCGCCACGATGGTGTTTTTGCCGGGCCGAAACTGCGTCGGATCCTGATCATCGACCAATTGGGGACGCAACAATAACAGTTTGCGCCCCGACATGGAGGGATCCTTCTTGGTGGCTACCACCGCTCCTTCGACTCGTGCGAGAAACATGCGCGGTTTTACGGGTTAGGACAGCTCGGATCAACCGGGCAATACAGCGTCGATGTCGGAGTGCGGACGTGCGATCACGTGCACACTGACCAATTCTCCGCCAACCGACTTGATGGCCTCGGCGCCGGCGTCGGTGGCAGCTTTCACAGCCGCCACATCGCCAACGACCACGGCGGAAACCAGGGCGTTGCCGACTTGTTTCATCGGACCGGCGAGCTTGACGTTCGCCGCCTTCAGCATCGCGTCTGTTCCTTCAACGAGGGCGATCAGGCCGCGTGTTTCAATCATTCCAATTGCTTGATTTGACATAATATTATGTTGTGCGTTGTTAAGAGTTCTTTTCCAAAAATCGTTTTACTTCTCTGGCCACCACCAGTTCTTCATTAGTGGGGATGACCATGATTTTGACCGGTGAATCCTCATGACTGATCACCGCTTCTGTAGCCTGACATGCCTCGTTGGCTTCCGGGTCAAGATAGACTCCGAGGTTACCGAGCTTGTCGCAAATGGCCGTTCTCGTGGAAGCCCGGTTTTCACCGATACCAGCCGTGAACACCAGGGCATCAATGCCATTTAATTCCAGATAATAGGACCCGATCCACCGCCGCACTTCGGCGACGAAGAAATCCAGGGCCAGTTGAGCGTCCGCATTGCCACTATCAGCTGCAGCCTGTATATCGCGCAGGTCGTTCGAACCGCCCGATACACCTTTCAATCCACCTTCGCTGCAGAGATCCCGAATCACGTGCTCCAGGGTTAATCCCTTTTTCTGCATCATGAATGGAATCGCCATCGCATCCAGATCTCCCACGCGATTGTTGTGAGGAAGACCGGATTGAGGGCTCAATCCCATGCTGTTGCCGATCGCAATCCCGTTGCGAATCCCCGTCACCGATGAACTACCGCCGAGATGACAGGAAATCACCCTAAAATCCGCGTCCCCCACCGTGCTGTTCCCGGCATCGACGTATAGCTGACGTGCACGATGAGCGATATCCTCGCGTCCGCACAATTCAGCGGAACGTTCCGCGATGAACTTGTGACTGGCACCATGAAAACCCCACCGACGAACCCCGGCCTGATACCAGGAATGCGGCACGCCATAGCGTTTGGCGGTTTCAGGGATCCATTGGTAGAACGCTGTTTCAAACAAACCGACCAGCGGTGTTTGAGGCATCCGTTCTGCAAAGAGACGAATCCCGGTCAGGTAAGGCGGATTGTGAGCCGGAGCAATCAGGTTGCCACCCTCCATGTCCTGAAGAACGGCATCTGTCAGTTCCACACATCCGGTCACCGTCTGAGCCAACACCGTCTTGAAACCAACGGCCGTCAGTTCCGATTCATCCTGGATGGCGCCGGCTTCCTTGAGCTGGCCGAGGCAGTCATTGATCGCCGCCGGATAATCGGTCACGCGCTCGAGACCGCCCTTGTGCAGCAGATCCACCTGTTGCCCGTCGAAGGCAAACAAGCGCCACTTCAAGGACGTCGAACCCAAATTTGCGACCAATATCTTCATGCGTTGTGTATCAACCTGCGATCATTCAAAGTGTTTCCCGGAGCCTGCGAAAGCTCCGGTTACCGGACAGCCTACTGCTTCAGCCACGGTCCCAATCCGCTGAGATCTTCATGCGGTCTTGGAATCACCTGCACACCGATCACCTCACCCACTTGAGAAGCGGCGGCGGCACCGGCGTCGGTGGCGGCCTTCACTGCGGCGACATCGCCACGGAAGAATCCGGTCACGAATCCGGAACCAACCTTTTCCCAACCCACCATGGTGACGTTGGCCGCTTTCAGAGCGGCGTCACAGGCTTCGAGCATGGCGCAAAGTCCACGCGTTTCGATCATGCCAATTGCTTGATTTGCCATAATGTCTTTTCGTTAAAATTCTATTTGGTTCTCGCGAATTATTTCTTCGCCTTGCTGTCGCACACAAAGGCCTTCAACAGATCGTCGTGCGGACGGGCCAACAGATGCGAACTGATCAACTCGCCGACACGTGCCGCCGCGTTGGAACCGGCATCCACTGCCGCCTTCACGCTGCCCACATCGCCCTGCGCAAGAACGGTGATCATGCCTCCCCCAATGGGGATGGTTTTAACAAGCCGCACGTTCGCGGCCTTGACCATGGCGTCACTGGCTTCAACCGCGCCGACATAGCCCTTGGTTTCAATCATGCCTAATGCTTCACTCATAATGATTTTGTTTTGGATTATACGATTTTTGGAAAAATGGTTTTAGTAACGATTCGATGCTTACTTCAAAAGTTCACAAGGAGTGTTTGGTAATAAATTGCACGCGTTCCCCTCATCCGTGTCGATGTGCACCTCCAATTTGAAACTTGGATCCACACGCACCAACATCTCGTAAAAGGTCATCGCACAAGGACCGCCGACTTTCATTTTCATGAAATCTCCCTGACTCACGCCGTAAAACTTCGCATCTTCAGGTGCCATGTGAACATGCCGCAAAGCGCGGATCACACCCTCATTCATTTCAAAGAATCCCTTGGGCCCCATCAGCATACCTCCCGGCGTTCCTTCAATGCTTCCGGAACTGCGCATGGGAATATCAAATCCCAACGCAATGGCATCTGTGTAAGCCAATTCAACCTGATTCAAGGTTCGACATGGACCGAGGATACGAAGATTGGAAATCACCCGACTGCGAGGACCGACCAGCGTCACGGTTTCTTTGGCCGCAAACTGGCCATCCTGATACAGCCACTTATGAACGGAAAGTTGGTGCCCCGGACCGAACAAAGCCTCCACCGCCTCCTGCGTCAAATGACAATGACGAGCACTGACATTCACCACCAGCGGATTCGGTGCCTGCGCCACGCGCGGCATGGACTTGCCAAGCCGCTGATACACCGACTGGCGTACCCAATGCTCGACAACAGCTCGATGCGGTATGGTCGTTGGACTGGACATAAGCTTGTTTATAAAGACCACAATCTTCCAAATCGAGAAAAAAGTCAAGAAATAACTTCCAATATCTACCAATTTCTACCACTCATTTGATTCAATCGTTCATTTTCAACAAGATCCATTGAAAACAAAACGCCACAGGGATGTGCATTTGATAGATTTTGAACGTTTTTGAGTGACGATTCAGTGACAATGTGCAAAGTTACCACCTGCGATTTGGTTCTTTATTAACCGCAGATTGCGCAGATTTTCGCAGATGTTTAATTAAAAGCAGTGTAACAGTAAGCATCATTCTCCTCGCTGCTGAAAACTGAGAACTTTTGTATCGAGCAGCACTTATAACTGCCTGAAAAAAATCTGCGAAAATCTGCGCAATCTGCGGTTTAACAACACACATGCAAGCGGAAGAACGTCAGAAACGAATCACCGAGTATCTGCAAAAAGCGGAGTTCTCCTCATTGGAAGAACTATCCGAACTGGTGGACGCGTCCGTATCCACCGTTCGGCGTGACCTGACATACCTCGAATCCAAAGGCCACTTGAAACGCACCCATGGGGGAGCACGCCTCATCCAACCCAAATCCGAGGAATTCATCTTTTCGGAACGAGACACGCACGAAATCGATGAAAAAGAAAAAATCGGCAAAATCTGCGCGGACTACATCTCAGGCAACCAAAGCGTGATCATCGACGCCGGCACCACCGCCTATCACGTGGCGAAATATCTCGAAAGCAAATCCCCCCAGATCATCACCAACTCCCTCCCCGTCGCCAACCTCTATGCGTCCAACGGCATGGTGGAAGTGATCCTGTCAGGAGGAGTGATTTACCCCAGACTGGGCGTATTGGTGGGGCCTTTGGCCGTGGAATCCTTTTCCCGCATCCATGCGGACATCGCCATTATGGGATCCGGCGGTATCACCGAAGAAGGCATCACCAACTCCCACAACCTGCTCATCGACATCCAAAAAGAAATGATCCGGGCGGCACAGAAAGTGATCTTCTGCCTGGACCACACCAAATTCGGCCGAAAATCCGTCTCCCACCTCTGCGAACTCGACCAAGTCGACACCATCATCACCGACGCCCAAGCCCCTCAATCCAGTCTGGAACCCCTCCGCCAACGAGGCATCGAAATCATTCAGGCCGAGTAAGCAGACAGCCATTACTGTCAAAACATCAAAAAAGTGACAAAAACCCGTTAAAAGCTATTGACGAACCCCCCTGCTATTCTTAGATTCCCAACTCCATCTGGGATCCAGAGTAGCTCAATGGTAGAGCAATCGGCTGTTAACCGATCGGTTGTTGGTTCGAGTCCAACCTCTGGAGCCATTCACTATCATGCTACGGTTCAGCAAGATACAAACTCAACAGGTCCAAAAACAGGCCAAATGTCAGAGAAACTGTCAGGTTGAGTGAATCCTTGTAGTAGCTTGAACCAGCTCGCAACCAGCTCCCGTAGTATCTCAAAAGTCAGACGTCACCATTTTCAGGCAGCCTTTCTGTAGTAATAGTTCAACATGTTCCCAAGTCGGCTTCGACACACCACTTGATCTTCCGGATTCTGGTTTTCAAATTCGGGTTTGATGAAATTGTTTCCGAGCCCTTGATGCGGACGCTCTCGGTTATAATAAATCTCCAGTTCGGCAAGTGCGAACCGGAGGGACTCTTCTCCAAAGAAAATCATCCGTTCAACACACAATTCCTTTACCGTTCGAACCCATCGCTCGGCAAATGCATTCAAGTTTGGACTGCGTCGTGGTAATTTGATGGTCTTCACGCCACCGGCATCCAGAATCATTTTAAAGTCCTTTGAAAAATGGGATGCACGATCATGAATCAAATAACGATAGCCATTTAGAAAACCGGTATCATAAGCAGTCAGTTCCCGGGCCTTCAGTTTCATCCACTCTTTGTGTGGTTCCGGGATGATTCCGATCACCTTTACTTCACGTGTTGCCAATCGAATAACAAAAAGAACGTGATAACGAACCAGTCCTGAGGGAGTCCAAATCTCTGTGGTAAAGAAATCCGTTGCAGCCATTACCTCCCAATGGACACTCAAAAATTCGGCCCAAGTCATACCCTTCTTTCGATCGGGGGCAGGCTCAATCCCCTCACCCTTCAAAACTCGGGCAATAGTACTTCGTGATACATCATGCCCTAGATGGAGCAATGCTCCCTCAATCGATCCATATCCCCAGCTTCGGTTTTCGTTGGCCAACCTGATAATAAGTTCGTTTATATCGATCTTAATCCTTGGACGCCCTCTTCTTCTGGAACTCGAATCATACTTCGCCGCTACAAAGCGACGATGCCATCGCATCAGCGTTTCCGGCGTGACCAAACTGGCAATTTCATCAAGTTTTCCAAAAGCGATTTTCTTGGCTTTTCGGGCCAAACGGCTGCGTTGTTCATCGGAAAACGGGATACGTTTTTTATCAATGTGCTCACGCAGAACACGAACCTCTTCCTGCAAATACTCGATCACTGCCTGCTGCTCTCGATTCATCCAACCAGCCAGACGTATGAGAATGAAACGTAACGGATCCATCGCAAATTATCCTATCCAACTCGACCAAACCTGGCCAGTTCAATAAATCCTATCCCATACTATTGTCAATTTATTATCAGGAAGTTATACCAAAAGGATGACTTTTGAGACACTACGCCTTCAGAATTTTGATTTTCAAATTCGGGTTTGATGATTTTGTTACTGAGTCCTTGGTGCGGACGCTCCCGAAGGTTGGCGGGTTGCATCATCATTACACAAGAAAAGCCGCATAATCACACGTGTGATGAATTTTCATGAAGGACAATCCCAAACGGAGATTGCGGGTATCAGGCCTTCCGCGATGATTGATTGGAGAAGTTCGTCATTCATAGAAGTGAGCGAGAGTCACCACCTCCTATGCCCCAGATTTCCTTCTGAACTCCATTGCTGCTTTGCTGATTTCTTGGATGGATTTTTCAGGAAATAACGATTTTTGCCAAAGTGTGTAATCAAAAGGCTCCCTCAGCATTAGGGAGACGAATCGTTCCGCTTGAACTTCGCCAAGCGAATCGGTAAGCGCTTTAACTCCATCACTCCGAATTTCCGTGTCAGTCTTCATTGAATACCTCCCTTACAAAATCAATAGGGTTTCTAATTTGGATAAACTGAATGTCATTGCTTCGCCTCAAGATTCCATCATCGGTAGTGACGAAGAAATCACATTTGGAGAAAATGGCACATGCGATGTGCAAACTATCCTTATTTTTTAATCCCAGTGAACCAACCCGTTCGGCCATATCCAGAATTTGCTCAGATTCATCCACATCAACACAGGCTTTGGATTTCCAAAGCCAAACAACCTCTCTTCGCTCTTGGAATGGGTTGGCACTGTTTTCAAAATCCATCACATACGACCAAGCCAATTCAAATTCACCCTGAGATATTTTCTCCTGAATGGCCAGTTTTGCTTCCGTTTCTAACCGGATTCTCAGCTGCCTTTGGCTGTCAAAGGGCCGATTTAAGGAGCAATTATCCAAATAAACGCGCATTTTTAAAATCCATCAAGATTCCTGGGTATTGGCAATCCTTCGCCATGTCATTCGATTCTATTAGGTATAATCCCTGGCAGCGAACTAAATTTTGAAGGATTTCATACAACAATTGTTAGATCGCAGAAGGATACAAATCTTCTTTCCAGCTATGACAACTGCCAGGGAAACTGCAAGGGGTGTACGTCTGGTGTACGCGCTAGTAGTGGGAGATTACGCTTGATTAGTGACAGACATGTATTGTAAGTTATTGGTAATGAGCTTACAGGAGAGCTCGAGCCCAACCTCTGGAGCCATTCGACTCGGCCCTTCGTTACACTCAGTGCCTCGCTCATGGCAGGCCATTAAACGTATAACATTTCCTACGCGCTCAAATACAAGGGCCGAGTCGAATGGTCCTGAGTAAGTGAAACGCATCGAAGGACAGACTTACGCCTTCGTTTCACTTCAGTCCTCGCTCATGGCAGGCCATTTTCGAACGACAGCAAATTTTCATACACCCGAACGCGGGCCGAGTCGAATGGTCCTGACCTGTCCTGAGCATGCCGAAGGAGTAAACGGAGTGCACCGAAGGGTCTTTTGATCCTGAGTAGGTAAATCGCATCGAAGGGTCTTGATCTTGAGTAAGCATAGCACACCGAAGGGTCTCTTGATCCTGAGTAAGTGAAGCGCATCGAAGGGTAGACTTACGCC
>CAYPZD010000066.1:0-29642 GCA_964415055.1 uncultured Verrucomicrobiota bacterium | reverse complement strand
CCATTCACCATTCACTATTTGCTATTTTAAATTCAACCGCGTTTGCCTCCAGCTCATAGCGTCGCTCCTCACCACCGGGCCAACGTATCCAAACGCCGCTGGGTTCGAAGGGCGAGTGAACCGATATTTGACGTCCCTGTTTGAATGGCATGCTCGTATCTTCGCGCATCTCGTAGTTGGCACTCATATTGCCGGATGCATCGAAGGTTCTAATCTGTGCACCGAAGGCCCCGGGGTTATGCACCGGCCCGTTCACGATCACATTTAATCCAGCCTTGGCCCGGCGATTGGCATGCAGTTCCCAATCACCGTCCGGACGTTCCACCACCAAATCGTATCGCCCATCCAAAGTAATATCGGCAAGACGCAGACCGTCCACGGAAGCATTCAAGTCCACGCCCTGGGAAACTGGATTCGCCCGTTGCAGATCACCCGATTCCTGACCAAGCAGCACTCCAGCCCGCGGTTCAAACAAAGTTCCAAATCCGGGGCGGGTCCACATTTGATTCTGCACGTAGGCAATATCAAATGCTCCATCACCGTTGACATCTCCAATGGACAAATCGGTGACAGCACCCCATTGCATCTCGTCAGGAAGCTTGTTGGCATCAAACCCTTTTTCACCACGATTGATAAAAGCCATACTGGAAAACGTATTTGCTTCAACCGATTTAGATAATCCCTTGCGATTGCCCAGGAGCGTGTCCAGGGAAGCTTCGCTGTATGCCCGGTGGTCACGGATCTGTTGATAGAAAAATGGGAGAAAATTTCCAATCTCCCCGATCAACCTTAATGGGGCCAATGTGCCATCAGAATGATAAACCGTTTCAATCACATCGGTGACGTTCGGATTGGAGAAAGTCCCGTAGACCAGTTTGAAAGGTTGCTGTTCCGACGCGGTCCAGATTGAATTATGGCCAAGGTTACCCGCCACAACATCCATCATGCCATCGCCGTTCAAATCAACCGTTTTCACAGAAAGCCAATACCCTTGAAATCCACCAAACCCCCAGGCCTCGGTTGCATCAAACAAACTGCCCCGTCGATTCTCAAACACCCGGATGGGACTCCAGGCAGCAGCCACCACCAATTCCGGGTAACCATCCTGATTCAAATCACTCCACACCGCGTCATGCACCAAGCCCAGGGATTCCAATAGCACACCGTTTTTCGTATCTCTGCGCAAACCTGATCCCGTCACCTCATAAAGCATGGAGGGATTGGCTTGAGGGTAATGCCCTTCCTTCGCGCCGCCACCAACAAAAACGGATAACGATCCGCGACCATTCAAAGCCCCAATGGCTAGCCTTGTTGTTGTATCCGGACTGGGACTGACGGTTTCAAAGGCCTTTTTCTGGCTGTCATAAACTTGCAGGGTGCCACCTGCTCCAACTGGTTTTGAGTCCAGGCTCACCAACCATTTATTTTTCTCAATCGCCGCGATGCCACTGACGGACGCCTGCAAAGGGGCTGATTGATCAACCTGTTTCCAGGTGGAGGTGGATGTAGATTCCAGGTGTTTGATCGGGACGCCCCGTTCCCCACCAAGCAACCATTCCAGTTTACTGTTTGGATCTGCATCCGAAAATGCCAACACATCCCGTCCTGCTCTGATTTGGAGAGGGAGCAGCGGTTGACGCATCATTGGATCGGGCAACATGTTTGGAACCTCGGCTTTTTCAACCAGATTCCCGGAGTATTCGAACACTGGATTCCACGAAACAGAATCATCCTTGGGAGTATGAGCGTCCAAATCAGATTGATGAATACGGTACGCGTGATTGGTTTTGATATTTGGTATTTCAGACAAAGTTCCGTCTCTCCAATGAATGTGCATTGTCCAATCTGAGCCACTTTCGGGCAAGGCAAACGTCAGGGCCGTATCGCCGCCTGAAACATAGCGGCCACCCGAGATAATTTCCTGTTGCTGATCGACCATGGACGGCGATTTAAGAACCACCCGGCCGCCGATTCCCTGGGTATTGGTTCCGGAGCCGGTCAGATGAACTTTTACGCGAGGGGCTGAAGTTTGATTCCTGTAAAGTGAAACAGGCGCATTCAAATTATTGACCACCAGATCCTGATCCCCATCTCCGTCCAGATCACCGATTGCAAATCCCTGGTGTATCCCCAAGTGATGTGTCCCCCATGTTTGAGTCGCTTCCTTGAAAGTGCCGTTCCCTTGATTCTCAAAGGCAATCAACGGCATGTCCAGTTTTGGGTATAGCCGGTAGTGCTCCATCAACTCCTTGGCAAAGGCTTTCCTCAAAGCCACCGGGTCTTTGAAGCGTTCCCAGGAATGCTGGCGTTTGGCAATCTCCTGGATGGCATCCAGATCCTGCACGTCGTGCGGATATCCGGAAGAAACCAGCAAATCGGCATCACCATCCAAATCCACATCCATAAAAACGGGGCACCATGCCCAGTCCGATGCCGGCAGCCCGGCTGCAAATGCGGTTTCGATGAATGAGCCGTCCGCCTGCTGCATCAACAGGGTGTTGTGCATAACCTGTGTTCTGGTGCCGCTGAAGGACGGTTCTTCAAAAAGTTGATTGAAGGCAGGCTGTTGCCGTTTGCGAAGGTGATGATGCCGGCTGAGCATGTCCACAATGAACAGATCCTGATGCCCGTCCAGATTGACATCCGCAACATCCACTCCCATCGAACTCGAGGATGTCACCGAAAGTTTTTGAGTTCCCTGTTCATCAAAGCCACCCTTGCCGTCATTGATCCAAATCCGATCCGGAGTCCAATAGTCGTTGCAAACGTAAATGTCGGGGGCGAGATCTCCATTCAGATCCCTGAACGTCACACTCAAGCCCCAATCACGAGGAATGTCAGTCAGCGCCTTGCCCTCAATGCGAAACCTTCCATCCGTCCAGGAGGCTTCAGTGAATGATCCCTTGCCGTCGTTCAAATATAAGGAATCGGGTTCACCGTATTCGTGGAGCTGCCCTTTATGCACCAGCAGACGATCCTTCAAATCATCGGGTGGAACGATCTTGCCATTGATCCGGCGCATGTTGACACGCCCGTAATCCCGGATGTCATCGGTGCGGTTGTTCGCCACATATAAATCCAGGGAACCATTGCCATCCACATCAGCCAGGGCAATGGAACTCGCCCCACCATCGGGGCGGATGCCCCCATTCCCATCGGCTGGTTGGAACGCTCCGTTCCCTGAGTTGATATATAAACGACAACCTCCACCCACGGTGGTCAGTAAAAGGTCCAGATGTCCGTCCGCGTTGACATCGGCAAAAACGGCTCCCCGAGTCGGGTGTCCGGGAAGCGCCACCGCCGCCGGGAGTGGCATCCGTTGAAACTTCCAATTCCCCAGGTTCCGGTAAAGATGATTTTCAGCATCCAGACCGCAGAAAAAAAGATCCGGCAGGGTGTCACCATCCACATCTCCCACCGCGACACCCGCTCCATTGAACAAGACCCGATTGGAAGCACCGGTCAATTCATCCAGTGAATTGACAAACGTAATGCCGCCAGCTTCCGGATCGACGCGTTCAAAGCCTGTTACCCCTCCGGCCGGAACCTCCAGCCGCTTGCTGGTGACACCCTGAAATTGCGCTTTGGCAGGCAATATTACGGAGAGACCAAACGCAAAGAGTAGAGCGTTTATCGGAAAACAGGCAAAGCTGGAGAGCAAGTGGCGCTTCATGGTGGTCATGAGAGAAGTCTGGACGATAAGATAGGTTCACTTTTCATTCGCCTGCTCTCGTTTCATCCGGGCGATGTGGTTGACCAGTGTCGAAATCTGCGAACTGGAAAGAGGTCCACCCTCGGAAGCCGCGAACCCTGGCATCAGGCCGTCCTCCTTGCCTTTGGTGATCCATTCTCTCCAATACTCCTTGCTCTCATTTTTAATTTTCTCTGTCAGATCGGGAACCACGCTCGCTCTTTGCTCGGATTCATGGCAAATGCCGCAGGCTGATTCGTATAAGGTCATGCCATATTTCCTATGTGTTGGTTTGACATGACACTCGATACAACTGCCTTTGAAAATGGCCCGACGATCCGCCTTGGATTGGGCCAGGTTTCCGTTTCGCTCTTCAGGAGTCATGGGACGATGAACCGGATCTTCGATTTCCACCTTGATGCCAAGTTCGGTTGCTTTATCGGAGGTAACAACTTCCAACGTTTGCTGAAAAGTGCCTTTTTTGCCTCGGATATTGACTTTGACTTCCAACTCCTGAGTGACACCGGGAACGATAGTCCAAGGCAACTCAGGCGCCATGGGCTCAATACATCCGCAGGAAGTTTCAATTTCGGTAATCAAAACCGGATCTGTTCCCGAGTTGGAAAAAGGAAACCGAATGATCAATATCCGCGTTTCGTGTGAAGCTTCCAGTTCGGCCACTTCCTTTTCCCATACCAAATCGGCTTTGAGGGAGGAAAACGAGAAAAGACAAAAGACGATTATGAAGATAAATGTGGCACGACTGATCATAAGATTTGCGCTACCAGAAAACAAAAAAAACGGGAGCGAGTCAAGGCTCGCTCCCGTCTGTGATATGAGTAATAGGAAACCTTATCGGGCAATGATGAACTTATTGCCACCTTCGATCACGATGGAAGTCGAAGGAGGAGTTGCACCACTGATAGGGGTGTAAGGACCGGTCACGGTGTCAGCTTCCTGAAGTTCGCTACCCTGCCATTCAATGACGAGGTTACCTTCGGAAACAGTCACGGCTGTGATCATGGCATCAACCGGCTCAACAACAGCATCACCTTCGCTGTCGTCCAGCACACCTTCAACATCGGCAACAGCCGTTCCGTTACCACCCGCTTCAAAGATGGCGAAGATTTCAGCGCCACTCAAGCTGCGGTCCCAGATGGCGAGGTCATCGATGCTTCCAGCCCATGGGAAGGAATCTTCACGAACCACAGGATCACCGGCAACATCCGCATTTCCATCTGCATCCTCAGGCAATTGAACATCAGCACCGATGGCCAACCATGGGAATGGAGGGTTGTTGATGTTGTTGAGGTAATCCAGGCTGGCAACGGCTTGACCATCCCAATAAAGGGTGATGGTGCGACCATTGGCGGTCATGGCCAGGTGGTGCCATGACCCACGCTCCGAATCAGCGATGCTGAGGGAAGCGGTCGGCTCGTTTGGACCGACACCGATCACGCCGCGAAGGCTTGGTGAGAAGGCATCCAAAGGATAAGGAGCGTCCAGAATGAACTGACCAAATCGGCCGTCACCCAATTCTGACACCCAGTTGCGAACCACTGGACCCCAATCAATACCTTCAGGCAACACCCAGGTAGAAACCGTCATGGCTTCGGATGGCTTCGGATAATCAGATACGAACACCCAGTCATCGGAACCATCGAGTTCCAGAGCTTGACCGATCTGACCGGAACCGTAACCGGCACCGTTGCGTTCTTCACCGTCGGCGGCGCCGGCGGCGTTGTCAGCATTTCCATCAAATGGGAAGTAAGAAACCAATCCGTTGGTGATGTCCTTGTTGGGAAGCACATCCACAACAGCAGCTTTACTGGTCACACTACCACCGTCATTGGAAGCAGTCACCGAATAGGCGGCTGCATCACCGGCGGACAATCTACCGAGACGGAGAGTTGCCCCGGTGGCTCCAGGAATGGGCTGACCATTCTTGAACCATTGAATGGAGTCAGCACCGGACGCATCCACACTGAGTTCCAACGGACTGCCGTCCACACCATTGGTGGAGATGGGCTGCACATTGATAACAGGAGGCGGGACGAACTCCTTGTTGAGGAGAACTTGCAAGCCGTTGATACCTGGTCCCTGATCGTTCCCACTGGGAGCAGCATAGCGAATGGTGATCTCACCGTTACTAGGCGTCAACCCACTGAACACAACCATATTGCCGACAGAACGTGCGTCTGTATCCTCTGCTGTAACCAGAACATAATTCGGAGAAGGGTTGTATTCATCCGAGTTCTGAGGACGCATGTAGCGTCTCTGAGCGCCGTTGGCGTCTTCCACTTCGATGTCAAGGTCCCAGAATTCCAATGGCACCTGAACCGTGTAGATAATCAAGGAATGACTTCCGGCAGGAAGACCGTATACCACCAATTCAGTGGTCCCATCCTCCAGCGAGTCATCATTTGTTCGGACCAAGCCGTTCAGCATGCGTCCGGTTGCGCTGGCAGTACGAGAACCAGCACCCCATGTACCACCTGTCGTGAACTCTATGCCCACTTCGGTACCTGAGTTGTTGCTGTCAACAGCCTCGGCATCAGCAGCACCGGATTCATCATTCCAAACACCTCCGCCGGTATCTCCGCTGCCACCTTCCACATTGTTCCAATATGCCTGTGGATGGAAACCTGCAATATCAGTGGATGCCATGGACGTTGGTGCGCCATTGGCGCCACCACCACGGAAGGTGAAACCAACACTGGTGGTATCAGATGGAGTGAAGATGCTCAGAGTCACTTGTTGGCTGTATTGAGCGTCACACTGTGAGTTGGAAACGCGGGCCTGGTAGATCGTGCCATCCATGTCGGCGGTCACATCTTTGACTTCCAGGGTTGCGCTGGTAGCTCCGTCAAGCACGACGAAAGAAGAATCGCCAGGACCTTGCTTCAACCACTGAACATCCCAAGGACCGGAAGGAACGACACTGATCGCAGCAGTCGCACCGGCCAACACAGGAGTGTCGGAAGGTTGCTGGGTAATCAGGCCGTCGCTGACACTGCTGAAGTCGTCACAACTTCCGCCTGGACGAGGGAACAATTCAACTTCGGCAATCTGCATACAGCAGGTGCTGGGACCGGCTGTATCAGGGAAGATCAAACGATAAGTCAAATAAGGTGTTGAGTTATCGAAGAAGATGTAATTGGTGTGGAAACGGGTTGGGAAATCAGCCACGTCACCGGAGGAGATCTCCGTGAAGTTCACACCGTCATAAGAACCTTCCAAGGTGTAGTTGACCGGGTCACGGTCATCTGCATCGTTGGCAGATTTCAAGGACATACCGATGATTTCGGTCAATCCAACACCAGGAGTCACAGTGAAACCAGTGTTGTTGATGTCGAAGTTCAGATACTTTGTATCGGCATTGTCGATCGCATTGGTCACACCTTCGGAACCAGGACTGTTGTCGGAGGTGGCAACAATCGTGTCGCCAGGCTGGGTCACATCACCCGGCAACTGCACACCGAGCAGTTCGACTTCGGCAATCTGCATACAGCAGGTGCTGGGACCGGCAGTATCAGGAAAGATCAAACGATAGCCGGAATAGGCAGTCGAGTTGTCGAAGTAAATGTAATTGGTGTGGAAACGTGTCGGGAAATCAGCCACATCACCGGAGGAGATCTCCGTGAAGTTGGTTCCGTCGTAGGTACCTTCCAGAACGTAGTTGACCGGGTCGCGATCATCAGCGTCGTTGGCGGATTTCAGAGAAAGACCATTAACGATGGTCAACCCAACCGAAGGGAACACCGTGAAACCAGTGCTGTTGATATCGAAGTTCAGATACTTGGTATCCGCATTGTCGATCGCATTGGTCACGCCTTCAGATCCAGGACTGTTGTCTGAGGTGGCGGTGATGGTGTCACCAGGCTGGGTGACGTCGCCAGGAGCCTGGCTACCGAACAACTCCACTTCAGCAATCTGCATACAACATGTGCTGGGACCTGCTGTGTCAGGGAAGATCAATCGATAAGTCAGATAAGGAGTTGAGTTATCGAAGAAGATGTAATTGGTGTGGAAACGTGTCGGGAAATCAGCCACATCACCGGAGGAGATCTCCGTGAAGTTGGTTCCGTCATAAGAACCTTCCAAGGTGTAGTTGACCGGATCACGATCATCCGCATCGTTGGCGGATTTGAGAGACAAACCGTTAACAATCGTCATTCCAACAGATGGAGTCACGGTGAAACCGGTGTTGGCAATATCGAAGTTCAGATACTTGGTATCAGCATTGTCGATGGCGTTGGTGACACCTTCCGAACCAGGACTGTTGTCCGAGGTGGCAACAATCGCGTCGCCAGGTTGGGTCACATCACCGGGAGCCTGGGCACCCAACAATTCCACTTCCGCGATCTGCATACAGCAGGTGCTTGGACCTGCCGTATTGGGGAAAATCAAACGGTAGGACAGGTAAGGTGTGGAGTTGTCGAAGAAGATGTAGTTCTTGTGGAAACGCGTTGGAAAATCAGCCACGTCACCCGAGGAGATTTCCACGAAGTTCACACCGTCGTAAGAACCTTCCAACAGGTAATCTACAGGGTCACGATCATCCGCATCATTCGCCGAAGTGAGCGAAAGTCCACTCACAATCGTCATCCCTACAGAAGGAGTCACGGTGAACCCGGTGTTGGCGATATCGAAGTTTAAATACTTCGTATCCGCGTTATCAATGGCGTTGGTAACGCCTTCCGATCCCGGACTGTTGTCCGATGTGGCGACAATCGTGTCGCCTGGCTGAGTGACGTCGCTCAGCTGCGCTTGAGCGATGCCACCGAATGCCCCCACCAGGAGGGCAATGCACATGGTTTTTAGGTTTTTAAACATAACAACTGTTTCTCAACTGTTTTCACGCCCAATCTGCAAGCTCCACGTTTGGAACCATTTAATCGGAACGCAACTCAGATCCAACACTCATCCGCCCGACAGACAACCTTAGTTATTTCACGTAACACACACGGCAATATAAGGTTATCAAATCAGGCAATTATGTGTAAAATCTGAGATACGTGCTCACAAACGGATAAGTTGGACAATTACACGAACAAAAAGCACAAAACAAGGAAAAGTCCAAAAAAAAACCGTGTTTTAAGCAATCCCCTGGCCAATTGAGCAAGTTTTTGAAATAGTTGAGAAGATCAAGTGAACAGATCTCTCTCTTTTAGAAAAACCGGGGCCACCAGGGAAGGACGAACCGCTTGACACGCATACGGCCCACTCCTACGGTTTGATTTCTGATCCGGTTGATCCAAATAACTGAAAAAACAATTACTAAGAAAAGACTATTCGCAACGAGCCGGCGAGCCATCATGACAGCCACCACTAAAGATTTTTTAACTCGGCTAACTGCAAGAAGCAGCTTTCTGATCACCTACTGCATACTGACATTTACCTACCTGACATGCATCAAAAGCTGGGGAGCAGAAAATCCAACCGAAGCTCCCCCTCCCACCCCGGACCAGGCCAGCATCATCAGCCCCCCTAAGGAACCAGACCCTGAAAAGCTCAAACAACAGGCCATTCAGGCCGCCATCAAAGTGGCGAACAAATACTCAGAGAGCCCCATGTCACATGTCCTGCTGGGTTCCGCCTACTACAATATAGGGCAATCCGACGAAGCCACCATTCACCTGAACAAAAGTCTGGAGATGCAGCCGGACTTGATGGAACCCCGGATCATGCTGGCAAAGATTGCCTACGAAAAAGGAAATCCCGAGGAATCCATCCGTGTTTGCGAGGAGGCAATGATGCATGGCAAACCTCATCCCGAAATCCTCAACCGGCTCGGGCAGGCACAAATGGATATAGGCAAGACAGAAGAAGCCATCTCCGCACTGAAGAATGCGGTCGTTCTGGCCTTCATTTCACCAGAAAGCTGGTATCTGTTGGGACAAGCCCACATGCAGGCCCGACAATTCGACGAGGCAAAAACGGCCTTCCTCAATGCGATCCGAATCAACCCCAAACATACACAGGCCTATTTCGGAGCATTCACCAGTTGCCAGCGCCTGGGAGAAGCAGAAGAAGCCACCAAATACCGTGACTTATTCGTCGAGAATGAAGCCGAGGATCGAAAAGCCCTGGCTGAGCGCAGCGCGGACAAGGAAAACCTGAGTGGTATGGAGATGTTGAAAGACGTCAGCGCTCGAACCTTTTTCGGGGCGGGACAAATGCATTTTGCCAATGGCGAAACCGACGAAGCGGCAAAACTGTTTTACCAATCCGCAGAATTGGATCAGGAAAGCCAGGAGTATCGACTGGCGCTGGAAACGGTGTACGTATCCACCAAGCAATTGGAGGAAGGGAAAAAAGCCTTCGACAGGCTGTCCAAGGCGACTCCGACCAATCCATTGAATCATTATTTTCTGGGCCGACTGGCCACACGTTCCAGGCAACTGGATGAAGCCGAAACACATTACAAACGGGCCCGATTCCTCTGGCCCGACTGGGCGGCAGCCTATCACGCCCTGGCCGAACTCTATATGATCGGCAATCGCAAATTCGAAGACGCCGTACAAATGGCCGCCAAAGCGGTGATGTTGGAACCGAATGCCGCCCGTTATTACCTGTTGTCAGCCGCCTGTATCAAGACCCGGAATCTGGAAGGCGCACTGAATGCCATCCGGCAGGCGGTGGAACTGGACCCGAAGGACCAGCGATATCAAGGTCTTCTCAAACAATTAGAACAAGCGGCCGCAAAGGCCAAAAAGCCTTGAATCATGAAGCGACCGAGTTTTCATCAACAGGTTTTGAATCACTGGCGTACTTGCTGTTCCTTGATATCGGCCACTTTGATTCCATGGACCGGTAACAGCGCCGATTCTCCCTCCCCCATTCAACTGTCCGATGTCACTCAAGCGACCGGCATTGATTTTGTGCACACAGACGGCAGCAGTGGCAAACGTTTCATTGTCGAAACCGTCGCATCGGGGCTCGCCACGTTTGACTTCAATGGAGATGGGTTGATCGATATCCTGTTCTTAAACGGCGCACCCTTGCCTTTGGATTCCACCCAGCAATCTCCCACGCACAATGCGCTCTACCAAAACAAAGGGGATTGGAAATTCACGGACGTTACGGAAAAATCTGGACTGGAGGATTCCGCTTTTCATCTCGGTGTGTGTGTCGGTGATTATGACAATGACGGGGATCCCGACATCTTCCTGAATAACTTCGGCCCCAACATTCTTTACCGGAACAATGGTGATGGCACCTTCACGGACGTTACCGAAAAAGCCGGCGTCAGCGGTGGATCCCTGGTCGGTGCAGGAGCATGTTTTCTGGACATCGAAGGCGATGGTGATCTTGATCTCTTCGTGGCCAATTACATCGACTTCTCCTTTGACAAACACCACATCACCCACATGAACGGATTCCCGGCATACGTCGGTCCCTTGAACTATCCATCTAGCACCAATCAATTGTTTCGGAATGACGGTGACGGCGTGTTCACCGATGTCAGTGAATCCTCCGGCATCGCCGCGCTCCCCGGGGCCGGCATGGGCGTCATTGCTGTCGATATCGACAATGATCGCGACACAGATATCATCGTCGGAAATGATCTGCGTCCGGATTTCCTGCTGACCAACGATGGCAAAGGTCATTTCAAAGATACCGGAGCACTGATGGGTATTGCTTATGACGCTTTTGGAAATGTTCAGGGGTCCATGGGAATGGAAATCGCCGACTGGAATCATGACGGATGGTTCGACGTCTACATCACCCCCTACCAAAGACAACTCCCCACCCTCTACGAAAACCGCAAGGGAGCCTACTTCGAAGACGTCGCCCGCCAGACGGGGGCAGCCATGGGAGCTTATGCGGATGTGAAATGGGGCGTCGGTTGGGTGGATTTTGACAACGATCTTCACAAGGACATTTTCATCGCCTGCGGTCACCTGATCGACAACGTGGACCAATTCGACACCAACACCCAATGGGCCGCCAGAAACATCCTGTTGCACAATACGGGGGCAGGTAAATTCACAAACGTTTCAGATCAATGCGGCACGGGGTTATTACCCAAAATGAGTAGTCGGGGGGCCGCCTTAGACGATCTGGACAACGATGGCGACATCGACGCAGTGATCCTCAACACACGATCCAAACCCACCCTGATTCGAAATGAATCCCAAACCGACCATCATTGGCTGCAGATCAACCTGATTGGCACAAAATCACCCCGTGACGGAACCGGAACCCGCGTAACGGTTCGTACTGGCGATGTGACTCAAATGGATGAAGTACATAGTGGGCGCAGCTATCAAAGTGATTTCGGCAAACGCCTGCACTTCGGCTTGGGACCACATGAAAAGGTCGACCAGATTCAAGTCCACTGGACCAGCGGGGCCACCGAAACAATTGATACGATCCAGGCGAACCAGCAAATCACCCTGGTGGAAGGAAAAGGAATCCAGCAATGAATATGTTTTCCCTCAATGCAGCCCCGAAGTTCGCATTAACGTTTGCCTTGATGGCGTGTTTGGGTTCGGCTTACAGCGCACAGGCCGCATCCAACCAACCCGCTATTCGACTGAGTGATGTGACCGGGTCAACCGGTATCACATTCACGCACACAGACGGAGGCGAAGGAAAACATCGCTACATCGTGGAAAGTGTGGCGTCCGGTCTCGCCACTTTTGATTTTAACAATGACGGACTGATCGACATCCTATTCCTGAATGGCGCTCCCCTCCCCGGCTCTGACCGCAAAGCTTCTGAAATTGGAAACGCGCTGTATCGAAACGATGGAGACTGGAAATTCACCGACGTCACACCCGACTCCGGATTGAACGATCAGGCTTATCACCTGGGAGTTTGCATCGGGGATTATGACAACGACGGATTTCAGGACATCTTTTTATCCAATTTCGGACCGGACATTCTTTACCACAACAACGGGGATGGCACCTTCACCGATGTGACTCAGAAAGCCGGTGTGTCGAACGGCCAACACGTTGGCGCGGGCGCTTCGTTTCTGGATATGGACCAGGACGGCGATCTGGATTTGTTTATCGCCAATTACTGTGATTTCACCATGGAGAAGCACAAAGACCGCCGCATCAACGGACATCCCGCATATTCAGGTCCGGCAATCTACGGCTCCACAGCAGACACCCTTCTGCGGAACAACGGGGACGGTACTTTTACGGACGTCAGCGAAACATCCGGCATAGCGGCCAAAAAAGGCACCGGGATGGGTATGGTCTGCGCGGACTACGACAACGACGGCGACACCGACATCATCGTTGGCAACGATGCCAAGGCCAACTTCGTCTGGCAAAACGATGGAAAAGGGAACTTCAAGGAGGTCGGACTCCTGACCGGTCTGGCTTACGATCGAAACGGTATTGGACTCGGCACCATGGGCGTGGATTGTGCGGACATGGACAACGATGGATTGTTGGACTTTTACATGACGTCCTATGAACAACAATGGACCACTTTCTACCGCAACGATGATGCAGGATTCTTCACCGACGTCACCCATACAACTGGCGCAGGAGCGGGCACCTACCATGAAGTCACCTGGGGAATCGGCCTGCCTGATCTGAATCATGACGGTCATCGGGATGTGTTCATCGCTTGCGGCCACCTGCAGGACAACATTCATCTCTGGAACGACACCACAACCTTTGAAGCGCAAAACAGGGTGATCATGAATCTGGGGAATGGGAAATTCAGGGATGTCACACTTGAAGCGGGCAGCGGAATGACTCCCAAACTCAGCAGCCGTGGGGCGGCATTCGACGACCTGGACAACGACGGAGATATCGACGTGGTCGTGTTGAACACACGCCAAATACCGACCCTGCTGAGAAACGATCTTTCGTCCGATCAACACTGGATACAAATCAACTTGAAGGGAGCACAGTCCAACAAATTTGGAATTGGAGCAAAGGTCAAAGTGCATGCAGGCAATCAAACCTTCGTCGACGAAGTCCACAGCGGACGCGGCTATCAGAGTCACTACGGAACCCGGCTTCACTTTGGTCTGGGCGCACAAGACAGCATCCAGCAAATAGAAGTCCACTGGCCCGGCGGAGAAAAAGAAGCCTTCCAAAACATTCCCACCGATCAAATCATCCAACTGACTGAAGGAAGCGGTTTAAATGGTGAATAGTGAATAGTGAATGGTGAATGATTTCAATAGGGTAGAACGTGGCGCCTGTCCCGCGACTGCGTGGGTCCCCAGCGCGTCCCCTGTGGCATTCAATTCACCAATAACTTCCGTTTTGGGAAGCCTGCGGTTCTCGATAACCTGTCACTTTCGAAGCAAGCCGATACGGCTTACGCGATGACTCCACGTCAGGGTTTCCTTTGGATGGCATTTTTGAGTAGGCAAACCACAAGGTGCGGACCGGGACGGTCAGCTCTACCTGTAGTTCACTCAAGGTAGAACGTGCCGTCCCCGGCGCGTCCCTTGTGGCATTCAATTCACCATCAACTTCCGTTTCGGGAAGCCTGAGATTCTCGATAACCAGTTGCTTTCGAAGCAGGCCAATACGGCTTGCGCGATGTCTCCACGTCAGGGTTTCCCTTGGATGGCATTGTTGAGTAGGCAAACCACAAGGTGCGGACCGGGGATCCACGCAGTCGCGGGACAGGCAGGTCAGCTCTGCCTGTAGTCCCACTCCATTCACCATTCACTATTCACTATTTCAATGGCTTTAGGCAGCTCGCGTGCGGCGATGTTGACTCGTTTTTGAAAGCGAATGAGTGAAGGGATCTTGCCTGAGTGAAGCATCAGGTGGACAATCAGTCGACCAAAACGCATCCCTCCCTGAGGTGTCATGAATTGATTAAAATCGAGCGGCAACGTCTCATGTGCGGTATCTGAAATCGCGCGCAAAGCGATCATGGGTATACCCTGCTCGCCGGCGATACGCCGAATGGTTTTTGATTCCATGTCCACCGCATCGGCACGGGTTCCTGATCGACATTTTTCCTTCTCGTCCGGAGTGATCAACACGCGGGCAGAGGAAAAAATGCTTCCAGCCACAATCGGTTCAGAATCTTTCCGACCCTTGATGCGTGCCGCCATACCGCCTTCTCGATCGTCCAACACCACCTGTCCCAAGGTTAGATCAGGATTCAATCCACCGGCAAAACCAGCGGCCACAATCAGGTCCGGACGGCTATCCGCGAGCGACTTTCTCAATGCCGTTTCAGCCGCCCGCGCTCCCATGCCGGTCACCAGCACCACATCATCAGTAGCGGGTTGGAAGAACCGCTTTTCATCAGAGACGGCGAAACAGATCAAACGCTTCATGACATTTCAAAGGTTCAAATCCTGGCACCGTCCTATTGATCAGTCGGGAGCCATGTCGCACCCGACGCGGTTCCTCATTTTTTGGATGCTTGAGCGTCGAGCAAGTCCTGGTAAGTCGACAAAGCGAGAAGTGGCCATGCGTTGCGATACATGGAATATTTCAGGTAAAACACCTTTGGGAAACCCGTCCCGGTGGTTTCATCTTCCGGCCAGGATCCATCGGCCGTCTGGGCTTTGATCAGAAATTGAATTCCACGCTTCAAGCTCAACAAGGTCGGGTCATCAAATGCACACAAACCCATGACCGCCCATGCTGTTTGAGAAGGAGTACTGGGTCCGGCTCCTTTGTAAACAGGATCGTCGTAGGTGTTGCAACGTTCCCCCCAACCACCATCTTCCAACTGGACACTTTCGAGCCACCTCTTACCCTTCTGAAGCCAAGGCTCGTTCATGTCCAGATTCAAAGCACGCATCCCCCTTAAAGCGGCCCATGTGCCGTAGAGATAATTCACGCCCCAACGTCCATACCATGAACCATCGAGTTCCTGTTCGCCTTTGATGTATTTAACGGCGTGCGCAACCTGGGGATCATCGATTCGATGCCCCTCCTCGCCCAGCATCTCGAGAATACGGGCCGTGATGTCGGCACATTCCGGATCCAGCATGGCGTTGTGATCGGCGAACGGAACTTTTTCCATGATGCTCATGGTGCAATCCTTGTCGAATGCAGCCCAACCACCGTCCTTGCATTGAAAGGTCTTGATCCAGGTGACGCCCCGACGAATGGCGGCCTTGCGTGCGGATTCATCACTGGATTGCATCTTCCGCAGCGCCAGGATCACCATGGCGCTGTCGTCCACGTCCGGGTTGAATTTGTTCTCGTGTTCGAACGCCCAACCGCTGGGTTCGACATCCGTGGGGTTCTTGTATTTCCAGTCACCCCGGAAGCGGATTTCCTTTTTAATCAGATAATCGGCCGCCTTGCGCATTTTTGGATGATCTTTCGGCACACCAGAGGATGCCAGACAGACGGAAGCGATGGCAGTGTCCCAGACCGGGGACAGACAAGGTTCGATGCGGACCGAATCCTTGGTCTCGTGTTCAAGGAGCTTGAGTTCACGTTCTGCGCGCAAGACCTGTGGATGATCGTCGGCGTAACCCAGAGCCTTCAACGCGATCAAGGAATTGAGCATCGCGGGCCAGATAGCGCCCAGCCCACTGGAACCTTCGAATCGTTCCAACATCCATTCTTCGGATTTCTTCAGGGCCTGTTTCCGGAAAGGATGCAGGCCCATGTGCGCCACTTTCTCGGCGAACTTGTGCAGTTTATCAAGCGCAAGAAACAGGTTGCGCCAGGTGAACATCTCGGGATCACGCGGCAGGAGCAGATCGCCTTCGTGGTAACCTTCCGGATACAACTCATCGATGGTGATCGGGTTCTTGAGTTTCCGGGTCGGTTTGTAATGATTGATGATGGACAAAGGCACGATGATGCCGCGGGTCCAGTTGCTCATCTCGTGAAAATTCACATGAAACCACTTGCCGATCAGGATGATTTCACAAGGAATGGTCGGCACATACTTCCAGGGAAACAATCCCAACAGAGCCAGGTAAAGTTTCGAGAAAGTGTTCATGCGCGGAACACCGCCGAGATTAACGGCCACCTCTCGGGCCTTGAGCATGCATTTGTCGGTTTCCGGAACACCGGCCAGTTTCAGGGCAAGATAGGCTTTGATAGTGGCATTCACTTCGGGAGGCCCGTGGTTGTAAATATTCCAGCCACCGTCTTCAAGTTGAAGGGAGAGGATGTGATTGACGGCTTTGCGTTGCCATTCCTCGTCCACTTTGCCCCGCCAATGATTGAAACAGATGGTGTCCGAAACGAGCGTGGCATCGATGAGGAGTTCTCCGACCCAGTATCCTTCCGAAGTCTGTTCCCCGAGCAGGAATTCCTGTGAACGTTTTACCGTCTCCTTGATCGCCTTGAGGCTAAGGGGTTCACTGGCGCCATTTTCCGCCGAATTCCGTTTGCTCCTTGCAGATTTGGATTCAGAATCACTCATTGTTCAAAGCAGCTCAATGTGGTGTCTGAGCCTGGTGGTGTAAAGGGTAAATTCGGTGATCGATTTCACTCGGACGGCTCGTTAAGGTAGCGGCGTGATCTGGAAATCGCTCCCATCACAAAGATCAACGGCGAAAGCTTCATGCAAAAAAAACTGAGATTTCTCATGCTCAACTGGCGAGACCCGGAAAACCCTGCTTCCGGTGGAGCGGAGCGTGTTTCCCTCGGCTACCTTTCCGCCCTGGCAAAGAGAGGACACGAGGTCTTTTGGTTTGCCAATGATTTTGAGGGATGCCCCAAGGTCTCTGAGATGGAGGGCGTACAAATTGTTCGGGGCGGAGGCATGGGAAGTTCCATTCTGGCAGCCCGGCGTTGGTATCAATCCCAATCGGCCTTTGATCTGGTCATCGATCAGCATCACGGTATCCCATGGTTCGCTCCATGGTGGGCCAAAACCAATTGCGTGGCGTTCATCCATGAAGTACTCGGCCCCATCTGGTCTTCTTTTTATCGCTGGCCACTGGACAAAATCGGTCAAACTCAGGAACGCTGGACCCATTGGCTTTACCGGAACATACCTTTCTGGACCTCCTGCAGAGAAACAGAACTTGCCTTGCGTGCACATGGCATCCAACAAATCAAACGGATTCCCTACGGAGTGCATACCCGGGCGCTTCCCGAGCTGCCCGACAAACACACGGAAACCCCGATCCAACTCATCACTGTCTCACGGCTGGCCCCCAACAAACGCATCGACCACGCCATCCGGGGGCTGCAATGCCTCAGGTCCGACAACATTCCAGCGAAGCTCACCATCGTGGGGACCGGAGAGGAAAGGTCGCGCCTCGAAAACCTCGTTCATGAACAATCACTGACCGAACATGTCCATTTCACCGGAAATGTGAGCGAAAAAGAAAAAGATGAATGGCTGGCCAAATCCCATTTATTGTTGCATACATCGGTGCGCGAGGGCTGGGGCCTGAACGTTATCGAGGCAAATGCCATGGGAACACCCTCGGTGGTCTACCCCGTTCCCGGATTGACGGAATCCACGCAGCACGGTCTGACAGGGAGGGTTTCCAAGGCGGAAACTCCCAAAGCGCTGGCAGACGAAATCAAATGGCTTATGTCGCAACCGCACATTTATCAAACCTACCGCAAGGAAGCCTGGACACGTTCCAAGGCATTTCATTGGGATCATGTGCTCCCCCAGGCCTGTGACTGGCTGGAAATGATGGCATTGAAAGGAACCCGCATTGGATGAAAAAAATCGCGGTTTATCTCGGATTGCTTGTCTCACTCGTTTGCTGTGTGCTGATTTTACAGAATCTGGATTGGAAGGCTCTTTGGGACGCCTTCACCCAGGTTCACCCACTCTGGTTGCTGACGACCATCTTTCTATTTTACGCCGCCGTTTACCTGAGAGCCATACGCTGGTCACTGCTGTTCCCAGATGATCATCCAGTGGCAGCCCATCGACTTTTCAAACCCACCATGATCGGATTCGCTTTCAACAATGTGCTGCCATCCGGGCGGGTCGGTGAATTCATGAGGGCCATTTACGTGGGAAAAAAGGAGAAAACAGGCATTCCCGTCGCATTGGGCACCATTGTGACCGAGCGGGTTTTTGATGGTGTGACCATTATCCTGTTGTTTGCAGTATCCATGGCTTTCATCCCTCCTATCGATCCGGAGATGACCGTCGAATTCGGAGGTTTTCAACTACATGGAAAGATGTTGGGGCCCCTGATGCAGAAAGTCATCATCGGTTCCTGTGTCTTGATAGGGGCGTTAGGACTGCTCATGGTCCCCGCCGTTCGTAAGACACTCATCCAATTACTTGGCATCCTTCCCATACCAGATCGTATTCACCACGCCATTGAGCATGGTTTGGAAGATGTGATCCGAGGATTCCATGCCATCAAGAATCCAAGCCGTTTTGTGCTGATCACTTTTTACTCCATCCTGATCTGGGTCATCTGCTCCTTCGCCGCCCAAACGCTGGGCTGGGGATTCAATGGTGTGTCCATGACCCTGATGCAGGGGATTGCCCTCATGGTCATCGAGTCACTTGCAGTCATGATTCCGGCGGCACCTGGTTACTGGGGACTATACGAAGCCGGCATCATCTTTGGATTTGCCGTACTCAACCTGAATCCCTCCAAAGAGATCGCCTTGGCTTACGGGTTGGTCATGCACTTGATTTTCTTTCTGCCTACCACCGTGTTAGGGCTCTGGTTTGCCGGGCAAGCCAGCCTCAAGCCACCTTCAGGTAAAACGATGGAAAGCATTGAGGAACAACGTATTTGATAACTTACCCACTTGACACCTACAGACTCTTAATCAACGACTGAGCACCACTCCCTCCGTCAATCTTTGTTCTGAATAAAGACGCCACAAAAACCGCTTCCAGCCCTCTTCCGAGCAATTTGGGAAAAGTCACTTGAAATATCCCAAAAAAATGCTTGTGAAAAATTTCACGATATATAGGCTCGGGTCCGATTTTTCAGTGATTCGCACAGCGGTGAATCACGTGGCAAAACCATTGCATCGGTCGATTTCATGAAATTTTTGAGCAAACTCGCAACTCTTTGGATCTGTTTGGCATTGTTCCCTTTCACAATGCAGGCTGCTGACACCGGTCATGCTACAGCGGAAGTCACCGCAGAGCATGCTGTCGAAGCTCTGGAGGGAAGCGAAGCCGCTCACGGAGAGGAACATGCCGAAGGCGAACACCACGGACTCCCCCCTGCTGCAGTGGAAGTTTTCAGCCTGGGCCCTCTCAAGATCACCAACTCCATGGTCGCCACCATCATCGTGGCCGCTTTGCTGATTTTCCTCGCCCAGATGGCAACCAAGAACATCAAGGAAGTCCCTACCGGAGCTCAAAATTTCTTCGAATGGATCGTGGAAAGCTTGTTTGAGTTCCTCGAAGGCATCATGGGACGTGATCTGGTCAAACAGACTTTCTGGTTTTTCGCCTCAATTTTTCTATTCATCCTGGCCACCAACTGGTTTGGTTTGATCCCAGGTGTGGGAACCGTCGGATGGGAGACTTCGGATGGGCATTTCGAACCATGGTTGCGCGGCGGCCAGGCCGATTTGAACATGACGACTGCCATGGCACTCGCTTTCTTTTTCCTCTGGACCGTCTGGGCCATTAAAGCCAATGGTATCGGAGGTTTCTTCAATCATATTTTCGGCAACAAAGGCGGAGGAGCCGGATTCATGAAGATGTTCATGATCCTGATCTTCTTTGCAGTTGGTATTCTGGAAGTGGTCTCCATCATTTTCCGTCCGGTTGCACTCAGCTTTCGTCTCTACGGCAACGTGTTTGCCGGTGAAAACATCCTCGAATCCATGCTGATGATCGTTCCAAGCCTGGGATGGTTGATTCCCATCCCATTCTATTTCTTGGAATTATTGGTCGGATTCGTGCAGGCACTGGTATTCATGCTCTTAACGGCAGTGTTCACCCTGTTGATCTGCCAGCACCATGACGAAGATCACGGCGGCGCTCACTAAGAGCTACCGGTGAAAGAAAATTTGGCAATCGGTTCGTAGCAAGACAGCGACGGTTGTCAGGACAACATCAAACATAAACGAAGAGAAAGGACAGCAACATGTCATTATTGCCATTCTTGGCCGAAATATCCGGCAGTATTCACGTCGGTATCGCCGCACTGGGATCCGCCCTTGGGGTGGGATTCATTGGTGCAAAAGCCGCAGATGCCACCGGACGTAACCCCGGTGCATCCACCCAGATCATGGTTATTTCCATCATTCTGGCTGCATTGGCTGAAGGGATTACCTTCTTCGCCATCTTCCTTGCATAAGGAATTAAAAGAATTACCCGGTTTGATTTCGGTCAAACCGGGACTTTTAAACATAGCGAATTGTTGCTGATTATAATTTTATGACACCATACTACATGTTAGCCGCCGCCGCTGCGGAAGAAGGAAAATTTGGGGAAATCACACGTCACTTTGGTTGGCATGGCAATTTGTTCATCTCCCAGGTGATCGTATTTGCCATTGTGGTTTTTGCCCTCAACAAGTTTGCCTACAAACCAATTCTTCAGCTCCTGGAAGATCGTCGCAAACGCATTGAGGACAGCTTGGCAAATGCCGAAAAAATCAAAACCGAACTAGCGGAAGCGGAAGCAGCCCGCAAGCAGATCATGGAAAAAGCCAACACCCAGGCCAATCAATTGATCGAAGAAGCCCGTTCCGCAGCAGCCAAGGTCAAGGATCAGGAAACCCAAAAGGCTATCAGCCAGGCGGAACAGATCATTGCCAAAGCACGCGAAGCAGCCCAGGCAGATCACGAACGCATGTTGGCCGAACTGAAAAGCGAAGTGGGCAAGATGGTCGTCCAAACAACCGCCATGGTGGCCGGCAAGGTCCTGACCGACGAAGATCAAAAACGTCTGGTCGAGGAAGCCAACAAACAAATCGCCGCCTAAGAGCAGAACAAACAAGCGTTAACAGTACCCTAATCATCACATGAAGATCTCCAAACAAGCACGTCGCGATGCAAAGACGCTCTTCAGAGCTTGCCTGCAAGACGGTTTGCTGCAGGAAGACCGCGTGAAGAAAACGGTCGATGCTGTGGTCAAGGATAAGCCGCGTGGATACATCGGCATCCTGAACCACTTCCTACGCCTGGTGAAAACCGACATCCAGAACCGCACGGCACGTGTGGAATCCGCCACCGCACTGGATGACAGCACCAAGCAATCCATCCAACAACATCTTTCCACCAAATACGGAAACGCTCTGGTGGTCAGTTTCGACGTCAATCCCGACCTGATCGGTGGACTCCGTGTCCAAGTGGGAAGCGACGTTTACGATGGCAGCATTCGAAGCCGACTTGCACGACTGGGAGACTCTTTCAGCGCATCCTGATCCGAAACACAAACAACTGTTGACCCAATAACAACCCCTTTAAATATCGATCTTTTCTAAAACCCTATGAGCAACTTAGTACAGGAAATTGAAGCCCAAATCTCCGGCGCCAAGCAAAGCGTCGCCAAGGAAAATGTCGGCACCGTGCGCGAAATCAGTGACGGTGTGGCCAAAATCGAAGGCCTGACCGATTGCATGCTCAACGAGATGCTTGACTTCGGCAACGGCGTGACCGGTCTGGCATTAAACCTCGAGGAAACCGAGGTCGGTGCCATTATTCTCGGTGAATACACCCAGATCAAAGAAGGCGCCGAAGTCAAAACCACCGGCAAACTCCTCCAGGTGCCCGTCGGTAAAGGCATGCTCGGCCGTGTGGTCAATGCCCTGGGACAGCCGCTGGACGGAAAAGGCCCGATCGACAGTGACGTTTTCTATCCGGTTGAAAAGATTGCTCCCGGCATCGTGACTCGTAAGGCCGTCACCCAGCCGGTGCAAACCGGTATCATGGCCGTCGACGCGATGATCCCCATTGGTCGTGGTCAGCGTGAGTTGATCATTGGTGATCGTGGTACCGGTAAAACAACCATCGGTATCGACACCATCATCGCCCAGGCACGCCAGAACAAGGCTGCCGAAGAAGCCGGTGACAAGGATTACCGCCCTCTCTATTGTATTTACGTGGCCGTTGGACAAAAACAATCCAACATCGCCCAGGTCATCAACACCCTGGAACAAGAAGGCGCCCTGGAATACACCATCGTGGTGGCCGCTTCCGCATCCGACTCCGCAACGAACCAATACCTCGTTCCATTTGCCGGTTGCGCCATGGGTGAATGGTTCATGGACAACGCCATGGACGCTTTGATCATTTATGATGATTTGTCCAAGCACGCCGTTGCATACCGTCAGGTGTCTCTCGTTCTGAAGCGTCCTTCAGGTCGTGAAGCTTATCCTGGTGACGTGTTCTACCTGCACAGCCGCTTGCTGGAACGTTCCGCCCGTGTGAACGAAAATTACGGTAATGGTTCCCTGACCGCTCTGCCGATCATTGAAACCCAGGCTGGTGACGTTTCCGCTTACATTCCAACCAACGTGATTTCAATTACCGATGGTCAGATTTACCTGGAAACAGACTTGTTCTACCAAGGTATTCGCCCTGCTATTTCGGTGGGTCTGTCAGTGTCCCGCGTGGGTTCCGCTGCTCAGATCAAGGCCATGAAACAAGTGTCCGGCCGTATTAAGCTGGAATTGGCTCAGTTCCGTGAACTGGCGGCATTCGCCCAGTTCGGTTCCGATCTGGACGCCAAAACACAGGCTCAATTGGAACGTGGTAAACGCATTGTTGAAGTCTTCAAACAACCTCAATACAACCCACAGCCGGTTGAAGTGCAGGTTGCCGTTCTCTGGGCGGTTCAGAACGGTTACTTCGATAAAGTGGACGTCGAGAAGGTTCAGGATTTCCAGGACAAACTCACGGATCACCTGACCACACGCAAAGCCGACTTGCTCAAGCGCATTGTGGCTGAGAAAGCCCTCTCCGACGCGCTGTCAGCAGATCTGAAGGCAGCCGTTGAAGAGTTCTCCGGAACATACCAGTAATCACGGTCATAGGAAGAACATACCATGCCCAGCACACGCGACATTCGACGACGGATCAAATCCGTTAAAAACACCTCCCAGATCACCAAGGCCATGCAGATGGTCGCGGCATCCAAAATGCGCCGCGCTCAGCAAGCTGCTTTGGCGGGACGTCCATATGCCAACCTGATGAACCAGGTCCTGGCCGAAGTGTCCTCTGGCGCGGGTGATTTTACCCATCCCCTGCTGGAACAGGGTTCAGGTAAGAAACGGGCCGTCATTGTGGTGAGTTCTGACAAGGGACTGTGCGGTGCACTGAATTCGAACCTGTTTCGTGAGGCCGCGAAGATCGACAAGGACAACACCATATTCATCTCCGCCGGACGCAAAGCTGCCCAATTCCTGGCGCGCACCAAGCGGAATCTGGCCGCCGAGTTCAGCTACAAGGATGCTCCGGCATTCGCAGAAGCCCGCGCTATTTCAAAAATGGTGCAGGACATGTTCCTGAAGGGAGAAGTCAGCGGTGTGGACATTCTCTTCACCAACTTCGTCACCACCTTGAACCAGCACCCCGAGCTGCGCACGTTTCTGCCGATTGGAGAAATCAAAGGAATCGAAGCGGGCATCGAAGGTGAATCCAGCCAAAAGGAATTGGAAAAGGCCAGTGTTGAGTTTCTGTTCGAACCCAACGCCAATGACGTTTTCGGCAACCTGTTGCCTCACTACCTGAACTTCCAGATGTATCAGATCCTTCTGGAATCCAAAGCCAGTGAACACAGTGCTCGTATGGTTGCCATGAAAAACGCAACCGACAATGCCAAACAGTTGATCAAGGACCTGACCCTGGAATACAACAAACTGCGTCAAGCCATGATCACCAACGAGCTGCTCGAAATCACCTCAGCAGCCATGGCTCTCGGATAAACAAATCCAAGAAACATTTAAACAACAAAAAGCGGCAACAAACGTTGCCGCTTTTTTGCTGGGTAGAACGTGCCGTCCCTGGCGCGTGCCTTGCGGCATCCAATTCACCATCAACTTCCGTTTTGGGAAGCCTGTGGTCATCGATATCCTACTGCTTTCGCCCTCAGGCGATATGGCTTGCGCGATGCCTCCACGTCAGGGTTTCCTTTGGATGGCAATTCTGAACAAGCAAACCACAAGGTGCGGACCGAGACGGTCCGATCTACCTGCAGTACACTCAGGGTAGAACGTGCCGTCCCTGGCGCGTGCCTTGTGGCATGCAATTCACACCCAATTTCCGTTTTGGGAAGCCTGCGGTCATCAATATCCTACTGCTTTCGAAGAGCGCCGACATGGCTTGCGCGATGACTCCACGTCAGGGGTTACCTTCGGATGGCTTTCTTGGGCAAGTAAGCCACAAGGTGCGGACCGGGACGGTCCGATCTACCTTCATCCATTTCACATAGTCAAACCAAGTCGCTCAGCTTCACCGAAGCGGCTGATTGGTCACGATCTTGAATGATGTTCTGATACACATCGAAACAGGCATCTTCTGATCCTAGTTTGGATTTACCATCCATATCCTTTTCGACGATCTGGAAAATATCCTTCAAGGTGATGCCCTCCGCTGGTTTGCCCAGACTCAGCCCACCGCTGGATTCTTCCCCTCTGAACAACAATCCGCTATCAGACAATAATGCCACCGAATCATGAACAGTGGCGTGATCCAACTGCAGCTGATCCGCAAGTTCTTCGGGCGTGTAAGGCTGCCCCCCTGATTGAAACCTTGTGGCGATCGATTGCATCACGCGCACCGCTGTGAGCGCACTGTGTTCGACGTGGTCCTCTGGCGTGGCATCTTCCTCATCACTGCCTTGATTAGGATGCTGCACCATAAAGGCCACATGCGATCCGAAGATAAGAATGATCCAGGAGACGTAGAGTCCCAGGAGCAGGATCGGAACCGCAGCCAAACTCCCGTAAACCTTGTTGGACGTGGCAACGTTCGAATAATAGACCACCGGCAATTGGCTGTTCAATTGAAGGAGCAACCCGGCAGTCAAACCGCCACAGGAAGCGGCTTTGAAGGTCATCCGCGTGTTGGTCATGATCCGATAAATCAAAGCACAGGAGGCGCCCGTAAAAACCCATGACAACAGAAAAAGAAACAAGGCTCCAAAGGGGCCAAATTTTTGGAAATAATTGGAGAAACGAAGCAAGGTGGCACTCGATGACAAAGACGTTCCCAACACAAACAAGAAAGGTCCAAGTGTCAACCCCGCCCAATACTGCGCCACGCCAGCTCCCCAACTTCGATTTTTCGGGATCCCCCATACATTGTTGAATGTCCGCTCAATCGCTCTCAGCAGCAGAATGGCGACCACCAAAAACACACAGACACTCGTCACCCCGATGGTTTTGGTATGAATCTCTCCAACATAATCGGCAATGCGACGCGCCACTTCCTGGCGCTGCCCGCCCTGTCCATCTGTATTTTCATCCAACACTTCCAGCTCCAGCATGGGAGCCACGGTTTGAATCATTTTTTCGATCCATTCCTGCACCTGTTCACGCCCTTCCTCGCCATCCTTGACCATCAAACTGGTCGCCACACTCAAGCCCACCGCCAAAACCGGAATCATCCCAACCAGCGAAGTATAAGAGAGAGAGGAGGCATGAATGAAACCGCCCCTGGCTTCGAAACGTCGAAAGACATTTCGCCAAAACATCAAACAACGCCACCACCAGGATGGAGCAGCCTGTGTGCTTGAATCATTCGATGTTTCGGTTGGATGAGAAATTTTATCTGACATGATTTTGATTAACCTGTTACTCGCTGGGTTCCATTTTGACCCGGACAATATAGGGATCATCCGGTGTCAGTAAGACCGTTTCAACCACAGTCTCAAACCCTTCCTTACGGAGAGACAATTCATGCACTCCTTTGCTGATATTGCTTAAATCCAGCGGGGTCACCCCTATCATTTCATCGTTTTCCCAAACCTCCACTTCTTCGGGGTAGGTCCACACTTTCAAATCGCATCCGCCAAAGGTGGCGACCACTTCCATCCATTTTCCCACGTAGGATTTGACTTCCAACGATTCGGAATGTGTTTCGCCATTCAAGGAAAAGTGGATCATATAATTCCCCTTTGGCAGTTCAATGGTATCCGGAGTCCCCCCCGTCACCCATTTGCCCTCGTTGTCCTGAAATCGATATTGCCCCCCCGATGGTTCGGTGCTCAAAGATACCTGGGTGAAGGATTCCTGCAGTTGTATGCGAAGCACATTGGTTTTTCCTGATTTCAGAAATGGAAAGATATTGGTGGGGGCATAACCGACTGCCAATACAGAAACGCGATAGGCTCCTTCGTGCAATTGATTCCATTCCACAGGGGCAAGCTCCTCCATCACTTCCGCCTGCCCGGGACGCGACAAGGTCACCAAAGCTTCCTCGGGGATGGTGGTCACTTTCAAGGTACTGGTCCCCCGTTGTTTGACAGCAAGTAAATCTTCCGGTCTCTCTTCCCTGATCTCCAGTTCCAGCGGTTTGACCAATGCGGATTGCTCGGCCTGTGTCTCCTGGTTCAGCTGGTGCTCCTTCCAATTCACAATCCCCCACCCGGCCAGGCCTAAAGCAACAAACGCAACGACTGTCCCGATTACTTTTGGACGAAACAAACTGCGGATAAAAATACGCCGCCGTTCGCTGGCATCGGGTGAGAGCACTTTCGATTTCCAGGATTCTTCCTGCGCCTCGGCGGCATCCAGTTCAAACCCCATCAGAGCAGCCAACCGAGCCACCGATTGAGGACGATTCTTCGGATGTTCATCCATAGCATCCATCAGGGCCTGTTTGACGTTCTTGGGCACCACCAGATTGCCGAAGCGAATCTTCCCCTCGAGATGAACATTGCGGGGCAAATGCACATGAATCCCCACTTGACGCATGCTTTCGAGCAGAACCGAAGCCAAGGCATACACTTCGTCCAAGGCTCGACATTCTCCGGACGCCAGACACTCGGGTGAAGCATTGGGATCCCAGGACTCGGACACGGGTTTTCCGGTTGCTTCCATGATCGTTTGGATGGCCAAACGATCCAACTGAGGTCCGACGAAAAACACGTCGTCATTCGGAAGAAACCGTATGTGATCAGCGCTTAGCTTTCCATGAATGTGTTTCTGACGGTGGTGGGCTATGCAATGTTGGGTGACTTTCTCAATCAGCGGTTCGATATCTTCCCAAACCGTGTTCTTCCCTCCTTGCAACAGTCTTTTATCCAAGCCCACACCTGGTCTTGACCGAAGGGCGATCACCGGAAGCGGCTTGGCCTCGGCATCCGCATAAACCACCGAATGCCAATCAGAACCCGATTGATCCACCCATGCAGTGACTTTTTCGAAAAGAGAAGCCACCAAATCCGGTTCGGAAGAAATGGTTTCGGGGGGAAAATAGATTAAAACTTCTTCTTCCTCGTCCCGGTCCTGCGCCAGCCAATAGGAACTACCCTCCGGATTGTCAAACAATTCGGATTTCAACACAAAACGGGACTGACAGAGTCGCTGCCCTGTCTGTAATCCTGGTGTTCCAAAACCATCCATTACAAGTGTCTTCCACGATCGTTTCAGGGCAATCTCCCCTTTGCCTCCTGCAGGCCTTAAGGGGACTTTGCATCCGCCCCCTATTGCACCCCCATCCTGTCATGTGGCGGCTTAAACTCAAATCCAAAAGTTAGGACTTTGCCCGGTAGCGGAGATACGTTATGAATGGCCTAAGACTATGACCGACACCCAACTTCAGTGGCCCGCACCGAGTATTGTTCCTGAGCTGGACCCGGGATTTCGCCCGGCAGCTCTGGCCGTTCGCAGCGTTAAAAACCAAACCAGCCGGGAGAACGCCTCTCTCCCTGTCTCAATCGTTCTCAAGCGCCCGGACGGAAGCGCCTATCGGTTTGAAACAACCTTGTTTCCTCAGTCAGATTCAACAACCGACCGTAATTTCTTCCTGTTGGAACGATTTATCAAATTTCTCCTGTGGTCGAGAGGCGCCGCCAGGATTTACTGCACAGCGCCAAAAGATCTCTGTGACAGGTTGAACCGGTATTACCAGGAACATCCCCTGGGCAAGTGGGATGCCGATATGATGGGACGCCGGGTCTTTGAAGAATCCTTTGAGATCATTCACTGTTCGGATTCGGATTTGCCGAAGGAACACAGTGATTCCGCCCCACTGGGCCGACACATGGAAGGTTGTCGTATTGGTTTCGATCTGGGAGGCAGCGACCGTAAAATTGCCGCGGTCATCGACGGCAAAACGGTTTTTTCAGAAGAGATCATCTGGGATCCCATCCCTCAATCCGATCCTCAATGGCACTACGATCACATCATGGACACCCTCAAATTGGCGGCTTCGAAAATGCCACGGGTCGATGCCATCGGTGGGAGCGCCGCTGGAGTTTACGTCAACAATCGCGTCAAAGTCGCATCCTTGTTCCGGGGTGTGCCTGAAGATTTGTTCAATTCCCGGGTGAAAGACTTGTTTCTGGAAATGAAACAAGACTGGGACAACATCCCATTTGAGGTGGTCAATGACGGTGAAGTCACCGCTCTGGCTGGCTCCATGAACCTGGAACAAAACGCCGTGCTGGGCATCGCCATGGGAACCAACCAGGCGGCAGGATTTGTCACGCCAACCGGACAGATCACCCCCTGGTTGAACGAACTGGCTTTCGTTCCGGTGGATTATCGACCCGACGCTCCCGTGGACGAATGGTCCAAGGATCGCGGATGTGGGGTGCAGTATTTCTCACAACAAGCCGTGGCGCGATTGATCCCATCTGCCGGCATCGAAGTCCCGGAAGGCATGCCTTTCCCTGAACAACTGGTGCGCGTTCAACAACTGATGGCCGAAGAAGACGCCCGCGCCGCCGCCATCTATCGCACCATGGGTGTCTACCTGGGATACGCCCTGGCTCAATACAGCGACTTTTACGAATTTGAAAATCTGCTCCTGCTGGGACGCGTCACAACGGGCGCCGGCATGGACCTGATGATTGACAAGGCCAAAGAAGTATTGAAAACCGACTTCCCGGAACTCGCCGACAAAATCATGTTCCACCGCCCCGGAGAAAAAGAAAAACGCCACGGCCAGGCAATGGC
>CAYPZD010000065.1:0-30619 GCA_964415055.1 uncultured Verrucomicrobiota bacterium | reverse complement strand
GATTGAGGGATTGGTATTGAACCATCGACATTTCCAATCGGGCTTGCTGTAATCCAGGCAATGAACTACCGGTTTATCACCTCACTAAAAGGGCTTTTCATAACCCTTTCTCTGGCGTCCACCACCATCACGGCCCAAGACTCCATAGAAACGTCTTACCCGACACCCGGAACGACTGGAAATACCGACAACATTCCCTTCATCGGGAAAAGAGACGCGAACGGAAACCCCGTTCGCCTGGCTCGCAAAACAGGTCATGTTTCCAATTACGACGAAGCCAGGGTCAAGGACTATAAGCTACCTGATCCGTTGAGATCCTCTGATGGAAAATCAATCGAAACACCCGATGTATGGTGGCACAAACGGCGGAGCGAAATTCTGGAATTCTATCAGAATCAAATATACGGACGCATACCGTCCAACGCACCCAATGTATCCTGGAACCAAGTAAGCATTGATAATGAGGAAACCCGACTTATCGAGGGACGCATGGGAACATCTCCGAATGCTCCAAAGATTCGTGTCAATCTGACTTTGCCGAAAGACATTTCCAAACCGGTTCCCGTATTACTCAACCTTTCCTTCTTCGGTGTTGACCGACAACGTACCCCCGTCCCGGGTCGATTCGACTCAAGGTCCGAGGTGTTGGAACGTGGTTGGGCTTTTGCTCATGTAGGATATGGCGACATCCAACCCGATCGTGCGGACCATTGGAAGGAAGGCGTGATTGGCCAAACATTGAAGGAATCCCAATCAAAACCGGAAGATCACGAATGGGGAACCATCAGCGCCTGGGCCTGGGGAGCGAGTCGCCTCATAGATTATTTGGAAACGCTCGATCACATCGATGCCAAACGAATGTCCATCACCGGCGCATCACGCCTGGGTAAAACCGCGCTCTGGGCCGCTGCTCAGGATCAACGTATCGCCGCAGTCTTCAGCATTGTGCCCGGAGAAATGGGAGCATCCCTGATCCGTCGCGACTGGGGTGAAACGCTCGACGACATGGCCCAGAATTTTTCCTGGCAATTCGCCGGTAATCTGCAGCGTTGGGTCGGGAAATGGGACACGCTCCCCGTCGACCAACACATGCTCATCTCACTGATCGCCCCACGCCCCATCTACATCAACGGAGGCATCAGCGATCAATGGAGCGATCCCAAAGGCGAGTTTCTTGCCATGGTTGGCGCTGGTCCGGTTTACCTGCTATTGGGCGCCGAGGATCTCGGGACCACCGATGTCCCGGAACTCGATCAGCCTGTCATATCATCACATATGGCCTTCCACTATCATTCCAAAGGCCACCAATCTGTCCCGGAAGATTGGAAACTGTTCCTGGATTTTGCGGAACAACATTTTGCCTCCCGGACCGAATAAACCAATCCAGGAAAATACTGGACTGTTACGCTGATGAAACGGATGCAGCACATGGATTCTGAAAGCGGTTGAGCGTAAATAAATCGGTATCGACTTGAATCAAGAGGAGGATTCCGGAAAGGTGGCGCCCTTTGCATGAGTTGGGTGGTTCTTTCCATATTGTCGGCGTTGTTCCTTGGGGTATATGACCTGATCAAGAAAGCGGGTGTCCGCGAAAATGCCGTGCCGCCGGTGTTGTTCTTCAGTGTGTTGGCCAGCGCCTTGGTGTGGCTTCCATTCCTGTGCTGGTCGGTGATCTCGCCGGATTCGTTTCCATCAGCAACCTTCCTGGTGAATTCCATGAGCTGGAAAGAACACGGACTGATTCTTGCCAAGTCCACACTGGTTTCCGCGTCGTGGGTGTTCAATTATTTCGCGGTCAAACATCTGCCGGTTTCGGTGGCCTCACCGATTCGCGCGACCGCTCCGTTGTGGACGATCCTGATTGCTGTAACCTTGTTTGGGGAACGACCAGCAGTCATGCAATGGCTGGGCATTGCCATCATTTTGTCCGGATTCTACGCCTTTTCCTTCGTCGGCAAACTGGAAGGCATCCACTTTCATCGCAACCGCTGGGTAGGCTTCATGATGATCGCCACCCTGCTCGGAGCATTCAGTGCCCTGTATGACAAATACCTGCTTCAAACACGCGAGATGGAGGCAGCTACCGTGCAATGCTGGTTTTCGGTCTACCTGACGATCGTTATGGGACCTTTCTATGCCCTGTGGCGCATGGGAAAAATCGGCAAATCAACCTTCCACTGGCGATGGAGTATTCCCATGATAGGAATCACCTTGCTGGCGGCGGATTTTTTCTATTTCGTCGCCATATCCCAACAGGATGCATTGATTTCCGTGGTATCCCCACTTCGCCGATGCGCCGTACTGATCACCTTCTTCGGAGGCATCATCGCCTACCGTGAAAAAAACATGCGTCCAAAACTGATCTGTATCCTGATTATTCTTATGGGGATTTTCGTTTTGAAATGGAGTTCTTGATTTGATTCTGAACCGCAGATTTCGCAGATTATCGTAGATTTTTTAACGGCAAAGAGTAGTCCCTCTTTAGCTTAGAGATATCCCAAAGGACGAAAGCGCTGAACCTATACCAAGAAGTCATGCCCCATTCAAAAGCTACAGTCATCTTCTAAGGACAAAAATCTGCGTCAATCTGCGCATTCTCGAAGACCCCGCGGCTGCGGTGGTGCGGTTCAAAACAACCAATCCGCGACGATCGGCAAAATCTAAGGTTCCAAAATAATCACTTGCGCCAGACTGTTCTACTGATCAAATTGTCAGGAACATGAGGTTAGACTGTAAGGATTCAGAAGAGAAAAAGCCATCGGTGGCCAACAAAGTCGTGGAATCGTTGTTAAAACAACGAACCATCACGCTGTTCGGCGAAATCAACCAGGAAGTTGCCGAAAAGGTAACCCAGAGCCTGCTGTGCCTGGATGCCGAGTCGGAGGACCCCATCAAGATTTTCATCAACTCCCAGGGCGGCCATGTCGAATCGGGTGATTCCATCTTTGACATGATTCGCTTCGTGAAATCGAAGGTTTACATCATTGGCACCGGTTGGGTGGCCAGCGCGGGCGCACTCATTTATTCCGCGCCACCAAAAAAATACCGCCTATGCCTGCCAAACACCCGATTCATGCTCCATCAACCGATGGGCGGTGTCGGGGGATCAGCATCGGATGCCGAGATCGAGGCACGTGAAATCATCAAGATGCGTGAACGCCTGAACCAAACCTTCGCCGACCAAACCGGACAACCGATCGAAAAAGTCCGCCAGGACAGCGATCGTAATTTCTGGATGGGCCCCAAGGAAGCGGTCGAATACGGATTGACTGGCAAAGTCATTAAATCCATCAACGATCTCCCTTGAACAAATTGATCACAATTGGAACCGCCTCTGAAACCAAGTCGCGGAGGTTCGGTTCCAGTTGGACCTGATACAATGTAAGGAGTATACTGGTCTGGTGACATGGTTATGGATCATTCTGGGGTTTCTGGCTCTGTTGGCTGTCTTTGATATCTTCCAGAAGAAACACGCCATCCTCAGGAACTTTCCCATCCTTGGCCATTTTCGCTACATTCTCGAAGCGATCGGACCGGAACTGCGTCAATACATCGTCACGGACAACGACGAAGAACGCCCCTTCACACGGGATCAACGGCGGTGGGTTTACGCGACGTCCAAGAAGCAGAACGATTACTTCGGTTTCGGAACCGACAACGATCTCGAGCAGACGCCAAACTACATCTTCATCAAGCACAGTCCGTTCCCCCTGAATCTTCCGGTCGATTCCCCGCATTACCGGATCCCCTGCGCCAAAGTGCTGGGCGGGCATCGAAACCGCCCGAAAGCTGTGCGCATGCCTTCAGCGGTCAACCTGTCCGCCATGAGCTTTGGCAGCCTCAGTTCGGCGGCGGTGGAGGCCATCAACCAAGGCTGTGCCCTCACTGGAGCCTGGCATAATACCGGTGAAGGCGGCATCTCACGCCACCACCTGCATGGAGGTGAGCTGGTCTGGCAGATTGGTACCGGCTACTTCGGGTGCCGTAACAAAGCAGGAGGTTTTGATCTGGAACGATTCCGCAGTGTCGTCCAGCAACATCCCCAGGTCAGAGCCATCGAAATCAAGCTCAGTCAGGGAGCCAAAGCCGGGCTGGGCGGCGTGGTCCTGGCAAAGAAAGTCACCCCCGAAATTGCAGCCATCCGCGGCATCGAGGCTGGCAAGGATTGCCTCAGCCCTCCCGCACACACGGCTTTTTCGGATGCGGATAGTCTATTGGATTTTGCGGAATTGCTGGCTGAAACGTCCGGACTGCCGGTCGGCATCAAGTCTGCGGTTGGACAGATACCTTTCTGGACTCAGCTCGCCGACCTCATGAAATCCGGCACTCGCGGGCTGGACTTCATCACCATCGATGGAGGTGAAGGTGGCACCGGAGCAGCCCCGCTCGTCTTTTCGGATCACGTCGCATTACCTTTCAAACAGGCCTTCAGCAGGGTGTTTTTACAATTTGCAGAACAGGATTTGCATAAGGATGTGGTGTTTATCGGGTCTGGGAAACTTGGATTCCCAGAATCAGCCCTGGTGGGCTTTGCTCTGGGTTGTGATGCCGTGAACGTGGGCCGCGAAGCCATGTTGTCCATTGGCTGCATCCAGGCTCAACGATGCCACACCGGGCATTGCCCAGCCGGGGTTGCCACTCAGAATCAATGGCTCATGCGAGGATTGGATCCGGATCATAAGTCCGTGCGCCTTGCCAATTATATCAAAGTGTTGCGCAAGGAGATCCTGAGAGTCTGTCACGCAGCTGGCATCCCCCACCCGTGCCTCATGGATTCACACCAAGTGGAAATTTCGGACGGACACCTGGGCCTTCGGTCCCTGGAAGCCATCTACGGCTACCCAGCCCATGTTCGGCCCGGAAGCGCAGAGTGGATCGAGCAGGTCCATTCACTGATGGTGAAAATCACAAAATCACAGGCAGCTTGACCGCTTCTTCAAATTTTTCCCAGTATACCTGCATACCGATGAGTCAAACACCACCATCAACTCATATACAGCGCGCTCAAGCCGTATTCTCAACGGAATTGGCGGCATTGGAGCATGTGCGGAATTTAATCGATGCATCCTTCCACCAAACCATCGAATGCCTGGTGGAGACCATGCAGACCAAAGGCAAGGTGGTGGTGGTCGGCATCGGGAAATCGGGAAATATCGGACGCAAAATCGCCGCCACCCTGACCAGCACCGGCACCACGAGTGTGCTGCTGGACAGTGTGGACGCGCTGCATGGGGATGTCGGTGTGGTCAATGACGGGGATGTCATCCTCATCCTGAGTTATTCCGGTGAAACCGAAGAGTTGCTCAATCTACTCCCGGCCTTGAAACGCTTTCAGGTCAAATTAATTGGCATGACCGGCGTTCCCCAATCAACGCTGGGACAGTCATGTGACTGGGTATTGAACATAGAAGTCCCCAAAGAAGCCTGTCCATTCAATCTGGCCCCCACCTCCAGCACAACGGCCATGCTGGTCATGGGAGACGCCCTGGCCATGGCTACTCTGGAAGCGCGCGGATTCAAGAAAGAGGATTTTGCCACGAGACACCCATCCGGTGCGATTGGAAGGGCTCTTTTGCTGAAAATCAAAGATGTCATGCGTTGCGGCCCCCGCAATCCGGTGGCCCAAACGAGCACAACCATCAAACAGGCTTTACTGATCATGGGAGGAGCCAAGGCTGGATGTGTCAGTGTTGTTGATGAACAAGGCAAACTGGCCGGCATCTTCACGGACGGTGATCTAAGACGCTACCTTGCCCGCGAAGACCACCCCCTGGATGCCTCCATGCAGGAAGTCATGTCCCCAAACCCCATCACGATTCGCGACGAAGCGCTGGCGGTCGAAGCATTGAACCTGTTTGACCAGAAGCCGATCGATGATTTGATCGTCGTTAACGCGGAAGGAAAGCCAGTTGGGCTCATCGATACGCAGGACTTGCCCAAGATGAAGCTGATGTGAGTTAAATCAAAGGGCTCAACTTGGGCGCAGTTCAAAAATTAGAAATCCTTAACCGGAGGGGTAAGCTCCGACTTACACCCACTTCAAACCTCAGTGCTTTGGAACCCTTTTCAAGCTGCAATGGAAACGTTACAGTCATGCGATTAACAATAGTCTCCACGCGTTCCATTCCTTTTGCTCAGAAACGTTTTCAAGGGGAAAGTTTGGGGGCGAGTCCCGCATGCGGGATCTCCCCTCCATTGTCTAAAAAATGAACTGCGCCCGCTCAACTTTCCAGGATTGACTATTGATTGACCTCAATTTTTACTCTGCACACTGCCGTCAGCTAGTAAAACCAGATGCTGCCCAGACGGTAACTGAGCTTCCACAAGGACCGATGAGGGCGACGAATCGGATTTACTTACTATTTCAGGAAAAAAGCGCCAGCTTGCCGGAAGGAGTCGCGATGAGGTATCGGCGCGCAGATAGCCTTCATTCTCAAGCGTCTCCAATGTAACCCCATAACGGTAAACCAAACCATTCCCTTCATGTTCATTGAAATACATGGAAACAGCCGAATGCAACCCGGCAAAATCAGTCATCTGCTGCCTGAACGGTATTGGCGCGGCCCTATTACCAGTTGTGGAGGATTCCCAAACTGCGAGCGTCATCAACATAGCCACCATCCCCACCAAAATCCCCTTGAGACATTCGCTTTTGCGGATAGAAAAACCAGCTTTCATTATGTTTATTCGATTTGGTTCACAAGCCTCACACTTGCATTATCTTCTTAAGCATAAGAGAAATCTCCAGGATTCCATATTCCCTCCGCGAATAGTAAAAAGCATCTCATCGATCCTTTTCACGAAGTTCCCAGCAGATCAATACGCAGTCGGCTCCCAGTGGCCATCGCATATCTTCTGAGAGTTTCTACTGATGGATTACCGGCTCCACTTTCCAGTCTGGCAACGACAGATTGAGTGGTCTTCATACGTTTTGCGACTTCACTCTGTGTCAACTTTGCATGGGCTCGAGCCGAAATCAGAGCGCGGGCAATTGAAAATTCCTCCTCCAGGCCTTCGTATTGCTCGCGATACTTCGGATCTTCCATCCATTCCTCATGTAACGCATTAATCTTCTTCATGACTCAATTTCCTTGGCTCTTTCAAGTGCAAGTCGGATTTCGTGAGTTGGCGTTTTCTGGCTTTTCTTCACAAAAGCACTGACAACCACCACTTTCTTGCCAGTGGCTACGACATAGAGGGCCCGCGAAATTCCATCCTTGCCCTTCATACGCATTTCCCAAAGCTTCCCCTGAATTGGGCGCACATAAGGCATCCCTACTTGATGCAACCCAAACTCACATACCATGTTTGAAATGCGAACAAACTTTGCACGCATGTCTCTCGGAAGAGACCGAATCTCTTCTTCAACGGATTCGTTTAACAATACGACCGACCGAGACACCTCCCTTTTTATCGCACAAAAGCGATAAAAAAGTCAAGAAACACGGCACTCAAAAAAATCCATGTAACCGCTTACCACACCACCCCGTCTACTCGTTCTTGTATGATCAAATTCATTAAATCTCTCACATTTATCGTCGCCCTCGTGGCGATCTCTCTCACATCTTATGATGCAGCGGCTCAAGGTCGTGGTGGTCAAGGCGGTCAAGGCGGACGCGGACAGGGTGGTCCTGGTGGCGGTCGCGGCAATTTCGACCCTGCTGAGTTCCGTGCTCGTATGATGGAACGTTATCAGGAACAGTTCGGTTTCTCCGACGCGGAATTCAAAGCCGTTCAGCCCCTGATCGAAGCCGTCCAGGAAAAACAACGTGACGCTCGTTCGGGTGGACGTGGTTTTGGTGGCTTTGGTGGTTTCGGAGGTAGAGGCGGCCGTGGCGGTCAAGGTGGCCAAGGAAGCGGCAATGCTGAACTGGACGCCCTGCAAAGCGCCATCGAATCGGGCAGCAACATCGAATCCAAACTGGCTGCCTTCCGTAAAGCGCGTGACGCCAAGCAAGCCGACTTGAAAAAGGCACAGGACACCTTGAAATCCGTCCTGACCGTCAAGCAGGAAGCAGTCGCTGTGGTGATGGGCCTGATCGAATAAGGCGGCACCTGCGAAGCGATATTGATCTAAAGATACAAGACTCGACATGACTGAATTGTTGAATCAAATGGTCGAGTCCCGACAGCTCTCCGCTTCCGATGCCAATTGGCTGATGAAGCAAAAAGGCAACGGGGCGGAGGGCAATTATGAAACGGAACCCGAGGTGTTGCAATGGCTCGCCGAGGAGTATTCGGTTCAATACAATGACTTGGAGCAACTGGAAATCGACAAGGAAACGCTGACTTTGTTTCCAGCCCGATTGCTGCTCAAGGAAGGGCTGCTCCCCCTGAAACGCGAAAATGGTTCGGTGGACATTGCCACCAGCCGATTGTTCGCAACTCAGGGTCTGGACACCTTGAAATCTCTGACCGGACTCAAACTGAATCCGGTCCTGGCCCCTTCCGAGGCCATTCAACGAGAAATCAAAAAACGCCTCGGCGTCGGGGCGGATACCATCGACACCCTGAAGGATGACAGTTCCTTTCAGGTGGTGGACGATGAAAATGTCGACGATACCGATCTGGAAAACGCGGCGGAAGACGCCTCCATCATCCGGTTCGTCAATCAGGTGCTCAGCGACGCCATTGACCTGCGCGCCACGGACATTCATCTGGAGCCTTTTGAGGACGAATTGCAGATTCGTTACCGTATCGATGGCGTTCTTCAGGAGGTTCCAGTACCGGCCGAAATCAAACGCTTTCAACCCGCCATCGTATCCCGCGTCAAAATCCTCAGTCATCTGAACATCGCGGAAAAACGCCTCCCCCAGGACGGTCGCATCAAGCTGAAGGTCAAGCAGGGCGAGGTCGATGTGCGTGTATCCATCATACCCATGCTGCACGGCGAAGCGGTCGTCATGCGTTTATTGCGACAGGACGGGTCCATCCCGGATCTGGATCAAATAGGGATGGCGGACCACGAACTCCAGCTTTTCAAAGAAATTTTAGGAGTACCACACGGTATCTTCCTGGTCACCGGACCAACCGGTAGCGGTAAAACAACCACACTCTATACCGCCCTGAACACCATCAATGACATGGTCCGCAAGATCATCACGGTGGAAGATCCGGTGGAATACCAGATCAAGGGCATCAATCAAATTCAAGTATCGGAAAAATCCGGACTCACCTTTGCCAAAGGATTGCGCGCCATTCTGCGTCATGACCCGGACGTGGTCCTGATTGGTGAAATTCGAGATGAAGAAACGGCGCGCATCGCCATCCAGGCCTCATTGACGGGTCACTTGGTGTTTTCAACCCTGCACACCAACGATGCACCAAGCGCCATGACACGCTTGATCGACATGGGGGTGGAGCCTTATCTGGTCGCCTCCTCATTGGAAGGCGTGCTCGCCCAGCGTCTGGTCCGGACCCTGTGTCCGCATTGCCGGAAAGAAGACACCTCCGAACGAGTGAAAGCGTTGAGGGAAACCATGAAATGGTCACCCGATGCGGTCATTTACCAAGCGGTCGGTTGTCGCGAATGTCGACAGACCGGATACCATGGCCGACGCGCGGTGTTTGAAATGATGGGGGTCAGTTACCCCATCCGACAAAAGATCCTTAAAAACTGTTCCAGCGGTGAGCTGAAAGAATTGGCCCGCAAGGAAGGCATGCGCACACTCAGCCAGGACGGGTGGCGACTGGTTGAAATGGGCATCACCACTCCCGACGAAGTCATGCGCGTGACCAAGGACGAGGAACTTTCAACCTTTTAACATTCCGGGTTTACGTGGCAAATTTTCAATATAAAGCGCTCAAAGCGGACGGCGGCATCGCCACCGGAGACATCGAAGCGGGTGGCAGACAGGACGCCTTCCGCAAGATGGAAGCCCTTGGTCTGAAACCGATCAAATTGACCGAGCAACAGGGCAAAGCAGGAACCAGTAAATCCTCAGGATCGTCCCTGTCCATGCCGTGGAAGTCCGGCCGCATCACTTTCAAGATGCTGGAAAACTTCACACGATTGCTTTCCAGCCTTCTCTCCGCAGGCGTCCCACTCAGCCGGGCACTGGTGATTCTTTACCGGGAAGCAGCATCGCCAGCCGCCGGCGAACGATGGAAAGCCGTGCACGATCTGGTTGTGGACGGCATGTCCTTGGCCAATGCCATGAGTCGATTTCCGGATACCTTTCCCAAGGTCTATGTCGCCATGGTGGAAGCGGGAGAAACAGGTGGTTTTCTGGATTTGGTTTTGGGTCAAATCGCCGATTTTCAGTCACGCGACAAGGAACTGCGCGGCAAAGTGCTCTCAGCCATGATCTATCCGGTCGTACTGCTTTGCCTCGCCATTGGTGTGCTTGTCTTCTTGATGATGTTTTTCATCCCACGATTCAAGGTGCTGTTCGAAGGCTTTGATGCTGCGCTGCCGCTACTGACCCAGGTGATCGTTTCCACCAGTGAATTTTGCCAATCCTACGGATTTTTTATCGCCATCGGCGTGGGCATTGCGGGCATTGGCATTCGCAATTGGCTGGCAACGGACCGGGGCCGACGTAAGTTTGAACAAAGCATGCTCAGCCTTCCCGTCATCGGACCTCTGAACGCCCAGTTCGCCATGGCGCGCTTTTGCCGCATGCTGGGCACGCTTCTGGGTGCAGGTGTCCCACTGATTCATGGGCTGAACGTGGCCCGCCGATCCATTGGAAATCAAGTCCTGGTCGACGCGGTCGCGGAATCCATCGAACGTGTCAAAAAGGGCGACACACTGGCCCGCAGTCTTTCTGATTGCCGCGTGCTGTTTCATGGATCGATTCTGGAAATGATTTCCGTGGCGGAGGAAAGCGGTCGCCTGGATCAGGAACTGATCCGTCTGGCGGCAACCACCGAGAAAGATCTGGACCAACAATTGAAGACAGCGGTTTCACTCATGGAACCCCTCATGCTTTTCCTGATTGCCGGGTTTATCGGCACGATTTTTATCGGAATGGTGATTCCTATTTTCACCATTCAGGATTACATTAAATGAACGAAGACAACTTGAACGGATTATGAAATTGAACACAGGACTCAAAAGAACACGTCGCACACGTCAACACGGATTCACGCTGGTGGAAATGCTGCTGGTGCTGGTCATCCTCGCCGCCCTGGCAGCAGTGGTGGTTCCCAAGTTTGCCGGACGTTCGCAACAGGCCAAGGAAACGGCTGCGCGCAGTCAGATTGCGGTTTTCGAAACGGCTCTGGACATTTTCGAAACAGACAACGGTTACTACCCTTCCGGCAGCGATGGTCTAGACGAACTCGTCAATCAACCCAGCAACGCCAATAGTTGGAACGGCCCCTATTTGAAGAAAGGTGTTCCGAATGACCCCTGGGGCAACAGTTTCGTCTACGAATTTCCAGGCAAACAGAATGCTGCCGGATATGACATCATGTCCATGGGCCCTGACGGGCGCGTGGGTGGTGGCGACGACATTACGAATTGGGATCACGTCAACAATAATTGATTCCAATGAAACCGTTCGAACAAGCGGAAAGCATCGACAGAGCCTTTCCCTTGTTCAATGACCTGGAATCGTCTCCTGACTTCTTATGAACATTCAAAGCCCAGGCAAACGCACGCGAAAATGCTTGGGCTTTTCCACACCATCATCGAGAGGTTTCACATTGATCGAACTGATCATGGTGATGGTGGTGTTGACGGCAATCATGACCGTGGTGGCGCCCTCGTTGAACAAATTCTTCCGAGGCGCCATCATCAACGATGAAGCCCGCAGAATTCTGGGCGTCACCCATTTGGCCAGGCAGGAAGCCATCTCGAGTGGCATGCCCATGCAGGTCTGGTTCGACCTGGAAAACCAATGGTTTGGTGTCAGGGAACTCTCCGGTCTGGATGCCGGATCGGGCACCCAGGTGACAGCAGCCGAAAGAAGCGGACCGCATGTCTATCAACTGGATTCCAATCTGGAAATCGAGCTGGACCGCAACACAACTCTCAACCAATCCATGCCCGGCATCATCTATTACCCGGATGGACAACTCGATATCGCGAGTTTGCCCGGTTTTTATTTGAAGAACAAAAAGCTGGAGGATCAAAAACTCCAAATTATCCGCGCACCCAACGGTCTGCGCTACGAAATCCGAAAAGGCGATGAAATGCTCGTTATCCAAAACGACGTCCTGGCGCAAGACCAGATCATGTCGTATTGATCGCAGGCGCGAGGCGGGATTCACCTTCGCCGAAGTGCTGGCAGCCATGATCTTCATGGCCATCCTCCTGCCTGTCGTCATGCAGGGATTGGTCCTGGCCAATCGCGCATCCGTCACAGCGGAACGCAAACGGATCGCGGCTCATCTTGCCAACAGCATGCTGACCGAACTGATTGCCACCGACCAATGGCAGTATGCCGGCAACCGGGGCAACTTCGCGCCCGACCATAAACTTTACGAATGGGAACTCACTCAATCCAGCTGGGACCAGGATGACATGCAGCAATTAACCATCGTGGTCACCTACCCCGTGCAAGGGCAAACCCGACGGGTTCAACTCACCACACTGGTGGATGACAGCCAACAATGAAAACCAGCATTCCACAACGCTCTTCGTCTAGCAGGACACGCTCAGGTTTCACCCTGATGGAACTGCTGGTGGCGAGTGTGGCGTTTGCCATGATCATTTTGGTGATCAAGGTCACGCTCCTGGAATCCATGGAAATGCGGGAACGCGGCCAGAAACGCATGGACCAGTTGAACACACGCATGCGCATCATGGAAATCATCGAAACGGATCTTAAACAATGCCTGCTCAAAGAAACCACATTTGCGCAGGAATTCCGGGGAGAAACACTGAATGGCGGAGTCACGCGCACCGACCAACTGGAGTTCTACACCGCGTCCGGAGTCATCCAAACCAATCAGCCTTGGGGACATCTGCAGAAGGTCCGGTATTACCTTCAACAACCCATATATGAAGGGCGAAGCGAAATGTCCGAAGGGTATACTTTATACCGGGAAGTCACCCGTAACCTCCTGCCGGCCAGCACAACGACCATTAATCCCCAGCCCATTGCCAATGAAGTGGCGTCTCTGAAATTTCAATACTACGACGGAGAATACTGGCAGGAAACATGGGATTCCACCGTCGACGAAAGCAAGTTGCCCAAAGCCGTGCGCGTCAGGGTCGAGTTCCTGCGGGAGGATGCCGACGGTCAATTGACCAGCCGATCCAACAACGAACCCAATCCATCACTCCAAACAACCGTGGCTCTTATGGCAACACCACAGATCGAAGAAGAGTCCGAAGACGAGACGACTCAAACAAACGGTGATGCAAATGCCCGGCAACCCTGAATCCCCTTTGTCACATGAGTGAATTAAAAAGTGTCCATTGCAATGCCTGCGGCAAGATCATTGAGTATCCACAGGACAAAGAAGGCAGCACCAGCACATGCCCCGGCTGTGGAAACCAGATCTGGTTTTCCCATCTCGCCGAATACCACAGTCATCCGAATCATGCCATCAAGGCATCCCATCAGCCGCGCAGCAACGTCGCCAAAGGAGACAATCCACCTTGGACTCTGGGCATGCTGGCGATCCTGCTGTTGATGAACATGTACCTGGGTTACATGGTGGTCGGTCTCAAAAAAGAAGTCATCGCCATAAAGAACAAACCCAACGCGACATCCGAAGTCATCCTGACTTCCACCAACATGGTGGTTCCGGGTGCCGCCAGACAGGCTCTCAGCAAGGCGAACACCAATCAGGAATTGGTCGACATGCTCATCGAAACGATGGAAATCATGGATAACGAACTGCAATTGCAACTCTCCACCATCCAAAACGAAGCCAACACCCATGCAACCAGGATCTCGGAGTTAATGGAACTGTCCAATCAACTAAACACTTCCATGGATGGCCTTTACGATGACATATCCAATATCAACAACAATCTGGACCAACTGTCATCCGGCCTGACCCAGGTGCAGGAAAATCAATCCATCATTCAAAACTCGTTGCTACAGAATTAATAGAAGACCAAAACCAACGTCGAAATCCTCAGAATCTTTTCGCATGACAACCCGAATGAAATGTAACCGAATTTTGCCTGGGAACGTCTGCTCTAAATACCTTCCACGTCTGCAAAGGTGAGGGGGTAGCCGACTCTGAATGAAAAATCGAGCATCCATGACACATCGAGAGAAAGGGCGAACCAAAGGTTCGGTCCTCATCATTGTCATGTGGGTCGCGCTCGGGCTCGTTAGTGTCACGCTCTATTTCTCGCATTCCATGTATTTCGAGTTCAGGGCGGCGGAAAATTACTACGAGGGGCTGCAGGCCGAACAGGCGATCGACGGTGCTCTCAGGTATGCGATGTACCTCCTTGCCAACGCCGATGAGGAAGGTGTCTTACCGGAACCGGATACTTACTCCCGTCAACGCAGCGTCGTTGGTGAGGCTCTTTATTGGTATATCGGTCGTGGCGTCCAAAACGCCTACGCAACCATCCCTGAATTTCTGCTGGTGGATGAAGGCTCCAAACTGGACCTGAATCTGGCAACGCAGGAAATGTTGGAAAACCTGCCCAATATGACGCCCGAATTTGCGGCGGCCATCATCGATTGGCGGGACGAGGATGAGGAAGTCAGCGACGGGGGAGCGGAAGGAGACGTCTACGCGCGCATGATTCCATCCCGACAAATCAAAAACGCCCCGTTCGACACAGTGGACGAACTCATGATGGTTTACGGCGCTGATTCCGTTCTTGTCTACGGCGAAGACGCCAACATGAACGGCATCCTGGATCCCAATGAGAACGACGGGGCCACGACACCACCACTGGACAACAGCAACGGCACACTCGATTTTGGTTTGGTGGAATACGTGACCGTGTTCAGCAAATTTCCGGAAGAAGACGACAACACACAGGTTCAAAACCAGGCGGGCGGCAACGCAAACGGCGGGGGGAATCAGCCGGATCAAAATCCTTCAAACAATATCAACATTCAAGGGGACGAACCCACTGTAAAAGTCAATGTCAACACTGCCAGCGCGGCCGTGTTGGCCAGTCTCCCCGGAATGGATCAGGCCATGGCGCAACAGTTGGTCTCCTACCGGGCCAACCAGGCTGATCTGGGTTCGGACACCGAATGGGTCAACGAAGCCGTCGGCGATGGAGATCTCACACAAGCGCAGGAATACTTCGTGGGCGCCAGCCAACGGTTCATGGTGGATGTGGCTGCCGTCGGCAAAAACGCTCGTGGATTTCGGCGCACTCAGTTCATCGTCGACACCAGCGGGGATGAACCGGTCGTGATCTATCGGAAAGACCTTGCTCGACAAGGCTGGGCTCTGGGAACAAACCTGAGAGAGGAACTTAAGCAATACGTGCAACAACAACGTCAACGATGATTGGTTGGAAACAAAAGAAACCCACTGCGGTGGTGAGTCTGGACTGGGGCTATGAGACGCTTCGCTTTGAGCATGTCCGCAAAAGCGGCAGCACATGCCGTAGCGAAGGCAAGGGACACATCGATCTACCGGATGACCTCTTCAAGGAAACCCCGGAGGCCATCGGCTCAAAGCTCCGTGACGCTTTGGATGCCGCCGGCATCAAGGAGAAAAACTGCATCGGCTCGCTGCCGATCGGATGGTTGTTCACCTGTCGAACGGAGATACCTGAACTGGACGGAGAGGATCTGGAGTTCTTTTTCGAAACCCACGCCGAACGGGAATTTCCCTTCCCCATCGACGAACTCAGCATCTCCCGATCTGTCTTTACTTCGCCGTCACACAAACCCCACGCCTTGCTCGGAGCCCTCCCTTCGGCGAGATTGGATCATTTGAATCGCATTCTCGAAGCCGCCCGCCTCAAACCTTTGAGCTGGTCGGTGAGTTGTGCGGGATCAACCTTCCTGAAAGCGCTCCCCGATGCCAATGCCCTGTGCCTGATCCCGACCTCATCGGGATTCGATCTGCTCGCGGTTTGCGGTCAACGCCTTGCCATGGCCCGTTCGTTGAATGAAACGGACAGTGCACGGCAGATAGCCCGCGAAATTAAAATCAGTGTTGGAGAATTGAGCGCCGATTTGCAGGGATCGCTCAAGAGTTGTTTTTACTTTCAGGACAAACAAAAAGGCGGCGAGTTTCAGGAAGCATTACAGGAAGTGGCGGATCGTTTGGATCTGAAACCAACCTCGCTCTCCAATCAGAACTCCAACGCCATTGACCTGGCCTCGGATTTTCTCCTGGACCGGGCCAATCCTTTCGAATTCCTCCCCCCCAAGGTGAGTCCGTTCCAGGAATGGAGCCAACGGATCTCAACCGGTCGCAACAAATGGATCGGCGGAGGCGCCACGGCGGCGGCCTTGATCGTCGGTTTGTTGTTCTTCTGGCAGGGACAAAAACTTCAGGCTCTGGATGACGAGTGGAAGGCCATGGAGGTGCAGGTGGGCGAACTGGAAGAACTTCAGAACCGCATCCGCCTTTACCGTCCCTGGTTTGATGAGACCATCCCGACCTTGAAACTGATACGACATCTCACCGAATCTTTCCCCGAACGGGGTGACGTATGGGTGAAGGACCTGGATATTCGGGAACCGTCCACCGTAGTCTGTTCAGGATTCGCCAAAAGCAATCAGGCCTGGCTGGAAATGCTTAAAAAGTTACAAAATTCACCGGAAGTCAAGGACCTCCGGGTGGACCAGGTCCGTGAGGACAAGCAATTGAGTTTTTCATTCAGATATCGTTGGGAGGAATCCAGAAAATGAACGAAGCCAATCGAGAAAAAATGCTTTTGGTGGCAGCGATCACGGCTGTTGTGGTGCTGTTTGGCGACAAGTTCATTGTGAGTCCCATGATGGATGCATGGAAAGATCGTTCCGCCCGTATCGAGGAACTGGACGCCAAGGTCACCCGTGGACGCGCTCTGATGGAAAACGAGGGCTCGATCCGAAAGCGCTGGGCACTGATGTATCATGGAGCCATTCCTAAGATGAAATCTGTTTCTGAAAACCAGATCCTGGAATCGGTCGACCGTTGGGCCACGGAAAGCCGCATCAGTTTTACCTCCATCAAACCCAGCTGGCGCACATCCGACAAAGGCCACCTCCTGCTCGAATGCCGGGCAAACGGATTTGGAGACCTTGAGAAAATCGCCCGCTTCGTCCATGCGCTTGAATCAGATCCCATGGCGTTGAAAGTGGATACGTTGGAGTTGTCCCAACGGGATGAAAAAGGATCCAGTCTCGGCATGAACTTAAACTTCAGCGGACTATTACTTCCGGAGGCATTGCAATGAAACGTAAGCAGCCTGAATACATGAACCTACAATCCGCTCATGGATCGATCGCCGGATGCCTCGCTTGCCTCGTTTTGGTTTGGGGAACCTGGACGCATGCACTGGCACAATCCGATGAAACCAAATCCGATCCAGACACGTCTAATCCCATAGAGACAACTGCAACGGATCAGTCTGAAGCAGCGAGTGACGACAAAGCTGGTCCGACGAATGAATTTGAATCATTCAGCCTGATTCTGGATCGCAACATATTCGATCCGGACCGGCGTGGGCCAAGGGAGCAACGACGGGAAAGACCGCCGGAGCCGCCGCGCGAAGAATCGTTTACTCTGTTGGGAACGATGTTTTACTCGGACAAACAGCTTGCATTTTTCGATGGCACGGATAGCGATTGGGCCGGTGCTGTCAAATTGGGTGAAAGTGTCGCAGGACACAAATTAACAAACATCGATTTCGACAAGGTCGAGATCGACTGGAATGGCGAAACAATCGTTCTGGAAGTAGGTTTCGCCAGGACAAAACGCGGGGAAGAACCCTGGAGTACCAAAGGACGTGACGAATGGTCTGGCAATTCCAGACGATCTTCCCGCCGATCCAGCTCCGGCTCAGGTTCGTCGGGCAGCTCAGCGGAATCAACACCGGCATTGGATGGTGATGCGAGCGATATTTTAAAACAAATGATGGAACGTAGAAAACAATCTCAGGGACAATGAAAACAACCAAAACATATCAATTGGCCCTTCGCTGGGCTGTCTGCTTCTGCCTGATCCTGGGCAGTGGCGCCCTACTCGCTCAAGATAGCGGAGCCGCCGACAATAACGCAGCCAACACTGCCGGAGATAATGCAGAGGAAGGTTTGCGCATGAACTTCCGCAATGTCCCGCTGGAAATGGTGCTCGACTACATGAGCGAAGCCGCCGGCTTTTCCATCATTGCAGAAGTGGATGTCTCCGGCACGGTCAGTGTCTGGAACAACCAACCACTGAGCAAAGCCGAAGCCATTTCCCTCCTGGACTCCATCCTCATCGAAAAAGGTTACACAGCCGTCAGGGTGGGTAACACCTTGAAGATTGTTTCCAAAAGTGAAGCTCGCCAGGAAAACATTCCGGTTAGAAGCGGGGCCGATCCTGAAGAAATCCCACAATCAGACCGCATGGTGACTCAGATCATTCCGGTTCGATACACCGGAGCCATGGATCTTATCGAAAACCTGGAACCACTTCTCCCAAGCGAAGCATCCATGACCGCCAACGAAAGCAGCAATGCCATCGTGTTGACCGGCACGGAAAACAGCATTCGACGCGTGGCCGAAATCGTCCGGGCATTGGACACCAGCATATCGGGCATTTCCCAGATCAAGGTTTACCCTCTCCGTTACGCTGACGCCACCGAACTGGCCGACATCGTCAAAAACCTGTTTGAAACACCGCAGAGCAATTCCAGAAGTTCACGCAGCAGTCGTGGTGGATTTGGTGGGTTCCCCGGACGTTTTGGTGGCGGGGATCGAGGTGGTGACCGAGGTGGCTCCTCACGGGGTGGTGACGGAGACAGCGAAGCGCTTCAAGCAGCCTCACGAGTCGTCGCCGTGGCGGATGAACGCGCCAACGCTCTGGTTGTCAGCGCACCAGAAGAGTATATGCCCACTATCGACCAGTTGGTTTCGGAAATTGATCAGAATGTCGACGATATCACCGAGCTGCGTGTCTTCCCTCTCAAACACGCGGATGCTTTCGAAATGTCCCAGATACTCTCCGATCTCTTCGATCCAAACAGCCAGAACAACAACAATCAATCACGTGGGGGCTTCCGGTTTGGACGTTCCTCATTTGGTGGTGGATTTGGCAGCAGTCGCGGGAGCAGTAACAACAACAACGATAGCTCACGCGCTCAGGCCATGACCACCGTGACCGCAGTAGCCGATCCCCGCACCAATGCGCTCATTGTCACTGCGGCTGCCAATCTGATGGATCAGATTGAACGCATGATCGAACAACTCGATTCGGATTCATCGAAGAAACAGAAGGTTTATGTTTACTCGCTGGACAATGCCGATGTCGACAATGTGGCCACCATTCTGCGCGGCATGTTCGAATCGCAAAGCAGCAACCTGAACAACCGCAACAACGCCAACCGAAGCGGCAACAACAACAATAATCCGTTGAACAACCGTTCAATCAACCAACAGAACTTCGGTCTGGGCGGTGGCCAGGGAAACAATTGATCCAACCCTGAATGGTTTGGTTGACTCTTAAAATGACAGAGGAATAAAGAATGAATTTTTTGAAAAACAACAACACTTTCCATCAGGCAGAAGGTTTGAATCACATCGCGAAAATGGGGTGGATTTCCACCACGATCATCGCATTGCTGACCACCGGCCTGGTTTCATTGCAAGCCCAGTTTGGTGGCTTCGGGGGTGGTTTGGGGAACCAACAGACCCGCCAATACCAGAATGCCACCCAAGTCGGCGAAGCCTTGATCGAAGTGGACGCCGAAACCCGCTCCGTCATCGTCATCACCGACGAAGACACCAACCTCCAAATCGAACAAGTCCTCAAAACACTGGACCGCCCGAAACCCCAGGTGCTCATCAAAGTGGTCTTCATGGAAGTCACCCATCGTGACGACCTGGACGTCGGCATGGAAGGCGCTTGGAACAAAGTTTCTGGATCAACGACCAACATCGTGCAATCTGCTTTTGGTTTGGCCACACCCGGTCAGGGAGGTCTTTACCAACTGTTGGACTCCGATTTCAACGTGACCCTGCGCGCAATCTCTGAAGCAGGGAAAGTCGAGGTCTTGTCCCGTCCTTCCATCCTCGCCCGCAACAACCAGGAGGCCATCATCACCGTCGGTCAAACGGTTCCCTTCATCGACAACGTCAACTTCCTGCAAGGCGGTCAACAGGTGAACACGGTGACCTACCGCGACATCGGCATCATCCTGCGTGTCACCCCGTTCATCACACAGGACGGCATGGTGGAAATGATTGTGGCGCCGGAAATCTCCACCATCACCGATGAACGCGTCACCATTTCGGACGGCGTCGAAGCCCCGGTTTTCGCCAAGAGAGCAGCCGAAACCGTGGTGGTCACACCCCATGGTCGCACCGTAATCATCGGTGGTTTGATGGAAAAGAACAAAATAGAGAGCAAACGAAAGGTGCCACTCCTGGGAGATATCCCCATTTTGGGATGGGCCTTCAGTCGAACAGTGAAAGAAGATACCAAAACCGAACTCCTGATCTTCCTGACACCCTATATCGTTCAAGACCCACGTCAGTTGGGTGAAATGACAGCACTCGAATCCAAGAATTCGCAACTACCCAGCAAAGCTTTCACGGAAGAAGAATTGGATCAATTTGTCGGAGAAGTCGAAGGTCTCAAAAAGGAAGAGGACATCGAAGAAGACAAAAAGAAAAAGAAAGGCTTATTCCGCCGTAAGGACTGATAAGGCACACGGCTTATCTCCCACCATAGATCCTCCTGGAATTTTTTCAAAAGTGGATTCAAACATTTCAACATCCCGCAAGGCGATACGTCTTGCGGGATGTTTTGTCTCTCTCCTCTTCCTTTTGTGGCTTCTCCCTTTTCTCACAGGGTGCCGACATTACAATTACGACACCCCGGAAATACGCCAGATGCAGGCCGAAAGCTTGATGGAACTGGGGCAACGCAAGATTGCCGGCGAATCTTTACCCCATTTTTTTCACTCAAGAGTGCGCCTGTTGATCAGTTTCAAGAAAGACGAGATTCCCTTGTTTGAGCCACAAGCCGGACAATTCATCAACCTGGGAGGCAGGGCTTCCGCGATATCTCCGGACGGCTATTTCATCACGGCACATCATGTCGTGACGGAGGACACCCCCCACCTGGCCTTGCCTCCAGAAAATTCAACGGGCAAACGCAAGGCCGACGAATTACGTTGGTTACCCGGGCGATTGGTCGCAACTTTCGAGCCTGCAGATGTGGCCTTGGTTAAGTTTGACCTTCCAATGGACCATTGGTTCAAGCTGACAACGAATGAGTTCACCGAAGGGAAAGAGGTATTCACCGGAGCAAATGACGGGATTGTTTTTGGAAAAGACAAAATTGGCAATGGCCCCTTTTTGGTTCATGGCAAAACCCTCGAACTTCGTCCGCTACAAGATCACGCTGACTACCATCAAATCAGCACGGACATGGTTTCCCGCGGAGGCATGAGTGGTGCCCCGTTGGTGGATACAGAAGGCAACATGCTGGGCGTGCTGGTTGAAGGAACATACCGTCGGGTGGTCCGAACGTTCCTGAGTTCTGAATTCCATTCCATTCCCGCAGACCACATCGAAAGTGCCATTCAAGCGGACCGCGAAAAGCAGTGATACCAAAAACACTACCGTCTGTATAACTTGTTACCTTCCTATCCAGTGTTCTGAAGGTGAATACCTGATCCGATATAAGCAAAAAAGGTGTTGTGCTCTGATGGGTTCTCCTCCTGAATGACGTTGTTATGTCGGTGAAATTACCTTTTGTTGTTTTCTTATTGTCCATGGGAGTCCTTTGGACAGCAAATGCTCAAACACCCATTTCATGGTCCGGAAAAGTCGTCGATATCCGGACGGGCGCCCCGGTTGCCGGAGCGAAGGTATATGGAGGCGCCAGCGGAAGAGTGGACCTGACCCAGGCTGCCTTTACCGACGCAGAAGGTCAGTTTACCGTGGTATATGAAGGTGGAGCCCTGGACCTGGGCTTCTGGAAATTTTATATGCTGACCGTGGAGGCACCAGCCGACAACAAAAACTATTTCACCCACGTCAGCGCCCACGCGGGACCAGAGGAAGTAGTGGCTCGTCTGGTTCCGTTTCAAGGATTCATCCAGGGAACCGTACGTGATAGAACAACCCGGGAAATCATCCCGAACGCCACCGTCAGCCTGGGGCTTCCCGGACGTGTCATTGAAACCGTATCAACCGACGCGGGGGGGCGCCTTCGCGTTCACCATGCATGCCTACGATGTTGGCAACGTGACCAATTATGAAATCGGTATCGAACCGGAAAACCAGGTCCCGCATGATGCCTGGAACCAACCCGCCGCGATCACCGACTACTGGCTGGAAATAAACGCGGGGGGATACCAGCGCATCCAAACCGCTGAAGCAGGCGTCACACTGGCCCTCACTTCTTCCGTTACGAACGACATTCACACTTACTTGAATATTGAATTAAGCCCAAATGATGCCACCGAAACATCCAACGCAACGGTTGAACTGATCGATCCAACGCTCTACCTGCAGTGCAGTACCGCATACTTCACAGCAGAGCAACTGGCCGATCCCGAGATAGCGGAGCAAACAGCCGATCCGGACGCCGACGGATTGACAAACTTGGAAGAATGCCAACTGGGCTCACACCCTCTTCAACCGGATTCCGACGAGGACGGCATGCCGGATGGATGGGAATTCACCAACGGCACCTCCCCTCTGGATCCTGATGCCCATCTGGATTTGGACGGAGACTCCTTTTCAAACCGACTGGAGTTTCTGTATCAAAGCAATCCCGCCGATTCTGCTTCCATACCTGAAATTGGATTGAACATCAAACGGGCGGTAAGAGTGGATGTTTCAACCATCGAAGGAGTCGTTTACCAGATTCAAAGCAGCCTCACTCCTGAAGGCCCATGGTCAGATCGCGGCACTTCGTTTATCGGAGACGGTACCGGACATTCCTTCTACTTCGACGCCGAATCAGATACGGAGGTATTCAAAGCAACGGTTCGGGACGACGCGCCTTGACCAAAAGCACATGATTCAACCATTTTTTCTCAGCGCCTCTGCATCTCGAGTGCAGGGGCGTGAGAAAAAAGAGAATCGCCTCTCCTCCCGGGAATATCCTTCCTCTCCGACAATACCACGCTATTGCACCTTCCGAAACAACATGTTCCGGTTACGGCTCTGCGACACCCGAAGGGCCGTGACCTCCCCTTGAAAGTCGCGGTCAAAATCCACTCGCTTCCAATACCAGGTGCCCGACGTAAAACGATCTTTCCCAAATCGGGACAAAAGTACGGGATCATGGCGTTGATGATGAACAACGAGTTCTCCGTTTTCAAATTGAATGCGGTAATGCGTCAACAATTCACTGGACTCATACACGCCCTCATAAGTCTCCCCTTCCCCTTCCTCAAAAGCTTGAACTGGGATTTCTTTTACTGTCCCTTTCCAATCAGGTGTTATGATCGACAAGGAACGAGGCCAACCGTTGGGGCCCAGACTCCCAATCATTCTGATACTGCGATCAGCACTATGAAATACATCTGTAGCTCCAGTCTCCAGAGAATAACCCCGCCCGCTTGGCAACTGAACCCATAATCGCGCGTTTCGCCTGAACAAAACCACCCTCGAGGCAGGACTACCGTTGATAGTATATTCCCCCAGCCAGGATGTACGCTGATCAAAGGTAACTGGCTCACGTTCGCTTGGCCCCGACGATGCCCCGTTCAAGGGATCATCCAGTGCGCGGGGCCAATCATCCTGAATCACTTCAGTAGCTACCCGATCCGCCAATGTCGACACATTCGCGCCGGACCAATTACTCAAAACAACTACCCCGACTTTGAATTGAGGGTAGTATAAGAGATACGTTCGAAATCCAGCCCACCCACCGCTGTGTGAAATGCGGAATGCACCCCGGAAATGCCCGACGCCAAGCCCGTAACCGTATCCAGTCGGTTGACCAATGTTCAATTTACCGGAAGTCATCATCTTCTGGATGACAGATGGAGAAGTGATCGTGGGTTGATCAAAATGAATGATCCATTTGAGCAAATCATGCACGCTGGAATAAAGAGAACTGGAACCGAGCGCCGTCAATTGGTCCCCCACATTTTGGAAGGGGCCATCAAAGGCTCCCGTATAGGACCGAACGCGTCTTTTGATCATTGCATCGTGATCTTCGTAAAAATGGGTACTATCCATTTCCAGAGGTTCGAAAATGTGCCTATCCGTCCAATCCGAAAAACTCTGTCCCGTCACGGTTTCGACGGTTCGGGCCAGTAGATTGTATCCGGTATTGGAATAAGAATACATTTCCCCCGGTTCGAAACTCAATGCTTCCTGCCGTCTGGCCAAACTCAGGATATCCTGAAACGTAATCACATCATCAAACCGTCGCCCTCCCAACACAAAAGCACCGGGCCAATCCCGAATTCCACTGGTGTGATGCAGAAGATGATGCAATTGCACAGGAGCAAAAACTTCCGGCAGTCCAGCCACATGATCATGGATCGGATCACTGGTCTTGAGCTTCCCTTCGTCCTCCAGCATGGCGATTGCCAAACCAGCGAATTGTTTGGACACAGAAGCAATATCGAACACCGAATCAGGGGTCATTGGAACATCATGTTCCAAATCCGCCATCCCCCAGCCTTTGGCGTAGAGAATCTCACCATCCTTCACCACCCCTACCGCCACCCCCGGAGCGTCCCTGCGGTCAAATCGCTTCAACAACTCATCAATGGAATCCTCCACCTCCCCCGCAAAAGACTGGACAAAGGCGCCCTGACATCCCCCTAGGAAAACAAAAAGGAGCAAAACTCTGGATAACAAACGGTGACCACAAAAACTCATGGGTTCACAATAAACCCGCTCACATACAAATACCAGCGAGGATCAATATCCCCAACGTAGCCGCAATTGCAAAAACGTGTTTTTTTGATGTCTTGACATCAAAACTTTTTGATGTCACATGTCTAATATGAGGACCACATTGACCTTGGATCCGGATGTTAGTGAAAAAATTCGTCAGGAGACTTCTTCCGGAAAAACATCACTGAAAAAACTGATCAATGAGAAATTACGAATTGGATTTGGTATCACGCCTGGTAAAAAGAGCCCCAAATTCACCGTCAAACCGCATGCCTCAGACTATTGCCCTGGAATCGATCCCTTGAAATTCAATCAACTTCTCGATGACATGGAAGCGGAGGAGTTCTTGAAAAAACAGAACAAAGGAAAATGAATGATTATTCCGGATGTTAATCTGCTGGTCTACGCCTACAACAAATCAGACCCGAATCATGCTTCCTCCTTAAGCTGGTGGGAATCATGCATGAATGGTCCAGAGATCGTTGGGCTGCCATGGATTGTCAATTCCGGTTTCATTCGCATCATGACCCACCCTAGAATTATGAAGAATCCTATGCATGTGCATAAGGCAACTAAACTTGTGCAAACCTGGATCAGTCACCCCAAAGTAGTAACCATCAATCCTGGTCCTGCCTTCGGTGATTTGTTCCTGAGGTTTCTGAACCAACTCGGTGTTGGGGGCAACCTGACGACGGATGCACAAATTGCTGCGCTGACAGTGGAGAATCAAGCAATCCTTCACAGCTGTGACATGGACTTTTCTCGTTTTGAAGGATTGCGGTGGATGAACCCAATCGCAATTCCGGCCAACCCCAGGAAGCCTAGAAACCAACGATAACACATTCCTCATATTTTATTGGACAAAAAACACCTGTCGTGACGTCCTAAGGATAACCGGATGGACGTTTCACAAAAAATCGCCCGATGCTACGATACGCATGCACTTGCGCTTTATGCGCATGCGTTGGTGATGACGTCTGATCCGGCGGATGCCGAGGAGGTGCTGCAAACGGTGTTTACCCGACTTATCAGGAAACCAAATGCTCTCCAATCAGCACGCGACGAAAAGGCGGTTCTGATGAAATGGGTGCATGATGCCGCCGTGGATCTGATCCGCAGCAATGCCCGCCGCCGCGATCGAAATGAAACCTGGCAGGCCAACACCGTTTCCCCCTTTGCAAAAACAGAAGATCCCGACAAAGACGATTACGCAAAAGCCGCTTGGGAAGCTTTGAATCAATTGCCCGAAGCACAGCGATCCGTCGTTCATTTACGCCTTTGGGAAGGCTATACATTCGAGACGATCGCCTCGACCCTCAACATATCCATCAACACCGCCGGCAGTCGATTTCGCTACGGAATAGACAAAATGCGCGAACGACTGCGGCCTCTATATAAAGAACTGAAGGACTATCATGGATGCCTTTGAAAAACACTTAAGCGAACTCAAGTTCCAGGAGCCACCCGGCGACCTAAGAGAGAAATGTCTGGCTGATCTGAGGAGGATTTCAGACACCCCTGAAAGCCAAGATAATGAAATGGCACTTGGTTTCTGGTCGACCTGGCTCTGGCCGCACCCGAAGGTCTGGGGCGGACTTGCGGCTGTATGGTTCGTGTGTTTCGGTTTGAATCACTGGACATTGTCTTTACCGAATTACAATCGAAGCACCATCGCATCCACTCCGATCGATCCGGAGATTCAAAAAATCACCGTCCTCCACTACTCCCTCGCACTGGATGCGGACAATTTGGACAGCATCCTGGAACCACAAACACCACCCACAGAAGTCCCTGAAGACGAAATTCGCCCGAACGCATTCCTACAGCGCTACCGCGCTCTGGAGTGCGTGTGGCTTGACACCGCTTTGGATACGCTTCGACAACGTGATTGCGTACAATTACCAGCTGGCACCGTTTCTCCGAATGAAGTTGTTGTTTGGACGTTGGGGTGAGGCTGGCTTTTTAAAAAAAACTTTGAACATCCATTGCCGCAAGAATCGTATCCAGAGCGGTGCAGCACACCGCACTCCAGAGTGACCCATGGCTCTTGTGTAGACACAAATAAATATCACGCTGCAAACCCAATCCTTCACCAAACTGTTATGACTGAAACTGAAAAGAAAAAATCCATCTTAACTCGTCCCATTAAATGGCCCTGGCCGCTCAACTGGATATTTGGGTTTCTCTTCTCGCGAAAAATGATGCGCGTTTACCTTTTCGGAATGATCTGCCTGATCACGCTCATCATTGCTTTCTACACCGTCGAAAACGTTCGCGCCAAATTCGCCTGGTCCAAACATGTGAAGGAGTTGGAATCAAAGGGAATTTCGACAAACTACAAAGACTACATCCCACCTGAAATTCCGGACGATGAAAACCTGGCAAAAATCCCGATGTTTGCCGTGTTTGAGCACGATTTCGAGCCTTTGGAGAAAAAGCGCTATCCTTGGGATAGAGGCAAAACTATTTGGAAGGATCCTACATGGGGCCCCATTAAGACTCTTTCTTACACCTATGATTCTAATTATGGCATAAATGATTCTATGGGTAATTGGTGGAACGGGAAACTCTCAGATTTGAGTTTTTGGCAGATTTACTACCGGGGCACAAACTCACTAACTATGGAACTTACCGACCACAGACATCAACCACTTGTGGAAGACGAAAGAATGCTCCGAGTCTGGAATGAATCCACCAATACCTTTCCCTACCCTGAACAACCGGGAATTCCAGCAAAAGACGTTGTTTACGCACTTAAAAAGTTTGATCCAATTTGGGACACACTCAAACTATCCACCAAAGACCGCCCCTCGGCACGCTTCGATCTACACTATGAGGAGCTTTATGCATGTTTACTTCCGCACCTTTCTCACATTAAGCATGCTCACCAATATGGCAAACTGAGAGCAACCGCAGAATTGCATGCAGGAGAACACAAAGAAGGGACTGAATCGATCATAATGATGCTGCAGCTCATCAAAGCTCTTGAAACTGAATCCTTCCTTATCAGCTACCTTGTCACTGTTGCCGATTTCCAAATAACACTTCATCCCGTGTGGGAAGGAACCATTCACCATCTCTTCGATATAAATGATCTTGAGACAATATCAAAGCACTTGGCCGACATGACCTTTATTCCACAAGCCAAGCAAGCATTAGGAATGGAGAGAGCGGTTCACATCGCAGAAATCAATCGTGTATCCAAACATAGATCTTACTTCGAACGTATATCTGGAACCACAGGAAGAGATGAAACAAACTGGCCAGGTCCATGGACGTTTGAAACTTACATCCACCTGGCACCAAAAGGATGGATCACACGAAATGTCATATCATTTTCCGATAACCTGACCAAATTGGAAGAGGCATTGAACAGTTGGGAAGCGGGAGATACCAAGGCCTTTGGACAATTGAAACAATCCTATGAGACATCCTCAACTAGACCAATAACCGTCTATAATGCTTTGAAGAAATTTTTAGAATTCGGTCACATCAACGTTCTCTCAAAGGCCCTCCGCGCCGAAGCGACCGTCAACATCGCCAAAACGGCCGTTGCCCTCGAGCGTTATTATTTGAACCAATCTGCATACCCCGAATCGCTGTCGGAACTCGTCCCGCAGTTTCTCCCCGAAGTCCCCGTCGATCCCATCGACCTACAACCGCTGCGTTATCAAAAAATGCCGAACAACCAATTCAAACTCTACTCCATCGGAGCAAATGAAACAGATGACGGCGGCGAAATCCCCAAGGATAACAACAAGGGAGACTGGGTCTGGCGTTGGCCGATTGAATAAAGTCGAAATGGGTAGGACGTGCCGTCCCTGGCGCGTCGCCTTATGGCGACCAAATTCCATTTCACGTCGCAAAGGAAAGCCAAGAGTCAATCAACTACCCGTTGCTTATACCAAAGGCAGAAGTAAACGGGACTTCAATCATCGTAGTGGAAACGACATTGCATGATTAAAAGGGAATCTCCTTCCACTCGATACACCAAACGATGTTGTTGGGTAATACGCCTTGACCACCAACCTTGAAGATTTCTCTTCAGTGGCTCGGGTTTACCGATTCCGGTGAAGGGGTTTCTTTGAGCGTCTCGGATGAGTTCGTTGATCCGACTTAGCACCTTGCGATCATGTTGTTGCCAATAGAGGTAATCCTTCCATCCATTTGGCAACCAACTCAATCGCATAAGTCACCGGATTTTATATTGCCTTTGGCGTAATCCTCCAGACTTTGTTGGATTTGCTCAGCATTGGATCGGGTGGTATAGAGGTGAAGTGTACTCTCCATGGCTTCGTATTCTTCCATAGCCATCATCACTACGTTACCGGAACCTGGACGAGTAATCACAATAGGTTCACGATCGTTGGATGCCGCATCCATCAACCCAAGCAACTGATCTTTTGCATCCGTGTAATGAATCGTTCGCACAAGAAATGATCTAACCTTTAGCTACCATTTTGTCAACATACATGCGTCTCATGAAACCCATTCATCTCTTCTGCACACGCATCCCCTTGTAAACGGTCGCCGCCAAAGTCAAAACGGTCAGCGGAAGGACAAAAACCCCCATCACCCACTCAAGCGTACGGAGGTGTTGACTCCCCTTGGCTTCCAGGATCAAAAAGACGATGTAGACCACAAAGTAGAACAAGAACAATCCCCCTTCGGCTCTCGATATTTCCCTGCCGGTGAAAAAAATCGGCAGGCAGGCAAGCGCCACGGCAATCATCACCAGCATGTCAAACTTGATTGCTTCCTCTGGAACCGGAACTCCACCGGGAGCAATGCTTGCCGTCAAACCAAGCACGCAAAGCAGGTTAAACAAATTGCTCCCGACGATGTTTCCAACCGCCAGATCGCGTTCATTATTCCTGATCGCCATGAGCGATGTCACGATTTCGGGAAGAGAAGTCCCCACTGCGACAACGGTCAAACCAATGATGAGTTCCTGCACCCCGAAAGCCTCGGCGATGGAAACAGCACCGGATATCATCCACTTGGCTCCCATCACCAACAAACACAATCCTGCCCCCACAAAGAGCAGGTGAAACAATGCGACAGACACAGGTAATTTTTTGTTGGAGAAAGTTGATTCTGCTGCTTGATGAGCAGCTTTTACTTCACTGCGTCCGTGCTTCAACTTCCACAAGGTGTAAATAATAAGAGCTGAAAACAACAGGACGCCGTCCCCCCTGCCCAGGCGTCCATCCAACGAGAACAACCAAGTGACCACCGAAGCGCCAATCATGACCGGCACATCAAAACGAACCAGACGCTTTGAAGCGGCGAGGGGAACCAACGATGCGGAAATTCCCAACACCAGAAGTATGTTGCAGATATTGCTACCAACAACATTCCCCACCGAAATCCCGGGATTCCCTGCCGAAACAGATCGATATGTCACCGCAAACTCAGGCGCACTTGTCCCAAAAGCAACCACAGTCAAACCAATCACCATGGGCGAAAGCCGGACAATGCGCGCCAAGCCGACAGAACCCCGCACCAGCAGTTCTCCCCCGCCAGCCAGCCCCACCAATCCAATGCAGATAAGTAATATGGATGACACACTCATTTGACCTTGCGACCCCTCATCGCGCGCAAAAACATGCCACCGTTTTTGAATTTAGAATAGTAAATTTAAAATAGTGAATGAAATGAAGGTAGAGCGTGGCGTCTCGGCGCGCAAACCTTGTGGCCCACATACCCTGCATATC
>CAYPZD010000064.1:27210-31463 GCA_964415055.1 uncultured Verrucomicrobiota bacterium | reverse complement strand
GGCTTTGGATCCACTTCCAGTTGAAAATTGCGATAACGCACTTCCATTGGACCGCCTGAGTGGACCTGGAAGGCAATGATTCCCTGTAGCGCTCCATCGGGATCTTTTAGATCCACGCATTTGTTTCCATTGATGGCTGTCTGGATGTGATGATCGACGGCCAGGATTTCATATTGGTTCCACTCGCCTTTTCGCACGTGTTGATCACCGGGTTTATCCCAAAGAAGTGCGCGTCCCAATTCTTCGTAGAGTTTCCCCCACCAACCTTGACCTGCGTCGGCCTGGTATCCTTTGACTTCCCCGTGATCGGCTCGCTGACTGCGAAACTGAATGCCACTGTTTTCGCTGTTAGGCGTCAATTTCACTTCAAAAACCAATCGAAAATCTTTGAGGATCATTTCGCTTTTCAGGAATTCGTTGTGCTTCAAACCGGTCTCGGTCGCTCCGATAATCTCACCCTTTTCAACGCGCCAGAGGGATTCATCACCATCCCAACCGGTCAAATCGGTTCCATTGAAAAACAGATCCACATTGTCGGCGCTGGCCAACAAAGGAGCCTGTGCCGGTTGACGCAGGTAATAAAGCAGGTCGCGGATTTCCTGATCTTCAAAAGGAGCCAGCAGACCCTCAGGCATCATGGACAGTTCACTTTGGAAATTGGACTCGATGCTGTCTTGAGGAATCAGGACGGTCTCTGTTGCCGTGATCATCTTCAGGGCATTACCGGTGCGTTCCTTGATGATACCAGTGATCACACGACCGTCCTTGGTTTCAATTTCAGAAGTGCGATAATCGTTGGGAATGACCGCATTCGGATCGACGATGTTCTGCAGCACATAATCCAGATTGGCACGATCAGAACCCGTGATGTCCGGACCAACTTTCCCCCCCACTTCAAACAAGGTGTGGCACTGCTGGCAGGCACGCGCAAACACCGCACGTCCACGCGTGGCATCCCCCGGAGTGGATCCGCCGGCGTAATAGATACGCTTGAAACGATCGATCTCGGCCTTCTTGTCAGCGGTGCTCTCACGGAACGATCCCCAGACCACCTCGAGTTTGGCATTGATGGCTTCGTTCTTCAGGTTGCGCAATTCCCGGACCAGCGCGGCTGAAAGATCACGCTTTGGCACTTGCTCTTTTTCCACCGCTTCCAGAAATGGGCCGGCGTATTCGGGACGGGATGCCATCACGCTCAAGGCTCGTTGTTTCTCCGTTCCGGACAAGGAATCATAAACTTCCAGCAAGGCCCCGGGTGTTTCCGGCTGCTGATAGCGTGCCAGAAAACGGATGGCCTCTGACCGCACTGCCTGATCTTTGAGCAAACCCAGCAAGGTCTTCGGTAATTGATCATCCCCGGCCTGCACCAGCGCATTCAAGGCATTCAGACGTTCTCCCGAGGGACTTTGAGTGTCCACCAGAATCGCACGCAGGGCATTGAGAGCGTTCTGACTCCCGAATGTCAAAGAAAGGGACCGCACCAGGGACCGCACTTCGGCATTGTTGCTTTTACCCAACTTTGTTTCCACTCCGCTCCACCCTTCCGGCATCGCCACTTTGGCTCGCCCTTGCATGGCCTGACTCAAACCACGCAACACGTCCAGTTGAAAGCCCACATCCTGACTTTGATTCAACACCGCCACAATCGGAGTCAATGAGTCTGGTTGAGCTGCCTTGACGGAAGATCCGGTGGAACCAAAGAGGCACACCGCCGCCACACAAGCGCTCAAGATTTTCTGAGTTAATTTCATTTCCATGATAGGTAAATAATTTGAGAGTGAATCATTATCGATTTGCGACCAATGCTCCGGTTGCCATCCGGCGAGTGATATATTGTCGCAACAAAGGTATTCTGGAGGCCTGCAACAGGGCCACCCCCTGATCCACATCCGCCCCGACAACCGGCTCCATGGCGTACCAGTACATGAGCGGCAAGTTGTGATCATCGGCATCGGAAGCGCGCGCCACCAATTCCTTCAGGACCGGAAAGCGATCTTCCACCGGAGTGCGTTGCAAAGCGGACGCAATGTAAAGTCGCACGAAGGCGGATTCTTCATTTGCAGCCAGAGCGGCAAGTTTCTCAAGAGCCGCTTTGGATGGGGATCGATCTTCCCACAACAACTGCAGCGCCCAGGCACGAATGTATTCGTTGTCGTGGTCCAACAAACGCAGCCCAAAGCGTTGACCCAACCCGCCGATTCCATTGAGTGTCCAAAGGAGTCGTAGTTTGTGTGGAACTGACTCGGTCTGGTTGAACAAGCGGCGAATACTCCGATACAGGCCAGCGTCTCCCCCCTTGGCCATCAGCAGCTTTCTGGCTTGCAACGCATACCATTCGTTCTCGTGCAACTGCAAACGCACCAATGCCTGAGGCGAATGCGCGCGAAGATCAACGGGTGTCCAGGGCTCGTCATTGTAAACCACTTTGTAGATGCGGCCGTTCGACCTGTCATGTCCGTCATCGCGACGATGGTGACACTGGTTGGAATCATACCAATCGATCATGTATACAGAACCGTTATGGTCATAAAGCATGTTCAAGACCTGCGACCAGCGATCATTAAAGTTCAGGAAGTCAGGACCATGCTTCCCAACAAAGCCCGAACCGGATCGAACCGGCATATCCATGTTGATTCGCTGTCCATGAATGTTGTTCATGAATGCCTGGTTATCATACGCCTCAGGCCAGCTCCCGCCTTGATACATCATCAAACCGGCATGTGCATGTCCACCACCCGTTTCATCTGACCGGTTATTCCCGGCATGCGGTCCTTTGTTACCGGCCCAATGCACGTGATCACCGTGGGTCTTGATATCGTCGTAGATAAAGGGATTCAAATGATCCGGCGCATTACGCGGTAAAAAGTCTTTCACCCGATTCTTCTCTTCGAGAGTAATGCTGTAGTGCTGTCCACCTTGACGCTGATAACGCGCCCCCTGAATCATGTGCCAGAAGTGTGGAATCACGCAGGCTTCAATAAAGGCCTGACCATAAGCGTCAAAGTCAACACCCCAGGGATTGCTGGTTCCTTCGGAAAAGACTTCGAACGTGTGCTTCAATGGATGATACCGCCAAACGGCGGCATCAACACGTTGACGTTCTTCCTTTGGCGTGCCGGGTTTACCCACGAATGATGGACAGAACACCCCATGACATCCGTACAACCATCCATCCGGTCCCCAGGAAAAAGTATTCAATGTCTCGTGAGTGTCACGGTAAGGATCCCATCCATCCAATAGAATCTTAGGCTCTCCATCCGGTTTGTCGTCCTGATTATAGTCCGGTATAAACATCAGGTAAGGAGCCGCCCCGACCCAGACGCCACCGAAGCCGACCTCCATTCCACTGATCAGATTCAGTCCGTCTTTAAAGAGCGTTTTCTTGTCAAATTGATGATCCCCATCAGTGTCTTCAAGAATCACGATGCGATCCTTGCCGACATCGCCTTCGGCGCGATGCGGATACTGATGTCCTTCAGCCACCCAGACACGTCCCCGCTCATCCAGGCAAAAAGCGATGGGCTGGGTCAAATCGGGCTCAGAAGCGTAGACGTGTGCTTTGAATCCTTCCGGCAAGGTCATGGCATCCACCGCTGCCTGGGGTTCCAGGCCGGCAAACAATACTTGATCAATCGATGGCATTTCAAACTGCTTGCGCACCGCGTCGGGATCGATGGCATTTTTCAGCTCCGGCTTGGAGGCATGAAATCGAAAGTCATCAAAATTGACGTGACCCCAGTGCCCGATTTGATGATCGATCACGCGAATGAAGATGGACTTTCCCTGAACATCTTTGAGGTCCACCACCACCGGTCGCAATTCCTCGGATTCAAAACCCGACACTTTAAAAATCACCTTATTGTTGTCCGCCCTGACCAGCTCCACTCGATTCAAATCAGACGCACCTCCGGCAATGCGGAAGGAGGCGAACGGGTGTGTCACTTTGAACGGAACAGAAGTCAGTGTGCCGGTCGGATCGTCTCCGGCGATTTCGTATGTTCCGATCCAGTATTGGCCATCATGTGCGCTCTTCATGTCCTGACGCCGTGAGGAAACGGTGTCCCCTTGCACGGGTTGTTTATTGAATGCAGCGCCTTTGGCTTTCCAATCGGTCAAGTCACCGGATTCGAATCCAAGATTCAATACGCGGCCGTCATCAGCTTTAGGCAAAACGCCCTCAGCGGCGGACACAGTCGCAACGACCGTAAAGGCCACGCTCAATATGCCAGAAAATAGGATGGAGTGTTTCATGG
>CAYPZD010000064.1:24725-27110 GCA_964415055.1 uncultured Verrucomicrobiota bacterium | reverse complement strand
ATTCACGCTTCCAGTTTCCAACGGGCCTGTCTAAGCACGGCTTTGGAGGATCCGCGCGGCAACTCATACCAAATGGAAACCATCGTTCCATCTGCAAGCTGAACCGTGCTCGGATAGCCCAAATCACCTGATGCACCATCATCTGACACCGTCAAAGGCTCGGACCAACGTCGTCCGTCTTCGCTCAAACGCGCCTGGTTGCCATAAGGAGATCTACGGTAACCATAGGTCATCAAAATCCGCCCATCGCGCAATCGCAGCAGGTGGGATGGCAAACCCCAGACCCCGATGGATGTTGGATTGGACCAGGTGCGACCGCCATCGGTTGATTCACATTGCAGGGTTTCTCTCGAGTTTTGAGGGTTATGATTGCGGATTTGGACAACGATTCGCTTATCGGGCAATTCAACTGCATGCAGTTCGTGATAATCCGCAGGATCATCCCCTTCCCGCGCGGGAATCTGGGCCAGCCATTTCCAGGTCTTGCCATCATCCAACGACTCACTCACCCCCACCCGCTTGTGTCCCGTCCACAATTCCTTCCCGGCATAAATCAGTCGTCCGTCAGCCAATTGAATCGGACCGTGAGGACTATTGACGATGGTTGGATATTTACCCGACCAGGTCTTGCCTCCATCCTCGGACCGAATCATCCATTGCCCCAGTTCCGCAGAACGATCCTCCTCAGTCAAACGATGATGAGCCGCCTCCCAGCGTTTTAGCTTTCCCGGATCCCATCCACCATTCTGCAAAGCCCTTTTTAAAATCGGTTCATAAGCCAGGGAGGTAAATGTGGTCGCCAGCAATGTCCCGTTTTGGGTTTCCAAAACACCCGAATCCCGATCATCCAACCCACTGTCAAGGATCACCCGGGGCCAACACCAGGATTCCCCGCCATCTCTGGACCGCATGAAGACCACCTGACCAAACGGACACACATGCCCTTCCCTGCCACCGGACCATGACGCAACCAGATCACCGCTTTTCAGAAGCGCCAAGGTCGGCCAACCGTGGTACAGCTCAGGCTGGTGACTGATGGTTTTCAGGTCGAGCTGTTTGACAAGTGGCATGGCGGCACGGGTTCGGACATGCGGAAAACCAGCCAAAGAAAGGCCAAAAAGGGCGCTACGCCCTAAAAACCGGCGTCGGGTAACAGTTTGGGAAATGTCCATGGCAACATCATGGAATCTCAGGGCGTGTCGTCAATGGCGAAAACACGGATAAAGTTACGGAAGCTAGAAAGCCACCACTCCTGCAAAGAAAACCTTTCCCCCGCCACGCCAAACCATTAGGCTGGTTTTCACAACTGACACATGAAGGCCATCAAAATCGTAGCATATGTCATCCTGTCCGGTCTGGTATTTTACTTCGGATCGGCGTTTTTAAAGGAATACAACACAATCACCGAGCGAAGCGCCGCCCGGGGAGACTATGATATTGATGACATCGAGACACCTGTCTATGAGGTGGAGAACGTCGATTATTTACAAGATTCCGTCGACGAGACTGCGACTGAAGGGAACACCGCGACAGATTCGAACTTGAATGACGCGTCACCTTTGGATCCCGCCGATACATCCGACGCAGAATCAACCCCGGACGATTCAGGAACCACTGACACCAACACGGTTGACACTGCAACTCAAACAGCCGGCACAGAGGACAATGCCCCCGATGACCATTCAAATCGCATTGGATTTTATATTGGCGGATTCGTCCTATCCCTTTTGGCCTTGGGCTTGCTCGCTGGATATGATTTAACACGTTATTCAGCCAACCGAACTCTGGACTCCATTTATAACGACGACGGAGTCGGCACCGATGGGCAGGACCTCTACGAAGCGGCCGAGCAGGAATGGGCACGTGGAGATTTCCTGGAAGCCATTCGCATCCTGCGCGATTACCTGGCGGCGCACCCCAAACAACAACATGCTGCCATCCGCATTGCCGAAATCTACGAAAAAGACCTCAAGAGCCCGCTTGCAGCCGCTCTAGAGTATGAAGAGATCTTGAAACAAAAGTTAGCTCCGGAACGTTGGGGTTGGGCCGCCATCCACCTCGCAAACCTTTATTCCGGCCCCATGGGCAAGCCGGAAAAAGCCATCGATCTGCTCAGAGAATTGGTCGAAAAATACCCGGACACTCCCGCAGGGGAAAAAGCCAGCCAACGATTGGCCATGATTGATGGGGCTGAGTAATTCAGCCATCGTTTCCTCGTTCGAGTAAAATCTACGATACGCGTCAGGGTGGATGAATTGGTATAAACGGATCAATCGTAGATGTGTTTTCGATGTCCAACAGCAACCACCAGTACAACTAACTCGCCATCGCGAATCCTGGCAATGATTCGATAATCTCCGACACGATATCGCCACAACCCCGACA
>CAYPZD010000064.1:22396-24625 GCA_964415055.1 uncultured Verrucomicrobiota bacterium | reverse complement strand
CCGACACGATATCGCCACAACCCCGACAAGTTGGCTTTTAACCCCTTTCCGTATTTTCGGGGATCCCCGGTCCCATCAACGCGTTTGTCAAGGTAAGCAAGGATATCGCGCTGAGCCTGATGACCGAGCTTTCGCAGCTCTTTGAGAGCTCTTTCGTCGAACCTATAAACCCAGCTCACTCCTCACCTCCTCGGATGAGTAGGTTTTTGCAGGATGCTCCAATCGTTGGGTGGCAAGATAAACATCCTCCAGATCTTGAATGTGTTCAAGAATCGCTTCCTGGGCAAAAAAATCTTTGGTCCGCCCTGTGAGTTTAACCAGACGATCCAATCGCTGTTCTGTTTCACTATCCAGTTGAATGGCGAGCATGACGTAAAGCTGCCATGGTTTGGAATGAATGGCAAGGCGTTATCATGCCCCCTGCTCAAGAAACCAATTCAGGCTCTTTCCACTTACCGTGATCACGGATCAGGTCCACCAGACGGTCAACGGCTTCTGCTTCGGGGATATTGAATTTGACGGGTTGCTTGCCAACGTAGAGGTTGATTTTCCCCGGCGCGCCTCCGACATAACCAAAGTCGGCATCCGCCATTTCTCCCGGACCGTTGACAATGCATCCCATGATGGCGATCTTGACGCCCGTAAGATGCCCGGTGCGCTCCTTGATACGGGCTGTCACCGATTGTAGATTAAACAAGGTGCGCCCACAGGAAGGACAGGCAACATAATCGGTCTTAAATGAACGGCAACCAGCCGCCTGCAAAATGGTATAAGCCAATTCGACGGCCTTCTTCGGGGAAGCTTCGTTGCGGACCAGTATCGCATCGCCGATACCATCCGACAGTAGAGATCCCAGGTTCACAGAGGATCGTAGCAATGCAATATCAGATGAAAGGGATACGGATGGATCCAGCGTATCCTTCAGTAAAATCGGAAGATCACAGCCCATGTCCTTCAACCTTGAAGCCAGCAATCTAAATGCAGTAATCACCGGTAAGACAACACCGTCTTTGACAGTGATCAATGCCTTTTCAGCAGGACAATCAAATGGAGTGGTGGGATCGATTTCGCATACGGAAAGTGCGTTGTAATTGGACTCCGCCTGGATGACATCCGGTTTATCCGGGCGTGGCGGCAGGATCTGAAACTGGTCTTCGGTTCCAAGCACCCTGATGGTTTGATCGCCCCCGCAAGACACACCTTCAGCCACCGCAATCTCTTCACTTTTTCTGCGCGAAAACTCAAATGGATCAAACGAGAGAGGCGCGTCGTCAAAGGTTCGGTCTGATTGGGTCAAATAAGGAATCTGATCCAGCAGATCTCGACAGACAGGGATCTCATTGGGAGCATCCTCGGTCAGGGAAACCCGAATGGTGTCCCCCAGGCCATCACACAGCAAAGCCCCGATACCAATAGCACTTTTGACACGACCATCTTCCCCGTCACCCGCTTCGGTCACGCCAAGATGAATCGGATAATTCCAGTCGGCTCCCAGCTCATTCAATCGGGCTACCAGCAAACGGTAGCATTCGATCATGACTTTGGGATTACTGGATTTCATGGAGAATTTGAAGTTGTGGAAATCCATTTTGCGCGCGATGCGTGCAAATTCCAGGGCGCTTTCCACCATCCCCAGGGGCGTGTCACCATACCGGTTCATGATCCGGTCACTCAAGGAACCATGGTTCGTTCCAATGCGAAGGGCACGATTGAGCTTTTTGCATTGCTCGACCAGCGGAGCAAACTTCTCCTCAATACGGGTTAATTCTTCCTGATACTCCTCGTCGGTGTAATCGCGGGTTTTGAATTTTTTGGAGTCCGCATAATTACCGGGATTCACCCGGACCACCTCCACCCACTTGACCGCTTCCATGGCGGCTTCAGGCTTGAAATGGATGTCGGCCACCAAGGGAACATGACAACCCTTGGACCGCAACTCGCGCGCAATGTGCTCCAGATTGGCGGCGTGTCGCACTGTTTGTGCCGTGATGCGCACCAGTTGGCACCCTACAGCTGCCAGATCGAGTGTTTGTTGAACGCATGCCTCCGTGTCCAGCGTATCGCTGGTGATCATGCTTTGGTAAACGATCGGGTGTTCCGCTCCTAGCGGGACCGACTGTTCGGGATTGGAAATCACAATCTCGCGCGTCAGTCTGCGCGCATATTGGTAGCCGGACTCGTTGTAGCGCATGCCTCTTACTGATTGACAGTGGCCGTGCTGTCCACGGG
>CAYPZD010000064.1:0-22296 GCA_964415055.1 uncultured Verrucomicrobiota bacterium | reverse complement strand
GATAACGCTGAACCACAAAGCCAGTCTCCAGCCGTAATCACTTTGAAACAACATGTAGTAAATCCGCATGATTCCAACCGGTCCGCTCAGATGTTGCGCGCCGATATCCGATCCTTTGGTAAACAACGCCTTGAACGTATTGACCATGGCCATGACGCTTGCCTTGATCTGATCGTTGGGTCCGGGATGGCTGATGGTCATGTTGCCATTGAGATCCCACTTGATCCCCAACATGGGACGCTGATCTTCCTCAGGTGGAGCTTCCCCTTCATAGGATGGAACAACCGCTTTAACCGCAAATTCCTTGAGTTCTCCCTTTCGCTCCACTTTGAGAACCAGTTCCTTGCCGGGATTGTCTTCTATCACCTGACTGAGGGCACGCGGATGATAAATCGGCACACCATCCACTTCCTTGATGATATCATTGGACTGCATCCCTGCCAAAGCCGCCGGGCTGTTTTTTTCAACATCGGCCACCAGTGGTGTCTGGAACGGCGCGATTTGAATCTGACGTAAGTTACCGCGTTTGTACCATTCGGCATCCTGCTTCTCCGGGACGGCTTCGACGGTCATGGATTGGCCGTCGCGCTGAACCGTGATCGGGATGGTATCCCCGGTGCTGCTGACGATCTGCCAGGTGACCGCATCACCGATACCGGACCAACGGGTCACGTCAGAGCCATTGACATTTTGAATGACATCACCTGCCAGCAAACCTGCTTTTTCGGCCGGAGAATCGGGAAAGACATATCCGATGGTTGTGGTGGTATCCGTTTCACTGACAGGTTTTCCTACTCCCCAAATCAGCACGGCGAAAAGATAGGCTAAACCAAAACTGAATAGAGGCCCGGCAAAAGCGACAATGATCTTGTCGAGCACACCGATGGGTGGGAGATCCTTATGCTCAGACTCCCCTTTGCCTTCGATGGCTTCCATCGGGGCCATCTGCGGGAGGGCCACAAAACCGCCCGCAGGGATGCTGCCCAGACTGTACTTGACGCCTTTGAATTCGCGTTCCCACAATGGTTTTCCAAACCATATACCAAAACGCTCCACCACCAGACCACGCCACTTGGCGGCCAGGAAATGTCCGAGTTCGTGGACGATGATCAGGATGTTGAACAACACGATCACCTCCAACAAAATGAATAAAAAATTCAAAACTTCCATAGAGTTCTTAAAAGCATCAGACCCTTTCAGTCAGGTCCATGTTCACAAACGAGGATGAAACATAACGGTTTGAGCCGGATAATCAATGGCTGATTTCGATCAGTTACCACCCAGCTTCCGAGCCATTTCCAAAGCAAAATAGGTCAGAATCAAGTCAGCACCAGCCCTTTTGATCGCCAACAACGATTCGTCGCGGGTTCGTTCAAGGTCCAGCCAACCGTTCTGTGCGGCCGCGTGAATCTGGGCATATTCCCCGGAAACCTGGTAGGCCGCCAGGGGCAAATCTGATGCCCGACGCAATTCGGCAATGATATCCAGATACGCTCCCGCCGGTTTGACCATCAACAAATCCGCCCCCTCTTCCTCATCCAGAAGGGCATCCCGAACCGCTTCCCGGGGATTGGCCGGGTTCAATTGATAGGTCCCCTTGTCCAGATAAGTTTTTCCAGCAGCCGACTGACTCCCCACCGCATCTCTGAACGGACCATAATAAGCGGAGTTGAACTTTGCGCTGTAAGCCAGAATACTCACATGTGACAACCCGGAATCATCCAATGTGGAACGAATGGCCCCCACCCGTCCATCCATCATATCGGACGGCGCCACCCAATCAGCCCCGGCCTCGGCCAACACTCTGGCCATCTGGGTGAGCACGTTCAGCGTGGCATCGTTGTCCACATCGGTTTGACCGGCATTGAGCACTCCGTCATGTCCGTGGCTTGTGAAAGGGTCCAAAGCCACGTCCGTAATCACCGTGATTTCGGGTACGGATTTCTTGATGGCCTCGACAGTTCGCGGAGTCAAACCTCCGGGATCGACCGCGCCGCTGCCAAAAGGATCCTTGATGTCGGGTGGATTGCACGGAAACAAGGCCACCGCCTGCACGCCTGCCCCAATAAGCTTGCGACATTCCTCGACGATACCCTCAATGGAAAGCCGGAAAACGCCCGGCATGGAATCCACCGGCTCCGGCTCCGGGAGGTTTTCTTTGACGAACAATGGCGCGATCAGGTCCTCGGGACGGAGGTGCGTTTCCTGAATCATGGATCGCACATGCGCATTGCGTCGCAAGCGGCGCATTCGCACCGGTAAATCGTAAAATGTCGATGAACTGTTGTCGGACATGTCTCTGAATGAATGAGAGTTATTCGGTCACTGTTATTCCATTGGATCACACCAATCCGTGCGCAGACAAAACAGCTTTGAGCTGGTCGCGATTGGCATCGGACATGGGAACCAGCGGTAATCGCATTTCCTGACCGATCAATCCCATGAGGTGCAGCGCTTCTTTGACCGGGACCGGGTTGGTTTCGATGAACAACGTTTTGAACAAATCGTAATATTTCGAGTGAGTGGCAAGCGCTTCGGAAACCCGACCCGCGGCAAAATCACGCACCATGGAAGCGATCTCTCCGGGTATGATGTTGGATGCCACACTGATCACGCCTTCTGCCCCGACCGACATGAAGGGAAGCGTCAATCCGTCATCACCACTTAAAATCGTAAAATCATTCCCCAAGGCATGCCTCAACTGACTCACCCGGTCGGCATCACCACCGGCCTCCTTGATCCCCACAATATTGGGGCAGGCATCCGCGAGTCGTTTCACCGTGCATACGTCAATCGCCAACCCGCACCGTCCCGGTATGCTGTAAAGAATGATCGGCAGTTCGGAGGCTTCTGCGATGGCTTTAAAATGCTGAAAGAGACCTTCCTGAGAAGGTTTGTTGTAATAGGGGGCCACCTGTAAGGAACCATCCGCACCGAGTTTCTTGGCTTCCCGTGTGAGGTAAATGGCTTCGTCGGTGGCATTTCCACCGGTCCCGGCGAGAATCTTCACCTTGCCGGCGGCGCATTCCACGGCCAGTTCAATCACACGCAGATGCTCCTCGCAGTTGAGCGTGGGAGATTCACCGGTGGTTCCCACCGGCACGATACCATCCACACCGGCGTCAATTTGTTTCTGAAACAAGGAACGTAAAGCGTCCTCATCCAGTTTCCCCGATTTAAAAGGCGTTACAATCGCTGTAAAAGTGCCTGTAAACATGTTGTTATTCTCTAATCCAATTCAATTTCGCCGGTAAACACAAAATCGGCAGGCCCGGCAAGCCGCACGTCTGAAAATTGCCCCTCTTGCTCCACAAAAGAGACCTTCAATTGATCCCCACTCTGCACCTGCACTTTCACAGGTGATTGAAAACCATGCAGTTTGGCCGCAACCAGGGCAGCAGCAGACACCCCGGTACCACAAGCCAGCGTTTCTCCTTCCACACCCCGTTCGTAGGTACGAACCCGAATATGCCCCGGTTCGAGTATCTGCACGAAATTGACGTTCGTGCCCTTGGGTGAAAAATGCAGGTGATAACGGACCCCGGCTCCGAGTTCCCTGACCATCGCCTGATCTGCATCCGGCACAAAAACGACCGCATGGGGCACCCCGGTATTGACGGAATGCACGCTCAGAGTCTGCCCTTCCACCTCCAAAGCCTGATTCAATTCCATGGGACCCGGTGGCGTCAAATTAACGGTCACCACCCCCTGATCAAATGAGGCCGAGATAATGCCCGCCAAGGTCTCAAAACTCAAGTCACCATTACCACCGGCAATGCGACGGGTAAAAGCGGCAAAACAACGGGCTCCGTTGCCACACATTTCGGCATCGCTCCCATCGCTGTTATAAAATTTCCAGGACCAATCCGCATTGCCTTTCTTATTGGTTTCCAACAACATCAACCCATCCGCCCCCACACCGGCATGACGATCGCACAAGCGGGCGATCTGCTCCGGGCTCAGAGTCAGTTCCTGGTTTCGGTTATCGATGAGAATGAAATCATTCCCAGCACCATTCATCTTGGAAAAAGAAATACGCATCAATTGGCCACAACCTAACGAGCCCCTTCCCCTGATGAAAGCCCAAAGTCAAAAAGTAAAAAGTATTTAAAAATAACAATTGACTTTTGCCCCCTAAATTGAGAAGTAACCGCCGTTGGGAGCTTCAATCCTCTTGCGAGGCAATGTCATTTCATCCTTCCGGGAAACAAGCCCCCAGCCTGAACGAACACTAGTAGTTCATGGATTTCCATGGACAGCTGGTGTTTTTTTTTACCCTGAACACGAAAACGAATTGTCCACAGGACAACTGACACAACACCTGACATGATTGCAACAGCAGAATTAATCCAAAACCCTACAGATGAAGATATAGCTCTCCAGGCCTATCTTTTGTGGGAGCAACACGGCTACCCTCACGGAAGAGACAAGGAGTTCTGGTATAAAGCGGAAGAGATCCTCTTGAAAAGAATTCAACAGGAAACCGCCCGTATCGAATCTGAAGCGTGGGAAGTCAAGACAAAGGCAAGCGCCCGACGTTCAAGCGCCACCAAAACAAAGACGACCGTCGAAACAACGACGCGCACAGTCAAACGCAAGACGGCAGTCAGCCCTGCCCAAGCAAAAAAACAGCCGGCGACCGCCAAAGCCACAGCTAAAAAGGCAACAGCTGCAAAAGCGGTAAAAACCACCACCAAAGCAGCAAGCAAAGCAAAAGCTGCTCCTAAAAAAACAGCTGCCAAAGCCAAGGCCAAAACGAAAACGGTCAAAGCCAAGGCTACGAAGTAAAATCAATCTTAAGCTCCAATCATCAGGTTGTCTGACTGGTTGAGCTGACAATTTGGGAAGCGATTGAGTTTCTCAATTCCAGGACACCGCAGGCGGGTTGACACCCGAATAAAGCCGAAGGATTATTCCTTCGGCTTTTGCTGTTCAAGGTAGAGCGTGGCGTCCCGGCGCGGAATCCTTGTGGATTCCTTGTCCAGCATCTCTTCTTCCAATGGATAACTCCACAGCTCCCTACTCCCAATCCGCATAGCTGGCGTGAACAGACAAGAGGACATACCGAAATCCTCACTCGTCGGAAATCTACCCTATAGCAACCTCCTGGCATGTTGCAGAGAACACGCTAGTCGAAACGCGGTTCCAATGGCGGTTTTTCCACCCACTCGGAAAATGGAGGCTCGTAGGGTTCAAAGGTTTCGTTCCCCAATAACATATCCGCAATGTACTCGGTCGGAATGGACAATGCGCCATACAATTCTGAATACCCACTGATAGATTCGTCAGTAGAACTTAATGGCCGAAAAACCACAATGGAACCGTCCTGCAATATGACCCTCACCCTGCCCTCGCCCGATTCTGCACCAAACTCGGCACCTGCTTGATCTTCTTCCTCCACTTGCTTGGACTGAATACTCACGATGCGCGCACAAAGATCCCGGGGTATTTGCCTCTCCTGCAGTTTGGACTCGAATCGGATGAATTGATCGTTCACTCCAAGAAATCTCCCTCGCATCATGTCCCCATTGTGAGCCACCAGAAGGTGACTATCCGGCTGATTGCGTTTAAACCGGGGTGTGAGCAAGGCCCTCTCCAAGGATTTGGAAACGACTTGCCCGCCGTCTCTTTGACGACCGTTTCGACGCGAAAAATTACCGGACTCACGGTAAAGCTGGTCAACGGTCAACAGATTGCGATCGGGACTAAAATCAATCGCTTTGATCACTGCCGCGGAGATCTTGTTCGTCGCAATGACGGGGGAATGCAATTCCAACGCCTCCTGGTCATATGAGATGACTCGACACGGAATTGCTTCACCTGAGTTCAGGAACACCATGCTGGAGGCTTCGTCCAGGTATTCCGGATACTCATAAGGAAGCGAATCCTGATCTCGCATGACGCGTGCCTTTCCCACATCGGACAGTTTCAAGGGCACCAACGCACCGGCGGGTGTCCACCCCAAAGGAGCGTCCGGTAATCCATAAGATAATTTCCCCCTGATTTTTCCTTCCTGCAAAACCAATACATCGCGAAAATCCATGGGTGATGTGGCCAATGATGGAGAAGCATTGAACCGAATCGCCGACGCGCCTGACAAATCACACGAAACGGGTTGTTGGTTGAAAACCGTCTTGAATGCCATTCGATGACGATCCACGGTCACCACATCCCCTCTGATCACACCCCCATCCTGATAAGATAGTTCGGTGGCATCCTGCACCGGATCCAGAATGGCTTCCGGGCGATCTATCCGCCCCAACCGGGCAAGATCGAAGGTTTTGGTTTCACCCGTTTCAACTTGAACGGACATCTGCCCGCCTTGAACACTCAATTGACCATAGAGAACAGTTCCATCGATCAGATAAACGCGATCCAGAGAAGCATCCACCTTCTCTTGAGCCAGAACCTTGGGAGAACGCAACAAACTCAAACGCCGAACGATCAAATCCTCTCCCAGATTACGCACATAGATCCCGGAACCGCCGGCATCCAGATCCACTTCATCGATCGATACCAACAAACGACCACTCATCCCAAAAACATCCACATGGCGATTGGGCACATCCAGCACCATTCTTAGGCGGATGTCTTTTTGATCTTCCTCGGGGGTCAGGACGGTTTCGAAAATATTGTTCTGAATCACGGCGATCTCATTGCCCCAGCTTTCCAATCGAAGAGCGCTCTTTTCCTCGGCGCTGTATTCATCCTTGCCAAAGGCAATCACAAACCTGGGATTCGATGAAGAAGCCAGTTCGACATTCATCTCGACCCGCCCCTGAAGATCGAAATCACGAAACAATGCGGACCGTACCAACTGGGTCGTCGGATGCGCCCCGACACCGGCATGCCACCCGGACTCCCGATTGGTCCCGACCAGAGATCGATTCTTGAATCCGGGACCGGTCCACCAAACCCGCAATTCCCCCATCCCTTCACCATTCAGGTATTCCACCCGCATGGCGTGAGATCCGGATTCGAGAGCAATTTGATTACTGACCACGCCATCTTCCCCTGCTTCCACCAACAATTCTCCGTCGATCCACAAGCGCATGCGATCATCGGCGGAAACATGGAATTCATGCACCGCTGCGTCCTCGATCTGCAGATGCCCTTCGAACACCATGGCGAAATGCTGTTTGGCATCCGAAATCCCCAAGTCAAAATAACTCGAAGCCAGACGTCCCTCCTGAATGGCGTCGAGCCCGGATAGGTCCGGAAAAGGGCCGGCCAGCCATTCTTTTTGTGTGCGGTAAACGCGATAACTCAGGTTCTGAATGGGGCCTCCCAGCGCCACTTCCCAATCGCGAAATCTCGAACCATCAAAAATCAGATTGGGCTGTTCAATCCGGTGCAGGGAATAAATGGCATCTCTCAAAATATTCAAACGTCCGTGACGTTCGCTTTCGAAGATCAGGGATTGATCATCCGAACCCACCAGATCGGCCACCAACAAATCGCCTCCAATGGTTCCGATCCGAAAAGCGCCTTTCGCTTCATTTTTCTCCTTGGGAAACCGAATCGATGCGAGTGAAGCGGAGTCAATGATCATCTCGTCATCAAAAATCGAGGAATCCCACCGGATCTGCTTGCCTTCACTTGGCAACAACGAACCGGGAAGCGCATCACCATTTTTCCAATGCAACACGACACCATCCCCCAGCTCAGCCCCAAACAGATGAATAGAAATCAACAGAAAGGCAGCAACGCCAAGAAGGCGCAGTAGATTTTTCAAATAATGGAGGGGTGAGTTCCACCTCACACCCAAACTTCCCCCTCGAAAACATTGCTGAGCAAAAGAAATGGAACGCGGGACGACTGAAGTCAAGCGAAGGACTGTGGCGTTTCCATTGAAGCTTGATAATGGTTCCAAGGTCCTGAGGCTTGAAGTGGGTGTAAGTCGGAGCTTACCCCTCCGATAGAGGGTTTCTAATTTTTGGCCTGGGCCCACGCCAAGACGCCTCGCCCAATTTTGAATGACAGAAGAAATCCTCATCGTTCGTAAACCGGCAACAACCGATAATTCAAGGCCAGGGTCAACACCGCCATCCCCGTGCCGTAAGCAGGCCCATGGTCGCTGGCAAAACTGCCATCGTCCGCCTGCGATTCCTGGAGTTGATCAATGATCCGTCGATTCCAAACTTTCCACGCCTCAAAATCACTCTGAAACAAGGCCTGCGCCATGTAGTAGCGATGGTAGTCGGGATGCCGAACCACATCCTGATCCAGATGATTTTTGATATATCCTGAAACCGCCAAATACTCCTGCGTCTGCTTTCGCTTGCCTATGGAATACACCAGAGTCGCAATGGCCGAACGGGTGAGGCTTTCACCACTCCCCTGTGACAATTGATACGACACGGAACCGGTTCGCATGGTGCTTGCCCTGAAGTAATTCAAAGCGTCTTCGATGGCTTCGTTGGGAATTTCCACCCCGGCGTTTCGTGCTCCAAGCAGCCCCATAAGCACCGTTCCAGAAACGGTCGTGTCGGCATCCTGGGATTCCGGTGAATATCGCCAGGCCTTGTATGGATTTTTCTCCTGAGCCGTCAAGGTGCACCGAACCGCCAACTCAAGAGCCTGGGCAAGCGATCTGCGTTCATCCGCTGCAACGTCCGATCCCTTCCACAACAAATCTTCATTCACAACACCGTATGCTTCCGAAAGAGCCAGGCATGCAAAGCCGTGGTGATACATGGGGCCGTGCCCCGGTCCGCTCGCCACGCCGGTCACTGGATTCTGATTGGAGATAATGTATCGCAAAGACCTTCGAATGGATTCCGCATAAGGTCCGTAATCCGGATCCTCCCCACTGGCCATCATCGCCATCACGCATATTCCAACCACACCGGAACCATAGCCATCCCCTCCCGGCCAACTGCCATTCTCCGATTGATTGGAAATCAAAAACTTCAACGCCCGTTCATTGATGACTTTGACGGATGCCGGAACACTTTCTCCATACTGAACACTGGCAATTTGTGCAGACAGTTTGGTTGAACTGCTCACAGAAACGAAGAGTGAGAGAGCGAGACCGATCAAAAAATGTTTGGGAAGCTGATTATTCACGAAGATTCCTTTCCAATGCGCTCAAGTAGGCGTCGAGACCTTGACGATATTCGGCAGGCAATTCACGTCCCGACCGCCCGGTTGCCTGACCGGGCACGCGTTCTTCAATGTAGGCGTCCAAAGCGTCATCACCAATCCCCATCAACAACAGCGCCGGGGTTTGCGTCGCGTTGGCTTTGGTGACAGTGGTCGTGTTGGGGACACGTCCTGTTTCCAGCAATATCTCGATGACTTCGGAAATGGCGGCAATGGTTTCGGATCCGGTTTGCTCGTTGGACAAGTGCATCACGACCTCATCCATCACAATCGCCGCTTCGGTCAGTTTCTGCATATGCTTTTGCATCATGGGATGCCCCGCTTTCGGCAAAGCTTTGATGTCCTCACGCAAATGGCGAGCCTGGGTGGCCATGCCGCTTTGAGTTTGTCCGAGGGCTTCGGAGCGTTCGGTGATTTCCTCTTTGTGAAGTGCGTGACGAGCGTGATCCAGTTCGCGCGTCTCTTCACGGAGTTCAATCTCCTGATGAATCAGCCTTACCACTTCCAGGATGATTTCCGGAGGCAAGTTGGGCAGTTCAATGTCATCGGATTCCCCGTCGGAAGGTTCAGGTGGCGGCAAAGGATCCACCAGTTGCTCGGCCCATCGGTCCAATGTATCAGCCCAATACTCGCTGGCGATGGTGGCGTTCCCGACCGCATTGTTTTGGATGTAACTCTTGATGTCCTTGATCTCCTCCACCACGTCCGAGGTCTGCATTTCATCCAGCACGCGTGTAAACTTGTCGGAAGGCCGACGCTCGGCATAGGCATCCATATCTTCATGGATCGTGAGCACCTCCTCCGAAGCCGCCAATTGGAGATCGCCCAGGATGTGTCGGGATGAAGCATCGACCACTTCTTTAACATCGAGTCCGAATCCATCCAGCGCGTTCAACCCGGAAGCCAGTTCGATCTGCTGAAGTGCGGCTGATTTCAGGCGTTTGACGAAGGTGCTGTTTTCAAAGCTACGGAGCAGCTGTTGCAACTCCTGAGCCACTTTTGCAAAGCTCGCAATCAGATCCTCCTGAACCTCCACGGCCTTGGAAACCAGCTCCTTGTTGGATTCTTTTTTGTCTGGTTGAGCTTGCGCCTGATCGGTCTCTTCCTGAGGAGGACGTCCGCTCCCACGAAGCGTCGTGGAAGGCAAACCAAGCCCACCCTGCACTTGCGGGCTTTCCTCGGAGGATGCTTGGGCGGGATCGTTTGGATTGAATCCCGATTCCGTATCGCCCACTCCAGGCGTGGGATTCGGAGGGGTATTACTGGAAGAAGCCTCCCCGCTTTCCTGCTTACTGCGATCCACACTGGCGGTTTGTGTCGGTGGATTCGCGGATGCTTCATTGGAACCGGCTTCAGACAAATCCTTATCCTGCGGATTGGACTGGGCATGTTCGCTGGAAGGCATGTCCGGCGTTGCGGGTGATCCGGCGGGCTCGTTTTGTGTGGAAGAAGGTGTTCCCGAAGCAGACTCACTGGATGCCATGGAATTTTCACCGCCTTCCTGAACTTGAGCGTTGGGTTGAGTGCTCATGGACGGAGCCTCAGCGCCCTGTGCAAGCAGTGAGGCAACGGAAGGCATTTGTTCATTTGCAATGGATTCCAGCGCACGAATGGTTTCGGCCCACATGCTGAGCTGGGCAGGATCAAAAGAGGTGTTGCGTGCGGCATCCTGCACCAGATCTTTACCAATGCGAATCAGGTCTTCCAGTTTGTCTGTATTGGAACGTTCCGCAGCAGCTTGCGATTGAACCTGTTTTCGGCGTTCAGGAGTCTCCAGTTCCTCCTGGCTCAGTTGACTCAGCGCTTCGTTGGCCTGATGCAATTGTAATTCCCGCTCGTAAATTTCCTGAGAAACACCCGCCCAAAGTCTCATCTGTTCCGTCACCCACTGATAATGATCCTCCGGGGCCATGATATGCACCACCATGTAGGGCGAATAAGACCGTGGACGATCCGGGAAATAATCCGTGGCATAGGCGCGCAATTGAATACTCTGAGGCTTGAGCTTTTCACGTAATGCCGAGAAAGTCGCGGCCACCGACAGACGATCGTCCTTGGGACCACCCGCCGCCACGGTTTTCTCACCTTTGGTGGGGTTGGGATTCAAAACCGGATCTTCAATACCCGCCCATTCGATTCCCAACTGTTGAATCCCAAAATCATCGCTGGCGACAATTTCGAATGAAATCAATTCGTTCGGCAACACCACCTGATTGTTCTGAAACCGGGCCAAACTCACACTCGGCGCCTGATCTTCCCGCACTTCAACACGCATCACCTGTGGCTCTCTGGGTTCAAGTCCCAACACATCCTGCCAGTTCAAAGGATATTCACCCGATGCCTCTACGAGCACCGGTTCCGTGGACAAGGAGGCGCCCGAAACAGATTGAAGGTTGCCGTTGAGCGTTGCCAATTGGAGCTCCCGGGTGGCGGAGGCTCGAAACGATAGTCGGCTCCCCTTCACAAGACTGACCATCCCTCCCCGAACGTCCTCAACGATCGGATCGTTTATTTGCAGATAGTCAGGCAAGGTCGACTCTGCAAACAGTTCGTTCAAAGCAGGACGAATCCTGGGACGAACCGGGACCTGACGTCGGGCGTCGCCAATTTGAATATCCAACGATGCATCCAGAGTTTGAGGCGGCATCCCGAATTGAAAAATATCGCCATCGCGCTCGGCAGACACCGGCATTTGAGAACCATACTGCGCCTGCCCCATAGCAGGCTTCCACCGCGTATCCGGCTTGAGCCGCACCTCATACTGGAACGGCTCGGCATAAGGAACGACATGGGAGGTGGATTCACCTTGCAACTGAGCGAAGGTATAACGGTCAAGCTGTTTCCAGGGCATCATCCAACGCAATAGCGCGTTACCACTAGCGGCAGGAGAAAACAAACAAAGCAACAAGGCGAGCCCGCAGGGCACCCCAGCAATCCAGCCCCATGTGACATGTCGTGGGAACGGGACGGCATCGCTGAGGTCGCGTTTTCCCATTTCTTCGTCGACCTGCTTCATGGCGGCCTGAACCAGATCCTTGCTTTTGCCATGTTGCCGGACATTCAAGGCCAGTTCGACAATACCCAGCAAGTGATCGCCAAAGCGCGGGTACCTGTAGCGCACCAATCGGGCGGATTGATCCAGGGTCCTGTTCTTCCAGACCCAGGTCCTCAGCTTCAGAGGCAAACAAACCAGACACCCCACGCTGCCGCTGGCCACAATGAATGCACGCACCCATTTGGGGGTATCCCACCATCGATCGAGTCCGAACACCAACAGGTAGGAAATCACCAATCCAAACAGGGCGATCAAAATCCCCTCAGCGATCTTGACCCTCCAAACCTTTTTTTGGAATTCAACCAACGATGACTCCAGCCTGGGCGGTAGTGCCACCCGGTCGGTCGCGTTGTGTTGTGGTTGATTGTTTTGCATGTTCGATTTGATCGCGTGCTTAAATAGTGCCAGTCATTTTCCGTCCGATCCAAAAGATTCCCATCATAAAAATCAGAAAACCACACCACACCGGATGCGCCCACAAACGGGTGCGATGCAACACTGGATCCGGTTCCGGCATTTCGCGCAGGTGTTGCAGCAAACGATCCACTTCGTGCATGTCCACCATTTGCCCGTGAGTGACCGACGCAATCTCTTCCAGCACATCGAAACGAGCCTGACGTCCCTGCCGTTCCCGATGGGCTCCATAAACCGATAAATCCGTTTCAATGGAAGCACCGGTTTCTTCACTCCTCGCTATCAACCGATAATTGCCGGGTTCCTTCGGAGCAAATGTTCCGCTGAACAATCCTCGCGCGTCCCCTTCTCCGGGTTGCAAACGAATCGATTCCTTTTTCCCGGAAGGCGCCTGAGTTTCCACCACGACGGAACCTTCATCCAGAAACCCGCCCAACTCGTCCAGCACATTGGCGTTCAATGTCACCTGATCATCCACACGAGGCCGTTCGGGAGAGAAGAACAGGCGCATGGATTTTCCCTGGGCTTTCTGACGTTGATACGCCATCCACCGGGCCACCTGTCCCCAGAACCGATAATGGTACCGATCTTCCACCCCTTCACGCCATCGCCAGGCGCCGTCCGTCCCCATGAACAACACTTTGCCGGTTCCGAAGGTTTTGGTCACAATCAAGGGCACGCGTCCGGCCTCGGCCGAAGCTCGCTCGTGCACTGCCAGGATCTCTGTTCCCACTTTAGCGCGCTGGATGCCCGCATACCAATTAAAACCGGGAAGCCGTCGCCAGATCTCAGCATTCTCCTCGTCCGTGTCCGCCAGCTTGGTCAGCAGACTGCGACGTCCGGATTCGGTCAGTGAAAAATGGCCTTTGTCCGGAGACCCGATTCCTTTGGGTTGTTCGCGATCAATGATCACCGGATACAACTCTTCCAGCGGACTGGATGCCAACGATTCCTGCCATCCATATCGTCCGGGAATAAACACCAAACCGGAAGCCTGTGAACTGACCAATTGTTTCAGATCGAGCGTCTGTTCTTCCGTCATCTGCTTGGGTCCGATCCCGACATCCCCGAGGAACACCACATCAAATCGGCTCAACTCACTGGCTGTTGGAAATTCCTTGATATAGGATCGACCACCTCCGACTTGTGGCAGTTTGGGATGAAACAGCAAACAGGTGACCTCCACCCCCGGATCCCGCTCCAGCGCATTGCGCAGATATCGATACTCCCAGCGCGGATAGGATTCGACCACCAACACCTTCAACTGTTCTTTGCGGACCGACATGGGAGCCGTGATCCGGTTGTTTTCTTCGATCAGATCCATGGAGTCTTGTGTCAACACCAGTTCCAACTCCACATCCCCGACCGCTCTTGGGGTCCAGGTGAGACTCTGCGTTTTCTTTCCCATCGCGGCAATCTGAACCAATTCTTCCGCCACTTGTTCCCCATCGACATACAAGCGCACAAACACATTCCGATCCTGCCCAAGCGAACTCGACACGTTGAACGGAATCCGCAAGGGTTTGTGGGCCACCGCAAACGTGGGAGCGTCCATCCCCACCAGTTCCACATCGGGCAAAGGCGTCCTGCTGCCAACACCCACCGCAAACACCGGAACGCCTTTCATGCGATAACGGGTGGCGGCCTGAATGGGGGGCTGTCCAAAATTCCAATCCCCGTCCGACAACAACACAACACCTCGCAGCTGGGAATGGTTTTCAAGGACCTGCATCAGTCCGGCATTCAAATCGGAAGCTTGTTGGGACGGTTCCAATTGAGATGAAAACGTTTCAAAAACCACTCGGGTCGACCGGGCATTTTCTGCCGACGAAAAGTCCCAATAAGCATCTTCCAGGAATGGTTCGATGGCCTTTTCCCGACTTCGGATCTGCCGGTCAACCGAGCTGTCATCGATAACATCCTTGGTTTGCATGCTATCGGACACATCCGTCAACACCACCAGCACATCACTCTGATCCGATCTGCTGAAACTCACCCATTCGGGCTGCCACAAAGTCACCACCACCAGCAACAGCAACACAAACCTCATCAGTTCCATCCAGCCAATAGCCGGACGAAACCCGCTGCGACGCCATGCCGTCCAGCAAAAGTAAACCGCCGCCACCAGGATGCCCAGTCCGAGAAACGTCGCCAGTCCACTGGGCAAAAACGATAATCCTTCCTGTCCCATCATCAGGCACCTGCCTCCTTTCGTGACGAAAAACCAGAGGTTCCCCCCACTTTACGGCCATCGGATGGTTGCGCCTTTTCCGGCAGGCACAATCCGGCTTCTGCCAGCAAGGCGAGCGCCATCAGGATCAAAAAGAATTTCCAGACTTCACTCGCCAGGGAAGCCTGATCATCCACTGTGTCCTGGATCTTCTGCAGAGTCATGCCTTCAAACAAAGGATCCACAAGACCCTCCGAAAGCAGTTCCACGTCATCCTCACCCAGGCTGCGGTTCAAAGCCACCCACTCGTCTCCTTTGCGAAAAACACCAGCGTGCATCCCCCGGTCGGACAAGGTTGTTGGTTCAGCCACCGGATTCATCACTTCATGATCCGTCAGATAAGCGGCCCACTCGCTTCCGGCATTCAAATGATTTGCCTTGGCAAGCGATCGGCTTCCGAGTTCCAAAGAACGCTGAAGCATCACGTAAAAGGAAACCGCGTCTCTTTCCATGGAGGAAAATTCATCGGAAGGCAAGGTGGCACAAAAATAAGCAGCGCCCTTTTGAAGATTGGCCCGCACCAGAAACGGATCGTCTTTTCCGATGCGCGCAAGGGTTGTTCCAGTGGTCCCCTGATCGGAAAAAGAAATGGCGCAACGTTTCTGCGCACGCAATTCATCCAGGGGAAGAGCCTGTCCGCTGTCCACTCTTCCCAACAAATCCGCATCATCCCGCCACCAGCTGAGTGATTGGTCGATGTCATCTTCAAGAACATGCCAGCCCGACCACTGCATGCCAAAAATTTCACCGTTGTCGGGCGATTCCGGTGGGAAAAAGAAAACGACCCGCCCGGAAGCCACAAATCGTTCGATTTCCTCCGCAACCACACCGGAAGGCAATGGCGCTTGCCAAACCAGCAAGGAGGTTTGGTCCCAATCGATGTTTCCCGCTTGCAGACTGGTCACCACCTCGGCCTCATGTTCCAACCCGGTTTCGACCGGAATGGACAGGTTCAGCTTGAAGGATTCTCCCATCGCTTTGTCGTCCGTCACAATGACCGCTTTGCGTTGGGGTGGTTCGGAAAACACGAAATACCAGGTGTTGTCCATGGCATTGGAATCACCCGGCAAGGATACGGTTCCCCACCCGGATCGTTGTGAGCGATCCAGTGGAATGCGATAACCGGTCAGCAACCCGCTCCCTTCAGTCAATTCCACTTCGACCACCGTTCGCACCTGGTTCAACGTCACCTGCACCGGCGCTTTCCTGGGTGCCGGACGGGTTCGATTTGTTTCGGCCTGCACGTTCACCTGGATATCCAGAATCAATTCAGCACCATCCCGGGTCTGCCTTCGTTTCACATTGGATGCCCGGATCGAAAGGTTTCCGGACGGTGGTTCGGGGTAGGACAACAAGAAGTGATGCACGCCTTCCATTTCAGCAAACTGATTGCGGATCACCTCCCAGCGACCGCTCTCGGCATCCCAATCATGTTCACTCAAATCAGACAACACCCAAACATCCGCCCTTCCGGATTCATTGGCATTCAGATAAGCCAGGGCTTTTTCCAGCATACCGGGTATATCGGCGCTGACATCGGAAGCCTTTGTCATCGGCAAATCACGCAGACTTTCCGGGGATTCAAGAACCTGTGACTGCCCACTCGCGCTATCAATCAAGACCAACTGACTGCCATATCCTTTCTGCTGTAAAAGATCGGACAACTTATTCAGAGCGGTCGAACGTTTGGATTGGCCGGACTGCAGATCCTGCGCCTCCATACTGGGCGACCGGTCCAGCAGCACGAGGGTTGCGTCCGGTTTCCCCCAGCCAAGCATCCCCATTTTACCGCTGACCAATGGTCGACTCACGGCAAACAAAATCGCCGCCACAGCCGCCATGCGAGCGGCCATGATCAGCAGGTAACGCAATCGGGCCATGCCCTTGTTCATGCGATTGGCTTTGGCCAGGAACATGGTGGCCGCCCAGCGAATGGATCGATGCCGATTGCGATGAATCAAATGAATGATCACCGGCAAAGCCATCAAAGGCAGGGCAAACAAGATCCATGGTTGAAGAAAGCTCATGCCGAAGCAGCGCCTTTCTGTTTAGGTTTGCGTCGGATGAGGAAATCAGACAACACCTCACCCACCGTATCCTTGAGATTCACCCGATGGTAATCCACACCGGCTTCCCGCATGACCACGCTGATGGATTGAAGATATTCCTGCATGGCGGTGCGATATTGACGCGCCATCAAACTCGGATCCGCCATAATGGGATCGCCTCCCTCCATGTCCAGGAAGCGCATGGGCCGGTCAAAATCAAAATCGACCTCCGATTGATCCAGCAAATGAAAGACCGCCACATCATGTTTCCGGAATCGCAAATGCTGGAAACAATGCCGCAGAATATCGGGTTCGATGTAGAGATCGGAAAAGACAGCCACCAGGGCACGCTGCTGGATATTTTCCGCCGCTTCATGCAAAGCGTCGGCCAAGCCCGTTTCGCCTTCGGCTTTCATTTCGGAAAGTTTGTCGAGAATCAATCGAAGGTGGCTGGCGTTTCTTCGAGGCCGTATTTCGGTATGGAACCCTTTGCCCGCACAATACAAGCCTACGGCATCCCCCTGTTTGGTCGCCATGTAAGCCATGGTGCCTGCCAGGGATTTCATCATCTGCAGTTTCGAAAGACCATCGACATCGAAATCCATGGAACCGCTGGTGTCGGTGATCAGGCAAAGTCGAAGATTGGTGTCGGCCTCGAATTCACGAATGTAAAACCGATCGGAACGCCCCCAGGCCCGCCAGTCCATGCGACGCGGATCATCCCCCGGGACATATTTACGATACTCGGCAAATTCCAGGCTGGCTCCCTTGATGGGACTGCGATGACGACCGGACACACTCCCCAGCATGGGGGCGCGCGCATTGAGCCCCTGTCCGGTCAGTTTTGCCACGACTTTCGGATCAATGAAGTCGTGTTTGCTTTTCCCTGTATCCGCCACGGATGTTTATTCCTCCTGTTCCAGTTCGCTCACCAGGCGATGAACGATTTGACGGCTGTCAATCCCCTCGGATTCAGCTCCAAAGGAAGTCAGCACACGATGCATGAGCACCGGTTCCGCGACAGCTGCGATGTCCTCCAAACGAACCATGTAACTACCCAACAAAGCGGCTCTCGATTTGGCGCCGAGAATGAGGTATTGCATCGCTCGGGGTCCCGCGCCCCAACTGACCAGGGGTTTGAGCCAATCGGGAGAATCCGTGTCGCCGGGGCGTGTGCGCCGCACCAGCTGGGCGGCAAATTTGTAAATATGATCCGGCACCGGAACACGACGCACCAGTTCCTGATACTTTTTGACACGCTCGCCATCAATAATGTGCTTCAACTCAGGCATCGGATCACCGGTCGTCAATCGACCGATTTCGATTTCCTCCTCCAAACTCGGATACCCCACATCAATCATGAACATGAAGCGGTCCAACTGAGCCTCGGGTAATGGATAGGTCCCTTCCTGTTCGATGGGATTTTGTGTCGCCAGAACAAAGAACGGTTCTTCCATAGGATAAGAATGCCCCGCTGCCGTGACACGGTGTTCCTGCATGGCTTCGAGCATGGCGGCCTGTGTCTTTGAGGGAGCCCGATTGATTTCATCTGCCAGGACGATACTGGCAAACACCGGTCCTTTGACGAATTCAAACTCACGTCGTCCGGTGTCGGATTCGTGAAGGATCTCGGTCCCGGTAATATCCATGGGCATGAGATCCGGCGTAAACTGAATCCGGCTGAAGCTCAGATCCATCGTTTCAGCCAATCGCTTGACCAGCATCGTCTTTGCCAAGCCAGGCACCCCGATCAACAAGGCGTGTCCCTGAGCAAAAAGGCATATGGCAAGGCGCTCGACCACGGATTTCTGTCCGACGATGACCTTGCCGAGTTCATCGCACATGCGTGCGTAATCCTGACGCAAGGCATCAATGGCGGCGACATCCTCCGCCTGGATCTGTTCTTTGGCATCTGTATTCGACATGATGAAACGATTACTTCGTATAAATTCAGATTAACGGGTTGAAACCCATTTCAGATGGATTATCGAAAATGATCAATCGTAATCTGAAGGGGACAGAATGATTTTCATACGGTCTTGCGGATGAGGTAAACATCTTTTATTCTACAGCATTATGATTCAAATCGATAGCAATGAAAAAGAAGTGCATGTAACCATACCTCGCACTGATTTGACTCCCGAACAACTTGAAAAGGCACTACGCCCGTTCAGGTTTTCGCGTTTGACTTCCCATAGTCAAATGAGCCAGAGCGAAGCGATGATCATGGCCGAGGAATCCAAATCAACATGGTGGCAACAAAACGAGCATCTATACATATCGTCCAACCAGTAATCCATGCGAATTGTCGTTGACACCAATATTGCATTTTGTGCACTGGCTTCTCGCGGTGGAAGCTTGGGAATTGGTTTAACGACGCATTCCGAGCACGATTTTTTCGCGCCAAGATTTCTATTGGTTGAATTATTCAAACACAAAGAACGCATTCTGCGAGCAACGAAACTTCCTGAAAATGACCTTCTGGAAGCATTCTCCATTCTTATTGAATCCCTTCAACTGGTTGATGCCTCTAGCATTCCACTCGGCGTCTGGATGGAAGCAAGACGTCTGTGTGACGGTATTGATCTGAAAGATACACCTTTTATCGCAATGTGCCTTCATTTGAATGCGGTTCTCTGGACGGCAGACTCGGAACTTAAGGTTGGTCTAAAATCCAAGGGATTCGATCATTTTTACACTATGTAAAATATTTGGCACCGTTCACAGATCCATTAACCTAAATCATAGATGAACAACACAGCACTACTCCTGGCCGGCATTCCGGCTATCCAAAAAAACCTCTACCACCGCATCCAGTTCATGGTGGGAGACCCGGTCGGGTGGATCCAATTTCCGGACCAAAGCGAAGCGAACGGAACCCTGCTGATCTGCCGGGACATCGAAATGGATCGTGCCAAAAAGCATTCCACCGCTCAAAAGGTGGCATGCCCCGCCGATTTCACACCGGATTCCGGATTGTCCGGGGACCGCGAAACGGCCACGGCACAAGCCATTGCTGAATGCCTGTGCCGCCAGAAAGTCACATCAGTCAGATCAGACCGATCCCTTTCCCTGATTTACATCAACGCGCTCAAAGAAAGAGGCATCGCCATTGAATACAACCCTGACATGGGCGTATTAGAGCGACGCGCGAAATCTCCTCAGGAACTCGATGCCCTGCAAAAAGCACAGAAAGCCACCGAATCGGTCATGATCAAAGCCTGCCAACTGGTGAGCAAAGGTCAGGCCAGAGCGGACGGCACACTGGAACTGGAAGGCATCCCTTTGACTTCCGAGGTAATCCGGACACGCATTGACCGCTGGCTGTTGGATATCGGATACGAGAACCCCGGCAGCATCGTAGCCTGTGGACCAGACGCAGCAGATTGCCATTTCTTCGGTGCAGGTCCACTACGCACCGAGACCCCGATCATTATCGATATTTTCCCGAAGAACAAAACCAGTCAATACAACGGCGATTGCACCCGCACGGTTGTCCATGGGAAGGTTCCATCAGAAATTGAAAAAGCCTACAACACCGTGGTTCAGGCCAAACTGGCCGGCATGCAAGCCACCCAGGCTGGCGTGACCGGTGAATCCGTCCATCGCGCCACCATTGAGGTCATCCATGCGCAAGGCTATGAAACCGGCCTACCAACCGAATCCTCACCCACAACCCGCTGTGCCATGGTGCATGGCACAGGGCATGGAGTCGGATTGGAAGTCCACGAACCTCCACTGTTGGATTTCAAAGGTCCCGAATTGGTGGTCGGAGACGTGCTGACGATCGAACCCGGCCTCTACAGTCAGGCTTGGGGCGGCGTCCGCAGCGAGGACATGGTAGCCGTGGAAGCCAATGGATGCAAAAATTTCAACAAGCTCCCGGATACCCTGACCTGGTAGGGATCGGAAACGTAGGCTCTTGGGATGGTAGGGATGCGCTGCCGCGCGTCCGCCAACGTATCCGCACAACGCAACAGTCTTTCCTACACCCCGACGCGCCACGCGGCTCTGCGGCGGCAGAGCCCTACCGGTGTCACCTTGAATAAACCGGACCGTTGAACAATTCGTTCGGGATGGGATCTTTGTTGATGATCTTGTAGGTCGTCACCCACTTTACCATTTCGGCGCTACCCCCAAAACTCCCGACAACCGCACCGCCCGGAAGGTTATCAATGGTGCTTTGCCCATTCTTGTTGTCCAACTGCCACCATGTGGCCACACCTGCGTGGCGAATGGAAACACCGTTACCTGTATTGCCCGGGGGCGGCACATTGGATGCATCATTGAAATTCAGAGGGTCCAGTTCATTCTGTTCCCAAAGCTGCCAGCTGGTAGGCCTGAAGTTGGTCATTTTATAAGTCCTGCCACTGGGCAATGGAGCTTTCCCGATGTTGTTATACCCACCGATCGTGCCGTTCCAACAATACGAAGTAAGCTTGACGGGTCGGGCGAGCCACAGGGCTTTCAACGGACCTCTGCTTCGAGTGGAAATGTCCTTGGGACACCACAGGACCTTGTGATCAGCAATATAATTCCCCAACTGACTGATCCTGAAAAAAGCCAACTGATTTTCAAACTCAGGTGAATCAGCATCCTTGCCCGCCGCCGATCCTGGTGTGTTGGGGCGTCCCGGCAGACGTCCTTTATTCTCTGTGGCATACAACCAGTTTTCTGGACCACTCAAATTACCTCCCCAGGACGGGTGCGCCAGGTAATCCTCGTTGTCACCGGCATACATATGGCTCGCCAAAAGAACCTGCTTAACGTTGTTCAAATCAAGGGTTAACTGGGCCTTGTCCTTGGCGCGCCCCAAAGCCGGCAGAAGCATCCCCGCCAAAATCGCAATGATCGCAATAACGACCAGAAGTTCAATCAAGGTAAAAGCACGCATCCAGCGGAAACGGCCAATCGATCTTTTGGATACCGAGGCATCTTTATTTGGATCTTTCATAATGAGCAGCTGATTGAGGGATGTTAGCCACAGAAACAACATTGAAAAGGAGATTTTTCGGAGAAAAAATTATGTTTCTTTAAGGGGATTCCAAACGCGTCGAAATCCCAATTGTTGAAAATCCTTCACATTAGCAGTGGCCAGTTCGGTGACTCCTTGATCAATCATGGTGAGTGCTGTCCGGACATCATATAATCGACAAAATGCAAAGGATTGTTGTTTGGAAAACTCCCACATCCGATCATGTAAATGACGACTTTCAAGAGGAAAACCAATCAATCGCCAACAGGGATGATTTCGGTAAGCGTCAATCACATCACCGGCTTCGGAGGCAGATAGTGGAGAAGGTAAAACAGCGGAATTTCGAAGCAGGCAGTAAAGTTCGGCAAGGACAAATTCGGAAATGGCTATGTCTTCATCCATCTGGATGGAAGTCAACCAATCATAGGCTTTGTTGTGGCTTGGAGAATCAAGATTCAGCGAATGAAGA
>CAYPZD010000063.1:0-31581 GCA_964415055.1 uncultured Verrucomicrobiota bacterium | reverse complement strand
GCACGTCTGCGGCAACTCTACGCAGAGTTATGATCCGATTGTTTCACACCGATCGAGGCGGAGTCGAGCCGTTCTGTGTTTTATGTTTCGGGTATTACTTTTTGGGAGCTTCATCGAAAAGTCCTCCAAGGAATTCTTGTTCCCCGCATACCCGTTACTCAATGGCCTTCGTTGCTGGGGCAACTTGATTGGCTTCATTTGGTAAATGAATCGCCTGCAATGTGGTTGGCTATGGCCGAACTGAATTGGAAACACAAGGATCCGGCGGATCGATTGATTGCTGCAACTGCCCAACAATACAACGTTCCGGTCCTTACAAGAGATCGATATTTTCATTCCGAGGATTCTCCAGTGACGGCTGTGTGGTGATTTGTGTCAAGAGTTTGGTGAAACCAGTTCTCTGCTCCTTTTTTGAAACGAAACACCAAAACCTGCCTTCGAGCAATGGGACAGTTCTTTTGCAATGAACGATAAAAGGAGTGGGGACTTTGTTATGATCAATTATATGGATTTTATCACGATTGAACCTGGAAAGAGATCCGGTAAGCCGTGTATCAGAGGATTACGCATTACGGTCTATGACATTCTAAACATGCTGGCAGAAGGTATGACGTTTCGGGAAATTATTGATGATTTTCCCAAACTGACCGAAGAAGATATACTTGCCTGTCTGGCTTATGCTGCTGACAGAGAACATCGGGTAGCTGTCGTCGCATAGTGAAGTTGCTTTTCGATAATCATTTATCTCACCGATTGCTCGCAAGGTTGGATGATGTTTTTACTTCTTCATCCCGTGTCCCAGGAAGAAGCCGGGGTGGGGTGGTTTGTTGTAGACGACGTTTTGCCAGGCGATGGCAAGGCGGTATTGAGGGTCTTGGATCAGGGTGGTGATTCGGTGTTGGGTGGGAATGGTTGTCGTGTATAAGCGGAGCGACTGTCGATCCGGACCTGCCACGAGGAGTTCTTCGCGCCAGTCTCCGAGGATGTCGCCCGAGAGGCTGGGACGTTCGAGGTAACCGCTGGTGTCGATAGCAGCGATGCGTTCGGTGGTTCCGGTTTCCCAGTTCCATTTGTGGATGTCGCGTCTGCCAGTGATCTCACGCAGCAAGTCTCCATCCCACCAAATAACCCAACGACTGTATCTCGGTGCAGGACCGATGTCATTTCCCAGATGATTTCTCAATCCGCCGGGACCTCCCCATGCTTCGTATCCGGGATGTCTAGGATCAATATCCGAAGCCATACCTGAGCCGACGTCCACCCCGGGACTATGACTCCAGATGACTTCTCCGGTTCGCGCATCATGCACTCCGGCTCCCGGTGTTTGGAATCGGACAGTGCGATCTTCATTCTCGGTAATCAGGAACATTTCAAGTCCGGGGCGTTCGGGGTAAAAATCGCTGAGGTGCATGGAATCGCCGTGTCGGCGTCCGGTTGAGTAGAGTCCGGTGCCGTCGTCATCCACGGTCATGGCCTGATAGACGATTTCATCCCGTCCATCTTCATCGACATCCCCAACACTCAATGAATGGCCACCCATGCCGGAAAAGGGAGAGGCGTTTTCAAAAGGGGGATAGGAGATGCCCGAGTCAAAGATCCAGCGTTGGCTTAATTCACCGTTCCGCCAGTCCCAGGCCGCCATGACGATGCGTCCGTAAACGCCCCGGCACATCACCACGCTGGGGCGTTCGCCGTCGAGGTAGGCGATGCAGGCGAGGAAGCGGTCGCAGCGGTTGCCGTAGTTGTCATTGCCGCCGTTGCCACCTTTTCCTCCCCAGCCATCGATGGGATAACGGTTCGGGACGTAATCAACGGTCTTCAACACCGCTCCCGTTTCTCCATTGAAAAGGGTGAAGTATTCCGGGCCGTCCAGGATGCGGCCATACCGTTTTGAATCCCTGTCGTGAACCCGGTAGTCTTTGGTGGCATCGCCGATGATCCTGCCCGTGCCGTCGACCGTGCCGTCCGCCGTTTTGCAGGCCACTTCAGCTTTGCCGTCACCGTCCAGATCGTAAACCATGAACTGGGTGTAATGTTCCCCGTCGCGGATGTTGATGCCAAGATCGATGCGCCAAAGATGCGTGCCGTTCATTTCGTAGGCGTCCAGGATGGGTTTGCCCGTGATACCTTCGTGGGAATTGTCTTTTGCATTGGATGCCTGGTGCAGGACGATTTCCAATTCGCCATCGCCATCCAAATCAGCAACGGATGCATCACCGATGCGGTAGTTGGGGAGCGGTTGAATGGGGATGTCCAGATAAGGTTTTTCCCAAACCGACACTTGTGAAAGAGATGTTGATTCTTCCTGATTCAGGACGGAGAACAGTTGGTATGAAGCAACATTCCCTGCCGCAGAATGGGAGTCCGTCAAGCTGGTGGATTCGGTAATGGGGGAGTCATTGACTTTGGTGCGTTCTCCGGATGGAGTGGTGCGGTAGAGGTTGAAACCAATCGACGAGGGATCGGTGTTCAACAATCGCCAACTGACGAAATAGCCACCATCATCCAAGGGGACGGCAACCATCCCACGGTTCAGCTTTTCCAATTGTCGTTCCGCTGAAAGAGTGAGCGAAAAAATGCAGCCGATGACGATGAATCCCGATAAAAGTTTCATAGCCGAAATTGAATCTCTTTAAATTTTAAATGGGCCGGCGAGTGGATAACATCAGACCAGGATATCGTGCACGACATGAGCGGGCTCCACACCGGTCAGGCGACGGTCCAGTCCCTGATAAGAGAAACTGAAACGTTCGTGGTCGATACCCAGACAATGTAAGATGGTCGCGTTGAAATCGCGAATGTGTACGGGGTCTTTGACGATGTTGTAGGAAAAGTCATCGGTTTCGCCGTATTCGAATCCCGCTTTCACCCCGCCGCCAGCCATCCACATGCTGAAGCATCGACCGTGATGATCACGTCCGTGGTTGTCCTTGGTGAGCGTTCCCTGTGAGTAAATGGTGCGCCCGAATTCGCCGCCGCAAATGACCAGTGTGTCGTCCAGCATACCTCGCATTTTCAGGTCCCGCACGAGGGCCGAAGCGGGTTGATCAATGTCCTGGCATTGAAGTTTAATCAGGTTGGGCAGGTTGCCGTGTTGATCCCAGCCGCGGTGAAAAAGTTGTTGGAATGGCACACCACGTTCGGCCATGCGTCGTGCGAGGATGCAGTTGTAAGCGAATGTGCCCGGTTTCTTGGCGTCGGGCCCATACATCTCAAACACGTGATCCGGTTCGTCCGAAAGATCGGTGAGTTCGGGAACGGATGTCTGCATGCGATAGGCCATTTCGTATTGTGAAATGCGCGTTTCGATTTCGGGATCGCCGACTTCTTCGAATTTGGATTGGTTGATCTTTCCAACCGCATCGAGAAAGGCGCGTCGATCGCTGCCGTCCACTCCGTTCGGATTGTTCAAATACAGAACCGGTTCGCCGGCACTGCGAAATTTGACACCTTGATGACGTGATGGCAGAAAACCACTGCTCCAGAGGCGTGAATAAAGCGCCTGGCTCTGCCCGCGTCCTTTGGAAATCCGGACGATGTAGGCGGGCAGGTTCTGGTTGGGACTTCCCAAACCGTAACTCAACCAGGATCCCAGACAGGCATGCCCCAGTTGTTGAGTGCCTGTGTTGATGTAGGTAATGGCGGGATCGTGGTTGATGGCCTCGGAGTTCAGCGTTTTAACAATGGTGATTTCGTCCGCGATGGAACCGATGTGGGGCAACAGGTCGCTGTTCACCCAGGTGCCGTGGCTGCCGTACCGTTTGAAATTAAACATCGGCGCCACACATGGGAATGACTTCTGGCCGGAGGTCATCCCGGTCAAACGTTGTCCCTGGCGGATGGAATCGGGGAGTTCGATGCCGTGCAGTTTGTGCATGGCGGGTTTGTAGTCGAACATGTCGATGTGCGACGGACCCCCCGAAAAGAATAAAAAGATGATGCGCTTGGCCGTTTGCTTGAAGTGGGGTTTGCCGAGAACGCCACGGACCGGATCATCGGTGGCGGCGTTCAACAGATTGGGCTGCTGCAGGGACGCCAGACCGAGCGCTCCCATCCCGGTGGCTCCCATTTTGAGGAAGCTTCTGCGACTTTGTGGTGTAGGTGTTAGGTGAATTGGGTTCATGATAGGTGCGTCGGGTTGGGTTAATGCGTCAGGGTTTCGTCCAGATTGAGGATGGCGCTGGCTGTCATGGTCCAGGCTGCCAGTTTGGCGGCGTCCAGCTTTTCGTCATACGGAAAGTCACCAATATTCAACAGGTCTTTGGCTCTTTCCGTCTGGTCACGATAGATGTTCCATTGCCTGTCATAAAACTCTTTCAAAACTTCGATCCTCAATGCGTCAGCCGGACGTGCTGTTGCGAGCAGGAAGGCAAAGTTCAACCGTGATTCGAATGTATCACCGCCCTCTGTCATCACGCGTTCCGCAAAAAGGCGTGCCGCTTCGACAAATTGCTCGTCATTCATGGTGACCAATGCCTGTAGGGGGGTGTTGGTGACCTGGCGTTGGATGACACACTTTTCACGAGTCGGAGCGTCGAAGGCCATCATGTTGGGCATGGGAGCCGATCGCTTCCAGTAAGTATACATGCTGCGGCGGTAGAGTTTCTTGCCGGTGTCTCGTTGATACTTGAGGTTGCCGTCCAGTGATACTTCATTCCAGATACGGGGTGGCTGGTATGGCTTGACGCTGGGGCCGCCCACTTTTTCGTTCAGAATGCCGGCGAGTTGAAGCGCGTTGTCCCTGATGAATTCTCCCTGTAAACGTCTTCGTGGGCCACGGGACAGCAGGATGTTTTCGGGATCTTCTTTTTTCTTGGTGGCGGATACGTGCGCCGATTGTCGATAGGTGGCCGACATCAGCATTTGTTTGATGGTCCGCTTGATGTTCCAGCCGTTGTCGGCAAAATCACGCGCCATCCAATCCAGCAACTGCGGGTGGGAAGGCCATGCACCTCGCGTTCCGAAATCGTCGATTGTCGGGACGATGCCCCGGCCGAAGAACATTGACCAATATCGATTGATTGCCACGCGGGCGGTCAGTGGATGTTCGGGAGCGACCAGCCACTGAGCCATGCCGAGTCGATTGCGCGGTGCTCCTTCTGGAAGGTCCGGTAGGAATGCGGGCACATCAGGCTTGATGACTTCGTCCTTCATGGGGGAAGCATAATGTCCACGCATCAAAACGTAGGTGTCACGTCCATCCGGTAAATCTCCCATGATCATGGAGGTCGGAACCAATTGCAGCAGGTCTTTTTCTTCCTTTTCCAGATTTGCGATGGTTTCGGCCCGTTTCAAACCTTCAGGCCAAAGGTTGGTTTGATAGTGTTTTTCGAGTGTCTTGTATTGCTCGTCGTTCCAGTCATCGGCCGCTACCTTTAAAACGTTTCGAACTTCCTCGGGAATGTTGCTCCCTGTGAGGTTGAAGTAAAAGCCGCTGCCGCCGCCGCCATTGACGATCTTCATCAGGAAGGTGTTCTCACCTTTTTTCAGTTTCAGCGACGCAAAATCCTGATCGGGCGCCACACCGCGATCAGCGTTGTTTTCCAGAACGAGTTTGCCATTCAACCAGCACTTGATCGCATCGTCGCTGCCCAACGAAACCTTGATGGTTGCATCGTTTTCACTGGTGAGCGTTCGGTAAAGATAAACGGCCGAGTTGGCGGGTAGTCCGAGGTCAATCGTTGCCCCATCTTTGTATTTCTTTTTCTCAACCCACTTCTTTTCCTGGATTTCCGCTTCCAAATCCAGGTTCGATTCAGGTCCGAAATCCTTTGCAAACACCTCATTCTTGTCACCCGAGCTCAAAGGGCCGAGCTGTTTCCAGGGACTGGTTTCGGGTAGGTCGGGTTCCAGTTTGGATTGCTCGTCGATGGACCAGGCTTTGACGAGTTCCAGATCGGGTTTGCTGGAGTTGTGAGTTTTTTTGAGCTGTTTGATTTCTTCGGTCAATGCGTCGTGTCGAGCCTGTTGATCGTCCTGATAGAATCGAACAAAAGGAGCCTCGTTACCGTTGCGTGTCTGCATGCCAGGATCGCTGGCTTGATTGAAGAAGGCGTAGAACTGATAGTATTCCTTCTGGGAGATGGGGTCGTATTTGTGTTCGTGGCACTGACCGCATTCCATGGTTAGCCCCAGCCACACCATGCTGGTGGTCTTGACCCGGTCGACGATGTATTCCACCCGATATTCTTCGGCGATGGCTCCTCCTTCGTCCGTGGTGCCGTGATTGCGGTTGAAACCGGAGGCCACTTTCTGCCAGGTGTCGGCCCCGGGGATTTGATCTCCCGCGAGTTGTTCGATGGTGAATTGGTCGAATGGTTTGTTGTCGTTGTAGGCGTTGATGACATAGTCCCGCCATAACCACATGTAACGCGGTCCATCGGCGTGATAAACACTCGAGTCTCCGTAACGCGCCAGATCCATCCAGGCAAGCGCCATGCGTTCGCCGAATTTCTGAGAGTTCAGGTAGTCGTCCACCATTTGCTCGTAGGCGCTGGGATCGGTGTTTTCTTCGAATGCTTTTACTTCTGCTGGGGAAGGGGGAAGTCCGGTCAGGTCAAATGCCACTCGCCGAATCAAGGTTGCCCGGTCAGCTGCTTCATTGGGGGGAAGTCCGTTGGATTCGAGTTTGGACAGCACAAAATGATCGATGGGGTTGCGAGTCCAATCACTTTGATTCACCTGCGGGAGATCTGGAACGCGCGGAGCAACAAAAGCCCAGTGTCCTTCCCACTCGGCTCCTTGTTCGACCCAGGTTGTCAACAGGTCGATCTGATCCTGCGTCATGGGGTTTTTTGATTCCGGAGGCGGCATCAAGTCGTCCGGATCGTGCGTCCGGATACGTTCGACCAACGAACTCGCCTCCGGTTTCCCCGGGCTCACCACGGCCACGCCGTCCAGTGTGGCAAACAAGCCCTCCTGTGTGTCCAGTCGCAGGTCGGCTTTGCGTTGTTGTTTGTCCGGACCGTGACAGGCAAAGCAGTGTTTGGACAGGATCGGGAGGATGTCCTTGTTGAAATGGATGTCGGATCCCGATGAATCGGCGTGGGTGGACCAACCAAAAGTATAGCAACCCACCGCCAGCAGCCAGTGGATGAGGTGGGGGGAGGTGAGACGTCTCATGCGCATGTCTGATAAGGGAATCGTTTTATTGAATGAGGGTTGCCTGATTCTGGTATGTGTTGAGATTTCGTTCTGTTAAGATTTGGGCCCTACCAGCTCCACGAAATTGCCATCCGGATCCCGGACAATGGTCAGGTAGACACCGCTTCCCAATGAAGGGGGTAATTCCTGTGAACCTTTCGCGATGGGTTTGACGCCCGCTTTATCGAGCCGTTCGAGTGCTTTGGCAGTGTCTTTGACATGGATGGTCAGGTAGCTGAATCCGAGTTGAGAGTGAATGAAGCTGTTGTCGGTTTGCTTGCTGCGGGCACCTTTGATGTGCATGAGTTTCAAGCTGGTCGCTCCCGGTCCTTCTCCGAGTTTCAGCACCTTGATGTTCAAATCTTTTCCATCAGTCAATCCCACCTTGGATGCATAATCTCCTGGAACGGAGAATCCTGGCACTTCTTTGAAACCAATAGCTTTTGTGTAGAAAGTGACAGATTTTTCAATATCGCTGACCACGCATCCAAGATCAATGGTTGCCGATGAGAATTCGGACTCTTCGGCGCTCAAATGCGGGGCGGTGAACATTCCTGCGGTGATGGTGACTGCCAGGATGGCCAGGCTTCGTTTAAAAGTCTCGTACATGTGTGTTTTTTGGTTCGTGTTTCAGTTACTGGTTTACGCTGGGAGCATAGAACTCCTGATATGGGTCGTCAATGGCGGACGAGGCGGTAACGGGTGTTTTTACCATCCAAATTCACGCGAAAAGAAACCCCAAATTTGCCGTCTTTTCCCACATATCGCTGTTGTCCTTCTCCTTGGATCCCTTTTTTCGACGCCGGATTACCATGTTGAATATCCTCCCACTGCTGTCCGACGTTCTTTTGGATGCGCCATTTCTTGTAATCAGGAAGGCCTTCCACCTGCACCGTGATCATTGAGTAGCCTCCTTGTAGATCGAATGTTGCCGAGTCTCCTTTCCAGAGAAGGCGTGGAGGAAAGGACGAAAGCACTTCGCAGTTCGATTGGGCTGTTAACTTTACCGGGTTCAGACCGTATCGATTCCGTTCGGTCAAAGCGGGTTGAAAGTCGGTGTTTTCTTTTCCGAAAGGCATGATGAACAGATCCAGTTCCAGTCTGTCGCCCTTGATCCATCCATTTGATTCCGTCAAGGGGTGGAGTGCCAGGTTCGTGTTTAAATCTTTTCTGCCCTCGCAGGAAATTCCCAGTCGTGTCACTTCTTTTCCTCCGATGGTTCCATGCCAGTTTTCAACGATGAAGGCGTTGTTCCCTTTGGGGGAATTCCACAGCACGGCGGTGGGGGCTCGTTTCGAAAGTGCTTCACCTTTCAGTGTCCAGGTGTCGTTCAATGCAATGTCGCGTGTGATGATTTGATCATTCGCATCGGTCCAGGTGACTTTTTGGTAGCGGAGACTTTGGGTGCGCGTGTCAATTTGCATGATGCGAAAATCAGTTGCCCAGTCTTCGATCGGGATGTCATCCAATGCCTCCATGCGCAAGCGGATGAAACTGCGCAATTCATCCAACTGCGGGAATTCAAAAGCCTCCAGGGACACTTTAAGTCGTTCGTCCTCCGACAAGTAATGCAGTGTTACGTGAGCCCAGGCTGGCCCGGTGGAATGGAAATCGGTTCCGACATACTCGAGGGCGACTTTCTTTCCAGGTTGATCTTTTGGATGGTATTCGAGGAAGAGATGACCTCCCACGTTGTCGTGTTGAGGTTGACTGGTCCACATGGTGCCGCTCATGCCACGCAGGTCGGCGATGCTGATGCCGGTGTAAAACATGAATGGAACGTAGCAGGTTGTTTCCGTGACGCCGGTCGACATGTGGTAGTAATCCATCCAGGCGCCCAGTGAGGAAAATTGTTTGAGAGGATGGTTGCCCCAGTTTTGGTAGAGTTGCAGGCTCGAGAAGGTGCGGTGTTCGTTTTTGTCGAAATGAAGTGGGAAAATGATTTCACTGAACGGAGTGTCGGTTGGGTTGTAGAATTTCTCTTCCTTCTCGCCTGAAAAGTTTTTGCTGATTTGCGTCAGGATGGGCATCAATTCATCGGCTTCATCCAACACAACACCGCATTCCACCTGGCCTTTGCTCCCGCTCCCCACTTCATGTCGCAGGTAGATTTTTCTTGGGATATCGTTGTTGTGAATGTTTGTTTTTGCCCGGAGATACCCATTGGGCGCTTCATAATAATGGTAACTGAACGATCCGGGGTTGTGCGTTGCAACCGCATAATCACCCCGTAGGTGATCATATTGAAATGACAATCCGTTCAGCAAGGTCAGTTGTTCCCCCTGCAATGGAGTGAGCTGAGCCCTTAACGGATCCCAGTTGATGATGCCGGATTCTTTTTTCAACGGGATGAATCCGAATCCAAATGTCCAGCGCCTGTCAGGGCTTTGAGCTGAGGGTGTGGGCTGAATATCCCAGGTCAAAAGGCTGACGTCGGCAGCAGGGAAAGACCATTTCCCATGTGGCTCGATGGTTGGGAACAAAGCGGTTGCTCCTTTCTGGTGTTCCAGGAGAAGCGTGTCTGCTGTGAATTCCTTCGGCTTCGTCGTCACCGGTTTCGACTGCAAACCGGTCATTTGGAAGGAAAGTGTTTTCAGGGAAACTTCTTCGGTGGGATGCAGCACGATGCCGCATCGAAAGAATTCAGGATAACAATAGAAAATGACCTCACCTTTTACGGGCAACGCTGTGCCCAGGTCATTATGCCAGACGACATCCAACCAGTGAATTTCATGATAGTAGGGGCCCCTGCGGTAAAGATTGACGCGGGAAGGTGTCCTGGCAAGTCGGGTGTTCCAGGTGCCCCCTTCTGAGTCCGTGAGTTCGAAGAATCCATTTTCAAGCACACCTCTTCCGTTTTGTTCCACCGAATGGATTCGGTGACCTCCCGGTTGGTCGAGTGCAAAGGTGATGGAATATAGGGAAGCCTCGATGAGGAAGCTGTCTCGTTCGGAAGAGGTGTAACGCGATTCCAGTGTGGGACGGGTGCGTGGGTTTTGTTGTTCAAAATCCTGTACCCAGTCTGCCGTAAGATACGGTTTCGGTAAGAACATGATCCACATCAATAGATGGCAATTGAAAAGGTGAGGGGCGTGCTCCCTCAGCCAAACATGGGGCTTATAAATACGTTCCATAATAAAAATGAGGAATTCATGTTGCCTTGTGTTACAGTGCGATGCAACTCAAAGCCCTCTCGTATGGTCTGCCGCCATGGCCCCGAAAGGGCCTGCACGAGCTGTTGCTCCATAATTCGAAGCACCGTGAAGAAATCACTCCATGCAGGAAACGGGCTTTGAAAGTTTAACTTTGTTACAATTATACCGAAAACGCTACAACTATATCTAAAAAACGACTTTAATAATGTTTAGAATAACCACAAAGTCAATTAACTGCATAAAACATAAAAAACATGTTGACCTGTAGCTTTGCGCATAATAAGAGTCATGCATCTGTTCGCGGGAACAGATCAAATATCTGATAACAAAATGAAACCGTGAAGACGGTTGAGGGCCCAATTGGGGTCAGCCCTCAAAAAACAAAACAAGTAAAAAGATTGAAGGTGAAAAAGGATTTGACTGCGTCCAACTGGCTGCCCAGGTATTGTTAATTATTGATTTGAGGGCTGACCCCAAATGACACAAATGGGACAGTCCCGATGTCAATTTTGACATTGGTGATGATAGTGGAACTGTCCATGCCGTATCGGATGTTTGGCCTTTCAACTGATTTTCGACATGAAAACATATTACTCAAACAGTATTCTATCTGGTCTGGTCTTATGTCTTTTGGCACTTGGCATTGGGTGTGCAAATTACGTTAACGTGGATGCAGTTGAATCTATCAACCGATTAGAAAGAATATACGCCTGTAAATTCCCTCTGAGCAAAGAAATTGCAATTGCTCAATTGAGATTTGGTGACACAACTTCTTACATTGGCAAATTCCAGTGTGAATCTAATGAATTGAAGATCTTTCTAGCTAGTTTCAGTCCGACAATCGTTCTCTACACGAATAAGTTTCCATGGGGAGTTGAGAAGGAATCTCCAACAGGTGGGGTCAAATGGTGGGATGCTCACGAGATGAAAGAATGCTCATCAGGAGTGCTGGAAAGTTCAACGTTAGAGTTCTTTATTTCCGCATCCATGGTTGAGACAAATACGCATCAAATCCATTTCAAAGCCAGTTTTGAATCTGGAGTCAACGACAAGTAGATTGAAAAGGAATCTGTCGAATTTCCAGCGCATGTTTTATAGAGGTGATTTACGGCTACGTTGCCAGGGTGAGTATTTAGAATATGGCTTCAGGTATTTCAACCCCGAGACGGGACGGTGGTTGAGTAGGGATCCGATTGAAGAGAATGGAAGGAGCATCATCTCAAGCTTGATTTTAATCTGGGGTGAAAGCAGGCTTGGGGGATGCGAAGTTATGTATCAGGTTGTGGCCACGTTTACGCGAGTCGAAGGCGGGGGTTTACGTTGATCGAGTTGCTGGTGGTGATTGCCATTATTGCCATTCTGGCGGGGATGTTGTTACCTGCGTTGTCCAAGGCGAAGGCCAAAGCGCAGGGTGTTGCGTGCCTCAGCAATATCAAACAGATGAGCCTGGGGTGGACCTTGTATGGGGATGACAACGAGGATCGGTTGATGAATAACCATGGCATTGGTCAGACGCGTGAGGATCGCAATAACTGGGTGAATCACGTGCTGGATTGGGAAAATGCTCCGGACAACACCAACATCGTCTATGTTACCCATGGTAAATTGGGCCCTTACGTCGGGCATTCGGTGGCTGTTTTTCGGTGTCCTTCCGACAAGACACGTGCCGCCAATGGTCCTCGCATCCGTAGTTACTCCCTGAATCATTTGGTTGGCGATCCCGGGGTTTTGGTGGATGAGTTTAATCCCGACTACCTCCAGTTCTTCAAATCAACAGGCGTGCGTCGTCCATCGGAAATCCATGTTTTTCTCGGGGAACATCCGGACACGATCAATGATGGTTTTTTCATGAATCGTCTGGGTGATTATGAGTGGGGGAACCTACCTGCCAGCTATCACAATGGGGGTGCAAATTTATCCTATGCAGACGGGCATTCCGAAGGGCATCGATGGCAGGTCAATGGTCCTGAAGGAACCGTGCGTCCTCCGATCCAGGGAGGCGTGGGCGGAAGTTTTGCCGCTGATCCGCCCACCGATTGGGATTGGCTTCGACAACGTACCAGCGACTTGAAAGTTGGGCAGTAATCTTTTGAATGGTTATTGTATTCAGGTTGAGCCAAGAAAGTTTGTTATTTATCCGCAGATTTGCGCTGATGGTCGCAGATAGGATCAGGGGTGAATTTCCATGATCTCTTAACGCGCCTCTGGAGTGCGGTGTGCAGCACCGCTTTGGATACGGTCCGTATACACAGGTCACTTTCAAAGTACACTCCTGTGGACTTATCCATGTGGAGTGGATTGCCATTGGCTTGAGAGGAGCACAACCTTTCCCTGGTGTATCCAGAGCTCCGATAGCTCGGAGCACTCCAGATTTGCCGTTTGTCCGATGGATGGTTTGCTTACCGTGAGGAAGCTCTCAGTGAGGATGGGTAGCCCGGGGTTTTGATGCGTTCGCCGGTGTCTCTCACTTTGGTCCCACGTATTTTGTATAACCAGATTTCCTTTGATGGGTGGCATTGGACAGCCAGGTATTTGCCGTCTGATGTAAAAGCCACGCCTTCCGGGATGCGTCCGGTGGGAAGTTTTTGGCTGACTTCGTAACCGCTTCTCGTGCGTTTCAAAATGACTAGACTTCCTGCTTCGGTCCGGTGAGGGTTGTCCGAGGCCAGGTTGGAACCGGACATGCAGACTGCGGCGATGAGTTTGCCGTCGGGACTGATTTCCAGGGATTCCGTGATTGGATCAATGGTGATGTGATCAATGACAGCGGGCGGATTTGCTTTCAAATCAACGATGGTGACCGCGTCCGGATCAATGGGATCACCGCCGGCACCGGCGCCTGCCGTGATGCCGTATCGTCCATCGGGTGAAATCACAACGCGATAAGGTTGTCCATACACGGAGTATTTGCGTCCCGTCACCGTCAGTTCATTGCCATCTAGTTTCAGTTCCGCCAGGTAGCTTCCTTTTTGCACACTTGCCAGTGCGGTGGTTCCGTCGGGGCTGATGGCGATATCCGAGAGGCTTAGTTCCGGATCGCAAACCGGAGTATGCCCCAGGGTGTCTGCCGAACCGTCTTTTGACAGCGCAAGTGTTGTGATGCTGCCACTGGCTCTGTTGGCAATCAAAGCCATTTTTCCATCTGGTGAAAACGAAATGCCGGAAGGTTGATCTTGGGTGCTTGCCCGCCCGATGACTTTGGGTGGATTGCTTTCGAGGTCCATCACATGCACATAGGATTCAGGCACCCACTGTGTTTTATCATTGGGATCGATCTTCAACGAATTGGCGATCAGGGCCAGCCTGCCATCGGGTGAGATGGCAATATTGGAGGGGGGGCCAATGACCGAATTGGGGATGTTGTCCAAGTGGGTTGTCTTGGGGGGGAATTCTAAAAAATCCAGTAGAGTGATCGAATCCGTACCTGCACCATCCACGACAGCGGCCGCTCCGGAGTTCAGATCGATCTTGTTTTCATTGCCCGACAGCATGATTTGTCCACTGACGGAGTGTGTTGTCCAAACGGAAAGGGCGAGCAGGCCACCGCAACAAAAGCGAGCCACGTCTCTTTGGGTAAATTGCATGGAAGTCATGTTTTTTTCTTTCATTGGGAATCCGGGGTTCACAGTATCCAAGTCTCATTGGTCAGGCAATGCGAATTTGAACAACATGGGTATGAACTCTCAATCTGCAACACAGGATCCTTCGGAATCGTCACTCTTCTTGAGTTGCGACTGGGGCACTTCTTCCTTTCGCCTCCGGTTGATTGATGTTGAACGTGGTGTGAAATTGGCTGAATCCAAGCGCGATGTCGGGGTGAAATCCATTTATCTACGATCGGTCAAGGAAGGGATCGACCGTTCGTCTTTGTTCGAAACATTTCTGAGTGAGGAATGCCAGGACATGCTCCAATCCAAAGGGATGGCCGTCAAAAGCATCCGCATGATGCTTTCCGGTATGGCTTCCTCGTCCATCGGTTGGGTGGATTTGCCTTATGCCCGCATGCCTTTTCCATTGGATGGTTCCGGGGCTGTTGTTCAGTCCAGGGAGCTTTCCCTGGATTCCGGCGTCACCATCGATTGCCGCTTGATCTCAGGCGTCTGTTCGCAGGATGAAATGATGCGGGGCGAGGAAACCGAATTGATGGGCATTTTTTCATGTCCGACCTATCGTTCAATTGCCGGTCATTGCCTTGCCGTGGTGCCAGGGACTCATTCCAAACATGTCGTGATTCGGGATGGAGTCATGCAGTCTGTCCAAACCTACATGACGGGTGAACTGCTGGAAGTTCTGTCCAGACACAGTGTTTTACAGGCGACCGTTGATTTGGCAACGGTCTTTGATCAAAAATTCAAAATGGTCCTGGAGTCCCAGCAGGAGGCCTTCAAAAGTGGTGTTTTTCGGGCCAAACAGAGTGGTTTGCTTGGAGGCCTGTTTCAAACCAGAACTCGTGGGGTGCTCCACTCCGCTCCGGCTCATGATAACATCTGGTTCTTGCTGGGGTTATTGATCGGGGAAGAGTTGCTGCAGATCGACAAGCATTATCCGGAAGAACTACCTGTTTTGATTGCTGCCGGGGTAAGATTCAGTGCGCTATACCGTCAAGCGGCGGAGCATCTTGATAGGGTGGATCGACTTCAATTTGTCCAGGCGGAGGATTTGGATAATGCTTCCTGGCTGGGGCAAAGGATTTTGATTTAACGACGGCGCAACCCGACACATTTTTCACTTTATGAAACAGCCGGTTTTCAATGAGACAACCTTTTGGGAAATGCCTTTGGTGGTGATCATGCGGGGTTTCCCTTTGGACAGTGTGGCGCCCATTGTTGAGGCGATTGCCAGGGGGGGATTGAACATGTTGGAGATCACGATGAACACGGAGGGAGCGGCGGAGCAGATTCAGGAAGCTGTTCGAGCGCGTGAGGGGACCTCGATGCAGATTGGCGCCGGCACTGTTACCTCGCCGGAGCGTTTTGAGCAAGCGATCCGAGCGGGGGCTAATTACATCGTAACTCCGAACCTTAATGATGAAGTGATCCGATGTTGTCAGGAGGCAAACCTCCCATTCATTCCGGGGGCGATGTCTCCAACGGAAGTGTATCGTGCTTACGAATCCGGTGCCCTTGCGGCCAAGATCTTTCCGGCTGACACGCTGGGTCCGAATTATATCAAGGCGATCAAAGCTCCCATGCCTGAAGTGCGTGTTGCTCCGACCGGAGGAGTGACCGTTGAGCGCATGCTTGAATACCTCAAAGCCGGTGCAGACGCCTTCGGCTTGGGATCTCCTCTGTTTCCTCAAGATGCCGTGAAGCACCGCGATTGGGCGGCCATCGAAACAGCTGCCCGATCGTTTCATGATGCATTTAAATCATGGAAGCTGGGTGAATGAAGTTGCTGGATCAGGGGGTTAATACAATTTTCCCCGTCAACACGCCGGAGTTTTCCACGGTGTTGGCAGCCTGAAGTCGATGGGCTTCGGCCGTGTCCGATAGTTTCATGACACGATCGATGCGGGACTTCAGTTTGCCTTCCGACATCCATTGGTTGATGTCTTTGGCACAGGTTGCCTGGGCTTCCGCCGTGGCGCCAAACATCACGAATCCGTGGAGTCGGCATTGTTTCACATAGAATGGTCCCACAGGAAAGGTGGGACGCGCATCACGACCGGCCATCAAGATCATACAACCCCGCGGAGCCATGGATGCAACGGCCAGGTCGAAATCCGCTTCCCTCAACGTTTCCCACCAGACGGAGACACCTTCTGGCGCGAGTTCCTTGAGTTGGTCGGCTACGGATGCTTCCTTGTAAAGAATGACTTCGTCCGCTCCCAATGACCGGCACACGTCTGCTTTAGCCTGGCTTCCCGCTGTCGTTATGACGCGTGCGCCTGCGATCTTTGCCATTTGGACCACCATGGAACCCACACCTCCGCTGCCTCCCTGGACAAACACTGTCTGATCCGGCTGTAATTGAGCCTCGGCGAAGAGTCCCAGATGAGCTGTGATGCCGACCAGTGAAACGGCCGCCACATCTTCGGAGCGCACGGTATCGGGAATGGGATAGGCCCAGCAGGCGTCGACGGCAATTTTTTCAGCGAACGTTCCTTGTCTGCCCAAGAGTCCCTGGTTGCTTCCCCAGACCCGGTCGCCTTCTTTGAACCGGGTGACGCCTTCACCCAATCCAATCACTTTTCCAGCAAAGTCACATCCCGGCACATAGGGCTTGGGTATTTCCATCGGGATCTTGCCGGCACGAATGTAGGTGTCGATGGGATTGATGGAAACGGCTTCGGTTTGAATCAAGATCTGCCCCGAGGCGGGGGAGGGTTCCGGGAATGATCCGTATTGAATGACCTCGGGTGGTCCGGGTTCCTGTATGAAAGCTGCGTTCATGTTTTGATGATTCTGGTGATCGATTGTCACTATTGTAAATCCGTGTTGCCGGTGGGATCCGAATCGTCCCAACCGCGACGACTGTGGTAACGCCACCAGTCCTGCTCGTCGGGTTTTCGTTTCTCCAATTCGGCGTGGGTGTCGGCGAAGACAAGGTTCAGGGCATCTTTGTGAGCCGAGATCTGGGGATTCCAGTAAGGCATCTCCCATAACAAAACAGCTCGCGACGGCGCGACCACCGCGGCGGTTCGGCGTCCGCTGACCGGTCGGTCCACTTCATAGGAGGAGTTGTCTTTTTTCAGATAAATGTGGTTCCAGACGTAGGTCACATGATCGTTGGCCAAGAGAAAGTCGTCCAATCGAGGTACATCCGGGTCTTTGGTTTTAATGCCAGTCGGGCATGCCCAGATGCTTTTCTCCGGGATTGGGTGTGGGCCGCTATGGTCATGGTCGGCTTCTTCAACATGATTGGTCATGTTATTTCTTGTCAGATAGGGTTCGAGCAATTCCGGCAGCCATTTGGTCGCCCCCTGCTGGACAAAGGATTCCCCCCAGGATCGTCCCCAATTTTTGGCCAATGGAAACCGTTCGTCAAAGTCACTTGAATACATGGCGATGGCGATGCCCATTTGCTTTTCATTGTTCAGGCAATAAATCTGGTTCGCTTTGAATTTTGCCTTGCTCAAGGCAGGCAGGAGCATCCCCGCCAGGATGGCGATGATGGCAATGACCACCAGTAGCTCGATCAGCGTAAATGCGTTTGTTCTGGCAGCAGAAAGTTGTTTGTCAGTAATCATATCCTATCTGGATGAGTTGTGAAACACAGGTAACGTATCATAAGACACTGCACGTTCAATGATCAATCCATGTCCAAAATATTAATGTGGCTTGGATTCAGGAGCCAAAGATTTCCGCTGTGAAGTGAAATGATTCGGTTTTCTTGAAGCCAATTAAACTTATTTCGAAATAGTCCGATACAACATTGTATGAGCATTTAACGCTTGTAAGAAAGAGAAACCTTTACCTGCCAAAAAATGAAAGAAGAGATTCAGAAGGAAATTACCAAGGCAATTTCGGCTCATGGAATGTGGAAAGTGAGACTCAAGGAAGCGATTGACAATCAAGCAAGTGAGTTTCAAGTGGAACATGTGAGGTCGACGCATCATTGTGATTTTGGGAAGTGGCTGGATGCTGAAAAACCAAAACTTGTTGACTACACCCACTATCCCAAGGTTTGTCAATTGCATGCACAGGTACATGAAGAAACCGCACGTATCATGACATTGGCTCTCAGTGGTCAAAAAGAGGCCGCGAATGAGGCTCTCGCCTTTGGGGGAGAATTTGCCAACAAGTCGGCTCACTTGACTCAGGCAATGATGGCTTGGAGGGATGCTTTGTAAGGCACCACGACATGTGGATGCGTTTTATGACAGTTTTTTTACATTCGGGATTAATATCTGTTTTCAATATTCCGATAAAAATGTGGGATATGTTCCGTTTATCAACAGAATTTGAACACAAGCCAAAAAAATGAACGAAGAAATCAAAAAGCAAATTACCAAGGCCATTTCAGCGCACGGGATGTGGAAGGTGCGGCTAAAGGACGCCATTGACAAACAATCCAGTGAGTTTGAAGTCACGCATGTCCGATCTCCACATCATTGCGATTTCGGCAAATGGCTCGACGGCGAGAAGGCGAAATTGCTCAAATTTCCAAATTACGCGAAGGTTTGCGATCTGCATGCACAGGTCCATACCGAGACCGCCCGCATCATGGAACTGGCGCTAGCCGGGAAAAAAGATGAAGCGACGCGGGCCATCGACCTTGGAAGTTCTTTTGCCACTCTATCGGCACATTTGACCCAGGAAATGATGCACTGGAAGCAGGCCTTGTAGTTTTTGAATTTATGACGCCATCTGGTTCAAGTGGCTTTAAAAATATTGAACCCATTCATGTTTCATAAGTCTCGACTGTGGGTGGGAGTTTTCGCAAACCCCATCCACAGTTTTCTTGTTTCTTGAATCGTACGGCTCAGTCTCTTGAGCGCATGGCTGGGAGTCCGTCCAGACTGACGCGGTTCTTCTGTTGCTGGTATCGAGCAATTCCGTCCTCTCCCTTTTTCTCAGCCCATTTGTTCAATCCTTCCCGGTCCTCCACATACTGATACCGGGGGACTGCGTATCCGCAGGAATCACCGATTCGCTGGATATCCACCACCACGATGGAACGAGCCCCCGTCAGGTCCTCGAAAAGAGGAGTTAGAGCCTCATACTCCTGGGAACCTATCTCATGTGCCTGACCACTTCCATGAAACCGCATGATTCGGGGCGGTCCCTCAAAGGCGCACATCATGATGACGATGCGGCCGTTTTCCCGAAGGTGGGCGATGGTTTCCGCTCCGCTACCGGTGAAGTCGAGATAAGCAACTTTCTTTGGGCCGAGGATTCTGAAAGTGTCCAGCCCTTTGGGGGAGCAATTGACCAGGCCTTCTCCTGACAAAGGGGCTGATGCAACGAAGAATATTTTCTGGTCGGCGATCCAGTTTCGGATGGAATCGTCGATGGTTTCAAAGACTTTTGCCATGGCTGTTCAGTTAACGGTATGTTGTTTCAAGCGTCCCCCAATTTGATGTGCCAATGCTTTGAGCATATCTGCATCCTTTGATGTCAGGTGTTGGTCACAATGAAAAGCCCACAAAGTCAACCAGTGACCGAAGTGTTCCTCGGCGAGTCCAAGAGGCATATGTTTTGCCATCAGCCCACCGCCGTACATCGGTGGTCCTCCTGTTAATCCCGACCAAAATCCGGCAATCTTCTCAATATGAGCCGGCCAGTCCTGAATGCGGGCCCGGAAGATGGGGCCGATCACAGCATGCTGCCGCACATCGGCGTAAAAGTGCGTCAGCAGAGTTCGAAGACCATCATGGCCTCCGATGCGGGAGTATAAAGTGTCTGTGGATTCGGGTGCGGTCATACTTGTTTGTTGGTTGATTTTTTCCGGAGTTTGATCAGCCAGGAAATCAACACGGTGGAGATTGTCCAAGCATTGTCAGGAGTTTTCAAGTGTTCGTTGCATGTTGATTTCCTTTATCCCACTCCTTTGCCCGAGGGGCGCCAAATTGGGGAACCTGGACAATCGCTTCTTTTTGGTTTTACCAATGCATGAACATTTGTTTTTGTGGATGCATCATGAATCTATTGAATTTAAAACTATCCGTAGCTCTCACTTTGCTGACTGGTTGGATGCAGACTTTTGCTCAGGCGGCTGATTCCGGGCATGTTCAGGTATTGTCCTCATTTCATCGTCCGGAAAGTGTCGCCTTCAGTCTGGATGGAAAAACTTTGTTCGTCTCGAACTGCGGATCGGATGTGTTTGGTCCGGATCGAAGTTTTGTTGGTTTTGTCAGAGGCAATGGATCGATCAGCAAGTTGTCGGTGGATGACACGGGGCATGTTACCGTGGATGATTTGCGTTTCATTGAAGGATTGAGCGCCAATGTTGGGATTGCCGTTCTCCCCAGGGCTACGGCACGTTTTCCAAAGGGAACCCTGTTGGTCAATCACGGGATCGCCCTTCAGGTGAACGCGAAAGGCAAACCTGTCACGACGCATCGAGGACAGCGAACGGGAATCCGGTTTTTTAACCCCGACACCGGACGTCAGTTGGGAGAGTTGGCTTTGGGGGCCGGATCCAAAGTCGCACAGATTTTGGGGCATATCACGTTATTGCCTAACAGCCTTGCCTTTGATGCAGACGGAAATCTTTACGTGACCGATACGGCAAAAGGAGGAGATCGGCTGAAGCCCAAAGTAGGGGGGCATCCAGGGCTGATACGCATTGAGCATGGTGCCATCGATGCGCTGACTCGCAAGGATAAGACCAAGACGGATGAAGTCTTTGGTCAGGTCAGTTTTACTCCCATCCCCGGAGTGCCGAATGGTGTGGGGTATTGGGCCGACAGAAAAGCTGTCTGTGTGGTGACCATGGGCGGTCAGTCACCGGAAGGGACCGCCATCTACGTCATCCCTGAAACCTCCTTTCCCCGAACGACCTTGCCGGCACCGTTGAAATCAGATGTGGGGACCGCGGATGGCATTGCGTTTACTCCGGCGGGCACCATCATTACTTCGCGTTTTGCGGGTGATATTTTGGCTGTTCCAAGCAGTGGTGAACCTTTTGTAGTTGAGGCGGCGGGCAAATTCGCCGCTCCGGCAGATCATCGGTTGCTGGTTTTGGGTGATGGATCCTGCCTGCTTGCCATTCCGGATCAGGATCGTAAGGATCCCGCTCCCTGCAAGCAGGATGTCAAAATCGTGAAATTGCCCAAGGGATTTTGATGATTTAGTATGGTAAACATTACCAAAAAATCCACCAAAGGATGAGGATCAGTGCTGCGATAATCCATATGGGAGTCCAACTTTCCGGAGTGGGAAGCCAGCATCCGCAGTGAGGACATCGCATGTGGCCCTGACTGCCAACAACGGCCATTTGTTCGCCACATTTTCTGCAGTGCCTAACGCCGATCATCCAGGTTGTGTTGGTTAAAACATCTTGTCATGCCCGCCCGTCTTACCGGGGGGACACCAGTAAGTTTCTGCTTTTGGATCTCTTTTGAGTTTCAGCAAGTCTTTACCGGCGGCGCGCATGACCAGTCCAAAAGGTGTGACAATCAGGACGAAAAAGAAAGAAAGGATCACTTTGCCCATGAACTGGCCGACATGGAAAAAGAAGGTTGTGCCGGTTCGATAGAATCCTCTGAACCAACTTGGAAAAACAGCGCAGCATCCTGTTGCCGCCAGTCCTGGAATCCACCCCCACCACCATGCCTGGGTGTGCCACCCTTTGTAGCTGCCCAAGGTCCAGACCAGGCCAAGCATGGTTCCAATCACGGCAGTGAACTTGAGCCATTCGATGGGGTTTTCTTTGAGCTGCAGTTTCATGAAATCAATCGGGAATGGGGATGAATTGTTGCTTGGGGCGATCCAGTTTTTGTTCGGCTTTGGACATCCAGATGTTTCCGATCACCAGGTAATCCATCTCGGTATTCATGAAGCATCGATAGGCATCGTCGGGTGTGCATACGACCGGCTCGCCCCGTACGTTGAAAGAGGTGTTGATCAGGACCGGGCAGTGCGTCAACGTTTCGAAGGCTTTGAGCAATTGATGCAATTCCGGGTTGCGGGTGTCGTCAACGGTTTGGATCCTGGCGGAATAATCCACATGGGTGATCGCGGGCAGTTCGGATCGTTCGGCATGTAGTCGTTCCAATTCCTTCAGTTCCTGTGAAACGCTTTTGCGTCGACTTTCCAATAGATCCGCCACCAGCAGCATGTAGGGGGAATCGTGTCCTTTGAGATTGAAATATTCTCCCGCTTTTTCCTCCAGAACGATGGGGGCAAAGGGGCGGAAAGATTCCCGAAATTTGATCTTACGATTGATCAGACTTTGCATCCTGGGGGATCGTGCGTCACCGAGAATGGATCGGTTGCCAAGAGCCCGCGGGCCAAATTCCATACGTCCCTGCATCCATCCGACAACTTTTTCATTGGCCAGCCATTCGGCAGTTTGTTGATTGAGCTGTGTTCCATCTTCAAATGCGTGATAAACTGCTTGATGCGAATCGAGGCATCGACGGATGGTTGGCGTATCAAACGCAGGGCCCAACAGGGATCCCATCATGAGGTCCTTGCCTTTTTTGGAATCCGCTGGAAGTTTGTTGTCGTTCTGATGTGCAGCCCATACGGATAGTGCCGCACCCAAAGCCCCTCCTGCATCACCTGCTGCAGGTTGAATCCATAGACGGTCGAACCATTCCTTTTGAAGGATTTTTCCATTGGCCACACAGTTCAGTGCCACGCCGCCCGCCAGGCAGAGATTGCGCTGACCGGTTACTTCCCGAGTGTGATGGGCCAGTTTCATCATGATGTCTTCGGTCACCTGCTGAATGGAGCGGGCGACATCCATGTAACGGGCTTCCATATCCGTTTCGGGTTGGCGTGGTGGGCCACCGAACAGACGATGGAATCGATCATTGCTCATGCAATCGGATCGGAGGAAATCAAAAAACTCCATGTTCAACCAGAAGGAACCGTCCGGTTTGACATCGATCAGTTCATCGTAGATTTGTTGAACGTATTTGGGTTCTCCATACGGAGCCAGGCCCATCAGCTTGTATTCCCCGGAATTTACCCTGAACCCACAATAAGCGGTGAATGCGGAATACAAAAGGCCCAGCGAATGTGGAAAGCGAATCTCTTTCAACACCTCGATTGCATTTCCTTTGCCCCGGGCAATCGTGGTGGTGGCCCATTCACCCACACCGTCCACCGTCAGGATGGCAGCCTCGTCAAACGGTGATGGATAGAAGGCCGAGGCGGCGTGGGATTCGTGGTGTTGCGTAAACAAGACCGGGCGATCTTCCGGGTAATCAGGTAGCGCGTCCCGGATCGTTGACTTGAGATTGAGCTTTTCCGCCAGCCAGGTGGGCAGCACGCGCGGGAAGGTGCGCCATCCCCCTGGCGCCACCGCCAGGTAGGTTTCAAGCATGCGCGTGAATTTGGTGATGGGTTTGTCGTAAAAGGCGACGGCATCGATGTCGTCTGTCCCTATCCCGGCCTCTTCCAGGCAGTATTCGATGGAACGTTCGGGAAAGGAGGCGTCATTTTTACGGCGGGTAAACCTTTCTTCCTGGGCTGCGGCGATGATGACACCATCCTTCAGCAAAGCGGCCGCTGCATCGTGGTAGAACGCCGAAATGCCAAGGATGTATTTCATGAGGCCAAAGAGGTCATGGAACGAGACTTTACATAAAGGGATACATGAACGGAGCCAACGCACTGCTGGAAGCAAAAACGATCAGCGCTCCCAACAACAGGAGGATGATCACCAGTGGCCACAGCCACCACTTTTTTTCCTGCTTCAGGAACTGACCGAACTCTTTGACAAGTTCGACGAGTCCGTTGCGCTTTTGTTTCATCGTTTGTTCCGATTCACCACGCTTAAAACGCGATCAACTGCTTGAGTTGTTCCATGCGTTGATCGATCTGCTCGCGCGTGGCTTCCGTGGTGGCAGCCAGTCCGAATCCTTCGCAACAGAATGATGCGGTGACGCTGCCGTGGATGATGGCTTGACGCAGGTTCTTTTCAAGGTCTCCTTCGTGGCTGGCCAGATAACCGACCAGTCCACCCACAAACGAATCTCCGGCGCCGGTCGGATCAATGACCTTGTTCAACGGGAAGGCGGGAGCAATGAACAGTCCGCTGGGGCCGGACAGGATGGAGCCGTGTTCACCTTTTTTGACAATCACGTATTTGGGGCCGAACTTGTGGAGTTGTTGGGCAGCTACGACCACGTTGTCTTCTTCCATGAACTGACGTGCTTCACTGTCGTTCAATACGAGGCAGTCGACATCTTTCAACAGGGCTTCCAGTTCGTGGCGAGCGATGTTCAACCAAAGATCCATGGTGTCGGCGACCACAAACTTGGGTTGTTTCATTTGCTTCAGCACATGATGCTGAAGCTGGGGAGCACAGTTTGCCAGCAATACGAAGTCCTTATCGGTCAGATCGTCCCCCAGTGTGGGCATCCATTCCTCGATGACACCCAGGTCGGTTTCCAGCGTCTGACGATTGTTCATGTTCACTTCATACTCGCCTTCCCAGTGGAAGGTGTTGCCCGAGGCTTTTTCGAGTCCGCTCAGGTCGATGCCGTGTTTCTTGTAAAGATCGATGTATTCTTCGGGGAAATCATCTCCGACGACCCCCAGAAGGTTGACGGGAGCAAAGAAGCTGGCTGCCACGGCCGCATGGCTGGCCGAGCCCCCCAGGAGACGGGGATTTTCGCTGTGAGGTGTTTTGATGGAATCCAGTGCAGTGGTGCCGACAATTAAAATACTCATAAATGATGCTAACAATTAACTTTGATCCGGTGTTATAGAGTGGAATGCGAGTCAAATCAACGGTTTATCGGAAACCGTCAAAATGGGGAGAGCCGTTGAATCGTCGCGGATGCAACATTAGAGCGAGATATTTTGCTGATGGACTTGTATCCACTTCAGGTGTTACGGCTAATGGCCTGCGTTTGGGGTGCTATCTTCCAATGAATGACAGTAAGAGCGGTAATTTCCGCTTGGGATACGGATTAATCCATCCAACGAACTGTTCCAGAAGTAGATCCAGGCATTTAAATTCTCTTCCTCACGGGTTGTGACCGAGGTGACTCTTCGAATATAGAGGGAACGGTGTGCATCCTCTGGGTAGCAGTCTTCATATGGATCTAATGTTTGGAACAAGGCTGTTGGATCGTTGAGGCGATATAATTCTCCATGAATCAACTCGTTGGGATCCGAACTGGCAACGGCACATGGGTATTCTCCCCGGACATCATACAAGCGTCCATTTACCTTTGCGGAGCAAAGGAATTCCGAGGCTCTGGATAATTGTCCGGAAAAGGGATTGCCCATTCCTTTCATCAGAGTTCCGTATACGAAAAGCAGATTGCACGACTCATCTTCCATGATCTGGGGGGTGATCATAGGCTTTCCTCAAACCAGAGCAATGGTATTGCATCAAACAATACGCGAGCTAGAGTCCGAATACATTCAGAATGGGTTCGTATACTTTGCCGAGATCATCGTGGATGCCCAGTCTTCTCAGGCCATCTTCCACTTTGTGGGAGCCAAGTAAAAAGTGTTCAATGCCACTCAATATCAGAGGCAGGAAAATCAGAGAAACCACCATGAACAAGCTGGCAAAGGCCCATCCTATATTCCTGATGATGGCAGTATGTTTCATCTGATGACTCCTTATGCTGAACGATCTGTCGTCATCTTGGCATACCTGGTTCAAAGCGCAACATCATTGTCCGTTCGCCTGTTTCTGGTTCTTGATTTCATTTTTCACTTCATTAGAATGAGCTCCATGAATCTTCCTCTGAATCGAAGCGCAGTTTTTGCCAGTTCACTGATGGCACTGTCCATCCATGTCACATCTTCTGTTAGCGCACAGGAAATTCCCGATGGAGTTTGGGTGCGTGACGGCTATGAATTGACCGTTGCCGAGAGTACGATCAATAAGCCCCGCTTTCTGGAGTTTGACGACCAGGGAACTCTTTACGTGAGTGTGCCCAACAACGGCATGATTCAAAGCTGTCGGGACAAAGACGGTGACGGCGTTTATGAGAGCCTGACGACTTACGTTGAAGGTTACGAAAAAGGAAAAATCCTTCAAGGTATGCAGTTTTACAAAGGCTGGCTTTGGTTTGCGGACATGACAGGGATCTACAAATCCCAGGACAAGGATCATGACGGCAAAGCGGACGAGGTGATCAAGGTCATTGGAGAAGATCAGTTGCCCATCACTGGTGGTGGGCATAAATGGCGTGCGTTGTTGATCCACAAAGACGTGATCTACACGCATGTCGGGGATCAGACCAATGCCACCGACGAACCGATCATGGAGAATGATCGGAAGAAGATTTGGACCTTCAATCTGGATGGAAGTGGCAAGGAACTGTTTGCCACCGGTATTCGGAACACAGAAGAACTTTGCATTCGCCCGGGCACTGACGAGATATGGGGTGTGGATCACGACATCGATCGACTTGCCATGAACCTGGAATTGAAGAATCCCAAATTCGGGCAACCGATCACCGACCATAATCCCCCGGCCGAATTGAATCACTACGTCAAAGGTGGATTTTATGGGCACCCATACATACTAGGTAAAAACATGCCGAATCTGAATTTTCTCGATCATCCTGATTTGATCGAAATGGCCTCCAAAACCGTCGTGCCTGAATGGATCATGCCAGCTCATTGTTCAGGAAACGGGATGATGTTTTACGAAGGAGATGGAATGTCCGGAGCACACGGTGATGCTTTTGTTGCTTACAAGGGGGGGTGGAACGCCACACAAAAAGTGGGGTATTGTCTGTCACGCATTCTGTTCGAATTTGGTCATCCTTATGGTGAACAAAAAATCGTGAGCTTCCTGAAAGACGGAAACGAAATTCTGGGTCGTCCCACCGATTGTGAACAAGCGCCGGACGGTTCGATCTTGTTCACCGACGACACGATGAACAAGATTTATCGAGTTCGATACGTAGGACATTGATCCAGGTAGATCCTGCTGCCGCAGGGCCGCGGACGCGTGGCATTACGCGAGGGGTTGATGTAGGTTCAAGGACACCATCACGCTGAGCGACGGACGAGCAGCAGCTCATACCTACCTACGCCAGAAGCTTTGCTTCCGGTAAGGCCCTGCTGCCGCAGGGCCGCGGGCGCGTGGCATAACGCGAGGGGTTGATACAGGTTCAAGCATTGCCATTACGTTGAGCGACGGACGAGCAGTACTGATACAATCGGGATCCCTACCCGCGCCAGAGGCTTCTAGTAGCTTCTTTTCCCACAATAGATCTGTTCAAAGCCACATTCCTTGGTAAGGTCTCAGGTCAAAAGGAGACCTAATCAAGGATCAGAACCTGTATGGAAAACGGAAGTTCTTATGCTAAAGATTGCAGTAAACAAGTCGATTGTTATAGCCGTCCCTCCTGAAAAAGCTTTTGAAACCATTCGTGATTTCCGTCAATGGAATCGGTGGTCTCCCTGGGTGATTTGCGAACCTGATTGTCAAATGACCTATGCAGATGATAGCAAAAGTTATGCCTGGGATGGCAAGGTCATCGGAAGTGGTAGTGTGGAAATTGCCGATGAACAAAAACCTCAAGCGATACATTATCGCTTGACCTTCCTTAAGCCCTGGAAATCAAAGGCGACATTCAGCTTTGTTTTTCAACCGGAAGGCGATGGTGTGCGTGTGACCTGGACCACGGACAGTTCCTTGCCATGGTTTCTCTTTTTCATGAAGGGTATGATGACCGCCATGATAGGGATGGATTATGATCGCGGCTTGCGGATGTTGAAGGACTATCTCGAAACAGGCAATGTGCATTCAAAATTGGAATATCCAGGGCAAATCAACTTTGAAGGATTCCGATATGTCGGGATTCGGTCGCAAAGTTCCATGGCACAGATTGGCGATCAGATGAAAGCAGATTTTGAAAAGCTTGTGCAGTGGTTCAAGGGTTCCAACATTGAAATCGGAGAGAAACCCTTTGCGGCTTATCATAGCTTCCATCTGTCCAAAGGAACCACGGAGTTCACCACCGGATACCCTGTGAAAGCGGTTCCCGACAACTTGCCGGAAGGGTTCGTCAGTGGTGAATTGAGCGCGAGTCCGGTGTTTCGAGTGAAGCATACCGGACCTTACCATCATCTGGGCAACGCGTGGTCCTCCGGCATGATGCGCGCCCAGGCGAAGGTGTTTCAGCAGAATAAAAAACTCCCCGGGTTCGAGATTTATGAAAGTGATCCCGCTGTGACCAAAGAAGAAGACATCGTCACCATGCTTTATTTTCCCGTCAAATAACCACAAAATCATCACCTATCCATGAGCCATTTACTGCCAATCCAGAATCGACCGTCCATTCGAGGTTTTACATTGATCGAATTGTTGGTCGTGATTGCCATTATTGCGATTTTGGCTGGCATGTTGCTTCCGGCATTGTCGCGCGCCAAATCCAAGGCTCAAAACGTCAAGTGCCTGAGTAACCAAAGGCAAATTGGCCTGGCCTACATCATGTATGCTGATGACAATGATGATTACTATCCGGCTTTGACGAACTGGGGGACGGCTGGAGGGCAGAGAGGTGATTTGCCTGGTCAACCGGGTTTATACAGTTGGGAAACTCCGTATGAGGAGCGACCATTGAATCACTACGCCCCTGGTCAAACAGTGTTCGCCTGTCCCTCTGACAAAGGCGACTCGTTGCACAAGGTGAAACAATGTTTCAAATCATACGGCAATAGTTACCTGCCACAGTTTTCCCATTCATCGTTTCGCGTGAAGATGGTGTGCGGGATCAAGGGCGATCCCAAGGTTCGATCGATGAAGACCAGCGAAATTGCCCAGAGCCCCGTCAACAAGATCATCCAGGGCGACTGGAACTGGCATCCAAACCGGGGCAACGATGATGTCCAGTATTTATGGCACAACATCAAGGGCCAGTTTCGAAACAACATCCTGTTTGGGGATGGTCACGTCGATTTCTTCAAGTTCCCTGATGAAGCACCTGATTGGATCTGGTCGCCCGCTCCCGATTCCGATTGGAAATGGTGGTGATTGAATTTAAAATAGTAAATAGTGAATAGTAAATTACTGGTGGAACGTGGCCTTGAGGCTTTCGTTATTTAAACATTGCGTGGTTCTTGTCACCTCTCGACAGCACGTAGGCCAACAGGTCGAGGATTTCTTCTTTTTCGAGCATGCTGGCGAGTCCTTCAGGCATCATGGAAACGGTGGAGGGTTCGATGCTGACGACTTTTTTGCGGTCGATGCCTACGTTGCCATTCGGGTCGAACATGTTCACGTTGACTGTAATGTTGTCGTTGCCCAGGTTGACGATGCGACCGGTGACCGAGTCTCCGTCTTCCAGAGTAAACACGCTCGGAGCATATTGGTCACTGATTTCCTTGCTGGGTGTGATGATGGACTCCAGCAAGTCGCGTGCGCTGAATTTGCCCGCCGCGCTGGTTAGATCCGGTCCCATAGAACCGCCTTCACCGCTGAAACGGTGACATGAGAAACAGGCTGCCTCCCCAAAGACCTTCCGACCTTTGGCAAAGCTGCGTCCGCCTTTCAGCCCGTCCTCTGCTGCTTTGGCCAGTTCGTCGACGGACCAATCCTTGACGAAACTGCGAGCCGCGAGCACTTCCAGTGGCGAGGTGAACTCAGGTTCCGCTTCAAGGATGTCCTTCATGGATTCTTTTTGAGCGTCGGTGAGCATGCCGAGGGCATCCGTTTTAATGGATTCGACAAATTTGCTGAAGCTGGCGCCTCCGCGATAAGAAGCCGCTTTGATGAACCATTTGAAATAGCGTTCTTGAAGGTTGGAATTCCAGCCTTTTCTCAGGAGTCGAAGAGATTTTGCATAATCGATCTGTTCTTCCTGGCTGGGGGCGGATTCCAATAAGGCCACTCCCTTGGCCGCTGTTTGCGGTGATTGCACATAAACCAGGAGTTGACACAGTTCGGCGTTGATGAACCGGTCATCGGCAGGAAACACAGGGTCCAGTTTTGTGATGGCCTTTTGTGCTTCGGCTGCTGTGGCTTCACCCATTCGGATGAAGGTGAGGCTGTAGACTCGGAGAAACTCAAGCTTTTGTTCATCGGTCAGTGTGTTCCAGGAAATCGCATTCAAGGCGTTGAGGATTTTTCCTTTCAGGTCGGGTGTGCCCACGCGAGTCAGAGCCAGTAATCCGGTCAGGCGAGCATGTACATCTGTTTCTTCGAAAACCTTGTCCGACCAGGAGGCTGCGGGTTGGTGTTCGATGGCGATGCGGGCCGCAAATCTGAGGAACCTGTCTTTGCTGCCGAGAAACGGCCAGGCGGTGATAATGGCCTGTGGATCCTGGCGTCCGTGGAAAGATTCCAAGTGGCGTCGCACCGCACGTTCGGCTTCTCCACCTGTCATGGCGGAGGAAGGCGCTGTGGATTCAGTGCCGGTGTAGGTGACGCGGTAAAGTCCGGACTTGGTGCGGCGCCCGCCAATGGCAAAATACATGGCTCCATCATGGGGGCTTACCACAATGTCGGTCAGGGGCAGGGGAGAGCCGGTGATGAATTCTTCGAACTCGGCGGAGTAGGCGGAGCCGTTGGGTGTCAAGTGAACGGCATACAATTTGCCGTAACTCCAGTCATTGATGAAAAACGCTTCCTGATATTTTGCCGGAAACTTGGTTCCGTATCCAAAGCATACACCCGTTGGTGAACCCGGTCCGATATCCACAACAGGCGGTAGGCTGTCCGGGTAGTAGGCGGGCCATTTACCTGAGCCATTGCGCCATCCGAATTCTGCACCGCTGGGGACCATGCAAACGCGTGTGGGTCGGTACCAGGGAGTGTTCACGTCCCATTCCATGTCGGCGTCGTAAGTGAACAGTTCACCATGGCGGTTGAAGGCGGCGTCATACTCATTGCGGAAACCGGTTGCAATGATTTCCCAGGATTTGCCTTCAGGATCGGTCTTGGCAATCCAGCCCCGGGGAGCCAGAACGCCACGCATGAATCCGCGTCCATAAATCCTTGGCAACAGCAAGTCTTCCTGCCACACCGGGGTGGGGCGGCTGATGTCGGGTTCCACCATGGTTGTCTGGTTGCCGATGACGATGTAGAGCGATTGTTCGTCCGGTCCCACAATCACGGCATGCGGACCGTGTTCGCCGCCTTCTTCAGCAAATTTTTTCAGGAGAACGACATGGTCAAACTGGTCATCTCCTGTGGTATCGGTGATGCGGTAGAGTCCACGACCCTGATGTTCCTTGGCGTTGGTGACCGCGTAGAGGGAATTCCATGCGTAAACCAGACCCTGCGCATGACCGATATCGAGATCAATGACTTCCACCTTGGATCCTTCGGAGGTTCCGATGGGGGGAGGAGTGATGCGAAAGAGACTGCCATACTGATCCGATGCAATCATGCGCCCCTTGTCGTCCACACACACGGCGACCCAGGAACCCTGTTGGTCTTTCGGCACTGAATAGAGCAGTTCGACCTTGAATCCTTCCATGACATTCAAGGATGCCGGGGCAGTTGCTTGAGGTTCGGCGCCATTCAGGCACACCATGCTCGTCCAGGTTAGCAAGGCTGCAACGCAGAGACTGGAGATCCAGTTGGAACAGTTTTTCATTTCGACAATTTTGTTCATGGTTTTATGGATGAACAAATCTTGTCTTCGAACGGGCGTTCGATCAATGCAAAACAATGCCAACCTATCTGGAGCCTGTCCGAAATGCCTATTCTCCAAGCGGGCATTGATTGAACCATGGGAAAG